>JAJYDK010000001.1:0-194326 GCA_021777555.1 Pseudomonadota bacterium | reverse complement strand
CCCCTCCGGGGCCGGCGCTTCGCGCCGTCATAAATCGCTCCAGGCGATGTATTGCTCGGCCCTTCCTGGGCCTCGCCCCTCCGGGGCCGGCGCTTCGCGCCGTCATAAATCGCTCCAGGCGATGTATTGCTCGGCCCTTCCTGGGCCTCGCCCCTCCGGGGCCGGCGCTTCGCGCCGTCATAAATCGCTCCAGGCGATTTATTCAGCTTACATTCATCTGCCCTTCCTTAACTTTGCCCCACAGCCGGGAGCGAGCACCCACATGGATGTTTTTCGCTGGCGGCGCGTTAAAATGAGGCGAATCAGGGTTGCATTCCGACCGCAAATTTGTTGGACTTACCAACTTGCGCGTGGAGGGTTCCACCGCGGATCGCTTGTACCTTTCAAGATTTCCTGAATCAACAACCCCAAGGGGACTTTATGAAGTACGCGAGCGTAGTGAAGGTGGCTGCTGTCGCGGCGGCCGTGGTCGGTCTCGCCGGCTGCCAGGATCTGACTCCGATCAAGACCGATATCGCCAACCTGAAGTCGCAGGTCGCCCAGCTGCAGTCGCAGGAGTCGGCGAACGAGAGCGCGGCCGCCAAGGCCGAGAGCGACGCCCAGTCGGCCGCCCAGAAGGCTGACGCCGCGCAGAGCACCGCCAATCAGGCGCTGGCCCTGGCTCAGTCGAACCAGTCGGCCATCAACGCCACCAACGAGAAGATCGACCGCATGTTCAAGCGCTCGATCTCCAAGTAAGAGCGGAATCGCTGTTACGGAAAACGCCGCGCTTTGCGCGGCGTTTTTTTGTCTGATTAGCCCGTGGTCGCCTACGGCGTCACGGGCGGCGCCGCGGACCTCTAATACCGCACCAGCGCCGAGCCCCACGTGAATCCGCCGCCGAAGGCCTCGAGCACCAGCAGCTGGCCACGTTTGATCTTGCCGGAGCGCACGGCGGCATCGAGAGCGAGCGGCACGGAGGCGGCAGAGGTATTGCCGTGGTCCTGCACGGTGGTGATCACCCGTTCCATCGGCAGATCGAGCCGGCGCGCCGTGGCCTGGATGATGCGCAGATTCGCCTGATGCGGCACCAGCCAGTCGATGGCCGAACGATCGAGCCCATTGGCCGCGAGCGTCTCCTTGATGGCCTTGCAGAGCGTCCCCACCGCGATCTTGAAGACCTCGTTCCCACTCATGGCGATGGTCCGGCGGGTTTTGCTGAGATCGGTCCCGCCACCGCAGTACAGCAGATCCTTGTAGGTTCCATCGGCGTGCAGATGAGTCGAGAGAATCCCGGGCGCATCGGCGGGCTCGAGCACGACGGCCCCCGCCCCATCGCCGAACAGCACCGCAGTCGAGCGGTCGTTCCAGTCGACGATCCTCGAGAGCGTCTCCGCGCCGATCGCCAGCGCCCGCCTCGCCTCCCCGGCGCGTACGAACTTGTCCGCGATCGACAGCGCATACATGAAGCCGCTGCAGGCGGTCTCAACGCTGAAAGCCGGCACACCGCGACATCCGAGCCGCGCCTGCAGCAGCACGCCGCAGTTTGGGAAGAGCATGTCGGGAGTCGTGGTGCCGAAAGCGATGAAATCGACATCCCCGGGCGCAAGGCCGGCGGCATCCAGGGCGGCGCGCGCGGCGCGCTCCGCCATATCGACGGTGGTTTGCCCATCGGCGGCGATGTGCCGCCGCTCGATCCCGGTGCGATCCCGGATCCACTGGTCGCTCGTCTCCATCATCTTCTCGAGATCGAAATTGGTCAGGATCTTCTCGGGCAGATACGAGCCGGTGCCGGCGATGCGTGAAAAAATCCCCGGGAGCGATTTCTGACGTGACGAATCCGCGACCCCGGATGGGCCGAGCTCAGCATGAGGCGAGCAATAGATCAAAGTGTGGAACTCCCGATGGACTGAGGCGCGGCGAGCGCCTGTGCGATGTGCCCGGTCAGGCCGCGGCGCGCGGCGCGCACAGCGGTGATGACTGCCCTGGAGAAGGCGATCCCGTCAGCCCCGCCGTGGCTTTTTACCACGATACCCGCCAGGCCCACCATGCACGCTCCGTTGTAGCGGCGCGGATCGAGGCTTTCGCGGACGCGGCCGAGCACCCGGTAGGCGGCAAGACCGGCCAGCCGATCGAGCCAGGAGGCGCGGAATTCGCGGCGCATGCGATCGGCGATCAGGGCCGCAAGTCCCTCCATGGTCTTCAGCGCAACGTTGCCGGTGAACCCGTCGGTCACCACCACATCGACATCGCCTGAGAAGATGTCATTGCCCTCGACGAATCCCACGTAATTAAGGCCGCTCGCAAGGAGCAGCACGTGCGCGGCCTGCACGACCTCGTGTCCCTTGATGTCCTCCTCGCCGATGTTGAGCAGGCCAATGCGCGGCGAGGCGTTCCCGTAGACATCGCGGGAAATGATCGCGCCCATGGTCGCAAACTGACACAACTGCCCGGGGCTCGCCTTGGTGTTGGCGCCGAGATCGAGCATTTGAGTGTGGCCGTGCGCGGCAGGGATGGCCGAGATGATCGCGGCCCGCTCCACCCCCGGCAGCGTCTTGAGCACGAAATGCGAGATGGCGGTGAGCGCCCCGGTGTTGCCCGCGCTCACGCACGCCTGCGCACGGCCGCTCTTGACGAGCTCGACGGCCACGCGCATGGAGGAGTCTTTCTTGTGGCGCACCGCCTCGCGCGGGTGCTCGCTCATGCCGACCACCTGGGTGGTCGGTACGACCGTGATCCGCGCGCGCAGCGGCGCCGGACACGTGGCGAGCTCGGCGCCGATGAGCCCGCCATCGCCCACGAGCAGCGCCTCGAGCTCAGCGTCCTCGGCGAGCGCCGCGACCGCGCCGGCGAGGTACTCGCGCGGCGCTCGATCGCCGCTCATCACGTCGATGGCGATCGGCAACACGGGCTCGCCGGCTCGAGCGTTATTCCTGCTCGCTGTCGGAGGGCTTCTCGAGCACGCGGCGGCCGCGGTAGAAGCCATCCGGCGTGATGCAGTGGCGCAGGTGCGTCTCGCCCGATTGCGGATCGGTGGACAGCGCCGGACCCGAGAGCTTGTCGTGGGAGCGATGCATCCCGCGCTTGGAGGGGGTCTTGCGGCTTTTCTGAACGGCCATAATGTCCTCGAAACTACTTGTGACTCAACAAATCGCCCAGCCGCGCAAACGGCCGCTGTGTCGCCGGTTCGCGCGCTTCCTGCGCGCCGGTCGGCGTGCCCGGCGCCGCCGCACATCCGCCGCCCTCGTGCAAAGGCACGATGGGCAGCGCGAGCAGCAGCTCCTCTTCGACCAGGTCCGCAATGCTGATGCGCCCTTCCGGCGCCAGCATGGGCTCGATCTCCTCGGGCAGGGCGCTCGCCTCGGCGGCCGACGCGAGCAGCGCCACGCGGACCGTGCTCTGCACGGGCCACTCCATCGGCTGCATGCAGCGCTGACACTGCAGCGCCGCGGCACCCGTCAGCGACAGATCGGCGACCGCAGTCCCCGACCGACGCCCGAATCGCACCGCGCCTCGCACACTACCGCCGATTCCGACGCTTCGCGCGCCCAGGCGTGGCAGGTCCGCCAGCGGGATATCGAAGTCGAATTCCGCCCCGCTCCGGGACAGCCGGTCGATATCGAGCGGCTTGGACCAGGGCGACGGCATGGGGCGCGTATAATAGGTATCAGGTACGGGCAAGTCAAAGTCCCGCGGTGATTCAAGTCCTTGTTTCAATTTCATGGCTGAGCTGATTCTCGCTTCGACCTCCCCCTACCGGCGCACCCTGCTCGAGCGGCTGCACCTGCCGTTCTCGGCGGTTGCGCCCGAGGTGCCCGAAGACCCCCTCCAAGGGGAGCTCCCCCCGGACCGGGCGCTGCGGCTCTCGATCGCCAAGGCGCAGGCGGTTGCCGCCCGGTATCCGCAGGCGGTGGTCATCGGCAGCGACCAGGTCGCGAGCGACGGCCAGCAGGTGCTCGGCAAGCCCGGCGATGCGGCGCGCTGCCGCGCGCAGCTCGCCAGCGTCAGCGGCTCGCGGCTGCGCTTTCACACCGGGTGCGCGGTGATCGGCCTCGATGCGAGCATCAGGCTGGTGCACCTCGATACCACGACGGTCTTCTTCCGCCCCCTCGGCGAACAGGAAATCGAGCGCTACGTGAGCCTCGAGCGGCCTTTCGACTGCGCCGGAGGTTTTCGCGTGGAAGGCCTCGGCATCGCGCTCTTCGAGAGCATCGAAAGCGTAGACCCGACCGCGCTCGTCGGTCTGCCGCTCATCTGGCTCGCGGGCGCGCTGCGGCGCGCGGGGTTCGCGCTGCCCTAGCCGCCCTGGGGGATCCACGGGAGCTCTGCCGGCCGTGGGGCTTGCGTTCGGACATCAGGCGATCGAGCACGCTCGAGAGCTCAGGCGGCAGCGGTGCACTCGCGCTGAAGGTTCCACCCCGGGGCCACTCGAAGCTCATGCTGTGGGCGTGCAGGAACATCCTGCCGAGTCCGAGCGCCCGGACCTGCGAGTTGAACTCCGCGTCCCCGTATTTCTCATCGCCCGCGACGGGATGTCCCGCATGGGCGGCATGCACGCGGATCTGATGGGTTCGGCCGGTGTGCAGGGTCACTTCAACCAGCGTCGCCCGCTTCCCGAAGAATTGGACGGGCTGAAAATCGCTCACCGACTCCTTGCCCGAGGCATCTACGCGCACGGTCCGCTCTCCCCCGACCCGCGTATCGGTACGCAGGGGGGCATCGATCCGTTTGCGCCCGAGCTCCCACTTGCCGGCGAGCAGCGCGAGGTAGCGTTTCTCGCACTGTCCCTCTCGCAGCAGCGCATGGGTGGTGCGCAGCGCCGCCGGTGTCCGCGCCACCAGAAGACAGCCGCTCGTGTCACGATCGAGCCGGTGCACGAGCTCGAGCGACTCGGCCGGACGCAAGGCCCTCAGGGCCTCGATGACCCCGAAGCTGATGCCGCTGCCGCCATGCACCGCCACCCCGGCCGGCTTGTCGAGCACCAGCAGCCGCTCATCCTCGTGGATGATGGCGCGCTGTACGGTCTCGAGCAGACCTGGCGAGGGGCCTCGCCCCTGCGGCGTCGCCTCTTCGGGCGCAACGCGCACCGGCGGGATCCGGATCCGGTCGCGCGCTGCGAGGCGCGCTTCGGGGCCGGCGCGGTGGCCGTTCACCCGCACCTCTCCCTTGCGAATGATGCGGAAAATACGGGTGCGTGGCACGCCCTCGAGGTGGCGGACGAGGTAGCGATCCAGGCGCTGTCCGGCCTCCTCCTCCGCGACATCCAGATAGCGCACCTGCGCCCGATTCTCAGTCCTGTCCTGCGACACGTGAAATTTCCGCGTAAGACGCTGTTTCTACAGCAATCCTTGCAGTATACTCGCCTCGCCGTCCGTAATATCGGGACGCGCCAATGGTTGGCGGCGCACTGCGCCGCGTATTAGTTGGACCTCCGTGCAGAGGCCATCGTATTGGGCCGACAAGATCGCGCAGCCGGCGTCGAACCGCTCAGCGGTTCCGCGCGCTGTGCCTTACGGTTGAGACCACCGAAGGTTTTCCGGCACCCGCCCCATGAAGTGGCGTGCATCGTGAATATCGAGACTCGCGCGCATGCGCCGGGTTTGAAGAATCTTCGCCGCCGCAGCGCGTCCGCGCCGCGGCCTTCCCTATGCTTGCCGGCCCCTCACCACCTTACAGTAGGGGCACATGAAGAGAATGCTCGTGAATGCGACTCAGGAGGAGGAACTTCGGGTCGCGCTGGTCGATGGACAAAAACTCTTTGACCTCAGCATCGAAATTCCCTCCCGAGAACAGAAGAAAGCGAACGTCTACAAGGGTCGTATCTCCCGCGTCGAACCTTCCCTGGAAGCCTGTTTCGTCGATTATGGCGCCCAGCGCCACGGCTTCCTGCCACTGAAGGAAGTCTCTCGGGATTACTTCCGCCAGCAGCCCCAGGGCGGCCGGCTCAACATCCGCGAGCTCTTGAGCGAAGGCCAGGAGCTGATCGTGCAGGTCGAGAAGGAGGAGCGCGGCAACAAGGGGGCCGCCCTCACCACGTTCATCAGCCTCGCCGGGCGCTTCCTCGTGCTGATGCCGAACAATCCCCGCGCCGGCGGCGTCTCGCGGCGCATCGAGGGCGAGGAGCGCGACCAGATGCGCGAGGTCATGAGCCAGCTCACGATCCCCGACGGCATGGGCGCGATCATCCGCACGGCCGGCGTCGGGCGCAGCGCCGAGGAGCTGCAATGGGACCTCGATAACCTCAGGGCGCAGTGGGATCAGATCGCGGCCGCCGCCGAAGGCCGCTCCGCACCGTTCCTCGTCTTCCGGGAAAGCGATGCGGTGACGCGGGCGCTGCGCGATTACCTCTCCGATGACATCGGGGAAGTGCTGTGCGATGACCAGGCCGCCTTCCAGAAGGCGCAGGAATACATGCAGCGCTTCATGCCCACCGATGCGCAGCGGCGCCTGAAGCTCTACAGCGACGACATCCCGCTCTTCACCCGCTACCAGATCGAGAGCCAGATCGAGTCCGCGTACGCGCACAAGGTGCAGCTGCCCTCCGGAGGGAGCATCGTCATCGACTACACCGAGGCGCTGGTGTCGATCGACATCAACTCGGCGCGCGCCACCAAGGGCGGGGACATCGAGACCACCGCGCTCAATACCAACCTGGAGGCGGCCGATGAGATCGCGCGCCAGCTCCGTATCCGCGACATCGGTGGCCTGATCGTCATCGATTTCATCGACATGGAGTCGAGCAAGAATCAGCGCGAGGTGGAAGACCGGCTGCGCGATGCGATGAAGATGGACCGCGCGCGCATCCAGATCGGCAAGCTCTCGCGCTTTGGCCTGCTCGAGATGTCGCGCCAGCGCCTGCGGCCCTCGCTCGGGGAGTCGAGCCACATCGTCTGCCCGCGCTGCCAGGGCAAGGGCAATATCCGCAGCGTCGAGTCGATGGCGCTCGCGGTGCTGCGCCTGATCGGCGAGGAGCTGCGCAAGGACCGCACCGTGCGGGTGATCACGCAGCTGCCGGTGGAAGTGGCCACCTACCTCTTCAACGAGAAACGCGAGTGGCTGCGCACCCTGGAAACCCGCGGCTCGACGGAGCTCGTGATCGTTCCGAACCCTCACATCCAGACACCCGAGTACTCCATCAGGCGGGTCCGCGACGACGAGACGGAACTACCCGAGAACCGTCAGACCAGCTACCTGATGCCCGTGGCGCCCGAGGTGGCAGAGCCCGGCAGCGCGCGCGACAAGCGCCCGCCCGCCGAGGCTCCCGCCGTCGCTGCCGTCCTGCCGTCGACCCCGACACCCATCCTGGTGCATCCGGTTGCGCCCGCCGCCGTGCCCGAAACGAGCGTCGGCGAGGCTCGCCCGGCGAAGGGGTTCTGGTCGCGCCTGAAGGGGCTGTTCGCCACCGAGGCCGAGGCCGCTGCCGCGGCCCCGGCCCCGGAATCCCCCGCCCACAGGGGCGCTCATCGTCAGGGCGAGCGGACGCAGGAAGTGCGGCGCGATCATGCTCGGCCCCCACGCCGTGGCGATGGCCGACGCCCACACGGCGAAAGCCGCAGCGCGGAAGGCAGGAGCCGCGATCGCCGCGACCGGCCGGAGAGGCGTCACCGTGATCATGACGCCACCCGGCGGCCCACCGAGCCGCACGGCGCAGCCGGCGCCGCTCCTCAGACGGAGCCGGCTTCCGGGCCCGCTGCAGAACGACCCCACCCCGAAGCCGCAAGCGAAAGCAGACGGGGTGGCGCGCGGGAAGGTGGCGGCGGAGGTCCGAGCCAGGGTGGCGGCGAACGCCGTGGCCGCCGGCGCGGCCGCCGAGGCGGTCGGCGCACAGGGGCGGGACGCGAGGGTGGCCCATCCGAGGCGATGACCCCGGGCGGTCAGGCCCCGGCTCCCGAGAGCGCAGCGGAGCACCGTGCTCCCTCTGCGGCTGCGAGCGAAGCCCCGCCAGAGGGGTCACGACAGGGCGAGTGGGAGAGCCAGCCCCGGCGCTCCCCCGTGGCAGCGCCTCAGGAGCCTCGCGAGACTCGCGAGCCCCGGGAGACTCGTGAACCTCGTGAACCTCGTGAACCTCGGGAGACTCGTGAACCTCGGGAGACTCGCGAGCCCCGGGAGATTCGGGAGGACAGCACGCCGCGCGAGCCCGCGCCACCGCAACGGGAAGCCGCCCCGACGCAGCGCGAAGCTCCGGCGCACCATCATCAGGAGCCGCCCACCTCCTCGGCGCATTTCGAGCCCTCCGCCGCTCCAGGCGCCCCTCCATCGAATGAGGGCAAGCCGTACGTGGTGTGGTCTTCCACCCCCTCGGACTGGAGCCAGGGCGGGCACGGATCGGGAGAGTAATCGGGGATCCGAAGTTGCGGCCGGCGCGGCCCCCTCTGGCGCGCCGGCCCCTTCCAGGGGCCCCTGTTCTTCGGGGTGCCGTTCGCCGTTAACGCGCTGCAGAGCCGGCGCTCACCGCTTCTCCTGAGCGCAGCGCCGCGCAGAGTCCGCGGGATGCTGCCTCGATCAGATCGAGCACATGCTCGAAGCCGTTGGCGCCTCCGTAGTACGGATCCGGCACCTCGGTCTCGCCCGCCTCGGGCGCGTATTCCAGGAACAGCCGGATGCGCTCACGCACCGGCATCGGAGCGCGCCGCTCGAGCATGCGCAGATTCTGCCGATCCATGGCGAGGATCAGATCGAACCGCTCGAAATCCTCGGGCTCGACCATACGCGCGCGCAGATCGGACAAATCGTAGCCGCGCCGTGCCGCGGCCTCGCGCGTGCGCCGATCGGGTGGCTCCCCAATGTGATAAGCCGCCGTGCCGGCGGAGTCGATGACCAGCTCGAGATCCGCAATCTCCCGTGCCGCGATGACACGGAAAACCGCCTCCGCGGTGGGCGAGCGGCAGATGTTGCCGAGACAGACGAAGAGAATCCGGGTCTTCACGCGCCTATTTTACGCTGTATCCGCGCGCTTCCAGGCAGGCGCTGAGGGCCCTGCGGTAATTGCCCGCCTTCTCGTCCATCGCCTGCTGCGCCTGGTAGGCCTGATCGCTCATGCCCTGCTGGCTCGCCTGGGCGTTGGCGGCATCTCCGGCGCTGCCGATCATGGCGCCGGTGAGCGCCCCGAAGATCGCCCCGGCCCCCCGATCCCAGGGGTCTGAGATCGCGGCACCGAGCACGGCGCCGGCCACCGCCCCGATGGCGGTATCGGTACCCGGCGGAGGCCCCTGGACGGTCACCTGGTCGTAGACCGGGGTGCCCGGGGCGCTCGGGTCGAAGCCGCTCTCGTGGACCGCCCACAGGCTGCATTCATAGTGATCGCGCTCCTGTTGCCGCCGCGACTGGTTCTGCGTGGGATAGGCATAAACGGTTGTGTCCGGCCGGGGTACGCGATACAGGGGAGCCGGCTGGGGCGGCACGGTGGCGCATCCCGAGAGACCGACCAGGAGCGCCCCCAAGGCGGCCGCTCCCGCAAGAGCGCGGGCGCGGGGAAGTGCCGGTATCTGCAAACGCCTCATGATCCTAGTATCCCAGCCAGTGGCCCTCTCGCGCAAAAAACGCGCACGGGTACGACGGGTTGACGCCCCCGCCCGGGCCGAAGTTCCTGCCGTCGGGTCGCGCACGGCGATTCGACCTGAAGAAACCTCAAGCCACGCTCCGTCGCGCAGCCGACTCAACCGATGAGCGCCGACACGCGCTCGAGGTCTTCCGGAGTATTGACATCGGGGCCGGGCCGCTCCGCCGCATCGGCCACCTGGATGGTCATGCCGTGCCCGAGCGCACGCAGTTGCTCGAGCTTCTCGGTCAGCTCGAGCGCGGTGGGCTCGAGCGAGGCCAGGCGCTTGAGCGCCCGCACCCGGTAGGCGTAGATGCCCACATGGCGCCGCGCCCCCGTGACCAGCTTCTGATGGGCCGGGGTGACCGGCGATTCGCGATCCCAGGGAATCGGCGCGCGGCTGAAATACAGCGCCCGTCCCCGCTCGTCGCACACGACTTTCACGACGTTGGGATCGAGCAGCTCCGCCGCCGATGCGATCGGCGTGGCGAGCGTGGCGAGCGATGCCTGTGGGTGGGATTCCAACACCGTGGCGACCTGGCGGATGATCGCCGGCGGGATGAGCGGCTCATCGCCCTGCACGTTGACCACGATGTCCTCATCCGGCCAGCGCTCGAGCGTGGCCAGCTCGGCGATGCGATCGGTGCCCGAGGCGTGGCGCTCGGAAGTCAGGCGCGCCCCGGCCCCGAAGGTGCGCGCGGCGCTCACGACCGCCGGATCGTCCGTCGCGATCAGCACCTCGTCCGCGCCCGAGGCGCTCGCCTTCTCGTACACCCACTGGATCATCGGCTTGCCGCGCAACAGGGCAAGCGCCTTGCCGGGAAGCCTCGTGGAGGCGGCGCGGGCGGGAATGGCGACGTGAAACAACCGGCCCCCGCTCAGCGCCCGAGGAGCGGATCGTCGGCGACGAGCTGGCGGGCCTCCTCCTCCAGCATCACCGGCACGGCGTCGCGGATCGGATAGGCGAGCCGGTCGAGGCGGCACACGAGCACCTGGGCGTCCCGCCGGTAGATGAGCGTGCCCTTGCAGATGGGACAGGCGAGGATTTCAAGTAGACGGGCATCCATGGAGCCAACTCCCGCAGTAGGGTGATGAATCGATCTTGCGCAGCACGAGCTCCGTGAGCCGTTGCGCGTCGGCCTCGCTGAAGCGCGCCTCGACCGGGACGCACCACAGCCTGGGGTCCGCGAACCCGGCACATTTTACGGCATCCTTCTCGGTCATGAGCACCGGCAGATCATCCCCGAAGTCGAGCTCCGCCGCCCCGAGCGGGTGATGATCGGGGAAGGGATGCGGGATCGGATCGAGGCCCCGCGCCGCGAGCTCCCGGAAGAAGCGCTCGGGATGGCCGATCGCGGCCACGGCATGCACCCGCCCCCGAAAGGACTCGATGGCGCGCGTCTCGCCCGAGATGAGCCGCTCGGCGGGGCCGGGATCGAGGCGCATGCTGAACGGCGAGCCGGGAAGCGCCGCGCCGCCCCGAAGCGATTCGTGCTCGGGCGCACCGTTTAAGACGATCGCATCGACGGTCCGCAGCCTCGCAAGGGATTCACGCAAGGGACCGGCGGGCAGCAAGCGCCCGTTGCCGAATCCCCGGCTGCCATCGATGACCACGATCTCGAAGTCGCGGGCGAGGCGCAGATGCTGCAGGCCGTCATCGGCCAGGATCACCTGTGCGCCGCGCTCGATGAGCGCGGTGGCCGCCGCAACCCGATCGCGCGCCACCGCCGTCGGGCAGCGCGTGCGCCGATGAAGCAGCAGCGGCTCATCGCCCACTTCGCGCCAGCCGGCATCCGGCCCCAGCACCCTCACCTGCGCTGAATCGCGGCCGTAGCCTCGCGACACCAATCCAACCGCGAGCCCCTGCTGCGCGAGGCGCAGCGCGAGCCAGATGGTGAGCGGAGTCTTGCCGGTGCCGCCAACCGTCAGATTGCCGACCACCACCACCGGGACGCCGACGCGGTGCGCCCGCAGCCAGCCTCGCCGGAATGCCGCACGGCGCGCCGAGACGGCGGCCCCGTAGAGACCGCTGAGGGGCCTGAGCGCCGCGGGAGCGGACGTCCCGTACCAGCGCCGATTGAGCCAGGCCTCGATCATCGTTCGGCGTTCAGTCGCTGAACTGCAGCCGGTGCAGCTGCGCGTACAGGCCGCCGCGCTCGAGGAGCTCCGCATGCGTGCCGCTTTCGGCCACCTGGCCCGCATCGAGCACGATGATCCGATCGGCCTGCTCCACGGTCGAGAGCCGGTGGGCGATGACGAAGGTGGTGCGGTTGCGCATCAGGTGCGCGAGTGCCGCCTGGATGTGGCGCTCCGCCTCGGTGTCGAGCGCCGAGGTGGCCTCATCGAGGATGAGGATGGGCGCATCCTTCAAGAGCGCCCGCGCGATCGCGATCCTCTGGCGCTGTCCTCCCGAGAGCAGCGTGCCGCGTTCACCGACCAGCGTATCGAGCCCCTGCGGCAGCCCCGTGGTGAACTCCAGGACGCGGGCAGCCTCCGCGACACGCAGCACGGCCGCCTCGGACACCTCGCGCCCGAAAGTGATGTTGTTGCGGATCGTGTCATCGAACAGCGTGACATCCTGAGTGACCACTGCGATCTGCTCGCGCAGGCACTTGAGGTCGTACTCGCGGATATCGCGCCCGTCGATGAGGATCGAGCCCGTATCGAGCTCGTAGAAGCGCGGCAGCAGGCTCACCAGCGTCGATTTACCGCTGCCCGAGCGGCCGACGATGGCGATGCTCGAGCCCGCCGGCGCCTCGAGCGAGACCCCGCGCAGCGCCGCGCCCTGACCCTGCGGGTACGAGAATCCAACCGAGCGGTATTCGACTTCCCCGCGGACTCGCTCGATGCGGTACTGGCCACTGGCGGGCTCCCCCGGCTGGTCGAGCAGCTCGAACAGGCTTTGCGCCGCAGCGATCCCCTGCTGGATGGGCCCCGACTGGCTGACGAACTCGCGCACCGGCTGGGCGATGGTCCCGAGCGCGGTGAAGAACCCGATCAGATCGCCGGGGCTCATCTGTCCTTTCACCGTAGCGCGGATCGCGAGCGCCAGCACGAACGCCCCGCCGAGCGCCGTCACCATCTGCACGGCGGGATTCGCGAGTCCGTTGGTGAGGATGAGCTTCATGTTCGAGCGCCGGTTGTGCTCGTTGACGGCCTCGAACTGCGCATCGAGGTGCGCCTGCGCCCCGTAGACCTTCACCAGGCGCGGGGACTCGAAGCTCTCCTTGGCGAGCCGGGTCACATCCTCCATCGAGTCCTGGATGCGCCGGCCATAGCGGCGGAAGTGTCGGTTGATCACCGACACGATCCAGCCCGCGAGCGGCCCCATGGTGAGCGCGATCAGCGCGAGGCGCGTATTGAGCCACAGGAGCAGCGCGATCTGCGCGGTGATGGTGAGTCCGGCGCGCACCAGGATCACCACCGAGGTGGTGCAGGCCTGGCCGATCTGCTCGCTGTTGTACGTGAGGCGCGAAAGCAGCGCGCCGACGGCGTGGCGGTCGAAGAAGCTCACCGGCAGCTCGAGCACGCTCCCGAAGACCTGGGAGCGGAACCGCTTCACCACGCGCCGCCCGACATACCCCATGAAGTAGGTCTGGGTGAAGTTGCCGATCCCCCGGCCGAGAAACAGCGCCACCATCGCGATGGGGATCCACACGATCATGCGCGGGTCGGGATGCTTCAGCGCATCGCCGAGGAGCTTCGCGAGCAGCGTGAAGCTCGCCGTGCTCGCCGAGTAGACCGCGCCGCCGAGGATGCCGAGGGCGAACGCGCCCTTGTGGGGACTCAGGTACCCGAGCAGGCGCCGGTAGGTCTCGGCGGCGCCTTGCTCCGCGTGGGGCACTGTGCCTCGCTTCAAGACGAGCCCTGCGCGGGTGATTTGATCGTGGCGATATCGAGCTTCACGAAACCCAGCTGACCCAGCACATCCATCGCCGTGACCACCGACTGCTGGGTCGCACGCGCGTCGGCGCGAATCGTGACGATCATGCTGCGATCGGCGCCGGCCTGCTGGATCAGTGCCGAGCGCAGCGTGTCGGGACGGGAGTTGATGAGCTCGCGCCCGTTGACGAGATAATCGCCCCCCTGGGTCACGGTGACCACCAGCGGCTCGGGCTGCGAGGTGGCGCTCGGAACGGCGCTCGCATGAGGCAGGCGCACCTGCAGGCGCCCCTCATCGGTGAACCGGCTCGACAGCATGAAGAACACCACCAGCAGCAGCACGACGTCGATGAGTGAAACGACGTTGATCTCCGGCTCCTCGTGGCGCCGCGGATTGAGGTTCATGTTCGCGCAAAGCGGGCTGCGGGAACCGCTGCTGGGGGTGGCTCCGCCGCTTCCACGCGCGAGGCGCCGGCGCGCGGCACGTGAGCGGCCGCCTCGAGCGCATCGGCCATGCGGATCGCGTGCTTTTCCATCTCGACCACGAGACGCTCGACCTTGCCACGCAGATACCGGTACGCGATCAGGGAGGGAATGGCCACGCAGAGTCCCGCGGCCGTGCACACCAGGGCCTCCGCGATGCCGCCGGAGAGCACCGTGGGACTGCCCATGCCGCCCGCCTGGATGGCGTCGAACGCGCGGATGATGCCGGTGACGGTGCCGAGAAGCCCGAGCAGGGGCGAGACTCCGGCAATCGTGCCGAGCGTGTTGAGGTAGCGCTCCAATTCGTGCACGACATGCCGGCCCGCATCCTCCAGGCGCTCCATGAGCACCTCGTGCGAGCGGTGGCGGTTGGTGAGCCCCGCCGCCAGCAGGCGGCCGAGCGGCGAGTGCTGCTCGAGCGCCACGATGACCTTGTCGGTGACCTGACCGTTCTCGATGAGCTGCCAGACCTTGCGGGGAAGCTCTTCCGGCAGTACGCGCCTATCCTGCAGCGTCCAGAGCCGCTCGAGCACGATCGCCGCGGCGATGATCGAGCAGAAAATGATCGGCCACATGAGCGGGCCGCCCGCCCGCACGATTTCCCACATCAATCGACCCCATTGGTTGGCGACACGGCATCATACAGTAGGGCCGCCCGACCCCGAAGGGCCGTCCGGTCCTCGTGGCGACCGCCATGATACAGTTCACGGATCATGCCTCGCCGCCTGCTGAAGAAACTCCTCCCGTCCCCCCACTTCCTGCAGAACCATCGGGTGCTGCGCCTCTTCGGGGACCGCCTGCTCGACCCGCAGCTGTGGGCCGTGCACCGGCGGGCCGTCACCGGCGCCTTCGGTTGGGCCCTTGCGATCGCCTTCATTCCCCTGCCGGTGCACTCGCTGGTCGCCGGCATCGTGGCGCTCACCTGGCGGCTGAACCTGCCGATGGTCTACGGCGCGGTCTGGCTGGTCAACAACCCGCTCACCATGGTGCCGCTCTACTACCTCGCGTACCGGGTCGGCACGCTGATGCTGCGCGCCCCGGTCCATCACTTCGCGTTCCATCTGAGCTTCCAGTGGCTCGAGTACGGCCTCGGCCCGATCTGGCGCCCGTTCCTCCTCGGGTGCCTGGTCTGCTCGGTCGTGGCGGGCCTCGCCGGCTGGATCGGGCTCGAGCTCGTGTGGCGCTGGCAGGTCAGACGGCGCTATCGCACACGCCACTGCGCGGTGTTGTAGGCAGCGGCTGCGCCCCTTCCCGCGCCCGCTCGAGCAGTCTGCCGCCCTGCAGCTCGTAAATCCGGTCCATGCGTGAGGCGAGCCGCGGATCGTGCGTCACGACGACCAGGCTCGTGCCACGCTCGCGGTTGAGCTCCAGCATCAACTCGAATACCGCCTCCGCATTGATCCCATCGAGATTGCCCGTCGGCTCATCGGCGAGCACGATCTTCGGTTGGGTGACCAGGGCGCGGGCGACCGCCGCGCGCTGGCGCTCCCCGCCCGAGAGCTGGTGCGGCCGATGGCCGAGCCGCTCGCCCAACCCCACGCGCTCGAGGAGCTCTCTCGCCTGCTCTCTCGCCTGGGAGACTTTGACGCGGCGCACCAGGAGCGGCATCGCGACATTCTCGAGCGCCGAGAACTCCGGCAGCAGATGGTGGAACTGGTAGACGAAGCCGAGCGTGCGGTTGCGCAGCTCACCGCGGTCGCGCTCGGTGAGGCCGTGAATATCGCGCCCGTCGATCATCACGGTGCCCGCGCTCGGACGATCCAGGCCGCCGAGAATCTGCAGCAGCGTCGTCTTGCCGGATCCCGAGGCGCCCACGATCGAGAGCCGCTCGCCCCGGGCGATCTCGAGCTCGACGCCGCGCAGCACCTGCAGCGTCACCGGGCCCTGCTGGAAGCTCTTTGAGACCCCGCGGGCCTCGAGCACCTTCTCAGGGCCCGCCCCATCCCCGGCCTCGCCCCCGCGGGGCCGCCGCGTCGCCGCCTCGGAATTTCCTCCCGGCACCTCATTCATGACGCAGCGCCTCCGCCGGAGCGGTGCGCGCGGCGCGCCAGGCCGGATAGATCGTGGCCAGCGCGCACAGCAGGAACGCCACCCCGCAGACGCGCAGCACATCTGAGCCCTGGACGTGGGCCGGCAGCTCACTCATGTAGTAGACCTTTGGATTGAGAAACTGGGTGTGCACCAGGCGCTCGAGCAGACTCACCAGCGCCTGCAGGTGATCGGAGAGCAGCACCCCGAGCGCCGCCCCGAGCATCGTGCCGGCAAGACCGATCAGCACGCCCTGCACGGCGAATACCGCCAGCACGTTGACCGGACGCGCGCCGAAGGTGCGCAGGATCGCGATATCGGACTGCTTCTCCTTCACGATCATGACCAGGGTGGCGACGATGTTGAACGCCGCCACCGCCACGATCATCGACAGAATCACGAACATCATGGACTTCGTGATCTCGATCGAGCGGAAGAAGTTGGCGTGCTTGTCCGTCCAGTCGCTCACGTAGTATCCGGCGCCCCCGAGCGCGTAGGCCACCCGCCGCACCACCTGCGGGGCCTGCCAGGGGTCATCGAGTTTGAGGCGCAGGCCAGTGACCTCATCCGGCCCGAGCCCGAAGAGCCGCGAGGCGTCCGCCAGGTTGATGAGCGCGAGCTGGCGGTCGTATTCGTACATGCCGGAGTGAAAGAGTCCCACCACCTCGAAGCGGCGCATACGCGGCTCGAGTCCGGCGGGGGTGGCGATACCCTCCGGTGCGATGAGCACCACCGACTGGCCGACCTTCACGCCGAGCGCGCGCGCGAGATCCACCCCCAGGATCACCCCGTAACGGCCCGGCCTGAGGTCCTCGAGACTCCCCGCGGCCAGATGGCGCGCGAGCGCCGTGACCCGCTTCTCCTGGGTGGGCAGCACGCCGCGCACCGAGGCGCCGGCGATCCGCTGCCCGTGGGAGAGCATCGCCTGTTCCTCGATGTACGGGGCGGCGGCGAGCACGTGCGCCTGGCGCTCGACCTGCCGCTGCACGGCCTGCCACCCGGAGATGGTGCCCTGCAGGCCCATGAGGGTCGCATCCGAGGTGACACTGAGAATGCGGCTGCGCAGCTCGCGCCCGAAGCCGTTCATGACCGAGAGCACCACGATGAGCGTGGCCACCCCGAGGGCGAGTCCGCACACCGACATCAGCGCCACGAACGACACGAAACCGCGTCGATGCGCCGAGCGCAGATAGCGCGTGCCGATCAGCCATTCGTAGAGCTTGGACATCGCGCGCCTACTCGTAGCGCAGCGCTTCGGCAGGCGAGGTGCGCGCGGCGCGCACCGCCGGATAGACGGTGGCGGAGCCCGTCAAGACGAGCGCCGCGATGCCGATCGCCCACACGTTGGTCCATTTGACCACCGAGGGGATGGTGGTGATGTAGTAGACATTGGAGTTGAAGATCTGGAAGCCGAAGGTGTTCTGCAGGAAATTCACGATGGGGGTGACGTGCCAGGCGAGCGTGAGGCCGAGCGCCACCCCGAGCGCCACCCCGAGCCAGCCGATGGTCAGGCCCTGAATGAGGAAGATGCCGAGCACCCGCCGCGGAGAGGCGCCGAAGGTGCGCAGGATCGCGATGTCGGTGCGCTTGTCGTTCACCACCATGACCAGCATGGCCACGATGTTGAACGCGGCGACCGCCACGATCAGCAGCAGGATGAGCGACATCATGGTCTTCTCGATGCGGATCGCCCGGAAATAGGCCGCATTGTCCTGCGTCCAGTCGATCACCTGGAGGGACTTCGGCAGACGCGCCCGCAGCTGCGCGGAGATCCGCGGAGCCTCGAGCGCATTGCGATAGCGCACGCGCAGTCCCTGATCGAGCCCGCCCGCCGGCAACAGCGCACGCACGTCCTGAATGTTCGCGTACACGAGCGTCGCATCGTGATCCGCGAGCCCCACCGAGAAAACCCCATCCACCGTGAAGCGGCGCAGCTGCGGCTCCGGGACCCCGCCCGCGGTCACGGCGGGGATGAGCAGGGTGAGCCGGTCTCCGGGCTCGAGACCGAGCTCCTCGGCGATCAGCTCGCCCACGATCACCCGATCGGTGCCGCCCTTGAGGTCCGAGAGGCGGCCCGCTTTGAGGGCGTGGGCGAGTCGGGTGACCGAAGGCTCGGCCGCCGGGTCGATGCCGCGCAGCAACACCGGCAGCATCTGCGGAGTGCGTACCGCGAGCGCCTGGATTTGTGCGTAGGGGGCGACGCCGGTCACGCCGGGACTGCCGCGGATCAGGCTCTCGGCGCTGCGCAGTGGCGCGGGGCCGGTGGAGGCCGCGTGCTGCCCCGGATCGCGCATCACGACGCGGGCATCGGCATCGAGCGAGAGCAGCCGCGACCGCAGGTCCCCTTCGAAGCCGTTCATCACCGAGAGAATGACGATGAGCGCCGCCACCCCCACGCACACGCCGGCGAGGGAGGTCCAGGTAATGAACGACACGAAAAACTTGTGGGACCGCGCGCGCACGTAGCGCCATCCCACGAACAGCGACAGCGGGTGAAACATCCCCGGCATTTAACCATAGCCGCCCCGCCGCCCGGCGGTTGATTGCCGTCACAGAATCCGGTTCGCGCGGCCCGGGGCGGACTTGAAGGTGGCGCGGCGAGTGTATAGTGCGCAATTCGAGGAGGTCCGCTCATGCGTGCACGAACTCTCCTGGCGCTGCTCCTGGGCTGCACGGTGGCCGTGGCGTCAGCCGAAACGATCGTGGTCCACGGTCGCCTCATGGTCGCGCCCTCTTCGATCGCGCACCCGCACCGGGGCGAGACCATGCACCAGGTCGAGGCGCACTTCGGGCCGCCCGAAAGACGCTATCCCACCGTGGGCAAGCCGCCCATCACGCGCTGGGACTATCCGGGCTTCTCGGTGTTCTTCGAATTCACCCGCGTCGTGCACTCGGTGGTGCACGCGAGTCGCCAGCCCAACCATTCCTGATCGCTTCGCGCCCGGGCGCGCATTCCTCGCGAGCGCCCTGGCGGACCGTCGCGGCGCGGGTCCGTGATCCGCTTCTCATTCTCTCAAGTTTACGGCGCTCCGCGCCGTTAAGCGTTCTGCGACGCGAGCACGCGACACTGTCGCCGCGTCCCGACGTGCAGCCAGTGGATTATGGTACCCTAGCGCCTCGAGACTCTTAGAGAAGAACATCAGGTAGGCTCCCTTGGCCATTGAATCATCGATCAATATCGAGGAGCTGGTGGAAGCCGGCGCCGTACGGCGCAAGCTCGCCCAGGCGCACCTCGAGGCCGAGGTCCGCCGCCGGGAAGAAGTCCTGCGCCGCGCCGTGCTGCGCTACGTCTCTCCCAACCTGGCCGAGAGAATCCTCGAGGACGTGCAGGTGCGGGAAACGCTGCTGTCCGCCGATGACCTGCGCACCCATGCCGTGGTCCTCTTCGCGGACCTGCGCGGCTTTACGAGCCTCTCGGAGCGGCTCGAGGCCCGTCAGGTCGTGCCTCTGCTCAACGAATACTTCTCGCTCCTCACCGAGATCACCCTGCGACACGATGGCACCGTGTTCCACATGGCCGGCGATTGCCTGATGCTCGGCTTCGGGGTGCCGCTCGAGCAGCCCGACAGCCCCCGCCGGGCGGTGCGCGCCGCGCAGGAAATGCTGAACAGCTTCGGCGCGCTCGCCAGCTCGTGGCGGGAGCGCTACGGGGTCGAGGCCGGCCTCGGGATCGGCATCAACGAGGGCGATGTCGTCGCCGGCAATATCGGCTCGAGCTCCTACATGAGCTACACGCTCATCGGCGACACGGTGAACATCGCCGCCCGGCTCTGCCAGCGCGCCCGCGCCGGAGAGATGCTCTTCTCCCG
The DNA here is from genome assembly GCA_021777555.1 of Pseudomonadota bacterium. Classification (GTDB taxonomy): domain Bacteria; phylum Pseudomonadota; class Gammaproteobacteria; order Steroidobacterales; family Steroidobacteraceae; genus 13-2-20CM-66-19. The sequence continues at coordinate 174,607 of JAJYDK010000001.1, read as the reverse complement.
CGCGCTCAAACTCTCGCTCGATGCCCTGGGCTTCGAGATCGGCGCCACGGAATTGCCGCCGATGCAGCTGCGTGGCCGCTCAGGCGCGATCGACATATACTGCGTGCCCGCCGCCCCGCGTCTTACGATCACGGAAGCCCCGGTCACCGTTTGAGAGTCCTCGATCCGCCCGTCCCGAGTGCCGCCCGGCGGCACCTGCACTGGCACCATCTTCACGGCAGCGCCGCCGCGCTGGCGCTCGCCGAGGCCACCCGCTCCGACCAGAAACTCTACGTCGTGGTGGTCGATGCGGCCCGCGAGATCGCGCGGCTGACGGGTGAGCTCGCCTTCTTCGCCGGCGAGCGACTCGCACCGCTCACCTTCCCGGACTGGGAAGTGCTGCCCTACGACCTGTTCTCGCCCCATCCGGACATCATCTCGCAGCGTCTGCGCACGCTTTACGAGCTGCCCCACATCAGGCACGGCTGCCTGATCGTCGCCGCCGACACGCTCATGCAGCGACTGCCTCCCAAGCAGTACGTGCAGGCGCGCGCATTCCAGCTGGCACGCGGGGAGACGCTCGACCTCGAGCCGTTTCGCCAACGCCTCGCGGATGCGGGCTACGCCAGCGTCAGCCAGGTGAGGAGCCCGGGCGAATTCGCGGTGCGCGGCTCGCTCTTCGATGTCTTTCCGATGGGCGCCGCGGAGCCGCTGCGCATCGACCTGTTCGATGAGCAGATCGAGGCCATCCGCCGCTTCGATCCTGACTCCCAACGCTCGCTCGAGACCATCGAGAGCGTGCGCCTGCTGCCAGCGCGGGAGATGCCGCTCGATCCGGAGGCGGTCCGGGAATTCCGGCGCCGATTCCGCACCCGCTTCGAGGGCGATCCGACCCGCTCGGCCGTCTATCGAGGGGTGGCCGAGGGGCTCGCGCCGGCGGGCGTGGAGTTCTACCTGCCGCTTTTCTTCGAGACGAGCGCCACCCTGTTCGACTATCTGCCGGCCAATGCCGTGATCGTGCGCGATGCGGCCTTGCCGGAGGCGCTCTCGAGGGCCTGGAAGGACATCGAGACGCGCTACGAGGAACGCCGGCACGATCTCGAGCGGCCGGTGCTCTCCCCTGCCGAGCTGTTCGTGGACCCCGAGGCCCTCGCGCAGCACCTCGAGCGGTTCAGCTCCATCACTCTCGCGAGCGCAACGCCGGGTGAGACCGCAGCGCAGGATGCGCGCGCGTTCCCGGCGCTTGCACCTGCGGAGCTGCGGGTCGACATGCGCGCCGAGCGCCCGCTCGCGGCGCTCGACGCCTTTCTCGCCGAATTCGGCGGCCGTGCGCTGATCGCCGCGGATTCGCCCGGCCGCCGCGAGGTGCTGCAGGAGCTGCTGCGCGCGCAGGGCCATACCGTGCAGCTGGTGTCGGGATGGGAGGAGTTCCTCGCCGGGACCTCCGCGCTCGCTCTGTGCGTGGCGGCGGACCTCGGCGGGCTGTGGCTCCGCGAGCCGCCGCTCGCGGTGATTGCCGAGGCGCAGCTCTTCGGAGCGCGGGCCAGGCAGGAGCGGCGCCGCAAACGCGCGGCGGCCGACCCCGAGGCGATCCTGCGCGACCTTCAGGATCTCAACCCCGGCGCGCCGGTGGTCCACGAGGAATACGGCGTCGGGCGCTTCGTGGGCCTCGCGCCGATGGAGATCGCGGGCCAGGCGGGGGAATACCTGGTGCTCGAGTACCAGGGCGGCGATCGGGTCTACGTGCCGGTCCATGCCCTGCATCTGGTGACGCGCTATACCGGGGCGGTTCCCGAGAGCGCGCCGCTCCATAAGCTCGGAACGGACCAATGGGCCCGGGCGCGCAAGCGCGCCGCCGAGCAGATCCGCGACGTGGCCGCGGAGCTCCTCGACCTGTATGCCCGCCGCAAGGCCCAGCCGGGCCTGAAACTCACGCTCAACGAGGCTGACTACCGCACCTTCGTCGAAGCCTTCCCCTTCGAGGAAACCGACGACCAGCGGGAAACCATCCGGCAGGTGCTCGCGGACTTGGGCAGCGAGCGACCCATGGACCGGATCGTGTGCGGCGACGTCGGGTTCGGCAAGACCGAGGTCGCCATGCGCGCGGCCTTCGCCGCGGTGCAATCGGGCAAGCAGGTGGCGGTGCTCGCCCCGACGACGCTCCTCGCGCAGCAGCACCTCACCAACTTCCGCGACCGCTTCGCGGACTGGCCCGTGCGCATCGAAGGGCTCTCCCGCTTCGGCAACGCCCGCGAGACCCGCGCGACGCTCGAGGGGCTCGAGCGCGGCTCGGTCGACATCGTGATCGCCACCCACCGCCTGTTACATGCGCACGCCCGCTTCAAGGACCTGGGACTGCTGATCATCGATGAGGAACAGCGCTTCGGGGTGCGCGACAAGGAGCGCCTGCAGGCGCTGCGCACCAACGTGCACGTGCTGACCCTCACCGCCACGCCGATCCCGCGCACGCTCAACATGGCCCTCGGCGGCCTGCGCGATCTCTCGCTCATCACCACGCCCCCGGCGGAGCGGCTGGCCATCAAGACCTTCGTCATCGAGTGGCATGGCCCGACGCTGCGCGAGGCAGTGCTGCGCGAGCTGCGTCGTGGTGGGCAGATCTACTTCGTGCACAACGAGATCCGCACCATCGAGAAGCTAGGCGCGGACCTCCAGGGACTCATCCCCGAGGCGATCCTCAGGATCGGCCACGGCCAGATGCGCGAGCGCGAGCTCGAGCAGCTGATGGTGGACTTCTACCACCGCCGCTTCGATCTGCTCCTGTGCACCACGATCATCGAAAGCGGCATCGATGTGCCGACGGCCAACACCATCATCATCAACCGCGCTGACCACATGGGGCTCGCGCAGCTGCACCAGCTGCGCGGACGGGTCGGACGCTCCCACCACCGGGCGTACGCCTACCTGATCGCCCCTCCACGCCGGGCGTTGAGCGGCGATGCGGCCAAGCGCCTCGAGGCCATCGAGTCGATGGAGGAGCTCGGAGCGGGCTTCGCCCTCGCCACCCACGACCTCGAGATCCGCGGCGCCGGGGAACTGCTCGGTGAGCAGCAGAGCGGCCAGATGTCCGAGATCGGGCTCGCGATGTATCTGGACCTGCTCGAGGAGGCCGTCACGGCCTTGAAGGCCGGGCGCGAGCCGGACCTCGAGAAGCCGCTCGCGGCCGCCACGGAAGTCGAGCTGCGCCTGCCGGCCTTCCTGCCCGAGAGCTTCATCGGCGATGTGCACGTGCGCCTCGGGCTCTACAAGCGCATCGCCGCCGCCGGCGGCCCCGAGGCGCTCGATGAGCTGACGGCGGAGATCCACGACCGCTTCGGCCCGCTGCCCGAGCCCGCCCAGCGGCTGATCCGCCTCGCGCGACTGAAACTCACCGCGCGCGCCCTCGGTATCCGCAGGCTCGACCTCGGGCCCTCGGGCGGCGCCATCCTCTTCGAGCAGAGCACCGCCGTCGAGCCGGGCGCGCTGGTGAAGCTGATGCAGCAGGCGCCGCGCGAGTACCGGCTGGAAGGGCCGCTCAAGCTGCGCATCTCGCGCGCCATGCCCGAGGAAGCTGCGCGCTTCGACTTCGCGGCCGCGCTCATGAAGCGCCTGGCGCCGGGCTCGAAGGCGAAGCCGCACTAGAGATCCGGTAGACTCCCCCCATGGAGTACCGCCCGTCTGTGACCGCCCTGTTCGCGCTGGCCGTGGCCGCCTGGCACCCCGCCTCCGCCCACTCTTTGGCTTCCAACGGAACCGCGAGGGGTGGCGCGCTCGCAGCGCCCGCACACACGCCCCCCCAGACTCAACCCGCCGCCAAGACCCCACCGGTCGCGACATCCGGCGCCGCCTCGAACGCGGGCGCCGCGGCTTCCGCAACCCCGGTCGCCCCGAGCACCACACCGCCGACCGACCTGCGACGGTATTTCGTCGAGATCGTGATTTTCCGCGCGCGAGTCGCGCTCGGGACTCCGGAGGACTGGCAGGCGGAGGCCGGCATGGCGCGTACGGTGACAGGTGGCGAGGCGCCGGGCGGCTCGGGCATCGGACAGCTCATCGACCTGCTGCCCACCTCCCAGTACCACCTCACCTCCATCGCCGACATCCTGCGCGGGAGCCCTGCGTACACGCCCGTGGCGCACGTCGCCTGGGAGCAGACCGCGAGCGCCTGGGGAACCCATGCGGGCTTCACGCTGCAGCAGCTCGGGATCGCTGTGCCGGGATTGACCGGCCAGGTGTATCTCGAGCGGGGGCAGTATCTGCACCTCGGCATGACGCTCGATTACACGGAGCAACATCCTCCCGCGGGACTCGGTGCCGCCCCCGGCACCACCTTCGTCCTGAACGAAACGCGCCGCGTGCGCTACTACCGGCGCAACTACTACGACAACCCCGCCTTCGGCGTGATCGCCCTCGTGCTGCCGGTCCGCGGTCCGCAGCCGCCGGGGAGATGAAGAAGCCCGGCGAGATCACCCGGCAATGCCCCCTTGCGCCACTTCGGCCTGACAGACACGCCGTAGCGCTCAGCGCCCCGCGAGCGCATCCACCACGAGCAGGCGCATCGCCCGTGCCGCCGGCACCGCCCCGACCACGAGGCCAACGAGCACCATCACGGCGATGCCCTGCAGCCAGATCGACGGCGCGAGCGAAGCCATGGGCACGTGTGGACCCTTCCAGCGCTGAACCACATGCACCACCGCGTCCGCCAACGTCAGCCCGGAGAGGCCGCCCACCGCCAGCATGAGCACCGATTCGCTCATCACCAGGGCGAAGACATTGCGGCCCGAAAAACCCAGGGTCTTCAGAATCGCCAGCTCCGGGATGCGCTCACGGACCGATTGCGCGAGGGTGTTGCCGGTCAGCAGGATCAGCGTGAACAGCACCGCCCCCATGATGGCATGGACAATCAGACGGATGTTTCCCAGTTGTCTCACCTCGTTGGCCGCAATGGCGCTCGAGGTCTGCGTCCGGGTCTCGTGCGCTGAATTGGCCGACAACGCATCGATCGCGTGCGCGATCCACCCCGCCTGGCGCGCAGCGGCGATCGTCTCGAGATACGCCGTCACGGTGCCGTTTTGCGCAGCCCGGGCCGCATCGAAATAACGCCAGTGGAAGATGATCGCGTTCTCCATGCCTTTGGGCCTGGCGGTAAAGATACCGGACACCACGAATGTCCAGAGACTCGATCCGTCCCGGCGCGGAACGTCCAGTGCATCGATCGGAATCAGCTCGCCGGGTCGCCAGTGATAGCGCGCGGCGAGACTCGCGCCCACCAGCGCGCCGGTGCGAATGCGCTCATAGGAGCGCCATGCGTCCGGGGGCACCTTGTACTCCGGAAACACCTTGAAATAGCTGCGCACCGTCGGCACACCGCCGACGTGATTCCTGGGATCCTGGTAAGTCCCGTAGAACGATCCGACGTACGTGACCGTCTCCACGCCCGGCACCGCGCGGATGCGCCTGTACAGGCTGAGGGGCAACCCGACCATGTAGCTGCTGCGGGCCAGTGTGACCAATCGATGAGCCGCGGCCACGTTTTGCCCGAACTCCGTGAACGCCCCGTACACCGAGGCGAGCAGGCCGAACAGCACGAAGGCCGCGCTCACCGCGATGAGCGTCAGGATCGTGCGGATCTTGCGGCGCGTCATCTGCGCCCAGATGAGGTGCAGATACTTCACGCGATGCCCCCTCGATCTACAGCTCCCGCAACCCCTCGGTCACCGGCATGCGCGCGGCGCGCAGCGCCGGGAACAGGCCGCCGAGGAAGCCGATGACGAGCGCCCAGCGCAGCCCGCTGCCGAGCAGCCCCGGCGTCACGCGGAACTGGAACACCACCTCGCTGAAATTCGCGCCCATGGTGGAGGCAGTGTAGTTGTCGAACAGCAGCCACGCCACACCCGCCCCGAGCACACCGCCGGCCAGCGCGAGCACCATGGTCTCGATCATCACCGAGGCCACCACCGGAGCGCCCCTGAAGCCGATGGCGCGCAGGGTGGCGATCTCACGGGTCCGCGCCGACACCGCGGCATACATGCTGTTGAGCGCGCCGGCCACCGCGCCGACGCCCATGATGGCCGCGACGATGGACCCGAGGATCCGGATGAGCTTCGTCAGGCCCTTGGCCTGGTCCGCGTAGTAGGCCCGGGTGGTGTGCGCCTCGACCTTCAGTTGCGGGTCCGAGGCGAGCGCCGCCTTGAAGGCATCGAACTGCTTCGGGCTCTTCAGGCGCACCGTGACCGAGCTGACGCTGCTGCCGCGGTGGAAGGTGGTGGCGACGACGTTGGTGTCGGCCCAGAGCTCGGAGTCGTGCGCATCGCCCGATGCGAACTCCCCGACCACCTTCCACGGCTGCCCGTTGAGAGTGACCGTCGAGCCGATCGAGACCTGCAGGAACTCCCGTGCGGCGCTCTTGCCGACGATGAGCTCCCTCATCCCGGTGCGAAAGCGCCGGCCGGCGATGATCTTCACGTGGCGCCTGAGCGCCCAGACCTCAGGCCCCACGCCGCGCAGCGCGGCATTCGCGGCAAGGCCGGTGCTCTTCTTGGTGAGCGATACCGCCACCAGCAGCTCCGGGGAGGCGATCGGCCGCCCCGAGGCATCGCGCATCACCTGCGGCTCATTCCCGATCAGCGTCACCGAGTTCTCATCCAGGCCCGAGTTGACCTCGGTGAGCGAGCCGGCGCGCAGCACGATGGCCGTGTCATCGCTTCCCGTCGCATGGAGCGTCGATTGAAACCCCTGGCCCATGGCCAGCAGGGCGACCAGCACGCCCACCACCCCCGCGATGCCCACCACCACCACCGAGGCGCCCCCCAGGCGCTGCGGCAGAGTGGCCATGCCGGCGGCGGCGATCGAGCCGGTCCGCCGGCCCGCGCGGGTGGCGCCGAGCCAGATCGCAAAGGCCGCCACGGCGGCGCCCATCAGCCACCAGGGCAACAACACCCCGAGGAGGATGAGCAACGCCGCCGCAATCGATGCCCCCAGCACGAACAACGCCTTGCGCATGAGCGACTCCTCAGCGTCCCGCCAGCGCATCGACGATGCGCAGCCGCATGCCCCGGCGCGCCGGCAACGCCCCGACCGCGACGCCGATCAGCGCCATCAGTCCGAGACCGCGCAGCCACGCCGTGGCGCCCACCGGCAGCATGGGGATGTTCGCCCCGTACTTCGCCTCGATGACACTCACCGCCGCCGCCGCCAACGCCATGCCGAGCAGGCCGCCGAGGACGAGCAGCAGCACCGACTCGGCGAGCACCAGCGAGAGCACACTGCGGTTGGAGAAACCGAGGGTCTTCAGGATTCCGAGCTCCGGGATGCGCTCGCGCACCGCCTGCGCCATGGTGTTGCCGGTGAGCAGGATGAGGGTGAAGAACACCGCTCCCATGATGGCGCGCACGATGAGCCCGATGTTGGCGAACTGGCTGACCATGTCCGCGGCGAAGGCGCTCGAGGTCTGCGTCTGGGTCTCGTGATCGGAGTTGGCCGAGAACGCATCGATCGCCTGCGCGATGCGCGAGGAGTCCCCCGGATGGGCGATCTTCTCGACGTACCAGCCGACCTCGTTGTTGCCGAAGGCCGCGGCCTGATTGAAGTACTGCCAGTGGAAGAACATCTGGTTCTCCTGGCCCCGGTGCTTCGGATCGTGGTAGATCCCCACCAGATCGAACGTCCAGGTGCTCGAGCCGTTCTTCTGCGGGAAGATGCTCGCCTTGAGCGGGATCTGATCGCCCAGCTTCCAGTGAAACTGCTTCGCGAGCGCCGCCCCGACGACCGCCCCGGTGCGGGTGATGTCGAAGGCCCGCCGCTCCCGCGGCGGCAGCTCGAATTCGCTATACAGATCGAAGAAGTTCGCGGCCACCGCGAAGTTGCTGAAGAAGTTCTTCGGGTCCCGGTAGTAGCCGCCGAACCAGTTCATGTGCGTCACCGCTTCAACGCCCGGCACCGTGGCGATCCGGCTGTAGAGGCTCAGCGGCAGCGGGAACGTGAGTCCCGTCGTGGAGGTGGTGATCAGGCGGTGCGCCGCCCGCACGCTGTGCCCGGCCTGGGAGAACGCGCCGTTGACCGAATCGAGGAGCCCGAACAGCAGGAATGCGGCCACCACGGACAGCAGCGTGAAGCCGGTGCGGACCTTGCGCCGCGTGAGCGCCGCCCACACCAGGTGCAGGTATTTCATGCGGCCGCTTCGGCCGTCTCGACCAGGGTGCCCTTGTCGAGGTGCAGAATGTGGCGCGCGTATTCCGCGGCCTTCGGGTCATGGGTCACCATGACGATGGTCTTGCCGTGATCGCGATTGAGTTGCTGCAGCAGCCTCAGCACGTCTGCCGCCGACTGACGGTCGAGGTCTCCCGTGGGCTCATCGCACACCAGGAGCGTCGGATCGGAGACGATGGCCCGCGCGATCGCCACACGCTGCTGCTGTCCTCCGGAGAGCTCCCCGGGTTTGTGCGTGGCCCGATCGGCCAGGCCCACGAGCTCGAGCGCCACGGCCGCGTTCTGCCGGCGCCTTGCGGCGGGAAGTTTCGTCAGCAGCAGCGGCAGCTCCACGTTGCGCTGCGCCGAAAGCATGGGCAGGAGGTTGTAGAACTGGAACACGAACCCGACGTGCGCGGCCCGCCAGCGCGCGAGCGCCCCCTCACCGAGCCGCTCGATCCGCTCACCGGCCACGGTGATCTCGCCCTCGGTCGGGGAGTCGAGGCCACCGATCAGGTTGAGGAGCGTCGTCTTGCCCGAGCCCGAGGGGCCCATCAGCGCCACGAAGTCCCCCTGCGCCACCTCGAGGTCGATGTGGTGCAGGACCTCGAGCCGCTGCTTGCCCCTGCGGTAGACCTTGCTCAGGTTGCGAATCTCGACCAGTGCGCTCATGTGCTCACTCCGATCCGATGACGACACGCTCGCCGTCGCGCAATTGCGCCGGCGGCGAACGGACGAGCGAGGCGCCGTCGGCAATGCCCGAGACCGCCCGCATGTCCCCGCGGAGAAGGCCAGGCGTGACGGCGTGCTTCCTGGCGCGGGACTTCTCGATCGCGAATACGACACTCCGTCCGCCGCGGCGCACGACCGCCGAGGCGGGCACCCACACCGTGCCCGCCGGGAGGCTCGAGGCGCTGCGCTTCGGCGCGCTCTGCAGGAATGACACGCGCACGCCCATCTGCGGCAGGATGCGCGGGTTCTTGCCGTCGAGCGCGACGCGCACCCGCACGGTGGCCTTGCTCTTGTCCGCCGTCGGCACGATGGCGATCACGTGCGCGGGAATGTTCCAGTCCGGATAGGCATCGAGCACCGCCACCGCCGGCTGCCCGGGGTGCACCCGTTCGATGTACGCCTCATTGACATCGACGTCGACCTCGAGCGAGCTCATGTCGACGATGGTCGCGATGCCGGTCTGTGTGAAGCCGCCGCCGCCGAAAATGGGCGAGATCATCTCCCCCATCTGCGCCGCCTTGTCGACCACCACGCCGGAAAACGGCGCGCGCACGACCGTGTAGTCCTCTTGCACCTGGGCGGCCTCGACCCCGGCGCGATCCACCTGCACCACACGCCGCTGCGAGAGGACCTGTGCGCCGAGCACGGCCACCTGGGTGCGGGCGTTCTCGAGCACCTGTTCGGACACGAGATGCGCGCCGATCAGCGCCTGATCCCGGCCGAGGTCGACCCGTGCCTGCGCGAGCTGCGCACGGTATTGCGCGAGCAGCGCCTGCGCGGCCTGCCATTGCGCCCGCGCCTGCGCCAGGGTGGCGAGCTGCGAGCTGTCATCCAGCCGTGCGAGGATCTGTCCGCGCCGGACATGCTCGCCCTCCTGGATGAAGACCTGAGTCAGGAGTCCGGGAATCTCCGAGGAAACGGTGGCCTCGCGCTCCGCGGTCACGTAGCCGCTCGCCTGAAGCACCGCCGTCGGGCTCGAGAGAGCCGAAGGCGCGAGGGCGGTGACCTCACTCACCCGCACGACGCTGCCGCGCACGAACAGGAAATATCCGGCCGCCGCGAGCGCCGCCACCCCGACCCCGGCGATGGCGAGCCACCACAGCCGCCTGGGGGCCTGCGCCTCATCGCGCCACTCGCGATCGATCCTGAGCCGCGCGAGCAATTCGTTCTTGTCGGCCGTCATCCGCTGCCCCCGCAATCCTGTTTGCGCCGCTCCGGGCTCCCCTGCCGCCGGGGCAGTGTCACCGGAGCGGGGGATTATAGGCCCGATCGCGCCGCCGGCAACGCCACCCCGGCGCGCATCGCCCTGCACGGCCCGAAGGCGCGCCGTCGCTGCAGTCATCGCAATGGTCCCGTCGATCGCACGGGCCGATGCTAGTTGAGCCCCTCGGGGCGGCGGCAGTGACGGGCATCAGGACCCGCGGGTGACAAACGTCAGCCGCTCCCTAGCGCTCCTCGGCGCCCAGGCGCAGCGCCGGGGTTGCGGCGCACGCCTCGAGCAGCTCGCGGGCGCGCCGCCACTCGGGGCGGGACTTGAGCGCCTCGCCGTTGTAATGCTCACGGCCGTGCAGCCTGATCAGTCGCAGGCCCGAGGCCGGCTCCGGCGTGACCTTCAGGCGATCGAGCAGCTGCAACACCGACTCGCGCCGATTGCACACCGGCAGCATGTCGCAGCCCACCGCGAGCGCCCGGGCCGCCCGGGTCACGATGTCCCCATAGGCCTCGGCCGCCCCGCCCATCGACAGATCATCGGCAAACACGACGCCCTGAAACCGCAGCTGCCCGCGCAGCACGTCCCGGATCCAGTGCCGCGACAGGCTGGCGGGCGCAGCGTCGACGGCCGGAAACAACAGGTGGCCCACCATGACCGACGGCAGCCCATTGGCGATCAGCCGCCGATAGGGCATCAGATCGCCATCGAGGTCGATCAACTCCCGCCGGTCGACGGGCAGCGTCAGATGCGAGTCCGCGACCACCGCTCCGTGTCCCGGGAAGTGCTTGGCCGTGGCCGCCATGCCCGCCTCGCGCATGCCGTGCGCGTACGCCGAGGCGAGTTGCGACACCACCTCCGGTCGTGAATGAAAGGCGCGGTCGGTGATGAAACTCACCCCGTGATCGATGTCCACGCAGGGAGCGAACGACAGGTCCACCCCCTGCGCGCGCAGCTCCGCGGCCATGAGCCAGCCCATCGCATGCGCAAGCTCCAGCCCCTTGCGGGCATCCGCATCGAACTCGTGCCCGATGCGCCGCGCCGCGGGCAGCTCCGAGAACCCCTCGCGGAAGCGCTGGACACGCCCGCCCTCGTGATCCACGGCGACGATGAGCGATGGCGTGCGAATGGCGTGGAGGTCCGCGACGAGCTGCGCCAGCTGCGCCGGCTCGAGGTAGTTGCGGGTGAAGAGGATGACGCCGCCCACCAGCGGGTGGCGCAGCAGCTCGCGCTCCTCGGCGCTCACCGCCGTCCCCTCGAGGTCGATCATCAAAGGGCCGAGGGTCATGCTAAGCGCCAGCCGGGCCGCTCAGCACCGCGATGGACTCCACATGCGCCGTATGCGGGAACATGTTCACCACTCCCGCCGCCTCGAGCGTGAAGCCGTACTCGTGCACGAGCGTACCCAGATCCCGGGCGAGACTGCCCGGATGGCAGGAAATATACACCACGCGGACCGGCTTCAGCCGTGCCACCGTACCGAGGATCTCCCGGGCTCCGACGCGCGGCGGATCGAGCAGAACGTGGCTGTATCCTCCCTCGAGCCACGAGGTTCCCGGCGCGATGGGCCGGGACAGATCCGCCACATGAAACTCCGCGTTCCCGATGCTGTTGCTGCGGGCGTTGTAGCGGGCACGCTCGACCAGCGCGCCCTCGCCCTCCACGCCGACGACCCGGCCGGCCGACCTGGCGAGCGCCAGTGTGAAATTCCCGAGGCCGCAATAAAGATCGAGGACCGAGCAGGACGGCGTGAGCTCGAGCAGCTCGATCGCACGCGAGACGAGCGCCCGGTTGACTTCTCCGTTGATCTGCACGAAATCCGTGGGTGCGAACGAGAGCCTCACGCCAAACTGAGGCAACTCGTAGTAAAGCGGCTGCGGCGGCGCTCCCGAGAGCGCCTCGATCGTCTCGAGCCCACCCGGCTGCAGGAAGATGCGCGCCCCGTGATGCGCGGCGAATGCCCGAAACCGCTCGAGGTCGGCCGTGGTGGGCGCCGAGAGAACCCTGAAGACCAGCGCCACCGCGTTGTCCGCCACGGCCACTTCGATCTGCGGCACCTGTTGGCGGATATCGAGCGCGCCGATGAGCTCGGCGAGCCGCTCCGGCCACTCGCCCACGGGCGCCCCGAGCACCTCGCAGCGGGTGACATCGGCGACATAGGGCGCCATGCGCTCCCGGAACCCGACCACGACCTTGCCCTTCTTCGCAACGTACTTGGCGCCGAGCCGCGCTCGCCGGCGATAGCCCCATGCCGGCCCCTCGATCGGCGCGAGCCAACGCGGGCACTCGAGGCGCGCGACCCGCTCGAGGCTGTCGCGCAGCTCGGTCTGCTTCAGGGCGAGTTGCGCCTCGGGGGCCAGGTGCTGCAGCGCACAGCCACCGCACACCCCGAAATGGGCGCACCGGGGCGCAACGCGCTCCGCGGCCGGCTCCAGGACCTCGATGAGCCGGCCCTCGTCGTGCTGTCTGTGGCGGCGCACGCGCTCGAAGCGCACCCTCTCCCCGGGCAGCGCGCCCGCGATGAACACTGCCTTGCCCTCGCGGGCGATGCCCTCGCCATCGTGTGTCAGGGCCACGATGGCCGCCTCCTCCGCGGCCCGCGGGGAACGGGCCAGCGCCGGATCGGCGCTCAAGCCGGGCGCTCCCAGGCGCGCAGGAACTCCTTGAAATGCGGCTCCTCGCCGGCGCGCAGCAGCGCCTTGACGCGCTCGATCTCCTCGCCGTGACGCTCGCGGGTCAGCCTGCCGCGCAGCAGCTCGAAGCGCAGGTACACGAGGTAGGTGTTGAGCACGTCGGTCTCGCAATAGCGGCGGATGCCGAGGAGGTTACCCGCGAGGTACGCATCCCACACCTGGGCGCCGGAGAAGCCGAGCTTGCCCGGCAGGCCGAGGAGTGTCGCGATGCTCTCGAGCGAGGCCCGGCCCCGCCCCTGAAAGCCCGACAAGACGTCCATCAGATCGATGTGCCGCCAATGGAAGCGGCTGAGATAGTTGTTGTAGCGGAACGCCGGATCGTTCTCGCCGGTCTCCCAGTACCGGCCCGCCTGCACCCCCGCGCGCAGCGCCCGATAGGTGAGCACGGGCAGGTCGAACCCGGAGCCGTTCCAGGACACGAGGTCCGGCGAGAAGCGCTCGAGCCCATCGAAGAACCGCTCGATGAGCTCGGCCTCCGGGGCGCTCTCATCGCCGAGGCTCCACACCTTCAAGGTGTCGCGGCTGCGCAGCACGCAGGAGATCGCCACGATCCGGTGCTGCTCGTGCGGCAGGAACTCCCCGCCCGAGTCCTGGCGGCGCAACGCGAACATCGCCTTGCCGACCTCCTCATCGCCGAGTCCCTCGAGCCCGAACAGCCGCCGCCCGAGCGCCACATCGGGCACGGTCTCGATGTCAAATACCAGACAGTTCATGTTTGCGCCTTCATGAGTACCGCGACCGCCACCACCAGGCCCGCCTCGTCGGTGAGGGTGACATACCCTTCCCCGATGCCGAGGGAGCGCCGGACCTGCTCGCCGCGCGCCGAGTACACCACCTCGGGCCGGCCCCAGGCGTTTTGCACCACCCCGACGTCGCGGATCCACACCCCGTGCGCGAACCCCGTGCCCATCGCCTTGACGATGGCCTCCTTGGCCGCGAATCGCATGGCGAGAAAGCGCTCGCGGCGCCTGGTGTGCGCCAGCTGCGCTTTCTCCTCGGGCATGAGCAGCCGCTCGATGAAACGCTCGCCGTGGCGCTCGAGAACGTGGCCGATGCGCTCGGCCGAGAGCGCATCGACACCGATGCCGAAGATCATGCGCGCGCCGCCACCATCAACGCCTTCATCTCGCGCACCGCGGCGGCGAGGCCATCGAACACCGCGCGTCCGATGATGGCGTGTCCGATGTTGAGCTCGACGATCTCGGCGATGGCCGCGACCGGCTGGACATTGTGATAGTCGAGGCCGTGCCCGGCATGGACCTCCATGCCGAGGCGCGCCCCGAGGCGCGCACAGCTCCTCAGGCGCTCGAGCTCCTTCGGCCGGGCCGCTCCACGGGCCTCCGCGTATGCCCCGGTGTGCAGCTCGATGGCGGGCGCTGCGATCCTCGAGGCCGCCTCGACCTGGTCCGGGTCCGGGTCGATGAACAGCGCCGTGCGGATTCCGCGGGCCGTGAGCCGGGCGACCGCCTCGCGCAGTTTCCCCTCCTGCCCGAGCGCATCGAGGCCGCCCTCGGTGGTGATCTCCGCGCGATTCTCCGGCACCAGGCAGCAGTCCGAGGGGCGCACCTCGGAAGCGATGGCGAGCATCTCCTCGGTCACCGCCATCTCGAGGTTCATGTGCGTCTTGATGAGCCCCTTGAGGGTGTGCACGTCGGCATCCTGGATGTGGCGCCGGTCCTCGCGCAGATGCAGCGTGATGCTGTCGGCGCCGGCCATTTCGGCGGCGAGCGCCGCATGCACCGGGTCGGGATGGCGGCCGCGGCGCGCCTGGCGCAGCGTTGCCACGTGGTCGATGTTCAGGCCCAACGCAATGGATGGATGAGTCACGGACATAGGTTACTTACTCTCCCGTTGAGGATGCACACCGCGCGCCACCGCCCTCGCCACGCGTCGCGTGGAGAGTTCCCGTCCCTCCAGGCACTCCTCGAGCGCCGCCTTGAGCAGGATGCGCGCATCGGCAAGCGCCCGATCCCAGGCGAGCTCTTCCCGATCGAGCGCGAGAAGCGACCGGCCCGAGAGCGCCCCCGGACCATCGTCCATCACCCGATAAAGACCCTGCGAGGGCCGGAACCGGTAATAGCCCTCGGCATCGATCGCCCGCCCGTCGATCTCCGCCGCGAGAGTCACCCCGTAGCCCACGTTCGAGAGCAGGCGCCGCTCGAACAGGCGCAGGGTCGGCTCGGGCGAAGCGCCGGCGCGGAAGCGCTCGAGCGCCAGTCGGTAATCATCGAACAGCTCCGGCGCCGGATCGTGCCGCGAGGTGAGTTTCAGCAGCAGCTCGTTGAGATAGAACGCCGCCATCAGGCTCTTCGGGGGAAGCCCCGGAAGGTGCTCGGCGCACTCCGCGCCCGAGAGCTGACCGGCGTCCCGCCCGAGATGAAACGACAGCAACAGCGGCTGGAAGGGCTGCAGCACCGCTGCGAGCCTCGATTTCGGACCGCTCACACCGCGGGCAAAGAGCGTCAGCCGCCCATGCTCGCGCACCAACACCTCGAGGATCCGCCCGGTTTCGCGATAGGGCCGGTGGTGCAGCAGGTATCCCGGCGCGAGCGCGATGCGGCGGGACTCGGAATTCATGGCGGCGGCCTCCCGGTTACTCCAGTCCGAGATCCTTCAGCGCGCGGGCGTTGTCCGCCCAGTTCTCCCGGACTTTCACCCACAGCGTGAGATGCAGCCGCCGACCGAGCAGCGCATTGAGCGAGAGCCGCGCGGAGCGCCCCACCCGCTTCAGCCGCTCACCCCCGGCTCCGATCACGATGGGCTTCTGGCCCTCGCGGTCCACCCAGATCGCGGCATCGACGTTGAGCAGTCCGTCCTCCTCGGCGAGGCGCTCTACTTCAACCGCGATGCCGTAGGGCACCTCCTGATTGAGCTCGAGCGTCAACTTCTCGCGGATCATCTCCGCGATGCGGAACTTGACGCTCCGGTCGGTGAGCTCATCCTGCGCGAACAGCGGCGGCGAGAGCGGCAGGTTCGCCACGATCGCATCGCGCAGCGGCTCGATGCCCGAGCCCTTGAGCGCCGAGACCGGCACCAGGGCCTTGAACGCATGCCGCGCAGCGAGTTGCTGCAGGTACGGCAGGAGCCGATCCTTCGGGCGAACCTGATCGACCTTGTTCACCGCCACCAGCGCGGGTCGTCCCGAGCGCACGATGCGGCCCAGGGCGAGATCGTCCTCGGGCTTCCAGGCGAGCGCCGCGACGACCAGCACGACCAGGTCCGCTTCCTCCAGCGCGGCGGCGGCGGTGCGATTCATCGCTTTGTTGAGCGCGCGGCGGGCCTCATGGTGCAGCCCCGGCGTATCGACGAAGGCGATCTGCGCGTGCGGCAGCTGCGAGAGTCCGATGATGCGGTGGCGCGTGGTCTGTGGGCGGGGTGTGACGATGCTCAGCTTCTGCCCCACCAGGGCATTCAGCAGCGTCGACTTGCCGACATTGGGCCTTCCCACGAGCGCGGCGAAACCGCAGCGGAAATCGGCCGGAGGAGATTCAGTCACGAGGGGGTACCGGATGAGTTTTCGATGGCGGCGAGTATGCGCTCTGCGGCCTCCTGCTCGGCGCGCCGGCGGCTCGAGCCCCGCCCCTGGGCGATCTGCCCCAATGCGCCCACCCGGCAGCTGACCTCGAAGACCTGCGCGTGCGGCTCGCCCTGAACGCCGTCCACCGAGTATACCGGCAACGCGAAGCCGCGCGACTGCAGGTATTCCTGCAGCCTCGTCTTGGGATCCTTCAGGGCCTCCGGCGCCGGGAGCGCGGCGATGCGCGGTCCGAGCAGCCGCGTGATGAAGCTCTCGGCCGCCGCGAGACCGCCGTCGAGGAACAAAGCGCCGCAGAGCGCCTCGAGCGCATCGGCGAGAATGGACTGGCGGCGAAAGCCGCCGCTCTTGAGCTCGCCCGAGCCGAGCTGCAGCGCCTCGCCCACCCCGAGCGAGGCGGCCGCCTCGGCGAGCGGTTCGCCGCTGACCACCCGGGCGCGCAGCCGGCTCAAGTCCCCTTCGGTCGCCTCGGGGAACGTCTCGAACAGGTGCCGCGCCACGACGAGGTTGAGCACCGCATCGCCGAGGAACTCCAGGCGCTCGTTGTTCGGCCCCGGTGCGCTGCGATGGGTGAGCGCGGTACGGAACAGCGCCTCATCCCGCGGCACGTACGCGAGCTTCTCGCGCACCCAGGTGAGGGGCCCGGATCTATCCACCGTTGCCAAAAGTGACCGTCTTGTCGAACTTGACCTGCAGCGAGATGGAGCCAAAGAGCGGCGCGTAGTCGTAATAGGCGGCCTCGAGATGCCAGCCGCTGCCATCGCGGGTGAGCTCGATGTCCTGCACCGTGGGATAGTTGACCTCGTCGATCTCGAAGTGCTTCGCGAGGGCGTTGCGGATCTCATCGACGCTCGCCGAGCCCCCGCCGCTGCGATACTCGCTCGCCACCTCATCGAGCGTATGCGACACGTTGAGGTAATTCAGATAGACCGGCACCAGACGCACGCCCGCATAGACGACCAGGGCAAGCGGTATCAGCAGTATCAGCCAGCCGATCAGGGTTATTCCGCGTTGTCGTTGCATCGTCGAGTCTCCCGGGCTATTGAATCTTCATGCCGATCCGGCTCCAGATCGGCCCCCCCTTGCGCTGAATGTCCCAGTTGAACCAGATGAACTCGGCCTTGCCGACCAGGTTCTTCTCCGGCACGAAGCCCCAGACGCGGCTGTCGTCGCTGTTGTCACGATTGTCGCCCATCACCATGTACTCGCCCGGCGGCACCGTCATGTCCACCACCTTCTGCTCGAGCAGCGGCAGCGCATCCGGCGGCGGGTTGCCGCCGCAGATGTAGCCGCGCGCATCGGCCCGCGGGCAGCTCGGCAGCGGGTCGGAGGTGACCTCGAGCGGCACGGGGCACACCAGCGCCTGGTGCACGTGCGAGCCGAGATGCTCGACGGCGATCTGCATGTTCTGGTAGCAGCCGTCATTGTAGGTGCCCGTCACCTTGAACGGCACGGGATGTCCGTTGACGGTGATGCGGTCCTCGTCCACCACCACATGATCGCCGGGCAGGCCCACGACGCGCTTGATGTAATCCTCCGACGGGTTGAGCGGATACCGGAACACCATGACGTCGCCGCGGTGCGGCTCGCCCGTATCGAGGATCTTCGTGTGGGTGACCGGCAGGCGCAGACCGTAGGCGAATTTGTCGACCACGATGAAGTCCCCGTCGAGGAGCGTCGGCATCATGGAATCGGAGGGAATGCGGAACGGCTCGAACACGAAGGCGCGCAGCACCAGCACGGCGAGGGCCACCGGAAAGAAGCTGCGCGCGTAGTCGACGGTGGTGGGCTCGATCTGCGCGGCGGCATCGAGCCCCGCTGCCCGGGCGGCGCGCTGGCGCCGCGGGGCGAACAGCAGCGCATCCACCAGCCAGACCACCCCCGTCACCGCGGTGATGATGACCAGCACGGCGCTGAAGTTGACGGTCTGGGTGGCGAATATCCACAGCACCACCGCCACGAGGAGAATCGGCAGGAGGCGGTAGCAGAAGCCGACCACGGCCGGCTCGGCCGCCGGCTCCCCGCCCGCCTTCACCCGGCGCGCGGGCTTGAGCAGCCAGTCATCGACGACGCACACCAGTCCCACGGGAATCGCGAGCCACGCGAGGACGATGATGAGCTGCATCAGGAAGGACGGCATGAGGACTCCATGGGCGACTTCGGGAACGAATCGGACGCTCGGGGAATGAAGCAATGCGTTTCCGGGAAACGACGGTATGTTGGACGTTGCCATGACATCGCCGGCGCTACTTGCGGCCCACCTTGAGGACGGCGAGGAACGCCTCCTGGGGAATCTCGACTCGGCCGAGCTGTTTCATGCGCTTCTTGCCTTCTTTTTGTTTCTCGAGGAGCTTGCGTTTGCGGCTGATGTCACCGCCATAACACTTCGCCAGCACGTTCTTGCGCAACGCCTTGACCGTGGCGCGCGCGATGACGGCGCTGCCGATCGCCGCCTGCACGGCGACCTCGAACATCTGGCGCGGAATGAGCTCGTGCATCTTGTCGACGAGCTCGCGGCCGCGCTGATAGGCGCTCTCGCGGTGCACGATGATCGACAGCGCATCCACCCGCTCGGCGTTGATGAGCACATCGAGCTTCACCAGCGGAGCGGCCTGAAAATGCGAGAACTCGTAATCGAATGAGGCGTAGCCGCGGCTCACCGACTTCAGCCGGTCGAAGAAATCGAGCACCACCTCGGCGAGCGGCAGCTCGTATTGCAGCGAGACCTGGGTGCCGAGGTAGAGCATCTTCTTCTGCGCGCCGCGCTTGTCGTTGCAGAGCTTGAGCACCGCCCCGACGTGCTCGGGCGGCACCAGGATGCTGGCGACGATGATGGGCTCGCGGATCTCCTCGATTTCGTTGCTGGGCGGGAGTTTCGCGGGATTGTCGACATACTCCACCGAGCCGTTGGTCCGGGCGACTTCGTAGACCACCGTGGGCGCGCTCGTGACGAGATCGATGTGGTACTCGCGCTCGAGCCGCTCCTGCACGATGTCCATGTGCAGCAGTCCGAGGAACCCGCAGCGGAATCCGAAGCCGAGCGCCCCGGAAACCTCCGGCTCATAGTGCAGCGCCGAGTCATTGAGCCTGAGCTTGGCGAGCGCGTCGCGAAAGCTCTCGTAGTCCTCGGAATTCACCGGGAAGAGGCCCGCGAACACCCGGGGCTGGATCTGACGGAAACCCGGCAGAGGCGTCGCCGCCGGCCGGTTCTCGAGCGTGATGGTATCGCCCACCGGCGCCCCGTCGATTTCCTTGATTCCGGCGACGATGAAACCCACGTCCCCGGTGGCAAGCTCCTGCTCGACGATCGGCTTCGGCGTGAACCGCCCCAGACGATCGACCGCGTAGGAGCGCCCGGTTGAGGCCACGCGGATCTTCTCACCGGTGCGCACCCTGCCGTTGACCACCCGCACCAGCGAGACGACCCCGACGTAGTTGTCGAACCACGAGTCGATGATCAGCGCCTGCAGGGGCGCCTGAGGATCGCCCTTGGGCCCAGGGATGCGCCGGATCAGCGCCTCGAGCAGCTCCGGCACGCCCTCGCCGGTCTTGGCGCTCACGCGCATCGCATCCCGTGCCTCGATGCCGATGATCTCCTCGATCTCGTGCATGACCCGCTCGGGATCGGCCGAGGGCAGGTCGATCTTGTTGATGACCGGCAGCACCTCAAGGCCCTGCTCGAGCGCCGTGTAGCAGTTGGCCACGCTCTGTGCCTCCACTCCCTGGGAGGCGTCAACGACCAGCAGCGCTCCATCGCACGCGGCGAGTGAGCGGGAGACCTCGTAGGAGAAGTCCACGTGTCCGGGAGTATCGATCATGTTCAGCTGATAGCGCTGCCCGTCCTTCGCGTCGTAGTAGAGCGTCACGCTTTGGGCCTTGATCGTGATGCCACGCTCGCGCTCGAGGTCCATGGAATCGAGCACCTGGGACTGCATCTCGCGGTCCTCGAGGCCTCGGCACAGCTGAATGAAGCGATCGGCAAGGGTGGACTTGCCGTGATCGACGTGGGCAATGATGGAAAAGTTACGTATGAACCGCATGGATCCGGGCCGCGTTCTCTGCCGCGCCAGATTTTCAGCGGCCGCGCGATTATATAGTGTGCGCGACTCGCCGTTACAGCTGCGTGGAGTCTCGGGTCAAGCCCGGGGCTCGCAGCAACCGCTCGAGCTCCTGGGGATCGAGCCGGTGCCGGCAGACCACCGAGCCATCGAGCAGCAGCACCGGAACATGCAGCCCATGGCGGCGTTGCAGCACCGGATCGTCATCCACATCGACGATCTCGAGCGCCGGCAGAGGCAGCGTTCGCCCGAGCTCGTGCAGTTCGGCGAGCATTTCATCGCACAGGGGGCAGTCCCTGCGGTGTACCAGGGTCAGGGTGCTCACGGTCGGGGGGGATGCGCGAAGGGCCCCGGGAGCGAGGGGCCCGCGAGGCTCTGGTCCCGCACCGAATCGGCTATGGAGCGCACCGTGCGCGCAGGCACCTCACCGACCGCCGTCACCCGATGCCCCTGCACGAAGGTGGAGAACACATAGGAAGCGCCCATCCGGGCCGACTCGATCGCAGGCTTGCCGGCGGGAGGGGCCGCGGCCTTGCGCTCGACGAACACGGACACCGAGGCGAGGCCGTCGGTATAGACCAGATGGTCCACCTGCCCCGGGGTTCCCGGCATGGTCTGCGCGGCGCGCATGGCCATATGGAACCCGGGCGGCAGCCACAGCGCGCCCCAGGCGGAGGCATCGCCCGCCTTCGGCGCCGGCGCGTCATTGCGCAGCCAGCGATAGCCTGCCGTCGAGATGTCCGGCTCGAACGCGGAGTCCGGAATGCGCGAGCGGACCGTGAGGCTCGCAAAGGCGATCTGCTCGATGACCTTCCCCCCGTGGCGGGTGTCCCAGAGCTGGATCTTGAGCGGCATGCCGTCCCGATCGATCCACAGCCGGTAGCCGTAGCGATACGCATCCTTCGGCATCACCGTGATCAGGCGCGTATCGCGCTGATCGATCCGCCTGTGCGCCACCTTGCGAATCCGGTAGAAGTGCGCGGTCTCGGCATCGATGACGGGGATGCCGCCGAGGAGCGAGCTCTTGGGGAGCATGTGCTCGACCAGCACCACCTTCTTGTCCGGCAGGTAGACCGTCAGGTCCGGCCCCTTGCGGATGAACTCGCGCCCGGAGCCGTCGAGGGAGGTCAGTCGCTCACAGACCACGCCGTTCTCGACCCGATGGATGATGCGCAGCATCTCCACTCGCCCGCCCTGCCAGTGAGCAAAGGTGCCCTCGTAATCGAGCGTGGTCAGCGCGTGATTCATGCGCGTGAGCCATTGGGTCGGCTCGGCCGCATTCGCCGCGCTGCCGAGGATCAGGGCGAGCGCCAGGACGGCGAGGCGGTCTCTACCGCGCAGCGTGGGTCGCATGGCCGTGGCTTGGGGGGGCTCGCTGGGCGGATGCGGCGGAGGGACTGAGGGTTCCCGGATCGCTCACCATCAACGAGGAAAGCAGGCTCCCGCGGCTGATCGGCCAGGAATAAGCGCTGTGCGCCACGACATAATCGGCAAGCTGAGTGGGCGGCATCATCATCATGGGCGCACGCTGCCGTGAGATCGGCGGCACCACGAAACTGTCCGCGGCGCGGGGGGCGGCGGTTGCGGCGGCGGGCGCCGCCGTGCTCGCCACCGTCATCTCGCCGGGCCGGGCGCCCGGGGCCTCCATGCGCAGCCACAGGATCGATACCGCGGCAACACCCGCCGCCAGGCCCGCGCCGGCGGCAAGGCGGACCCAGCCATGCAGGCCCGAGGCCTGAGCGGCATCCGCGAACCGCGGCTCCTTCGTCAAAGCGGCATTCACCCGGTCCGCCACCACACTCTGCAGCACCACGCCGCGCTCGGCGCGGATGACCGCGCCGATCACGGCGTACCGGCTCCATCGCGCCTTGAGGGCCTCGTCGCGCGACAGGCGCCGGGCGAGCAGCTCGCACTCGCCGGAGGGCAACTCGTCGTCGAACATGGCGGAAAGCTGGCTGTCGAGCTCCTCGTTCATTCGAGTTCCTCCGTCCGGCCGAGTCCCCCCTCGAACACCTCGCGCAAGCGGTGATCGATCGCCTCACGCGCCCGGAAAATGCGCGAGCGCACCGTTCCGACCGGACACCCCATGGTGGATGCGATCTGCTCGTACGAGAGGCCCTCGAGCTCGCGCAGCACGATGGCCTTGCGCAGATCCTCGGGCAGCTGCTCGATGGCGGCATTGACCGTCTGGCGGATCTCATCGGTCAGCAACAGCCCTTCGGGCGTCTCTGAATCTTTCAATCGGCCTTGCATATCGTAGGACTCATCTATGCTGTCGCGGTCGATGTCGTAATCGACCGGACTGCGGTCACGGGAAACCACAGCGTTCTTCGCGGTGTTGATGGCGATACGGTAGAGCCAGGTGTAGAAGGCACTGTCGCCGCGGAACTGCGGCAATGCCCGATAGGCCTTGATGAAGGCCTCCTGTGCGATATCCTCAGCCTCGGCCGGGTTACGGACATAGCGCGTCACCAGCTTGACCAGTTTGTGCTGGTACTTGAGCACCAGCACATCAAATGCCCCTTTGTCGCCGCGCTGCACGCGGCGAACCAGGCTCAAATCACTGACATCGGCGCCCATACGCGGGCCTTCTACTCCGTCTAAGGAAGGTCGCGCTTGCGCTGCGACCTGAATAGATCCTGAATCTAAAGAAAAGTTCACATACCGTTGCGCGCCGTGCCTCGACCCTCCGGCAGCCCCCCATCATGCCCCAAGCGGCTCACGGGGCGCCACGGCAGGCCAGAATACGTTCAATCAGGGCGGCGAGCTCCCCATCCTCGGGGCGCACTCCGGCGAGGAGATAGCCGGCAAGCTCCGGATCGGGCCGCTCGAGCAGGCGCTCCAGGGTCCGGCGCTCCTCGATCGAGGCGCCCGGCAAGGCGGCGCATGCGTATCGCTCGAGGAGCACGTCGAGCTCCTTCAGACCCCGGCGGCAATGCCATCGAAGCCGCCGCGCCTGTGCGTCCATCCGCGGCCTCAGCTCTGGCGCTCCACCAGCATCTTCTTGATCTCCGCGATCGCCTTGGCGGGATTCAAGTCCTTGGGACAGACGTCGGTGCAGTTCATGATGGTGTGGCACCGATAGAGCCTGAAGGGATCCTCGAGCGCATCGAGCCGCTCGCCGGCGGCCTCATCCCGGCTGTCGATGATCCAGCGGTAGGCCGCGAGCAAGGCGGCGGGCCCGAGGTAGCGGTCGCTGTTCCACCAGTAGCTCGGACAGGCCGTCGAGCAGCACGCGCACAGGATGCAGGCCGCCGGCCGATCGATCTTCTCCTGCTCGGCCTTCGACTGCAGCCGCTCGCCATCGGGGGGCGGAGGGGTCTGCGCCACCAGCCACGGCTTGACCGAGGCGTACTGGGCGTAGAAGTGCGTGAGGTCCGGCACGAGATCCTTGACCACCGGCATGTGCGGCAAGGGATAGATGCGGATCTCCCTGCCGAGATCGTGCATCGAGGTGGTGCAGGCCAGACGGTTCACGCCATCGATGTTCATGGCGCACGAGCCACAGATGCCCTCGCGGCAGGAGCGGCGGAACGTGAGCGAGGAATCGACGGCGTCTTTGATCCGGATGAGCGCATCGAGCACCATCGGACCGCACTCCCCGACATCGAGCTCGAAGGTGTCGACGCTCGGATTTTCCCCGGAGGTCGGATCGAATCGATAGATGCGGAAAGTGCGCAGCGCCCGTGCCCCGGCGGGCGCCTTGTGCGTCACGCCCTGGCGGATGCGGGAATTGGCGGGCAGTCGGAAATCAGCCATCGGGAAGCCTTGCTCAGTAGACCCGCGCCTTCGGCGGGATGGTCTCGGCGTCGGTGGTCAGGGTGTTCAGGTGCACCGGCCGGTAATCGAAGCGCACTTTGCCCGGCCCCTCCACCCATGCCAGGGTGTGTTTCATCCAATTCGTGTCGTCGCGGCTCGGGAAGTCCTCGCGCGCGTGGGCGCCGCGGCTCTCGGTGCGGTTGCCGGCCGAGTGGATGGTGGCGCTCGCCTGCATCAGCAGGTTCTCGAGCTCCATCGTCTCGATGAGATCGGTGTTCCAGATGAGCGAGCGGTCCGTGATGCGCACATCGGCGAAGGACTCGTAGGTCTGCGCGAGCTTGCGCGCCCCCTCCTCGAGGGTCTGCCCGGTGCGAAACACCGCCGCGTCCATCTGCATCGTCTTCTGCATCTCGAGGCGCACCTCCGCCGTGGGACGCGAGCCGTTGGCATTGCGCAGCCGATCGAGACGGGACAGCGCGAGCTCGGCGGCATCCGGCGGCAGAGGCGCGTGACGCATGCCGGGCTTGATCACCTCGGCGCAGCGCCGCGCCGCCTGGCGTCCGAACACCACCAGGTCGAGCAGCGAATTCGATCCCAACCGGTTGGCCCCGTGCACCGACACGCACGCGGCCTCCCCGACCGCCATCAGGCCCGGCACCACGCTGTCCGGGTCGCCGTTCTTCGGCGCGAGCACCTCGCCATGATAATTGCAGGGAATGCCGCCCATGTTGTAGTGCACCGTCGGCTGCACCGGAATGGGCTGTTTGGTCACATCGACGGCGGCGAAGATGCGGGCGGTCTCGGCGATGCCCGGCAGGCGCTCGTGGATCACCTCCGGCCCCAGGTGCTCGAGGTGCAGGTGGATGTGATCGCGCTCGCCGCCGACCCCGCGTCCCTCGCGGATCTCGATGGTCATGGCGCGGCTCACCACATCGCGGGAGGCCAGATCCTTCGCATTCGGCGCATAGCGCTCCATGAAGCGCTCGCCCTTGGAATTGGTGAGGTAGCCGCCCTCCCCGCGCGCGCCCTCGGTGATCAGGCAGCCGGCGCGATAGATGCCGGTCGGATGGAACTGCACGAACTCCATGTCCTGCAGCGGCAGGCCCGCGCGCAGCACCATGCCGTTGCCGTCGCCGGTGCACGAGTGCGCCGAGGTACAGGAGAAATACGCGCGCCCATACCCGCCCGTGGCGAGGATCGTCGTGTGCGCACGGAAGCGATGCAGCCTGCCTTCGGTCATGTCGAGCGCGATGACCCCGCGACAGACTCCATTCTCCATCATCAGGTCGATGGCGAAATACTCCACGAAGAACGTCGCGGAGCGCCGGATCGACTGCTGATAGAGCGTGTGCAGCATCGCATGTCCGGTGCGATCGGCCGCGGCGCAGGTGCGCTGCGCGGTGCCCTTGCCGAAGTGCGTGGTCATGCCGCCGAAGGGCCGCTGATAGATGCGCCCCTCCTCGGTGCGTGAGAACGGCACTCCGTAATGCTCGAGCTCGATCACCGCGGCCGGCGCCTCCTTGCACATGAGCTCGATGGCGTCCTGATCCCCCAGCCAGTCCGAGCCCTTGACCGTGTCGTACATGTGCCAGCGCCAGTCATCCTCGCCCATGTTGCCGAGTGCGGCGCTGATGCCGCCCTGGGCCGCGACGGTGTGACTGCGGGTGGGGAAGACCTTGGTGACGCACGCGGTGGCGAGGCCGGCCTCGGCGAGCCCGAGCGTGGCGCGCAGCCCCGAGCCGCCCGCCCCGACGACGATGACGTCGTAAGTATGGTCGATGAATTCGTAAGCGCTCATACGGCGCCTCCCAACGCCACCTTCAGAATCGCGAACACGCCGGCGGCTGCAACCACGACGTGGAAGAAGGTCACGAGCGCGAGCGACAGGGATTTCATTCCGCTGCCGTGCACGTAGTCCTCCACCACCACGCGCACGCCGAGCTGCGAGTGCCAGGCGGCGGTGAGCACGAACAGGATCAGCAGCACCGCGGTCCACCCCTGGCTCATCCAGGCGATCACAGTGGGGTAATCGTGCGCGGGCAGCGACAGGATGGACACGACGAACCAGGTCGAGAGGAACACCAGTGCGACCGCGCTCAGGCGCTGCGTCCACCAGTGATGCACGCCCTCCTTGGCGGAGCCCGCGCCGATGGCGCGACCGAGCGGACTGCGCAGCGTCATGGAGCGCCTCCCGCGCGGACCAGCAGCCACCAGGCGAGGCCCGCGAACAGCAGCAGGCTCACGATGCCGATGAGCCAGGCGCTGCGCTGCGACTGGGCGCGCTCCAAGCCCCGTCCGGTGTCCCAGACCAGATGGCGGATGCCGGCGAGAAGGTGGTAGGAGAATGCCGCGAGCAGCAGGAGGTAGATGATCTTGAACATCCCCGAGGAGAGGATCGCGAGCGCGTGGCCGTAGGCGAGCGCGCCGCCCGCAACGGCCATCAGCCAGTACACGAGCACGATGAGCCCGACGGCGAGCACAACGCCCGAGAGGCGGTTGCTGATGGAGGTGAGGACGCTGTACCGGTACATCCGGTACACGGACAGGTGTGGCGAGAGGGGTCGTTCGGCCATAGGTGCTCGGCGCAGTTCAAAAGTCGATGCAGCGGCCCTTGTGCTCCCAGTCGCCGAAGCGCGTGGGTTCGGGCCCCTTCGGCCCCCCGATCTCCCCGGGGGGTGAGCTCGAACTCTCCCTGGCGGGGGATGCGCCCGCCTCCCGGGATGCGGAGTCAGCCTGCGGTAGCGGGAATTCGTCGTTCGAATCGTGCTGCATGAGTCTCAAGTCTGACACAATTTGCATGTGCTCGCCACGGCACTGTCTCGAGCCGTCATGCGCCAGGCCCCACATTCACCCGTCACGACAAAAGTCATACCCATGCATCAGGAGTTTCCGGTCTGTGAGCTCGAGGAGCTCGGAGCGCTGCGCATCCAGGGCGCCGATGCCGTGCGGTTTCTCCAGGGCCAACTGTCGAACGACCTGCAGCGCCTCACTCCCGAGCGCGCGCTGATCGCCGGCTATCACAATCCCCAGGGGCGCGTGATCGCGTTGCTGAGACTCGTGCACCTCGCCGAGGCGGATGTGCTTGCGATTCTGCCGCGCGAGCTGCTCACGCCCGTGGCGCAACGGCTTGCGAAATTCGTGTTGCGCTCGAAGGTGCGCATCGCCGCGGAGTGCGCGGACTGGTCGATCAGCGGACGGGTAGGATGGGAGGCGGCCGCGCCGCCGCCGCCGTTGGGGGAACAGCGCCGGGTGAGTGACGCGATCATCGTGTGTGTGAGTGAGCATCCCGCCCGATACCTCGAGATCCGCCCGCGCACGGCGGCCCCGCCGACACGGCCCGCGGCCACGACCGCAACGGGCGCGCACTGGCGCGTGCTCGAGGTCCGCGCCGGCCTCCCCCAGGTCTACGCGCAGACCAGTGAGCAGTTCGTCGCACAGATGTTGAATCTCGATGTCATCGGCGCCATCGCCTTCGACAAGGGCTGTTACACCGGGCAGGAAGTGATTGCCCGCGCCCATTACCGCGGCCGCATCAAGCGGCGCCTGCAGCGCTTCTGCTCGCGCGGGCCACTCGCTCTCGCGCCCGGGGACGGCGGCACTCTGCCCGATGGACGGCCGTTCAAGGTGGTGCAGGCGGCACGGCTCGAGGATGGCCGCTGCGAATTCCTGGCCGTTGCGCCGCTCCCCGGGGCGCAGGCGGAATCGGCCGGCGGGGACGACACCACGGCGCCGGTGGACGCCGAGTCCCTGCCGCTGCCCTACCGGCTACCGGATTGAAGCCTTCGAGCGGCTCGCTCCAAGGCGCCCTACAGGTCGATCAGCTCGACTTCGTGCGCCTCGATGCGCCGCTCGAGGAATCGTGAGCCGATGCGGGCGAAGCGCTGCGGCGCATCGGTCGCGAGCAACCGCAGGCTCCCCTTGCCCTCCTTCGCGGCGAGACCGGCCTCCTCGAGCGTGCGGCGCACGTGGCGGGCGGTGGTCTGCGCCGAGTCGACGATGCACACCTCGGGCCCCGTGGCGCCACGGATCGCACGCGCGAGCATCGGGAAATGCGTGCATCCCAACACCAGGGTATCGGGTGGTCCGTGTGGCGCGGCGAGGAGCGGATCGAGGTAATGGTGGGCGATGGTCTCGGCGATGGGGCCCTCGGACAAGCCTTCCTCCGCGAGAGCGACGAACAGCGGCGCCGCGAGCGCGGTGACCTGCGCATCGGCTCTGCGCCGCAGGATCGCCTCCTGATACGCGCCCCCTCGCACCGTTCCCTCCGTGGCGAGCACCGCGATGCGGCCGGATTTCGAGGCGGCGCACGCGGCCTCGGCACCGGGCTCGATCACCCCGATCACCGGCACATCGAGAATCCGTTCGCGCAGCGCCGGCAGGCTCACCGCCGAGGCCGTGTTGCAGGCGATCACCAGACAATCGATGCCGCGCCCGCACAACGCCTCGGTCGCCTGCAAGGCATAGCGCACGACGGTTTCGGCGCTCTTGGTGCCATAAGGCAGCCGCGCGGTATCCCCGAGGTAGACGAAGTGCTCCGCGGGCAGCTCTGCGGCGAGCGCCTTGAGCACGGTGAGGCCACCCACGCCCGAGTCGAATACGCCTATCATGCGCGGCGCGCGGGATTCAACGGGGTTCGCACGAACGAACCCCGTGCAGGGGGTGGCGCCGAGGCGCCGGAAGAGGGTCCGATCATAGGCGGCCGGTGTACGTCAGACCTCTGGGCGCAGGTGCGGGAAGAGGATCACATCGCGGATCGAAGGCGCGTCGGTGAAGAACATCACCAGGCGATCGATGCCCACACCGAGCCCCGCGGTGGGCGGCATGCCGTACTCCAACGCGCGCACATAGTCGGCATCGTAGAACATCGCCTCCTCGTCGCCGCGGTCCTTGCGCGCCACCTGGGCGCGAAAGCGCGCCGCCTGGTCCTCCGGATCATTGAGCTCCGAGAAGCCGTTGGCGAGCTCGCGCCCGGCGATGAACAGCTCGAACCGGTCGGTGAGGAAAGGATCCTGGTCGTTGGCGCGCGAGAGCGGTGAGACCTCCGCGGGGTACGCGCACACGAAGGTCGGGTCGTAGAGGGTATGCTCGGCGGTCTTCTCGAAGATCTCGATCTGCAGCTTCCCCGGGCCGTCATGCGGCTGCACGGGAATGCCGAGCGTGCCGCAGACCTCGCGCAGGTATGCCCCATCGCGCAGCCGGGCGCGATCGAGGCCGGGATTGTGATCGAGGATCGCCTGTTCCACGGTCACGCGCCTGAACGGCCTGGCGAGATCGTACTCGCGCCCCTGGTAGGTGAGCGTCTGGCCGCCGTGGATGGCATCGGCCATGCCCCGGATCGCCTTCTCGATCCAATCCATGAGATCCCGGTAATCGGCATACGCGAGGTACAACTCCAGCATGGTGAATTCCGGGTTGTGCTGGGTCGAGAGTCCCTCGTTGCGGAAGTTGCGGTTGATTTCGTACACCCGCTCGAAGCCGCCCACGACCAGGCGCTTCAGGTACAGCTCCGGCGCGATGCGCAGGTACATCTGAAGATCGAGCGCGTTGTGATGCGTCACGAACGGCCGAGCGCTCGCCCCGCCCGGGATCGGCTGCATCATCGGCGTCTCGACCTCGATGAAGTCGAGCGCATCGAGGAAATCCCGCAGATAGCGCACGATGCGCGCCCGCGTGCGAAATACATTGCGGCTGGTCTCATTGACGATGAGATCGACGTAGCGCTGCCGGTAACGGGTCTCGACGTCCGCAAGCCCATGCCACTTGTCGGGCAGGGGACGGAGCGACTTCACCACGAGCCGCACGCTCTCGACCCGTACCGAGAGCTCATTCGTCCTGGTGCGAAACAGCACCCCGGTGGCGCCGACGATGTCCCCCACGTCCCAGCCCTTGAACGCCTCGTAGACTTCCGGCCCGAGCGCGTCCTTCTGCAGGAAGAGCTGGATCTGGCCGGTGCGGTCGGCGATGTTCGCAAAGCTCGCCTTGCCCATCACGCGCTTGAGCAACATGCGGCCACCGACGGTGACGCGCGTTGGATTGGCCTCGAGCCACTCGCCGGTGCGCTCCCCGAAGGCGTGCTGCAGCTCCCCGGCGAGCGCATCGCGCCGGAAATCGTTGGGGAACGCCTGACCGTGCGCGCGCAGCGCCAGAAGCTTGGCGCGCCGCTCCGCGATCAGCTTGTTCTCATCGCCGGGCTGCCCGCCGCGGCCTTCGTCGTAATGCTCTGCCATAGTCCGCCCTATAGGCCCGCCTTGAGCGAGGCCTCCATGAACTGATCGAGATCGCCGTCGAGCACGGCCGTGGTGTTGCCGACCTCCACTCCGGTGCGCAGGTCCTTGATGCGGGACTGATCGAGCACGTAGGAGCGGATCTGGTTGCCCCAGCTCACATCGGACTTGGAGTCCTCGAGCACCTTGGCGGCGGCATTGCGCTTGTTCACTTCCAGCTCGTAGAGCTTGGCCTTCAGCATTTTCATGGCCGTGGAGCGATTCTTGTGCTGGCTGCGCTCGTTCTGGCAGGCGACCACGATGCCCGTCGGGACATGCGTGATGCGCACCGCGGATTCGGTCTTGTTGACGTGCTGGCCGCCGGCGCCCGAGGAGCGATACACGTCGGTCCTCAGATCCGCGGGATTGATGTCGATCGCGATGTCGTCATCGACCTCCGGGGACACGAACACCGAGGCGAAGGAGGTGTGGCGCCGATTACCGGAGTCGAAGGGCGACTTGCGCACGAGCCGGTGGACGCCGGTCTCGGTGCGCAGCCACCCGTAGGCGTATTCGCCCTTCACCTCGACGGTGGCGCTCTTCATCCCGGCCACCTCGCCCGGATTGGAATCGATCACTTCGCAGTTGAAGCCGCGCGCCGCGCCCCACCTCAGGTACATGCGCAGCAGCATCTGGGCCCAGTCCTGCGCCTCGGTGCCGCCGGCGCCCGCCTGGATATCGAGAAAGGCGCTGTGCGAGTCCATCTCGCCGCGGAACATGCGCTTGAGCTCTAGGCGGCGCACCTCGCTCTCGAGCCGCGCGGCATCCTGCTCGATGTCGCGAACCGCCGATTCCTCGCCCTCGCTCTCGGCCAGCTCGAGCAGCTCCCCGGCATCCACGATGCCCTTGGTGGTGCGCTCGAGCTCGGAAACGTCGGTGCTCAGCCGGGCGCGTTCGCGCCCGAGCTCCTGCGCGCGCTCGGGTTTCGACCAGACGGCCGGCTCCTCGAGCTCGCGGGCGACCTCCTCCAAGCGCTCTTTCTTGCGGTCGTACTCAAAGAAACCCCCGTAGGGAAGCCATGCGTTCCTCGAGGTCTTTGAGCTGGCGCTTGAGCGGATTGAGTTCCATCGCGGGTGCCGTGGGCGGTTCTGGCAAAGGGAACCCGTGATGCTAATGGTCCGGGGGAGGAATATCCAGACCCAAAGAGCGCCCTCGTCCCGTTCCCGGGCGCCGAATGCGCGCAGTCACTGCCTGTGCCGGCGCGCTCGAGCGGCGTGTCCTCAGACCGGCAGCACGTGATCCACCAGCAGCTGCAATCGCCTCTCGCCCTGATACTCGTTGATGTCCAGCCGGTAGACCAGGCGCCGGGCGCCCTCGGGGAGAGTCATCGAGGCACCGTCCTCGATGAAGTTGAACGCGATCGCATCAAAAGTGCGGCCTCGGGAGGCTTCCACCCACATTTTGACATGTCGCTCGCCGACCACGCGCGCATTACGGATGGTGAACACGCCGTCAAAACACGGCTCAGGAAAGGCCTGTCCCCAGGGTCCGCCGCCGCGTAGCACCTGTGCTGTCTCGAGCGCGATGTCATCAACAGCGAGCTCACCGTCAGTTTCGACGGCATCCGCCAGCGCGCATTTATCAGACCAGGTCATGACCTCTTCGTCGAAGCGTCGTGCAAACACATCGAGCCGCGAGCGCTGCAGCGTCAGGCCCGCCGCCATGGCGTGGCCACCGAATCGCTCGATCATGCCCGGGTGGCGCGCATCGAGCCGCGCGAGGACATCCCGAATGTGGACCCCGGGCACCGAGCGGGCCGAGCCCCGCAACTGCCCGTCCGCGGCCAGCGCAAATGCGATCACGGGACGGCGGACACGCTCCTTGACGCGGCTCGCCACCAGGCCCACGACCCCCTGGTGCCAGCTCTCGTCGAACAGGCACACGCCACTGCGCTGCGTGGCGCGACGACCCGGATCGCTCAGCACGCGCACGGCCGCGAGCGCTTCGAGCTGCATCTTCGCCTCGATGGTCCGCCGCTCCCGGTTGAGCTCATCGAGACGTGCGGCGAGGATCTGCGCGCCGGCATCGACCAACAGGCATTGAATGCCCACCGTCATGTCATCCAGCCGTCCCGCGGCATTCAGCCGCGGCGCGACCGCGAAGGCGAGGTCCTGGGAGGTGACGGTCTCGAGCCGCCGGCCGGCGAGCTCGAGCAGCGCGCGGATGCCGGCGGCGCAGCGGCCTGCGCGGATGCGCCTGAGGCCCTGCGAGACCAGCACGCGATTATTGGCATCGAGCGGCACCAGGTCGGCCACGGTGCCGAGGGCGACCAGATCGAGGTACTCCGCCACGCCCGGCGCCCCGGGCGGTGCGAGTCCCAACTCGTCCAGCCGCCGCTTGAGCGCCGCCAGCACATAGAACGCCACCCCGACGCCGGCGAGCGCGCGGCTTGCGAAGCGGCTGCCCGGCAGGTTGGGATTGACGATGACCCGGGCCTCGGGAAGCTCGGCCCCGGGCAGGTGGTGATCGGTGATGAGCACATCGACGCCGAGCGAGCGGGCCTCGGCCACGCCCGCGGCGCTGGAGATGCCGTTGTCCACCGTGACGATGAGCGTAGGCGCGCGATTGGCCGCCAGGCGCACGATCTCCGGAGTGAGGCCGTAACCGAATTCGAAGCGGTTGGGCACCAGGAAGTCCACCGGGAAGCCCCAGGCCCGCAGCGCACGCATCATGAGCGCGGTGCTGGTGGCTCCATCGGCATCGAAGTCCCCGATCACCAGGATGCGGCCCTCGGCGCGGTGCTCGAGCAGCAGCTGCACGGCCGCGGCGATGCCCTCCAGCGTGCCCACGGGCGCGAGCCGCTCGAGCGAGGTATCGAGATCGCCCGGTGAGCGCACGCCCCGGGCGAGATAGATGCGGCGCAGCACCGGGTGCACCTGCGTCCCGAGATCGGCATCCGCTCCCGCCTCGCGGCGCACGACGCGCAGCATCAGGCGAGCGCCTCGAGGCCGGCGCGTTTGCGCCGCCAGAGCCGCCAGCGGTCCGCGGCCCGCACGCTCCAGCACCGGTCATTGGCGAGCAATACGAGGCGATCGAGGTGCCCGCCCCGCAGCGCCTCGACCGCGGGGGCGATCACCCGGCGATCGAGCTCGGTGAGCACCTCGAGGAGTCCCGCTCCGGCATCGCTTCGCAGGCCATCGGCGATGGAGAGGATGCACAGCGCATGCGATGCCTCCACGGCGGGCCACTCGGCGGGCATGGGCTCACTTTCAAGCCCCGCGAGACGGCACAGACCTCGCACATACGCCTCTGATCCGAACACCGCGTGGGATGCGCAACGCGCGCCCGCGGCCACCTCCGGCGCCTGCCCGCCGCCCCAGACCCACAGTGTCGAGACCGACGGCTCGCCGCGGCGCACGCGCTCGATGTTGAGCGGATGGGCATGCAGCCACATCTCGATCTCGGCGCCGAGGCGTCGCAGCGCCGGCGCACCCGCTCCGCCGGGCAGGGACTCCGCCATGGGGGTGCGAGGCAATCTCGCCGGCTCGGTGGTCTGCGTGGGCGCGAGCGGCGGCGCGATGAGCAGGAACTCCCCCGACTCGAGTCCGATCAGCTCGAACCCCGAGCCGCGGAAGGTCTCTTTGAAATCGGCGGCGAGCCGGTCCTGCTCGGCGCGCTCGAGGCGCAGCAGACAGCGCCAATCCACGTGGACTCGAGTCAGCCCTTCGATCAGGTGCAGCGGCGTGGCGAGCCAACAGGCCGGCGCGGCCGGCACCTCCTGCGCGGCGGCGGCGACGCTCGCGACCGGGCGCTGCGCATACTCGGGAAGCCCGAGCCACCGTGCGACCCAGCCCCGCCAGCCCTCCGTGAGCGGCTCCGTGGTGGCGAAGCGGGTCACGCGCTCGATGGCCGGCAGCGTTGCGGCCCCCGCACCGATCGGCGCAGGGCCCGGCCCCTCGGCCTCGAGGTCCGGCGGCAGATACAGATCCGAAAGGACGATGACGATCTCGCGCACGGGCGCTATCGTACCGGTCAGGAGAGCGACCCGAGGCGCGAAATGCAATTCACTCAAGAGACCCCTTCGCAGGTCAACGTCGTGCGCGCCTATTCCCGATCCGAGCTTCGCATTGGCGAGACTCGCGTGCGCACGAGCTGCATCGTCACGGCCGACAGGCTGATCACGGACTGGACGCCGCGATCCATCGAGGTGCTGACCCCCGAGCATCTGGAGCAGCTCCTCGAGCTCGAGCCGCAGATCGTTCTGCTCGGCACCGGTTTCCACCAGCGTTTTCCGGCGGCCGGCATCCGCTCACTGCTCGCCGAGCGCGGCGTCGGCCTCGAGGCGATGGACCTCGGGGCGGCCTGCCGGACATTCAACATCCTGGTGCAGGAGGAGCGGCGGGTGGCGGCGGCGTTGTTCTTCGAGTAGGCGGGAATTCTTCCGGCGCAGCAGCGCCCATGAAGAAGAAGACACAGGGGGAGGGGTCTCAACTTGACGATCCACGCCGCGCTCGTGCTACAGCCATGGCATGCTTTTTTTGTTGTCGTCGGATGTTATAGCTTTTGTCTCGGCGTCCCCTCCTCCCTGTGCCCTCTGCAGTCTCCCGACGGCATCGTTGTCGCCGGCGAGAGACGGGCGCTATGTTAAACAGCTCATATTTCAGATTGCAAGTGTTTTAGGTTCGCCACGCGAGATTCGCGCGAGATCGCCGACGGCGCGAAAGCATCGCATCGCGACGGCATTCCAAACGGGATGGATTGCGTAGTAAAACTATTTTATAATCAATAGTTTACACGATTCATTTCGTGTCAATACTCGGATGCAGAGCGCCCGTCCTTCGTTCCTTAGCCACGGCCACCGAGCAGTGGCACGAATGCGACATGGCCCAGGGACTCGCGTCGGACGCCTTGCTCACCGCGGGTGAACCGCATCAGCTCCTGCTCGCCCTCGGGTCCCACCGGCACGACCAGCCGCCCGCCCACCTCGAGCTGCTCGAGCAGCGCCTGAGGCAGTGCGAGGGGCGCGGCGGCCACGAGAATTCCATCGAACGGCGCCTGGCTTTTCCAACCCCCGCTGCCGTCACCGTGTTGGAATTTGACGTTGCGGATGTCGAGCTCGCGCAGCCGCTCCTTGGCGCGATCGAGCAGCGCGCCGATGCGCTCGATCGTGCACAGGCGCCCGACGAGCGGGGCCAGCACCGCCGTCTGGTAACCGCACCCCGTGCCCACCTCGAGCACGTTGCGAAGCGGTCCCGCCTCGAGCAGCGCCTCGGTCATGCGCGCCACGATGTAGGGTTGGGAGATCGTCTGCCCGAAACCGATCGGCAGCGCAGTGTCTTCATACGCGCGGCTGCCAAGCGCCTCATCGACGAACAGGTGCCGCGGCGTGTTGCGGATGCGATCGAGCACGGACAGGTTGACGATGCCCTGCTCGCGCAGGCGCTGGATCAGCCGGTCGCGAGTGCGCGCCGAGGTCATCCCGATCCCGCTGAAGCGCAGGTCAGCCACCGAGTCCCTCCAGCCAGCCCGACAGCTCGCCGAGGACCGCGTGACGGGTCAGATCGATCTGCAGCGGCGTCACCGAGACATAGCCCTGGGCGATGGCCTGGAAATCGGTGCCGGGCCCCGCATCCTGCTGCGGTCCGGCGGGACCCACCCAGTACACCGGCCGGCCGCGCGGGTCGCGCGCCGGTATGATGGCCTCGGACCGGTGCCGATACCCGAGCCGGGTGCCGCGAAAGCCCTTCAGGGCCTCGAAGGGCACATCGGGCACATTGACGTTGAGGATCAATGAGGGATCGAGCGGCCGCTCGAGCATCTCGCCCACCAGCTGGCGCGCCACCCGGGCTCCGGTCTCGAAGTGTCCGCCGCTCTCGGGAGTGGTGCACAGCGATACCGCCAGGGTCGGCAATCCGAGAAAGCGCCCCTCGATCGCCGCGGCCACCGTCCCCGAGTAGAGCACGTCGTCGCCGAGGTTGGCGCCATCGTTGACGCCGGAAACCACCATGTCGTGGTCGTAGTCGAACAGTCCGGTGATGGCGAGGTGAACGCAGTCGGTGGGCGTGCCCTGGACGCAGTACACGCCGGGGTCCACCTCGATCACGCGCAGGGGCATGTCGAGGGTGAGGGAGTTGCTCGCGCCGCTGCGGTTGCGGTCGGGGGCCACCACCGTGACCTCGGCGAGGTCGGCCAGGGCCTTGCTCAGGGCGCGGATGCCCCGGGCTTGGTAGCCGTCATCATTGCTGACCAGGATCTTCACTAGGTTCGAAATCAGTCCGGCGAGGAACGCACCCCGGGAAGGCCGCGACTATACTGGAAGCAAATTCGGCGGAGGTAGCGCTTGAATCCGGAAAACGACAGCCGCCTGTTCCGCGACGCCGTCCAGGGGGTCAAGCCCCTCGAGGACCCGCACAGCCCGCCTGAGCGGCCCAAACCCCGGCCCGCCGCCCGCTTCTCCCGGGCCGACCGCCTGGCCGTCCTCGAGGAGAGCCTGCGGGAGTGGCCCGACGACCCGGCGCTCGCCGGCGGCGAGGAGCTCGTTTTTCATCGCAACGGCCTGCAGCAGGCGGTCCTGCGCAAGCTGCGCCGGGGCGGCTACCGCGTCCAGGGGGAAATCGATCTGCACGGCCTGTCGGTCATCGAGGCCCGCCAGGCGCTGCGGGAATTCCTCGCGCACGCCCTCTTGAGCCACTGGCGGTGCGTGCGCATCGTTCACGGCAAGGGCCTGCGCTCGGGCACACGAGGCCCGGTGCTCAAGGGCCTGGTGGGCTCGGTCCTGCGCAAGCTCGATCCGGTGGTGGCATACGTCTCGGCGCGCCCGGTGGATGGCGGCACGGGGGCGGTCTATGTACTGCTGTCCTCGTAGTCGCCGAGATCAAAGAGCTCCCCCAGCACCACCGTGGCGTACGCGCCCCGCGCGAGACAGAAGCTCAGCACGAGCTCCTGCGGCCCTTCCCTCTGCCAGCGCAGCTCGCGCACCGCGAGGCGCAGGCTGCGCCGCTCCTGGTCCATGCCCGCCTCGGTGACGAGCGCACACGCCGCCGGGTGCTCGGCTGCGATGCGCGCCTCGAGCTCGAGCACCTTCCCCCCCGAGGGCGGCGCACCGCGCCCCCACAGGGGGCCGGAGGGATGGAGCTCGAGACGCGCGCAGCGCTCGAGCAGGGTCTCATCGGGGTCCTCGACCGGAAAGTGACCGCCACGGCCATCGAGCATGGCGAGATCACCGGCCATGAGGCGCTCCCAGGCGCCATCCTCGACCCTCGCGGCGAGCACGGCGTTGAACACCAGGCTGCGGGCCGCCGAGAGCACGAAGCCCCGCTCGGGCGGCTTCAGGTCGCGCAGGCCCGCGGCGGCGCGCTCGAGATTGCCGCCCCCGCGGCCAAAGCGCTGCGGTCCGAAATAATTCGGCACGCCGCGCGCGCCGATCGAGGCGAGCCGCTCCTCGAGCTGCGCATCCGAGGCGCTCACCCCGCGGGCCCGGATGGTGAAGCGGTTGCCGGCGAGCGCTCCGCGGGGAAGCTTGCGCGCGTGGGCGTGCGCCTCGATGACCTCGTAATCGGCGCCCCGCGCATCGAGCCAGTCCGCCGGGCCGCGCGGCGATTGCGGAACCGAAAACCACTGCACCGCGACCGCGCGGCGATCCTTCAGCCCCGCGTAGCCGACATCGTGCGGCCGGCAGCCGCCGTGGCGCGCGAGCTCGCGCGCCACCCACTGGGTGTTGGCGTTTCGCTTGCGCACCTTGAGCAGCACATGCTGGCCCGCACCCGAGGGCGAGAAGCCGAGCTGCTCTTCCACGAGGAAGTCCTCCGGCTCGCTCCGCAGCCGCGCGGCGCACAACCGCGGCCCGAGGGCGCGCGGCGGCTCGAGCGCCGCATCAGCACTCATGAGCGATCAATCGGCGTCTGCCAGCAACAGCACCACCGCCTGTGCCGCGATGCCCTCGCCTCGTCCGAGGAACCCGAGCTTCTCGGTCGTGGTGGCCTTGACATTGACCGCGCCGGGGGCCACCTCGAGCAGCGCCTCGAGCCGGCGGCAGATCGCCTCGCGCACCGGGGCGAGCTTCGGAGTCTCGGCAAGCACCGTCACATCCGCATTGCCGACCCGCAGCCGGCGCGCACGCAGCATGTCCAGGGTGGCCCGCACGAAGTGCTGGCTGTCCGCGCCCTTCCAGCGCGGATCGGTGTCCCTGAAGTGCTGGCCGATGTCCCCGAGCCCGGCCGCGCCGAGCAGCGCGTCGGTCAGCGCGTGCAACACCACATCACCATCGGAGTGCGCCACGACGCCGTGGGAATGCGGCACGCGCACTCCGCCCAACATCACATGGTCTCCGGGCCCGAAGGCGTGGACATCGACTCCCGATCCGATTCTCATCAGGCGGACTCCCCGGTGGGTTCGAGCAGCGCGGTCGCGAGCGCGAGGTCCGCGCTGCTCGTGATCTTGAGGTTGGCGGCCGATCCCTCGACGAGGGCCGGCCGCAGACCGAGCCACTCGATCGCCTGCGACTCATCGGTCGGCACCCGGGCGGCGGCGTGCGCCCGATCGAGCGCCTCGCACAACTCGGCGTAGCGGAACATCTGCGGGGTGAGCGCGCGCCACAGACCCGCCCGGTCCACGGTCTCGATGACCTCGCCGGCGCCATCGGCGCGCTTGAGGGTATCGGCCGCCGGCGCCGCGAGCAGTCCTCCGACCGGATGGGCCTGCACCCGCGCAAGAAGGCGATCGAGATCCTCACCCGGCAGGCAGGGTCTCGCGGCATCGTGCACCAACACCCAGTCGCGCGGCGCCGCGCGGCCAGCGAGCCTGGCGAGACCGTTGCGCACCGAATGGCTGCGCTCGGCGCCCCCCGGCGCGAGGATGACGGCGGGACAATCGATGTGCTTCCAATACGGATCATCGGCGGCGAGCGCGACTACGGCGCCGGCACAGCGCGGGTCGCGAAGAAAGGGCGCGAGCGCCCACTCGATGACGGTACGCCCCCGAAGCTCGGCGTATTGCTTGGGCCGCTCGCCGCCGAATCTGCGGCCGATGCCGGCCGCCGGCATCACGAGCCAGTACTGCATGGCCGTCACTCTCCGAGCCTAGTGGGTCGGCGGCGCGGCCCTCGGCGCCGGCTCGATGACCTGGTAGAAGGTCTCATCGGGTCCGATCATACCGAGCTGGCTGCGCGCCAGCTCCTCGACGGCGGCGGTCCCGGTCTTGAGGTCCGCGACCTGCGCCGCGAGGCGCCCGTTGCGCGCCGTGAGCCGCGCGTTGAGCTTCTGCTGGGCGCTCACCGCGCGCTCCAGACGATCGACGCTGCGAACGCCCTGGTGGGACACCCAGATCCGGTACTGCAGCAGCACCAGCACGATCAGCAGCACCGCCGCGAGCAGCTTCGGAGCTGTTTTCATGCGCTCGTCATGCGTGCGGCGCCCGATCACACCTTGACGGGGAAGGCCTCGCGGCCCGCATAGCGCACCTTGCCGAGCGCTGCCTCGATGCGCAGCAGCTGGTTGTACTTCGCGACGCGATCCGAGCGCGACAGCGAGCCGGTCTTGATCTGCGTGGCGGCCGAGGCCACCGCGAGGTCCGCGATGGTGCTGTCCTCGGTCTCACCCGAGCGGTGCGACACCACGGCGGCGTAATGCGCCCCATCGGCCATGTCGATGGCCTCGAGCGTCTCGGTGAGCGTTCCGATCTGGTTCGGCTTGATCAGGATGGCATTGGCGATGTGCTTGTCGATGCCTTCCCGCAGGATGCGGGTGTTGGTGACGAAGATGTCATCGCCCACGAGCTGATACTTCTCCCCGAGCGCGCGCGTGAGCTGCGCCCAGCCGTCCCAATCGCCCTCGGCCATGCCGTCCTCGATGGTGATGATGGGATAGCGGCTGGCGAGGTCGGCGAGGTAGCGCGTGAACTCCGCGCTCGAGAAGCGCCTGCCCTCGGCCTTGAATTCATAGCT
This sequence comes from Pseudomonadota bacterium, assembly GCA_021777555.1. GTDB lineage: Bacteria > Pseudomonadota > Gammaproteobacteria > Steroidobacterales > Steroidobacteraceae > 13-2-20CM-66-19. Next base: position 134,314 of record JAJYDK010000001.1, on the reverse strand, counting down.
GCCGTTGCGGAAGAACTCCGAGCTCGCCGCATCGAGCCCCAGGCAGATGTCGCGCCCGGGCGCATAGCCGGCCTTCTCGATGGCCTCGAGAATGATCTCGAGCGCCTCCTCGTTCGAGTCGAGGTTGGGGGCGAAACCGCCCTCATCGCCGACGGAGGTCGCCAGTCCCCGATCGTGCAGCAGCTTCTTCAGCTGGTGGAACACCTCGGCGCCATGGCGCAGCGCCTCGCGAAAGCTCGGCGCGCCGACCGGCAGGATCATGAATTCCTGGATATCGAGGCTGTTGTCGGCATGCGCTCCGCCGTTGATGATGTTCATCATCGGCACGGGCATGAGCGGCTCGCGGCCGCCGCACAGGCTCGCGCCGATGTAGCGGTAGAGCGGCTGGCCGGCCGCGCGGGCGCACGCATGCGCCGCGGCGAGCGACACCGACAGGATGGCGTTGGCGCCGAGCCTGCCCTTGTTGTCCGTCCCATCGAGACCGATCATCCTGTGGTCGAGCCCCGCCTGATCGCGCACATCCGCCCCGAGCAGCGCCGAGCGCAGCACGGTGTTGACGTGCTCCACGGCCTTGAGCACCCCCTTGCCGAGATAGCGCTTCTTGTCCCCATCGCGCAGCTCCACCGCCTCACGCGTGCCGGTCGATGCGCCCGAGGGCACCGCCGCCCGGCCCATGACGCCGGAGTCGAGGATCACATCGCACTCGACGGTGGGGTTGCCACGGGAATCGAGGATCTCGCGGCCACGGATATCGGCGATTCGGGTCATGTATTCAGGCTCCGCAGGACTCAATGGGATTCGCCCGGGGCGAACCTGGAAAGCATAGCGGCGCGAAGCGGCGCCGGGAAGCACGGGCCGTCACAGCAAAGTCTCCTCGAGGGGGCGCGCCTTGAGGACGGAATCCAGGGATTTCAGGGTCGAGAGCAACGGCTCCATGCGATCGAGCGGCCAGGCGTTCGGCCCGTCCGAGAGCGCCCGCGCGGGATCCGGATGCGTCTCCATGAACAGCCCGGCGACCCCGGCGGCGACCGCGGCGCGCGCGAGCACGGGCACGAATTCACGCTCGCCGCCCGAGCTCGAGCCGCGCCCGCCCGGCAGCTGCACCGAGTGCGTGGCGTCGAAAACGACCGGGCAGCCGGTATCGCGCATGATCGCGAGCGAGCGCATGTCGGAGACGAGGTTGTTGTAGCCGAAGGTGAAGCCGCGCTCGCACACGAGGATCTGCTCGTTGCCGGTGGAGCGGGCCTTCTCGACGACGTTGCGCATCTCCCACGGGGAGAGGAACTGACCCTTCTTGATGTTGACGGGCTTGCCGCGCGAGGCGACGCTCAGGATGAAATTGGTCTGCCGGCAGAGAAAGGCCGGGGTCTGCAGCACATCGACGACGGCGGCCACCTCATCGAGCGGCGTGTCCTCGTGCACATCGGTCAGCACCGGCACACCGATGCCGCGCCGCACGCCCTCGAGGACCTTCAGCCCCTGATCGAGCCCCGGACCGCGAAAGCTCGAGCGCGAAGAGCGGTTCGCCTTGTCGAAGGAGGCCTTGAACACGAAGGGCATGGCGAGCGCCCCGGTGATCTCCTTCAGCCGCCCGGCGATCTCCTGGGTGAGATCGGCGCTCTCGATGACGCACGGTCCGGCGATGAGAAAGAGCGGCCGCCCGATGCCGATGTCATGGCCCGCGAGTCTCATCGGCGCATCAGGCGAGCGCGGCGTGCGGCAGCTGCGCGGCGCGCCGCTCGCGCGCGGCGCGCACGAACCCGCTGAACAGCGGATGGCCGTCCCGCGGCGTCGAGGTGAACTCCGGGTGGAACTGCGTCGCCATGAACCACGGATGGTTCGCCAGCTCGATCACCTCCACCAGCCCGTCGTGCGAGAAGCCCGAGAACCTCAATCCTCCCTGGCGGTAGCGGTCGAGGTAGTTGTTGTTGAACTCGTAGCGGTGACGATGGCGCTCGAGGATCACGTCCCTGCCGAAGATCTCATGCGCCCGCGTCCCGGCCCCGAGCAGCACCTCCTGAGCGCCGAGGCGCATGGTGCCGCCCTTCGCCGAAGCCTCATCGCGGGTCTGCACTCCGTGCGCCTGATCCTGCCACTCGCTGATGAGGGCGATCACCGGATGGGGCGTCGCGCGGTTGAATTCCGTGCTGTTGGCGCCGGTCAGACCGAGCACGTGCCGGCCGAACTCGACGATGGCGACCTGCATGCCGAGGCAGATGCCGAGGTAGGGCACCCCGTGCTCGCGCGCGAAGCGCGCCGAGAGGATCTTGCCTTCGATGCCCCGCTCGCCGAAGCCGCCGGGGACCAGAATGGCGTCCATCCCCTTCAGGGCGTGCGTGCCGTGCTGCTCGATGTCGGTCGACTCGATGTAGTGGATGTTGACGCGCGTGCGGGTCTTGAGCCCGCCGTGCATCAGCGCCTCGTGCAGCGACAGGTACGAGTCGCGGATCTGCACATACTTGCCGACCATGGCGATGTCCACCTGGCCGTCGGGATTGGCCTTGGCGCTGACCACCTGACGCCACTCGGCGAGATCGGTGGGGGGCGCGGCGATGCCGAGCTTGCCGATCACGATGTCATCGAGCCCCTGCTCGTGCAGGAGCATCGGGATCTGGTAGATGTCCTCGGCGTCGACCGCGGAGATGACGGCGCGGTCCTCCACGTTGGTGAACAGCGCGATCTTGCGCCGCTGCTCCTCGGGGAGCGGATGCTTGCAGCGGCACAGCAGCACATCCGGCTGGATACCGATGCCGCGCAGCTCCTTCACCGAGTGCTGCGTGGGCTTGGTCTTGATCTCCCCCGAGCCGCCCACCACGGGCACGAGGGTGAGGTGCATGTAGACGCACTGTCCGCGCCCGAGCTCGACCCCCAATTGACGGATCGCCTCGAGGAAGGGGAGCGACTCGATATCGCCCACGGTGCCGCCGATCTCGACCATGCACACATCCGCGCCCTCGGCCCCGAGTTGGATGCTGCGCTTGATCTCGTCGGTGATGTGCGGGATGACCTGGACGGTGGCCCCGAGATAGTCCCCGCGACGCTCCTTGGCGATCACCCGCTCGTAGATGCGCCCGGTGGTGAAATTGCTGTTGCGCCCGGTGACGGTGCGCACGAAGCGCTCGTAGTGCCCCAGGTCGAGGTCGGTCTCGGTGCCGTCATGGGTGACGAACACCTCCCCGTGCTGGAAGGGACTCATCGTCCCCGGATCGACATTGATGTAGGGATCGAGCTTGACCATCGCGACCTTCAGTCCGCGGGCCTCGAGAATCGCGCCCAACGAGGCGCTGGCGATGCCCTTGCCCAAAGAGGACACGACGCCGCCGGTGACGAATACGAATCGCGTCATAAATTGAATGTGTTGAGGATTGCCCGTCGTTGAGAGACCGCTGCCGGAACTCGAAGTCCGGAAACGACGGGAGAACAGGATAGCACATCGCGCCCCCGAAGCACGACTGCAGCGCGAAATTCCCCCGGGCGCCCCGGGAAACCCTACAGGGACGCGCCGCTCGATGCGCCGGCCTCAACCTGGCGCGGGAGCGTGGCGCATCCAGATGAGCCGGCCGCGCCGGCGTGTCCCGGATCCGGCGCGCACGGACTCATCGAGCCACAGATCGCCCGCGGCGAGCAGCGTCGCGCCGCGAAAGATGAGCGGCAGCCGTGAGCGCTCCGCAAGGGGCACCCGCCCTTCCTGCAGCAGGCTCTTCAGCGCGCGGCGCGCGCCGCCGCGGCGCACGCGCAACCGCTCTCCTCCGCGCCGCCAGCGCACGCTGAGCGGCCCTTGCAGTGCATCGAGATCCACGGGGCCGTGCGGGTCGGGCTCGAGCGCCAGGACGCCACGGCCGCCCGGCAGGTCGCAGCGCGCGCCGCCGCGCACATCCCAGGTCAGCTCCGGCGGCGGTTCGGGCGCCTCTGACTGCCCGGCGGCCGCGCTCACCGTCAGCCGGTCGGCATGCCGCTCGAGGCGCGCGCTCCCCCAGGTCACCTGCGGATGCGCATCGGGGCGGGCCTCGAGCACCGCGCCCGCGATTTCCTCCAGTCGGCGGGCATCGGGCAGCGTCCAACCCCGGCCGGCGATCCAGAATCGCAATGCGTTGCGCCGCCGCGGCCCCGACAATGCCCGCAGCGCCTTCACCGAGAGCGCCGCGCCATCGCAAGCGCGGTCGACATCGGCGCGCGCCAGCGCCTCGAGCAGCTGCTGCGCCTCGGCGGCGTGACGCGCCGACCGCGCCACCGCCGAAGCCACCCCGCCCCAGCGCTCGCGCACCGCCGGCAAGACCCGCTTGCGCAGGAAATTGCGGTCGAACCGCTCATCGGCATTCGTGTCGTCATCGACCCACGGGAGGCCCTGACCGCGCACCCAGGTCTCGAGGTCGGCACGGGTCCGCTCGAGGAGCGGGCGCACCAGCAGCCCCCGCCCGAGCGGAGCCACCGGCGGCATCGCGGCCAGTCCCGCGAGCCCACAGCCGCGGAACAATTGCAGCAGCACGGTCTCGAGCTGATCGTCCTGGTTGTGAGCCGTCAGCAGCGCCTCGCCCTCGGCGAGCTGCTCGGCGAGGCACCGGTACCGCGCGATGCGCGCGGCCTCCTCGAGGGACTCGCCCCGAGCGCGCCGCACCGTCACGCGCAGAACTCTCAGCGGCACGCCGAGCTCGCGCGCGAGGCGGCGGCAATGAGCGCTCCAGCGGCGCGAGTCGGGATTCAGGCCGTGATCGACATGCGCCGCGCGCAGTTGAAACCCCTGCGGGCGCTGCGCGGCGAGCGCCGCGAGGAGCGCCGTGGAATCGACCCCACCGCTCCAGGCGATGCAGAGGGAGACATCGGGCCAGTGCGGCAGGAGCTGCGCGAGACGCGAGCTGAGGCCTGCGGCCAAGGCCTTGCTCCCCCGCCGGCGGCCCCGGGAGTGGGCGTGGGCGCCGTCAGGATCGGCTCCCGGCGCCTCATTCACGAGTCGCTCTCGCTGAAGACCCCGAAGGAGGCGATCCGGTGCGAGCGCTCGGCGAGCAGCGTCGCGCGCGGCATCGCCTCGAGCGCATCGAGATGTTTGAGAATCCCGGCCTTGAGGCTCGCGGCCGTGGCCGCCGGATCGCGATGCGCGCCCCCGAGCGGCTCCTCGATCACCTCATCGACGAGTCCGAGCTTCAAGAGCCGGTCGGCCGTCATGTTGAGCGCCTCGGCGGCCGCCTCGCGCTTGTCCTGGCTCTTCCAGAGGATCGAGGCGCACCCCTCGGGCGAGATCACCGAGTAGGTGCTGTACTGCAGCATGAGCAGCCGGTCGCACACGCCGATGGCGAGCGCCCCTCCCGAGCCGCCTTCGCCCGTGACGACCGTCACCACGGGCACCTTGAGAGTCGACATCTCGAGGAGATTGCGCGCGATCGCCTCGCTCTGTCCGCGCTCCTCCGCCCCGACCCCCGGATACGCCCCCTGAGTGTCGATCAAGGTGATCAGGGGCAGTGAGAAGCGCTCGGCCATGTGCATCAGGCGAAGCGCCTTGCGATACCCCTCGGGTTTTGGCATGCCGTAGTTGCGGCGCATGCGCTCCTTCGTATCGCGGCCCTTCTGGTGACCGATGACCATCACCGGGCGGCCCTCGATGCGGGCCGGGCCTCCGACGATCGCCGGGTCATCGGAGTACATCCGGTCTCCGTGCAGCTCGTGAAACTCGCCGCATATGGCGGTGAGGTAATCCAGGGTGTAGGGACGGTGCGGATGGCGGGCGAGCTGCGTGATCTGCCAGGGCGTGAGATTCGAGAAGATGCTGGTCGTCAGCTGACGGCTCTTCGCCTGAAGCCGGGTGATCTCATCCTGGATGTTGACCTCGGGGTCGCAGGTGACGTGCTGAAGCTCCTCGATCTTGGCTTCGAGCTCGGCGATGGGCTGTTCGAAATCGAGAAAGGCGACGGCCATGCGATTTACCGGAGTTGTTGCAATCTGGGCGCGAGGGTACGGGCGGACCGCCCCGGGTGCAAGCCAGGGGGGGCTCACCTCAGCCGTCCGCGGACAGCGGGCCGCCTGCGGCGGGCGCGGCATAGAGCACCTCCACCGCCCCTCCCCCGAGGAGCCGCTCGAGTCCCTCGATGAGCTCTCCGGCGGGCTTCACGGACCACGCCGGTCCGAGTGTCAGCACGCCCCGGGCGCCGCCGCCCGTGTACTGCACCGTGACCGCGCAGGGTCCGGGCCGGAAGCCCGCGAGCAGCTCCTCGAGCCGCCGCTGGAGCGAGGCGTTGTCGGCGCCCGGCGGCCAGCTGAGCACGATGCGCCGGGCCTGGCGCTCGCGCACCTTGGCGAGATCGGTGAGACGGCGCACGTTGAGCCGCCACGCGTCCGAGAAATCATCGAAGCGCAACAGGCCCTCGGCAAGAACCAACGCATCCTTGACGGCGAGATCGCGCAGCGGCTGATACGCCTCCTCGAACAGGCTCGCCTCGAGCCTGCCGGAGCCGTCATCGAGTGTCAGGATGACGCGCGGTCCGCGTTTGCGCACCTCATCGATGAGGCCCGCCACGGTCACCTGCTTGCCGCCGCCGAAGCGCGGCTCGGCGCCCGACATCGGCCGGTCGTTGACCAGATCGCCGATACGATGCGACACCACGCGCTCGAGTCCCGACTCGAAGCGCTCGATCGGATGCCCGGTGAGGTAGAGCCCGAGCGTGTCGCGCTCCCCGGCGAGCCGCTCGGCCTCGGACCATTCGGGCAGCGCCGGCGCGCTCGGCAGCGCCACGGGCGCCACCGCCGGTCCCGCCCCGAGCCCGAACAGGTCATCCTGGCCGGCCGCGAGCGCCCTCGAGCCCTGCTCGCCGAGCTGCATCGCCGCGGGCAACCGATCCATGAGCGTGGCGCGGTTGGCCTTGAGCGTATCGAGGCTGCCCGAGCGCAGCAGCGCCTCGAGCACCCGGCGGTTGATTTTCGTCAGATCGAGCCGGCGGCAGAGGTCCTCGAGGCTCTCGAAGGGTCCGCGCGCCTCGCGCTCGGCCACGATCGCCTCCACGGCGCCCCGCCCGACGCCGCGCACCGCCCCGAGGCCGTAGCGGATGGCGCGCCCGCCCTCGACGGCGAACTCGTACCGGGAGGAGTTGATGTCGGGCAGGCGCACCTCGAGCTTCATGGCGTTGCACTCGTGGATCAGCGTCACGACCTTATCGGTGTGATCCATATCCGCCGACAGCATGGCCGCCATGAACGCCGCCGGATAGTGCGCCTTGAGATAGGCGGTCTGATACGAGAGCAGCGCGTAGGCGGCGGCGTGGCTCTTGTTGAAACCGTACCCGGCGAACTTCTCCATCTGGTCGAAGATCGCGTTCGCGGTGCGCTCATCGATGGCGCGCGCCGTGGCGCCGGCGACGAACACGCTGCGCTGCTTCGCCATCTCCTCCGGCTTCTTCTTGCCCATGGCGCGGCGCAGCAGATCCGCGCCGCCGAGCGTGTAGCCGGCGAGGCGCTGCGCCATCTGCATCACCTGCTCCTGGTACACGAACACCCCGTAGGTGACCGCGAGCACCTCCTTCATGTCCGGGTGCAGGTACTCGGGCTTCTTGCCGTGCTTGCAGGCGACGTACTCCGGGATCAGCTCCATCGGGCCCGGCCTGAACAGCGCGATGAGCGCGATCAGGTCCTCGAAGCGGTCGGGCCTGGCGTCCCTCAGCAGCCGCTGCATGCCGCTCGACTCGAACTGGAACACCGCGACCGTCTGCGCCTTCTTGAGCACGTGGTCGTAGGTGGCCGCATCATCGAGCGGGATCCTCGCGATATCGAGCGGCGCTTCGCCCGAGCGCGCCCTGAGCGTGTTGATCGACTTGACCGTCCAGTCGATGATGGTGAGGGTGCGCAGCCCCAGGAAGTCGAACTTCACGAGTCCCGCGGCCTCCACGTCGTCCTTGTCGAACTGCGTGACGAGGCTGCCGCCGGACTCATCGCAGTAAAGCGGCGCGAAGTCCGTCAGCACCGAAGGGGCGATCACCACCCCGCCGGCGTGCATGCCGGCGTTTCGCGTCAGCCCCTCGAGGGAGCGGGCGAGGTCGATGAGCGTGCGGATCTCCTCCTCGGTCTCGTAGAGCTTCTGGAGCTCCGGCTCCTTCTCGAGCGCCTCATCGAGTGTGATGCCGAGCTCGAACGGAATGAGCTTGGCGATCTTGTCGACATACCCGTAGCTCATGCCGAGCACGCGGCCGACGTCGCGCACGACGGCCTTCGCCGCCATGGTGCCGTAGGTGATGATCTGCGAGACCCGCTCGCGCCCGTAGCGCTGGGCCACATACTCGATGACGCGATCCCGCCCCTCCATGCAGAAATCCACGTCGAAGTCCGGCATGGACACGCGTTCGGGGTTCAGGAAGCGCTCGAACAGCAGCTCGTAGCGCAGCGGATCGAGATCGGTGATGCCGAGACTGTAGGCGACGAGCGAGCCGGCGCCGGAGCCGCGGCCCGGTCCCACCGGCACGCCGTTGCCTTTCGCCCAGCGGATGAAGTCGGCCACGATGAGAAAGTAGCCGGCGAAGCCCATCTGGCAGATGACCTCGAGCTCCTCGCGCAGGCGCTTCTCGTAGCCGCCGCGGCGCCCCGCGCCCGCCTCATCCGGCTCCACGCCCAATTCCACGAGGCGCCGCTCGAGGCCGCAGGCGGCCTCGCGGCGCAGGAAGTCCTCCGTGCTCATCTCGCCCGGAACCGGATAGGGGGGCAGACGCGGCTGCCCGAGGTTCAGCACCAGGCTCGAGCGGCGAGCGATTTCCACGGTGTTCGCGAGCGCTTCCGGGATATCGGCGAACAGGCGCGCCATCTCTTCGGGCGAGCGCAGGTACTGCTGCGCGGTGTAGCGGCGCACTCGGGCCGCATCGGCCAGCAGCGCCCCATCGTGGATGCACACCCGGGCCTCGTGCGACTCGAAATCCGAGGGCTTCAGGAAGCGCACGTCGTTGGTGGCGACGACCGGCACTCCACGGCGCGCCGCGAGGCCCACCGCGGCGGCGATGTAGCCCTCCTCCTCGGGGCGCCCCAGGCGCTGCAGCTCGATGTAGTAGCGGTCTGCAAACAGGTCGAGCCACTGATCGAGCGCCCGCCCGGCTTCCTCTTCGCGGCCGTTGGCAAGCGCGCGCCCGACATCGCCCTCGGCGGCGCATGAGAGCGCGATGAGCCCCTCGAGGCTCTCCGCGGTGAGCCAGGTGCGATCGACGGTCGGCATGCCGCGCTGCTGGCCCTCGAGGTACGCGCGGCTGAGGAGCCGTGTCACGTTGCGATAGCCGGTCTGGGACTGGCAGATGAGGGCGATGCGGGTCGGCTGTTGCTGCTCGCCATTCTCGCGCACGTGCAGATCGACCCCGATCAAGGGCTTGACCCCGCGCTCGAGCGCCGCCCGGTAGAACTTGACCATCGCGAAGAGGTTGCTCTGGTCGGTGACCGCGACAGCGGGCATGGCGGCCGCGGCGCTCGCCTCGATGAGCTCGGGCACGCGCACCACGCTGTCGATCAGCGAGTACTCGGTGTGCAGGCGAAGATGGACGAAATGATGCAATGACTGGGTCACGAACCACGCTCCAGCGCCGCTCTCACCGGAGCAAAGGACAGGCGGTGCTGCGGCGAGGGGCCGAGGCGGCGCAGCGCCCCAAGGTGCGCGGCGGTGCCATACCCCTTGTGCACGGCGAATCCATATCCCGGGTGGCTCGCATCGAGCGCCCTCATCAGCGCATCACGATGCACCTTCGCGAGAATCGATGCGGCGCTGATCGCCGGCACCGTCGCATCGCCCCGCACGATGGTCTCGATGCAGCAGTCCGGGTCATCGAGGCGCGGCGCGCGATTGCCGTCGACCTGCACACGCGCCGGCCGCACGCCGAGGCAGAGCACGGCGCGGCTCATGGCAAGCAGCGTCGCCTGCAGGATGTTGAGCGCGTCGATCTCCTCGCGCTCGGCCAAGGCGACCGACCATGCCAGCGCCCGCTCGCGGATGAGCGGCGCGAGGCGCTCCCGGGCCCGCTCGGAGAGTTTCTTCGAGTCCGCCAGGCCCTCGATGGGATGGCGTGGATCGAGGATCACCGCCGCCGCGACCACGGGTCCCGCGAGCGGTCCCCGCCCGGCCTCATCGACCCCGGCGGTCCACGCGCGGGTCTCGCAGGCAGGACTGCCGGTTGGATCAGGACTCGCTCTCACGCACGGCTCCGCCGGATGACTCGATACCCCGAACGCACTCGAGAATGGCCTCAGCCGCCCGACCCGCGCCGCCCACGCGAAGCCGCCGGTGCACGGTCTCGAATTCGCTCGCGAGCGCACGCTGATAGGCCTCATCGGAAAGGCACTCGAGGAGCGCGGCGCCGAGCGCCTCTGCGCTCACCCCCTCCTGCACGAACTCCGGCACGAGCGCGCGGCCGACGAGCAGGTTCGGTTGCGAGAAGTATGGCACCTTGAGCAGGCGCAGCCTGCGAAACAAGAAGGCGGTGAGCGCCCCCACGCGATAGGCCACGACCATCGGTCGTCGGGTTAGGAGCGTTTCAAGCGTTGCGGTTCCCGAGGTGACGAGGGCCGCATCGCAGGCCGCGAGCGCCCGTTGCGCCTGCCCATCGAGGACCATAATCTCTGCACAATCAGTCGCTTCCGATCGTTTCCTCTCAAAGACCTCACGTGCGCGCCCGGTCGCCATGGGCGCGATGAAGCGCATCTCGGGCCGGCGGGCGGTCAGCCAGGCCGTCGCGTCGATGAAATCCCGGCCGAGCCGCTCGACCTCCCCCACGCGGCTCCCGGGCAGGAGGGCCACGACGGTGGCCGATGCGTCGAGCCCCAACGCGGCGCGCGCGGCCGCGCGGTCGACTTCGAGCGGGATCTGGTCGGCGAGCGGATGCCCCACGAACACCGCACGCACCTCGTGCTCGGCGTAGAACGCCGTCTCGAAGGGCAGCAGACACAACACCAGATCGCAGTCGCGGCCGATGTGGCGCACCCGGCCCTGCCGCCACGCCCACACCTGCGGACTCACGTACTGCACGGTCTTGATTCCGGCACGATGCAGGCGCCTGGCAAGGCCCAGGGGACCGATGTTGAACTCCGGCGCATCGATCCCGATGAACACATCGGGACGGGCCGCGAGAAAGCGCCGCACCAGCGAGGCACGCAGCTTGAGCAGACGCGGCAGATGATGCAGCACCTCCGCGAGCCCCATCACGGCGAGCTCCTCGGCGCCCGCCCACGCCTCGCAGCCTGCGGCGATCATCTTGGGGCCGGCGACGCCGAAGCACTGCACCTGCGGCACGCGCTCGCGCAACGCGGCAATCAACGCCGCCCCGAGCTGATCTCCCGATGACTCTCCAGCGACGATCCCGACGCGCAGCGGCCGCGCGAGACCCGGCTCGCCCGCGGTCACTTCCACGGGCATGGTCACCTCACGATGCTGCGTTCCGAGGCGCGGATGAAATCCACGAAGGCCCGGATCTCGGGCCGGTCGGCGGCCACCTGATCGAGCCGCGCGAGCGCCTCGCTCAACTTGAGCTCGCTCCGGTAGAGCACCCGATAGGCCTCCCGGATGTGACGGATCTGATCGGGATCGAATCCGCGCCGCTTCAGGCCTTCGCTGTTCACGGCATGGGGTACGGCCGGATTGCCGGCCACCATGACATAGGGCGGCACATCGCGCGTGACGATCGCCCCGCCCGCGAGGAACGCATGCGCCCCGACCTTGGTGAACTGGTGCACCGCGGTGAGGCCCCCGAGGATCACCCAGTCGCCGATCTCCACATGCCCGCCGAGGGCGGCGCAGTTGGCGAACACGGTGTTGCTGCCGACAGTGCAGTCGTGCGCGACGTGCGAGTACGCCATGAGCAGATTGTCATCGCCGATGCGGGTCACGCCGTGATCGTGCGTGGTGCCGCGGTTCACGGTGCAGTTCTCGCGAAACACGTTGCGATCGCCGATTTCCAGGCGCGTGGGCTCACCGCGGTACTTCTTGTCCTGCGGCGCATCGCCGATCGAGGCGAACTGAAAGATGTGGTTGTCCGCCCCGATGGTGGTCGGCCCGTTGATGACCACGTGCGGGCCGATCACCGTCCCCGGTCCGATGCGCACCTCGGGCCCGATGATGCTGAAGGGGCCCACCGCGACATCGGGAGCCAGCTCCGCGCGCTCCGAGACGATGGCCTGCGGATCGATCACTTGCCGGCCTCCGGCGTCACCATGATCTCCGCGTGCGCCACCTCGGTCCCCCCGACCAGGGCGCGCGTGGAGAATTTCCAGATGCCCCTGAGAACGCGCTCCACCTCGGCCTCGAGCATCAGCTGATCGCCCGGCTCGACCGGCTTTCTGAAGCGCGCCTTGTCGATGCCGACGAAGTAGAAGCGGCTGTCGGCATCGGGCACGATGTCCGAGCTCAAGAAGGTGAGAATGCCGGCGGTCTGGGCGAGGGCCTCGATGATGATGACGCCCGGCATGACCGGACGCTCGGGAAAGTGACCCGGAAAGAACGGCTCGTTGTACGTGACGTTCTTCAGCGCCCGGATGCTGCGCCCGGCCTGCCACTCGAGCACGCGGTCGACCAGCATGAACGGATAGCGGTGCGGCAGCAGCCGCAGCACGCCATGGATATCGAGTTGCGTCGGCTCAGTCATCGTGCTTTTCCTGATCAGGACCCGCGGCCTGGCGGCGCTCGAGCGCCTTGAGACGGGCGGCGAAGGTTTCGAGGCGCTTGAAGCGCCCGACCAGCCGGCGCCAGGTGGTGGCCTCTTCGTGGGGAATGTGGCCGGAGTATACGCCCGGGGCGGTGATGGAATGGCTGATCCCGGTGCGGGCGGTGATCACCACATCGTCGCTGATGCTCAGGTGGCCGGCGATGCCCACCTGGCCCGCGATCATGCAGCGCCGGCCGATGCTCGTGCTGCCGGATATCCCGACGCAGGCCGCGACCGCGGTGTGCGCCCCGATCCGCACGTTGTGGCCGATCTGGATCAGGTTGTCGAGCTTCACGCCCTCCTCGATCACCGTATCCTCGATCGCGCCGCGGTCGATCGTGGTGTTGGAGCCGATCTCGACATCCGGGCCGATGCGCACGGTGCCGATCTGAGGCACTTTGATCCAGTGGCCCCGCTCCTGCGCAAAGCCGAAGCCGTCACCCCCGATCACCGCGCCCGGCTGGATCACCGTGCGGGCCCCGACCTCGACCCCGCCACACAACGTCACCCTGGCGATCAGACGCACGTCCTCGGCGAGAACGGCGCCCTCTCCAACGAGGCACTGAGGACCGACGAAGGCGCGTGCGCCCACCACAGCGCCCTCCCCGATGACGCTGAGCGCTCCCACGTGCGCACCGGGATCGACCCGTGCTCCGGGTGCTACCACCGCCGAAGGATGCACTCCGGGAGACGCTGCAGGAAACGGATGCAGCACCGTCGCGATCCGGGCATAGGTGGCATGCGGGTTCTGACACACCAGCGCCGCCACCGGACAGGCATCGGCACTGGCGGCATCCAGCACGACCACTGCGGCGCGCGTGCCGGCGAGCTGCTGGCGGTAGCGCGGATTGGCGACGAACGCCACCGCTCGACCGTCGGCATCCGCCAACGTCGCCACTCGCTCCACCTGCACGCCCGGATCGCCGCGCAGCTCGCATCCAAACCGGACCGCGAGCTCCCCGATCGAGACGCCCATGGACGGAAATCGACGGCTATTTTGCGGGCTGAGCTTTCAGCCGCTTCACCACGGCCTGCGTGATGTCGAGCCCCGCGTCCTGGTAGATCACCTGCGAGTTCGCGAGCACCAGGGTGTAGCCATGCTGCGCGGCGTAGCTGCGCACGATGGCGATCACCGACTGCTGCGCCTTGCTCAACAGCTCGTTGCGCCGGGTGTTGAAGGCATCCTGGAGCGTCGACTGCTTCTGCTCGAAGGTTTCCACCCTCTCGCGCAGATCGAGCTCGGCCTGGGCGACCTGATCCTGGGTCATCGTGGCCTGGTTGCGCTGCAGATTCGCCTGCTTGGCCTTCAGCGTCAGCGCCTCGGCCTGCAGACTCTTCTGCTTGGGCAGGAACTGCGCACGGAGCGAATCGATCGCCGCCTTGTACTCCGGCGAGGCCTGTACCAGCGCCCCGTAATCGACCACGGCCACCTTGAGCCCGGCGGCCCGCGCGCTCGCCGTAGCCAGCCCCACGGCCATCACGCCGGCGGCGATCATCACAACCATTGAACTGCTTCTGCTCAAGCGCATCACGGAAACCCACCTCGAGTGCATTGGAATGATGTTCATACGCCGCCGGTGGCGGCTAAGCGGTCAATCCTACCACTACGGCACCACAGTCACCATTTGTGCGTTGCGGCCGCCCGGGCCGCCCCGGGCAGGGTGCCACCGCTCCGCCCGGCCGCCTGCTCAGAAGGCCTGTCCGACGGTGAACTGGAAGCCCTCGGTCTGATCGCCCCAGGTGATCGGAACCGTGCCGATGTAGCGCGAGTGGTGGGCATTGAGCGGCACACCGAAGCTGAAGCGGAAAAGCCCGAGCGGGGCCATCCACTCGACCGAGAGTCCCACCGAGCGCCTGAGGTCGCCCCAGCCGGTGAGGTGGTACTGCGCGGGGGTGATCTGGTCGGGCTGGTAGAATTTCACCTTGTTGCCGGTGTAGAACACGTTGCCCATGTCGAAGAACAGGCTCACGCGGGCGGTCTGGCGCCACTTGGCCGGCATGGGCAGCAGCAGCTCGTTCTGGCTGATGATGTCGAAATTGCCGCCGTAGGGATTGCCGTTCTGGTCGCGCGGGCCGAGCCAGCTCTCGCGAAAGCCGCGCACCGAGTCCGGGCCGCCGCCGAAGAAGAGCCGGTAGGGCGGCAGGCCCGAGGTCTTGCCGAATCCGTTGCCGTAATCGGCGGCCTCGTAGAACGAGAGCGTCAACAGGTGCCTCAAGATCGGCACGTACTGCTGGTAGCGCGCGCTCGCCACGAAGTACTCCACGCCGCTGATGCTCGGGATCGTGGCGCTCCCGGAAACGGAGGCCATCATGCCCTCATCGGCGAACAGCGTGCGGTTGCGATCGTCCATGCCCCAGCCGGCCATCAGCTGCACGTCGTGGAAGTTGGTGCCGTAGAGCACGAAGTCGTTGTTGTAATAGTCCTCGTGCACCAGGCGGTTGTAGGGGTTGCCGTTCTGCTGCACCCACTGCAGGGCCTGCACGGCGCTGCCCATGGAGCTGGTGAGCAGCTGCGCGCTCTCGAACGCCGCACCGAGGGTGAGGTACTGGAACTCGCTGATCGGATAGCTCCAGGAGGGCCCGATGTTGAGCGTCTTGGAGTCGAAGTTCGAGGATGACGACACGAACTGCGTGACGTCGCTGTAGGTCGCCTGCAGCGTCTGCGACACCCCGTTCATGGTGAGGAACGGGTTGGTGTAGCTCACGGAGTAGGTCTTGTCGAACGCCCCGCCCGAGAGGTTGACCGCGAAGCGGTTGCCGGTGCCGAGGAAATCGGCGTCGGCGAAGTTGGCGTTCAACATCAGCTTGTAGGTGGCCGAATAGCCGATGCCGCCCGAGAGCTGCGCCGCCGGTCCCTGCTTGATCTTGTAATCGACGTCCACCTGATCGGGCGAGCCCGGCACGCGGTGGGTGCTGTAGCTCACGTTCTTGACATAGGGCAGGCGCTGCAGGAAGAGCTTGGAGCGCTCGAGCGCGACGTTCGAGAGCCAGCCGCCCTCGAGCTGGCGCAGCTGGCGCCGCAACACCACATCGTCGATGGCGGTCTCGCCGGAGAAGGTCACGTTGCGCACGTACACCCGGTCGCCCGGATCGACGAAGAACGTGAGCGCCACCCCGTGGGTCTTCTCATCGGGCGTCGGCACCGGGTCGACCTTGGCGAACGCGTAGCCGTACTCCCCGAGCCGGTCCTGGATCAGCTTCTGGGTCTGCGTGATGAGCTTGCGGTTGAACACCTCGCCGGGATGCACGGTCACCAGGTCCTCGAGCTCCGCCTTCGGCACGACGAAGGTGCCGGCGAGCTTGACCCCGGAGATCTTGAACACCGTCCCCTGCCTGATCCCCACCGTGATGAAAATGTCCTTCTTGTCGGGGCTGATCTGCACCTGCGTCGAGCGGATCTCGAAGTCTGCGTAGCCGCGGTCCATGAAGAAGTCGCGCAGCCGCTCGAGATCGCCCTTCAGCGTGGCGCGCGAATAGCGGTCGTCCTGGCGGTACCAGGACAGCCAGTTCGGGGTCTTCAGGTGGAATCGATTGAGGATCGTCTTCTGCGGATAGCGCTGATCGCCCACGATGTTGATCGAGCGGATCACCGCGCGGCCGCCCTCGACGATGTGGATGGCGATCTTCACCCGGTTGTCGGTGTCGGGGGTGACCTTGGTGTCGATCCGCACGCCATACTTGCCGCGCCCGTAGTACATGTCGGTCAGGTACTCGGTCACGTTCTGCAGCACCGAGCGGTCGAAGATCTTCCCCGGCGCGAGCCCGACGTTCCGGAGCGACTTCATCAGGTCCTTGGTCTTGATCGCCTTGTTGCCCTTGATGGTGAAGCTCTCGATCGAGGGACGCTCGAGCACCACCACCACGAGCGTATTGCCCTCGCGCCTGAGCTCGACGTCGCGGAAGAACCCGGTGGCGTAGAGCGCGCGGATCGCCTCGCGCACCTTGCGCTCGGTCAGATGGTCGCCGATGTTCACCGGCAGGTAATTGAAGACCGTTCCCTCGGAGATGCGCTGCAGGCCCTCCACCTTGATGTCGCCCACCGTGAAGCTGCTGGCGCTCGGGCTCGAGGCCGGAGCCGCCGCGGGAGCGGGGTTGGTTTGCGCCAATGCGAGTGCCGTGTGGACGGCCAGCGCGACCGATAGCAGCGCGACTCGGGGCTTCATATGGCGATCACCCTCGAGTCCTCACGATCGTTCGTCACGTATTCAGACATTTGACCCCAATCTGTTGCATCGATCACGTAAGTCTCCCCCGGTTCCCCGCGTGGATTCGCCTCACGGGGAGGAGCGGACCTCGGCGGTCCGGCTTGGTTGTTCAGCCACTCTTCAATTGAACTGGCGCGCGATGT
This sequence comes from Pseudomonadota bacterium, assembly GCA_021777555.1. Classification (GTDB taxonomy): domain Bacteria; phylum Pseudomonadota; class Gammaproteobacteria; order Steroidobacterales; family Steroidobacteraceae; genus 13-2-20CM-66-19. Next base: position 117,325 of record JAJYDK010000001.1, on the reverse strand, counting down.
CGTTGAAGATCGCCACTCCCATCAGGAGGATGAGCAGCGCGATCCCCACCTGCTGGCCGAGCGCCTGCGCCCGCTCCGACAGCGGCCTGCCCTTCACCCATTCTATGAGCTGAAAGACGATCTGGCCGCCATCGAGGATCGGGATCGGCAACAGGTTGAGGAACCCGAGCGACAGCGAGATCAGCACGAGAAACTCGAGGAAGGAGCCCGCCCCGGCGCTCGCCGACTGGCCGGCGTACTGCGCGATCGACAGCGGACCGCTCAGGTTCTGCAGCGACACATCGCCGAGGATCATCCGCCAGAAGAGGTGCGCCTGCAGCGCGGTCATCCCCCAGATCCGGTGCGAAGCATAGCCCAGGGCCGAGAAGGGCCCGAGCGACTCGTGCCGCAGCATGCCCGGCGGATAGGTTGCCCCGGGCGCCGCCTGGGCCCGGACTTCGGCCTCGATGCGCCCGACCCGCCTGCCGCCGGCCATCACGCTCGCCGTGGTGAGCTCGACGGTGTGCACGGCTTTTCCCCGCTCGTAGGTCAGGCTGAGCGCCTCACCGGGGTGCGGGCTCACCCGAGCGACGAGGTCCATGAACGTCACGGCCTGTCCATTGATGGCGAGAATCCGGTCGCCCGGCTCGAGGCCCGCGCGCGCCGCCGGCCCCCCGGGCACCACCCGCCCGAGCACCGCCTGGATGGGCGGCATCCAGAACTGGAACCCCAACCCGCTGAACAGTCCCGTGGGCTCGGTCAGACTGCGCCGGGTGGCGGGGTTACGCACATCGAGGTCGACTTCCCGTGAGGCCCCCTTGGGCCGGCTCACCATGAGGCGCGCATCGCCCCCGCCACTCATCACGTCGAGGAGCTTGAAGGTCACCTGCTCCTGGCTGTCGACCGCGGCTCCGTTGAGCGCCACGATCCGGTCCCCGGATCGCAGCCCCGCCTGGGCGGCGATCGAGCCGGCCGTGACGTCCCCGACGACCGGCAGCACATGGGTGACCCCGCTCGCCCAGCGCATGCCCGCGAGCACGAGGATGGCGAACAGGAAGTTGAACGCCGGCCCCGCGAGCAGCACCAGGATGCGCTGGTAGGGGGGCCGCCGGGTGAAGGAGCGCGCCAGATCCTCGGAGGGCACGGGCCCTTCGCGCTCATCGAGCATCTTCACGTAGCCGCCGAGCGGAATGGGCGCGAGGGCGTACTCGACCTGATCGCGCCCCCAGCGCCTCGAGATGAGCGGCTTGCCGAAGCCGACGGAGAAGCGCAGAACCTTGAAGCCGAGCCGCCGCGCCACCCAGAAATGGCCGAACTCGTGCACCGTGACGAGCAGACTCACGGCAATCGCGAACCACAGCGCGTACCAGAGGACGCTCATGCCGTGGCGCCCCCGTAGGAACGCGCCGCCGTGCCGAAGCCGGCCTCGATACATTCGCGCGCGCGCTGCCGCGCCTCGGCATCGGCGGCCAAGACGTCATCCAAACCGCCGATACTTCCCGCAGGCGAGCGTGTGATCACATCCTCAATGACCGAGGCGATGCCGGGAAAGTTCAACTGGCGCTCGAGGAAGGCCTGCACGGCGATCTCGTTGGCGGCATTGAGCACCACCGGCGCCAAGCCGCCGGCGCGCGCCGCCGACTGGGCGAGCGCGAGACAGCGGAATCGCTCGAAATCCGGGGCGCGGAAATCGAGTCGCGCCGTCTTCACGAGATCGAGAAACGCCACGCCCGAGGCCATGCGCTCGGGCCAGGCGAGCGCGTGCGCGATCGGCGTGCGCATATCCGGCGAGCCGAGCTGCGCGAGGAGCGATCCGTCCACGTACTCGACCAGGGAATGAATGATGCTCTGCGGATGGATGACGATCTCCACCCGCTCGGGCGTCAGCGCGAAGAGGAAACACGCCTCGATGAGCTCGAGGCCCTTGTTCATGAGCGTCGCCGAGTCGACGGAGATCTTGCGGCCCATCACCCAGTTCGGGTGCGCGACCGCCGCCTCCGGGGTGGCCGCCGCGATCACCTCCGGCGTCGCGTCGCGGAACGGCCCGCCCGATGCGGTGAGCAGCACCCGTCGCACGCCCGCCGGTGTCTCTCCGGCGTGCGAGCCGGGCGGCAGACATTGAAAGATCGCATTGTGCTCGCTGTCGATCGGCAGGAGCGTGGCCCCGCCCTCGCGCACGGCATCCATCAGCAAGGGGCCGGACATCACGAGCGATTCCTTGTTCGCGAGCAGCAGGCGCTTGCCGGCGTGTGCGGCCGCGAGCGTCGAGGGCAATCCCGCCGCCCCCACGATCGCCGCCATCACGCACTGCGCCTCGGGCAGGGTCGCCAGCTCCATGAGCGCCTCGGGACCTGAGAGCAGACGGGTCTCGGGCGCCGCACCTCCCAGCCGGGCGGCGAGCTCGCGCGCGGCGCGCTCGTCGGCGAGCGCCGCATAGGCGGGCCGGTAACGCAGAATCTGCTGGGCGAGCTTCTCGACGCTCGTGTGAGCGCCGATCCCGACCAGGCGGAAACGATCCGGATGGCGATCGAGCACATCGAGGGTGCTCTCGCCGATCGAGCCGGTGGAACCGAGAACGACCACGCCGATCATGGCAGGACTCCCAAAAAAGTGAGACCGAGCAGCAGCACCGGCGCCGCGCCCGTCAGACTGTCGATTCGGTCCATGACGCCGCCGTGCCCCGGGAAGAGGGTACCGCTGTCCTTCATCCCGGCGAAGCGTTTCAGCAGGCTCTCGGTGAGATCCCCCACGATGGAAAACCCGACCGCCGCGAGGCATACCCCCACGAAGGCGCCCGGCGGCAACCGGAACCAGAGGCTGCCGCCGATCGCCACGGGGACGCTGGCGGCGATCCCGCCCGCCACCCCTTCCCAGGTCTTCCCGGGGGACACCTCGGGCGCCAGATGCACCCGGCCGAAAAAGCGCCCGACGAAATAGGCCCCGATGTCCGCCGCCCAGACGAGCAGCAGCGCGAACAGCACCCACTCGGCGCCCCGCCCCGAGGCGAGGCGCAGGCGCACCAGCGCCATCCAGGCCGGCACCAGCGCGCACAGGCCGGCGAGCCCCGCCGACCAGCTGCGCACCCGATGCGGCGCGAGGACGATCCAGCCGAGCGCCACCAGCCACCAGAGGAAGGCCCCCTCGAGCACGAGACGCAGCCCGGCCCGATGCCGGCTCGCGAGCCAGGCCAGCGGCAGCAGCAGCGCCACGAGCAGCACATAGAGCGCGCGGGGCCACCACCCGGGCGCCTTGAGAAAGGCCGACCACTCCCACGCGCCCGCGAGCACCGTGAGCGTGAGCAGGCCCACCGTCGCAGCGGCCGGCATCGCCAGCAGCACGATGAGCAGCACGGCGATCAGGATGGCGGCGGTGATGATGCGCTTGCGCAGTGAGTCGGTCACGGAGGTGGCGCTTTCATCTCTGGTGCACCTCCGCGCGCTCAGCCGAGTGAACCTGCCCGCCGGTGAGGCCGAAGCGCCGCTCGCGTCCGGCAAAGAACTCGAGCGCCCGGGTGAGCTCGGCGAGATCGAAGTCCGGCCACAGGCGGTCGCTGAAGTAGAGCTCGGCGTAGGCCAGGTGCCACAGGAGGAAGTTGCTGATGCGGTGCTCGCCTCCGGTGCGGATCAGGAGATCCGCGTCCGCAAGGTCACCCAGCTCGAGCGCCGCGGCAAAGCGCCGCTCATCGATCTGCGCGGGCTGCAACGCCCCGCTCGCGCACTGCGCGGCGAGCTTGCGCGCCGCCTGCACGATATCCCATCGCCCCCCGTAGCTCACGGCGATCTGCAGCTTCAATCCCGGGTTGGCGGCGGTGCGCCGCTCGGCGGCCCCGATCTGCGCCTGCAGCCGCACCGAGAGCGCCTGGCGGTGGCCAATGATGCGCAGCCGCACTCCCTTGCGGTCGAGCTCTTCGACCTCCCCGTCGATCGCGCTCAGGAACAGTCCCATCAGGCTCGCCACCTCATCGGCCGGCCGAGACCAGTTCTCGCTCGAGAAAGCGAACAGGGTGAGCGCCTCGACCCCGAGCCGCGAGCACTCCTCCACACACAGCCTGACGGGCGTGAGCCCCGCCTTGTGACCCGAGGAGCGGCTGAGTCCGCGCGCAGCGGCCCACCGTCCATTGCCGTCCATGGTGATCGCGATATGGCGCGGCAGGCCGGCGGGCATGGTGTTATGGGAGTCGGCGCGGGTCATCAGACTTGCATGACTTCCTTTTCCTTGGCCACCAGAAGCTGTTCGATGTCGGCGACGTGCTTGTCGGTGAGCTTCTGGATGTCCGCCTCGGCGCGCCGCTCATCGTCCTGGGAGACGAGCTTCTCCTTCAGCATCTCCTTGACGTCATTCATGACATCGCGCCGCACGTTGCGTACCGCGACACGCGCGCCTTCCGCGTCCGCCTTCAAGACCTTGGTGATCTCGCGCCGGCGCTCCTCGGTGAGCGGCGGCATGGGAATGCGGATGATCGTGCCCGCCGTCATGGGGGTCAGTCCCAGATCCGACTTGAAGATGGCCTTCTCGATGGCCTGCACGACGCCCTTCTCCCACGGGGAGATGACCAGCGTGCGCCCGTCCTCGACGGCGATGCTGGCCACCTGCTGCAGGGGCACCTCGGAGCCGTAGTAATCGACCTTGAGGTGCTCGATCAGGCTCGGATGCGCCCTGCCGGTGCGCAGCTTCCTCAGGTCCGACTGGAAGGTCTGCACGCACTTGGCCATGCGCTCGCGCGCGTCTTTCTTGATGTCTTCGAGCATTGTCACTCTCCAGGCCGCCGCCGCTTACTCGCAGGTCACGACGGTCCCGAGATCCTCGCCACGCACGATGCGCGGCAGATCGCCCGGATGGTTGAGATTGAAGATCTGCAAAGGCAGACGGTTGTCGCGGCACATGACGATGGCGGTGGCGTCCATCACATTGAGCTTCTCGGCGAGCACCCGGTCGAAAGTCAGACGCGGATAGCGGACCGCGGCGGGGTTGCGCATCGGGTCCTCGGAATACACCCCGTCGACCTTGGTCGCCTTGAGCAGCACCTGCGCTTCGATTTCGATCGCGCGCAGCGCCGCGGCGGTGTCCGTGGTGAAGAAGGGGTTGCCGGTGCCGGCGGCGCAGATGACCACCCGGCCCTTCTCGAGATGACGCACGGCGCGCCGGCGGATGTAGTCCTCGCAGACCTCGTTGATGCGGATGGCGGACATCACGCGCGCATGCAGCCCGCGGCTCTCGAGCGCATCCTGCATCGCGAGCGCGTTCATGACGGTGGCGAGCATCCCCATGTGATCGGCGGTCACCCGGTCCATGCCGTCACGGGCGAGCCCGGCGCCCCGGAAGATGTTGCCGCCCCCGATGACCACCGCCAGCTGCACCCCGGAGCCGACGATCTCCTCGAGCTCCACCGCGATGCGCTTGAGCATGCTCGGCTCGATGCCGTACTCCCCCTGGCCCATCAGGGCTTCGCCGGAGAGCTTCACGAGGACGCGGGAATAGCGGGGCTTGGTATTTTCGATCGCCATGCGCCAACCTTCACTCGGGCCGGGGACCGGGCTCCCGTTGTGTTAAATCGCACCCCTTTGGGGCATGGCGCCTCGCGCCATGTTTCACGGCCGCGATCCGGTCGCGGACCGGGAAGAGCGCGTCCTAGGCCCTGGCCGGGCCACTCGAGCCCTTGACCTGAGCCATGACCTCGGCGACGAAGTCCTCCTGCTTCTTTTCGATGCCCGCGCCGACTTCGAAGCGCTCGAACGCAATGACCTCGGCGCCAGCGCCCTTCAGAAGCTTCTCGACCGTCGTGTCCGGATCCTTGACGAACGGCTGGCCGAGGAGCGTGACCTCGCCGAGCGACTTGCGCAAGCGGCCTTCCACCATCTTGGCGACGATCTCGGGCGGCTTACCCTCCCCTTGCGCCTGCTGGGTGAGGATCTCGCGCTCCTTGTCCATCACGTCCTTCGGCACCTCCCGAGTCGAGAGGTAGCGGGGATTGCTGGCCGCGACGTGCATCGCCAGGTCATGCGCGAGCTCGGCCGTCCCGCCCTTCAGGGCGATGAGCGCGCCGATCCGCGTGCCATGCAGGTACGCCCCCAGGTGCGCCGGGGCCTCGAGCCGCGCGACGCGCCGCACGCCGATGTTCTCCCCGATCTTGGCCACGAGCGAGCGCCGGCGCTCCTCGACCGTCTCGACATCGAGCTTCGCCGTCAGCAGCGCCTCGAGGCTCGCGGGACGCTCGGCCACCGCGCGCTCCGCGACCGCCTGCGAGAAGGCGCGAAAATCCTGCTCCCGCGCGACGAAATCGGTCTCGCAGTTGACCTCCACCATGGCCGCCGCCTTGCCGTCGGCGGCACGAGCGATGGCGATGACCCCTTCGGCGGCGATGCGAGTCGCCTTCTTGTCGGCTTTGGCCAGGCCCTGCTTACGCATGAGCTCGGCGGCCGAATCGAGGTCGCCGCCGGTCTCGAGCAGCGCCTTCTTGCACTCCATCATGCCGGCGCCGGTGCGCTCGCGCAGCTGCTTGACGGTTTCTGCGGTGATGCTCATGTCCGTCACTCGCCCCTGCCCTTGCGGCGGGCGGGTCCGCTCGGACGGCGGCTGACGCTCGCGGGCGTGGTGCCCGTGCCGCCCGAGGCGGCGACTTCCGGCACGGCCCCCTCGAGGGCCTCATCGTCGACGGCGACCTCCGCGGTCCCCACGGCAGCGGGAACCTTCACGGCCGGCGGGCGGCGACGGCCTGGCGCGGGCTTGCGGGCGCGGACCGCCGCGGCGGGTCTGGGCTTGCCCCGGGCCCCCTTCTTGCGCGGATTACCGGCCTCGTCGAGCTCGACGAACTCGTCCTCGCCCACCACGACGGTCGGAACCGATTCCCGGCCTTCGAGCACCGCATCGGCGATGCCGGTGGCGTAGAGCTGAATCGCCCGCATGGCGTCATCGTTGCCCGGGATCACGTAATCGATCCCATCGGGCGAGCAATTCGTGTCGACCACGGCGACCACCGGGATGCCGAGCTTGCGCGCCTCATCGATGGCGAGCTTCTCATGGCCGACGTCGACCACGAACAGCGCATCCGGGAGGGACTCCATGTGCCTGATGCCGCCCAGGCTCCTCTCGAGCTTTTCCCGCTCTCGGCGCAGCTGGGTGGCTTCCTTCTTGCCGCGCTTCTCGATCGCGCCGGAGGCCGAGAGATCGGTGATCTCTTCCAGGCGCTTGATCGACTGGCGGATGGTCTTGAAGTTCGTGAGCATGCCGCCCAGCCAGCGCTGGTTGACATAGGGCTGGCCGGAGCGGTCGGCTTCCTTCTGGATCGACTCGCGGGCGGAGCGCTTGGTGCCGACGAACAGCACCCGGCCGCCGTCGGCCGCCACGCCCTTCACGAACTGCGCCGCCTGCGTATACAGGGGCTGCGTCTTCTCGAGATTGATGATGTGGATCTTGTTGCGCTCGCCGAAGATATAGGGAGCCATCTTCGGGTTCCAGAAGCGGGTCTGGTGTCCGAAATGGACCCCCGCTTCCAGCATCTGTCGCATGGACACGCCAGGCATGAGAATCTCCTCGTTGGGTTGAGCCTCCGCGCATCTCCGCAGCCATCCCGTCCGGGCCCGAGGGCCGAGGACGGAACACCCAGTCTGCGAAAGCTGTGATGCGCGTGTGGGTTGATTGCCAAAAAAGGCCGCGCTTTATACCATGAAGCCCTCGCCTGAACAACGTCTTGCGCGCGCCCCCGGCGACATCCGCCGGGGGCGCGGTCTGGGCTTCGGTTCGAGCCTTTCTGGAAGATTCATGCACGTCACCATCAAGTCGCCCGAAGAGCAGGAGAAGATGCGCATCGCCGGCCGGCTGGCGGCCGAAGTGCTGGACATGATCGCCGAGCACGTGGTTCCCGGGGTCACCACCGAGGAACTCGATCGCCTCTGCCACGACTACATCGTCGAGGTGCAGCGCTCGATCCCCGCGAACCTCAACTACAGGGGCTTCCCCAAGACCATCTGCACCTCGGTCAATCACGTCGTCTGCCACGGCATTCCAAACGACAAGCGGCTGAAGGCGGGCGACATGGTCAACATCGACGTCACGGTGATCCGCGACGGATTCCACGGCGACACCAGCCGGATGTACTTCGTCGGCAAACCGCCCCCCCACGCCCAGCGGCTCGCCGAGAGGTGCTTCGAGGCGATGTGGCGCGGCATCGAGGTCGTGCGCCCGGGGGCGCGCCTCGGGGACATCGGACATGCCATCCAGACCTTCGTCGAACTCAACAATTACTCCGTGGTGCGCGAGTACTGTGGCCATGGCATCGGACGGGTGTATCACGAGGATCCGCAGGTACTGCACTACGGGGAGCCCGGCACCGGGCTCACGCTCGAGCGCGGCATGACCTTCACGATCGAGCCCATGGTGAACGCGGGCAAGCGCCACGTGCGCCTGCTCCCCGATGGCTGGACCGTCATCACCAAGGATCACTCCCTCTCGGCCCAATGGGAGCACACGGTGCTGGTGACGGACTCCGGCTACGAGGTGCTCACTCTGGGGGCGGCCGACCGGCGGGCGCACTGAGCGCCATGGTGGCCGCAGACCCCGATCCCGTGGAGGATACCGGCACGCCCGCACCGCCGGGCGAGCCCGACTGGCCGCTGCTCGCCCGCCTGCCTCAGCTGCTCGGAGAATCGCCCGAGGCGCCCGCGAGGTTCCGCGAGGTGCTCAACCAGGCGCACGAGGAGCTCAAGGCGCGCTTCCTCGCCGATGAGCCGGTGGAAGCGCTGGTGCACGCGCGCGCCGCTCTCATCGACCGGGTGCTGCAGGCCGCCTGGCGCGCACAGGCCATCGCCCCGATGAGCACCTGGGCGCTGGTCGCCGTGGGCGGCTACGGGCGCGGTGAACTGCACCTGTGCTCGGACATCGACATCCTGCTGCTCGTGCCGCAGCCACCGGAAGGCGCCGAGCGCGGCGCGCTCGAGCGCCTGCTCGCGTTCCTCTGGGACATCGGCCTCGAGGTCGGGCACAGTGTGCGCACCATCGAGGAATGCGCCGAACAGAGCTCCGCCGATGTCAGCGTCATGACGACCCTGATCGAGGCGCGGCTGCTCGCGGGCAACGCGGCCCTGCTCGCGCGCATGCGCGAGGCGCTCTCACCGGAGCGCATCTGGCCCGTCCGGGACTTCTTCGAGGCCAAGGTGCACGAGCAGGCCGAGCGGCACCTGAAGGCGAATGACACCGCCTACAACCTCGAGCCCAACGTGAAGACCGGCCCCGGAGGACTGCGCGACATCCAGACCATCGCCTGGGTCGCCAAGCGACACTTCGGATCCGACACGCTCGATGAGCTGGCGCACCATGGCTTTCTCTCGGTGGCCGAGCTCAGGCGCCTGAAGCAGGCGCGCTCGTTCCTCTGGAAGGTGCGCTTCGGGCTGCACGTCCTCACCGGACGCCGCGAGGACCGCCTGCTGTTCGACCATCAGATCAGGCTGGCGCAGACCTTCGGCTACGAAGACGCCTCCTACACGCTCGCGGTCGAGCAGTTCATGCAGCGCTACTACCGCACCGTCAAGGACGTGAGTCTGCTCAACGAGCTGTTGCTGCAGCTGTTCCGCGAGGCGATCCTCACCGAGAACGAGCCGCCGCGGCCGCTAAACGCGCGCTTCCAGGTGCGCTGCGGGTCGCTCGAAGCGGTGAGCGAGGATGTATTCGCGCGCAGTCCCTCGGCGCTCCTCGAGCTGTTCGTGCTGCTGCAGCAGAACCCCGAGATCAAGGGCGTGCGCGCCTCGACCATGCGGGCGGTCGCGCGGAGCCTGTGGCTGATCGATGAGGAATTCCGCCAGAACCCGCGCCACCACCGGCTCTTTCTCGAGATCGTGCGCGCCCCGGTGGGGGTGACCCACGAGCTGCGCAGAATGAACACCTACGGGGTGCTCGGGCGCTACATTCCGGCCTTCGGGCGCGTCGTCGGGCGCATGCAGTACGATCTGTTCCACGCCTACACGGTGGATGCGCACACCCTGTTCGTGGTGAGCAACCTCAGGCGCTTCGCGATCGCCCGCTACGATCACGAGCTCCCGCAGGCATCGCGCATCATGCAGCAGCTGCCGCGGCCCGAGGTCGCTTACCTCGCCGCGCTCTTCCACGATATCGCCAAGGGGCGCGGCGGGGATCACTCGGAGCTCGGAGCGGTGGACGCCGAGGCATTCTGCCTCGAGCAGGGGCTCTCCCCCTATGACGCGCGCAGGGTGGCGTGGCTCGTGCGCAATCACCTGAGGTTCTCCCTCACCGCGCAGAAGCAGGACATCGGCGACCCGGAGGTCATCAACGCCTTCGCCCGGGAAGTGGGCGATGAGGCCCATCTCGATTATCTCTACGTGCTCACCTGCGCGGATGTGCGCGCGACCAACCCGAAGCTGTGGAACTCCTGGAAGGCGTCGCTCTTCCAGGACTTCTACCAGCGGGTGCGGCGGGCGCTGCGCCGCGGTCTCGAGACGCCGATCGATGAGGAGCAGCTGGTGCGCGAGACGCGCGAGGCCGCGAGAAAGCTGATGAGCGAGCGGGGCATTCCCACGGCCGACATCGAGCGTCACTGGGCGCGCTTCTCCGCCGCCTACTTCCTGCAGCACTCGCCCGAGGAGCTCGCCTGGCATGCGCGCCACCTCGCCGAGCGCGATCCGCACTCCGAGGAGCCCCTGGTCGCGCTCGATCCGCAGAGCCTGCGCGGCACCACCGCAGTGTTGATTTTCACGCGCGCCCATCACCACGGATTCGCGCGCACCACCGCGGTGCTCGACCAGCTCGGCCTGAACGTGGTCGATGCGCGCATCACCCCGACCGGGGACGGATTCAGTCTGGACCTCTACCACGTGCTGGAAGACGATGGCGCGCCCATCACCGACACCGACCGGCTGGAGGAGATCGAGCAGGCGCTGTGGCGATCGCTGCAGCGGCCACAGGAGAGCCTGGCGGTGCATCGACGGGCGCCCCGCCAGGTGCGCTTGTTCCACACGCCGACCCAGATCGTCCTCAGCACCGATGAGCGCAACGGCCGCTCGGTGCTCGAGCTCACCGCCGGGGACCGTCCGGGCCTCCTGTGCGATGTGGGCAAGGTGCTCACCGCCGAGCGCATCGCGCTGCAGGCGGCCAAGATCATGACCGTGGGCGAGCGGGCCGAGGACGTGTTCTACATCACCGACCTCGAGGGACGGCCGCTTGACGAGGCGGCCGCCGTGCGGCTGCGCGACAACCTCGGCAAAGCCCTCGAGCGGCGCTCGGCCGCATAACATCCGGCTCACAGCGAGGTTTGTGCCCATGAATCCGCGTCTGGAGCGGCTGCACGAGTATCCCTTCGAGCGCCTGGCGCGCCTCACGGCTGCGGTGCGCCCTCCCTCCGGCCTCACGCCCATCGCCATGTCGATCGGCGAGCCGCGCCACGCCCCGCCCGGGATCGTGTTGGATGCCTTGCGCGCCAGCCTGCACCGCCTCGACACCTATCCCACGACGATCGGGCTGCCGCAGCTGCGCGCGGCCTGCGCCGCCTGGGTGCAGAGACGCTTTCGCCTGCCCGAGGGCAGCGTCGATCCGGCGACCCAGGTGCTGCCGGTGAACGGCACGAGGGAGGCGCTGTTCGCCTTCGTCCAGGCGGCCATCGATGACCGGCGCGACCCGATCGTCGCCATGCCGAACCCGTTCTATCAGATCTACGAGGGCGCAGCGCTCCTTGCGGGCGCCCGCCCCTGCCTGCTCGATACCCGCGCGGCGAACGGCTACCTCCCCGACCTCGAGGCCGTGCCGGAGCACATCTGGCGGGACTGCCAGGTGCTGTTCCTGTGCAGCCCGGGCAATCCCACCGGCAAGGTGCTGCCACGGGAACTGCTGCTGCGCGCCCTCGAGCTCGCCGAGCAGCACGACTTCATCATCGCCGCGGACGAATGCTACACCGACATCTACCTCGATGAGCGCGCGCCACCGCCCGGGCTGCTCGAGGTCTGCCGCGCGAGCGGCCGCGACCGGTTCGAGCGCTGCATCGTCTTCCACAGCCTCTCCAAGCGCTCGAGCGTTCCGGGGCTGCGCTCGGGTTTCGTGTGCGGCGATCCGCGCATCGTGGCGCGCTTCCTTCTGTACCGCACCTATCACGGCGGCGCCATGCCGGTGCCGACACAACTTGCGAGCGTTGCGGCCTGGGAGGACGATGCCCACGCGGCCTTGAACCGCCGCCTCTACCAGGACAAGTTCGAGCGCGTGCTGCCGATCCTCGCCCCTGTCCTGCCCGTCGAGAAGCCCGACGGAGCGTTCTATCTGTGGACGGACGTGCGCGGGGACGATGAGCGCTTCACCCGCGAGCTGTTCGCCGCGCAGGCCATCACGGTCCTGCCGGGCAGCTACCTGGCGCGCGCCGGCGCGGCCGGCAACCCGGGCGCGGGCCGGGTGCGCATTTCCCTGGTGCCCACCGCGGAGACATGCGTCGAGGCTGCGCAGCGGATCCGGGATTTCATTCAAAGAGACAGGGCATGAGCGACCTCGAGACTCTCAAAGCAACCATCGACGGCGCCTTCGAGCGGCGGGCGCAGCTCAATCCGGGCAACGTTGCGAAGGACCTCGCCTCGAGCATCGAGGAGTGCATCGCCCGGCTCGACTCGGGCCGGGCGCGCGTCGCCGAGAAGGTCAACGGCGCCTGGATCGTCAACGAGTGGCTGAAGAAAGCCGTGCTGCTTTACTTCCGAACCCACGAGAATGTGGTGATGGAGGCGGGCTTCACTCGCTTCTACGACAAGGTGCCGCTGAAGTACGCGCAGTCATCCGAGGCGCAATTGCGCGCTTCGGGAACGCGCGTCGTGCCGCACGCGGTGGTGCGCAGAGGCGCCCATATCGCCTCGAACGTCGTGTTGATGCCGAGCTATGTCAACATCGGCGCCTACGTCGATTCCGGAACCATGGTCGATACCTGGGCCACGGTGGGATCGTGCGCGCAGATCGGGCGCAACGTGCATCTGTCCGGCGGTGTCGGAATCGGCGGGGTGCTCGAGCCGCTGCAGGCGAGCCCGACGATCATCGAGGACGACTGTTTCATCGGGGCGCGCTCTGAGATCGTCGAGGGCGTGGTGGTCGAGGCGGGCTCGGTGATCTCCATGGGCGTATTCATCGGGCAGAGCACGCGGATCTACGATCGCACCACGGGTGAGACCCTGCGCGGCCGCGTTCCGGCCGGCTCGGTGGTGGTGCCGGGAACGCTGCCCTCCGCCGATGGCCGCTATGGACTCTCGTGCGCGATCATCGTGAAGCAGGTGGATGCGCAGACGCGCGCCAAGACCTCGATCAACGAGTTGCTGCGCGCGGAATAAAGCGGTCGCTGCGCCTACGGTCTGGGGGCCCGTGCGTGCAGCGCCGAGTTCACCTCGTTGAGCTCCGTGGCCGCCTCGATCCCCCGGGGACGGTAGACGAGCGCCTGCTCGAAATCGGCTTGTGCCTCATAGAGACGCCCGTTGCCGAAGGCCATGAGGCCCGCCCGGACCGCCCGCGCATAGCCCGAGTCTCGATACCGGGCCCGCCCGGCCCTCGCAAACGTGTAGCGCGGCTTAGGCGTCGTGCGTGCGAAGCGATAGGCGGGCGCGATGTGCCGCACGCTCCCGAGGAGCCGTGCCCGGCGCACCCCCTCATGGGCTTGCCGGCTGCCAGGATCGATGCGCAACGCCAACGCGAACGCCTGAGCCGCCGCCTGCCGATGCCCCGCAGCGAGCGCGGCCCATCCGGTCTTCAGCTGCGCCGCGAGCGCCCGTGGCGCCTTGCCTTCCATGGCGGCGAGAAGCTTCTGCGCCTGCCGCCAGTGTTGACGCGCCACCGCCATGCCTCCGGCCTCCTCGGCGCCGCTCGTCTCGGCCTCCTGAATCCGTGCCGCCGCGAAATCCGCGGCGTCCCAGGTGGCGGCGCCGCGCGTGGCGAGCGCGCTCAGCCGCCGGTTGAACGCCTTGCGCTCGGCCGCCAGCGGATCGGACGACGCCGCGACCGATGCCGAGGAGCCGTTCGAGGGTGAATTCGTTGCGCCCTGCCCCAGACCCGGGAACAGGTGACCCTCGCGAGCCCGGGAGGCGATGCTCGAGAGGAAGGCCAGCGGGCCGGCGCGCAGATCCTGGGTCGACAGCCAGCTGAGGGCCGCGACCGCCATCATGGCGCCACAGACGAGTCCGAACAGCAGGTAGCCCACGCGGCGCGGCCGGTTTCTCGATCCGCCCCCGCCCGGGAGCGGCGCGCGGGCGCGCCCCGAGCGCGCCGCATACCGTTGCGGCATCCCCCTCAGCCTCGCGCTCAGCAGCTCCTCGGCGGACAGCGGCTCGGGGTCGGCCATCATCGGCGGGAGGAATGCGTGCGCCGCGGGCGGGGGGACCGCGGGCGGGGCCGCCGCAGGTGTGGGAGCCTGGACCGGCGCCTGCGGCGTGAAAGCGGGCGGCGGAGCGGGCGACGCAGGTCGCACGGGTGGCGGTGTGCTCATCGCGGCAGGTGCGCCCGCGATAACGGGCTCGGACATCAGGTCGCTCGGATCGAGCGCCGCCGTGGAGTTCAGAGTCGCCTCGAGCTCATCGATCACCTGCCCCATGGAGGCGGGCCGCTCCCGCGCGTCGACATCGAGCATGCGCATCACGAGCTCGATCAGCTGCAATGGCGCCTGACGGGTCGGCGAGAGCGGCGGCACGGGCCCCGCCTGCACCCGGGCCGCATCGAACCTGGGATAGTGAGGCGGATGACCCGCGAGCAGCTCGTAGGCGAGCGCCCCGAAGCCGTAGATGTCATCGGCGGGACTGGCCGGCTCGCCGCGAAGCTGCGCGGGACTGGCGGTGAAGGGAGAGAGTGCCTGCGCACCCGCATCGGCCCGCCCCTCCCCGGCCCCCGGCAACAAGGCGGCGATCCCGAAGTCCGCGAGCTTCACCCGCCCGCGGCCATCGAACAGCACATTGCCCGGCTTGAGGTCCCTGTGCACCACACCGCAGGCGTGCGCGTGCGCGAGGGCTTCGGCGACCTCGAGCAGCACCGGCACGATCTCGAGGTAACCCCTGCCGCGCAGCCGCGAGAGATCGCCTCCGTCGGCCAGCTCCATCGGCAGCACCACGTAGCCCTCGATCCGCTCCGGAGGCAGCACCTCGAGAATGGCTGCGTGCTCGAGCCGCATCGACAGGACGTGCTCCTGCTCGAGCGCGGCCCAGGCGGTCGCAGAGCGGGCCAACGCCGGGGCGAGGATCTTCAGGGCGACATCGACGCCGCGCGCTCCATCGTGCGCTCGCCACACCTCACCCTGGCCGCCCACCCCGAGGCGGTCGATCAAGTTATAACGGCCGAGCGTCCTCGGCTGCACCGCTGCACCAACCTGCGACATGGCCTGCACCTGCGAAGCTGCGGCGAGTTGCGGCTCCGCTCCTGCGCATACTCTATATCGAGCCGGCGGAGGTCGTCACGGTCGGCGCCTTGGGACCCGGAAAGTGTCGCAGTTTGCGAACAATCCGGGGCAACTCGCGCGAGATCCGCGGCCCCGGGGCCGCGCCGCGGCGGCCTAACCGAACCGGCCGGTGATGTAGTCTTCCGTGAGGCGATGTTTCGGATTGGTGAATACGCGGTCGGTCGGGCCCACCTCGACCAGGCGGCCCATGTGGAAGTAGGCGGTGCGCTGTGAGACACGGGCCGCCTGTTGCATGGAGTGCGTCACGATCACGATCGCATACGAATTGCGCAGCTGCTCGATGAGGTCCTCGATATGCGCGGTGGCGATCGGATCGAGCGCCGAGCACGGCTCGTCCATCAGGATCACCTCGGGCTCGACGGCCAGGGTGCGCGCGATGCACAAGCGCTGCTGCTGCCCCCCCGAGAGTCCGGTGCCCGGGGCGCTCAGGCGGTCCTTGACCTCCCGCCACAGCCCCGCGCGCTGCAAACTGGTGAACACCAGCTCATCGAGATCGGCGCGGCTGCGGGTGAGGTTGTGGATGCGCGGACCATAGGCCACGTTGTCGTAGATCGACTTGGGAAAGGGGTTGGGCCTCTGGAAGACCATGCCGATGCGGGCCCTGAGCCGCGCCACGTCCGTGTGCCGGTCGTAGATATCCTGGCCATCGAGGCCAACGCGGCCCGTCACGCGCGCACCCGGAATGGTGTCGTTCATGCGATTCAGGCAGCGCAGGAACGTCGACTTGCCGCAGCCCGATGGGCCGATGCACGAGAGCACCTGACGGCGCCCGATATCGATCGTGACCTCCTTCAACGCCTGGATGGCGCCGTAGAAGACGCTGACGTCCTTGCAGGTGAACACGGGGTCGGCGACCGGGGCCTCCCCCGAGACGCCACCCGATGGACCCTCGCCGAGAGACTCCGGAATGTGCACCCGGCCGCTCGGCTTCACCCCGAGCTCGCCCGGCAGGTCCCGCAGCGAGCCCGCGAGGCCTTCGGCCCGTTTCGACGGGGGTCCGCCCGGCGCGGCCTCGGCACTCTCGCCGCTCATCAGCCGAACCTCCCGGTCACGTAGTCATCCGTGCGCCGGTCGCGCGGCGCGGTGAACAGTTGTCCGGTGGGCCCCATTTCGATGAGCTCTCCCTGGTACATGAATGCCGTGGTGCTCGAGACGCGCGCGGCCTGTTGCAGATTGTGGGTCACGATGACGATGCAATAGCGCTCGCGCAGGCTCTGCAGGGTCTCCTCGACCCGCAGGGTCGAGATGGGATCGAGGGCCCCGGTCGGCTCATCGAGCAGAATCACCTCGGGCTCGAGCGCGATGGTCCGCGCGATGCACAGTCGCTGCTGCTGGCCCCCGGAGAGGCTTCGTCCGTCCTCGTGCAGCTTGTCTTTCACTTCTTCCCAGAGGGCCGCATCCTGAAGCGCCGCGTGCACGCGGTCGCGCAACTCCTCCCGGCCGATCCGCCACGCCAGGCGCAGCCCAAAGGCCACGTTCTCGAAGATCGACATCGGAAAGGGGGTGGGCTTCTGGAACACCATGCCCACACGAAGGCGCAGACTCGTCAGGTCCATGGCCGAGGAGAGGATGTCCTCGCCATCGAGCCGCACTTCGCCGCTCGCACGATGCCCCGGATAGAGCGCGTACATCCTGTTGAACACGCGCAGCAGCGTCGACTTGCCGCATCCGGAAGGGCCGATGAAGGCCGTGATGCTGTGGTCCGCGAGCGAGAGGTTGATGTTCTTGAGCGCCTGCTGGCGACCGTAATGGAAATTGAGGTTGCGCACCTCGATCTTCCCGGCGCCCTCATGAACCGCTCCCGGCGATTCAGTCATGGCCGCCCTCCGGCCGCGTAACGGTCTCGTCTGTGCATGCGCTGGTGCCCGCAGCGGCGGCCGTGCTCCGGAGCTCCGGATGCGCGGCCGCCGCCCGCTTCGGTACGATTACGGAGGCGCAAGATTACCGCAGTCCTGCCCTCTTCGGGATCCTTTCCGGGACGCGCCGCGCAATCGGCCGCGCCCGGACACCCCGCTCGTGCGCACTAGAACGCGTAGGTAATCATCACCCGGTTGTAGACGAAACGGCCGGCCCCCGGATTGGCATTGCCGTGGCTGATCCCCAGCCGGTTGCGCAGCGTGAGCCCCTTGATCCAGCCCTGCGGCTTGTAGATGACGCCGAAGTAGAGCTCGGTGTCCAGACCTTCGAAATCCGTGCGGTACTCGGCAAAGGAGGCCGAGAGCAGCAGGCGCTTGTCGAGAAGCGCTTCGGTGCCCCGGACTTTCCAGGCACGGCCGGGGCCGAGCTCGACCAAGCCGCGGATCATCGAAGTCGTATAGAGCGGATCGGTGGCATAGCCGGCGGTATACGGAGAGATCAACACTCCCTGCCCGAGCGCGCCCGATCCCTCGCGACGCACGTCATCGTAGGCGACCGACAGGGTTGCTCCGTAACCCTGCACACCGACGATGCCGCCCAGGGTGACATTGTCCACCGCCGTACCGGGCTGGCCGAAGAAGTGCGTGCCGGTCTCGGCGAAGCGGTTCGAGCGTCCCCACTCGTGCACCACCTGCGCGCCGGCGAAGGGCTTGATGGCCGAACCGACCGGCAGCGTGCCGTCGAGCTGCCCGTAGGCCATGTGCGCGAAGCCGAGGAAGTTGTAATACCACGCCGTCGCCTTCAGGTCGGAATTCCCGTAGCTGGCGGCGACTGCGGAGGTGCCGGCAGCCTGCGGCGCGTTCGCGGGCAGGTTCGAGACTCCGCCGTAGCTGACGTCCCCATTCCAGGTCGGCTGGTAGTAGAGGTTGTCCTTGAAGAAGCCGTCGGCGGTACGGCCCTTGAAGCGCGTGAGGCGCATGGCCGTGAGGGTCAGGCCCTTCAGGGGCGAGAACTCGCCATAAGCACCCTGATACGTCGCGGGCACCACGCGCGAGTCGCTGGCGCCCGCCCACGGGGTGGACAGGAGCTGATCGCCGACTCTCACCAGGGCGTCGTGGCCTTTGTATTGGACGAAGGCCTGCCCGAGCGCGTTGATGGCGTTCGAGGGGCCCATGAGCGTCACGTCGATGCGCTTCGGGTTGCTGTTCTGCGAGCCGAGGGCATTCGCGGTGAAGAAACTCGCCCCGAGGCTGAAACCGCCGAGAAAGTCGGGGGTCTGATAGTCGAGCAGGCCGGCGAGGGAGAAGGCATGGGCGTTCGGCACGGAGGCCGTCGAGTAATCGCGCCTGAAGTAGTACGAGCGCAGCTGACCGCTGACCTTCCCCTGCGACAGGAAATCGGCCAGTGTGTCCGCGTGCACCGGCGGGATCGCGGCCGCGAGGCTGATCGCCACGGCGCACGCGACGCCGATGGATTTCTTGAACATGAGTGGCTCCGTAGTAGATCTATTGTCTTCAGGGTCGTTTGTTCGGCCGGACGTTCAGGGAACCGTCCGCATTCGGACGCGCGCGTATTTAACGGGGTGAATGTGACAATCTGATGACACGAAGCAGCGCCCGGTGCGCGAGCCCTCGCAGCCGGGAAACTCCCAAGTGTGAGCCGACTATGTTGCAGATATGTGAAGCCCCGTGCGCGCGGCGCACCGGGCGGGGCCCGCCACGGCGACTCCCCTCTCCGCTTGGGCTATCATCGCGCACCCATCCACACCCGAGACCCGCGGTCCCGCCCATGTCCCCGACCCTCGAACTCACCCTTGACCTGATGGCCCGCCGCTCCGTGACGCCCGCCGACGAGGGCTGCCAGGAGGTGATGCTCCGGCGCCTGCGCGCACTCGGCTTCGAGGTGGAGGTACTGCGCTTCGGCAGCGTCGAGAACTTCTGGGCGCGTCACGGCAAGGCCGGGCCCGTGTTCTGCTTCGCCGGCCACACCGACGTGGTGCCGACAGGCCCCCTCGAGGAATGGCGCAGCGACCCCTTCGCGCCGACGATCCGGGACGGAGTGCTCTATGGCCGGGGCGCGGCGGACATGAAGAGCGGGCTCGCCGCCATGATCACCGCGACCGAAGCTTTCGTCAGCGCCCATCCCGAGCATCGCGGCACGCTTGCCTTCCTCATCACGAGCGACGAGGAAGGCCCCTCGGTGGATGGCACGAAGCGCGTGGCGGAGCTGCTCGCCGCGCGGGGCGAGCGCATCGACTGGTGCCTGGTGGGCGAGCCCTCGAGCGAGCGCTCGATCGGCGACACGATCAAGATCGGCCGGCGCGGCTCCTTCAGCGGGCGCCTTACCGTGCACGGCGTGCAGGGACACGTCGCCTATCCGCAGCTCGCCGAGAATCCGGTGCACAGCCTGGCGCCGGCGCTCGCGGAGCTCACCAGCCGGGTCTGGGACCAGGGGAATGAGCACTTCGAGCCGACCAGCTTCCAGGTCTCCAATCTCAATGCCGGCACGGGCGCCCCGAACGTGATCCCCGGAGAGCTCAAGGCGCGCTTCAATCTGCGCTATTCGCCGGTGCAGACGCTCGAGGGACTCAAGGACACCGTGGAGGGGATCCTGCGCAAGCACGGAGTGCGCTATACGCTCGAGTGGTATGTGTCCGGCGAGCCGTTCTACACCCCTTCCGGGGCACTCTCAGAGGCAGTGCGCGAGGCGGTGCGGGAGGTCACGGGGACGCCTCCCCGCCTCTCGACGGGCGGTGGAACCTCCGACGGACGGTTCATCGCCCCCCTCGGAGCCCAGGTGGTGGAGCTGGGTGTGGTCAACGCATCGATCCACAAGGTGAACGAGTGCGTGCGCGTCCCGGAGCTCGACGCGCTCCACCAGATGTACTTCAACGTGCTGAAGAATCTGCTCGCTTAACGCGCGACGCGGGTGTTGCGCGCATTCACCAGGATCCCGGCGACTCCGAGGGCGAGGACCCACAGCAGCACCCACTCGGCCATCGAGAGACCGAGGAAGGTCCAGTTGACGATGCCGCACTCGCCGCTGCCGGTGAGGACCTTGCGGATCACCGCGGTCAGGGGCAGGAACTTCATCATCATCGACAGCGGCGCGCCGCAGGACGGTATCTCATCGAGCGGCAGGTGCTGCAGATACGTCTGTCGGGCCGCCACGGCGATGGTCGCGGCCGCCGCCACGGCGATGAGCACGGCATAGAGCCGCGAGCCCCAGGCGCGGGGACTGTGCAGCGCTGCGAGCAGGAAGACCACCCCGAGCGCGGCGATCCCGATGCGCTGGAAGATGCAAAGCGGACACGGATCGAGGCCCAGGTGAAACTGCGCGTAGAGCGCGTAGCCGAGGAGCGCGCCGCACAGGAGGAAGCCGAGCGCGTTGGCCGCGCGCCGATACGAACGGTCGCCGGCGAGGGCTGCGCACACGCCCTGCGTGAGGCTCACGAGGCCGGTCCTCCCTGGCTCTCGATCGCCGGGACGGGCTCGCGCCGCAACTCCCGCTCCACATCATCGAGGGAGGTGTGCCGCACGTCCTTGCCGTAAACCATGTAGATCACGTACTCGCTGATGTTCTTGGCGTGATCGCCGATACGCTCGAGCGAGCGCACCACCCACATCACATCGAGCGCGCGGCGGATGGTGCGCGGATCCTCCATCATGAAGGTGATGCTCTGGCGCTGGATGGCCTCGTACTCCTCGTCGACGAGCCGGTCCTGGCGCGCGATGCGCAGCGCCGACTCCGCGTCCATGCGCGCAAAGGCATCGAGCGAATCGTGGACCATCTCGGTCACGATGCGCCCGAGGTGCTTGATCTCCCGGTACTTGTCCACCGGGCGCTCCATCGTGGCGAGCCGCGAGGCGATGTAGCCGATCTTCTCCCCCTCATCGCCCATGCGCTCGAGGTCGGTGATGGTCTTGATGATGGCGACGATGACGCGCAGGTCCCCCGCCGCGGGCGCGCGCGTGGCGAGGATGCGGCTGCACTCCTCATCGATCGTCACCTCCATGTTGTTGACCTGATGATCGCCGAGCGCGACCGACTCACCGAGCGCGCTGTCTCCCTCGGTCAGCGCGGTGATCGCCTTCTGGATCTGCTGCTCCACGAAGCCGCCCATCGAGAGGACCTTGCTGCGCACGCGCTCGAGGTCTTCGTTGAAGCGGCGGGAGATGTGATGGGTCAGGTCGGCGGTTTCCATCGATGGTGCCTCCGGATATGCGCACGATGATAACCCAACCGGCGCCGGCTAGCCGTGCAGGAGCGATTCGTCCGCGATGCGCACCCGCTCGGGCGGGAAGTGACAGGTGAAGGTGCTCCCCTGACCGGGGGTGCTCTGGACCTCGAGCTCCGCCCCATGACGCTGAAGAACATGCTTGACGATCGCGAGCCCGAGCCCCGATCCTCCGGTCGCGCGCGAGCGACCCGGGTCGACGCGATAGAAGCGCTCGGTGAGCCGTGGGATGTGCTCGGGCGGGATGCCGATGCCGGTGTCGGTCACGGCGAAGTGCCCTCCCTCGGCGTCCACCCACCAGCACATCTCCACCGAGCCCTCGGGCGGGGTGTACTTGGCGGCGTTGTCGACCAGGTTGGCGAGCGCCGAATGGATCTCGGATTCCTTGCCCACCAGGGCGGCATCGGAGTCGACGCGCACGCGAACCTCCCGGGGATGGCTCGGGCGGGCCAGCACGTCCTTGCGCAGAATCGCCATCAGCGCCGCCATGTCGAGCGGCTCGCCACCGACACGCTCATCGGTCTCCTCGAGACGCGAGAGCTCGAGCAGGTCGTGGATGATGGCGGTCATGCGCTGCGCCTGGCGGCGCATCTCCGCCACGGGAGAGCCGAGCTCCGCATCGAGCGCGGGGTCCTGGCTGAGCGTCTCGAGGTAACCGGAGATCACCGTGAGGGGCGAGCGCAACTCGTGCGAGGCGTTGGCGACGAAGTCCCGGCGCACCGCCTCGAGCCGCATCTGCCGCGAGACATCGGTCGCGAGCAGCAGCTGCTCGCCCTCACCGTAGGGCACGAGCTGCAGCGACAGGTAACTCTCCTTCGGGGATGAGCGGCGAATCACCACGGGGTTCGCAAAATCCCCTTTCGCCAGATACCGCGTGAACTGCGGCTCGCGCAGCAGGTTCTCGATGCGCAACCCCAGGTCCACGGTGGGCCGCAGTCCGAGGAGACGCCCCGCCATGCGGTTGAACCAGACGATCTCGCGCTGGGCATCGAGGATCACCACCCCATTGGGGAGCGCGGCGGTCGAGAGGCGCAACTGGCGCATCAGCTGCACGAAGCGCTCCTTGTGGAAACGCTTGCGCCGGTGCAGACGCACGATCTGCGAGATCACCCTGCCCCAGACGCCTCCGGTCTCCGGCGGCTCCGAGACGCTGCGATGATGCAGCCACCAATCGACGCGCGCGAGCACGATCAGCTGCCAGGCGAGGTACGCCGCGAGCGCACAGGCAACGCCCGCCCAGGGACTGTGCAGCAGCGCGCCGAGGATCAGGCCGATCAGCACCGCGACGATCAGCCGGGCGGCCGCGAACCACCAGGCTTGAGCGGCCGTGCGCATCACTCCGCCTTGGCGGAGAACCGGTACCCGGATCCGCGCACGGTCTGCACGAACCGGTCGAGCCCGTATTTCTCGAGAGACTTGCGGAGCCTGCGCACATGCACGTCGATGGTGCGCTCCTCCACATAGACGTTGCCTCCCCAGAGCCGGTCGAGCAATTGATCTCGGCTGAAGACCCGCTCGGGGTGCGTCATGAAGAACTCGAGCATACGGTACTCGGTGGGACCGAGGGGCACCGTCTGGCCATCGACCGTGATCCGCTGGCCCTGCTGGTCGAGCTTGAGCGCCTCGAACTCCACGACGTGATCGAGCCCCGTCGCGCCCGCCCGGCGCAACACCGCATTGATGCGCGCCACGAGCTCGCGGGGGGAGAACGGCTTGGTGATGTAATCATCGGCGCCGTTCTCGAGACCGGTCACCTTGTCACCCTCCTCGGCCCGCGCGGTCAGCATGATGATCGGGAGCTCGCGAGTCTGGCGGTCACGCTTGACCGCCCGCGTCAGCTCGAGGCCGCTCATGTCCGGCAGCATCCAATCGACCAGCATCAGGTCCGGACGCTGGTCGGCGAGCGACTGGCGCGCCTCGCGGCAGTCGGCCGCCTCGCGCACGTCGAAGCCCGCTCGCCTGAGCCCGAAAGCGATCATCTGGCGGATCGCATGCTCGTCTTCCACTATGAGGATCAATTTTCCCGACATGGCGCGGACCTGCAGTGCGCCGTCATTTGAAAGGAATATTGTTGCAGAATCATGACAGTGCCACTCATGCGCGGTCACATTTCAAGACGATGACGGCCGGGCCACGTTGTCCCTGAGGTACACGGGCAAGGCCGCCTCGGGATCGGCAAGCCTCCCGGCGCTCACCTCCCGCACCGCCAGGCGGGCGATCTCCGCGGCCCGTGGCAGGAGCCGCTCCCAGGGCGGGCGCACCGCGACCCCCTCGAGCGCGGCAAGCTGCGGATACGCGCTGAATCCCCGGCCGATGCCCGCAGCCGGGCCGCCCCCGGGCAGCCGGACGCTCTCGGGCGGACCGACCTGCTCGGGTCCCAGCGCGACGGGCAGCCCCCGCTCCTGTGCGAAGCAGCCCCAGTACACCTCCCGCATGCGCGCATCATTGCAGACCAGGATGCGCTCGACGGCCGGATCGAGGTCGAAGCCTCGCAGGGCGAGCGCCTCGAGGTCCGAAACCGGCACCACGGGCAGGCCCGCCCCGAAGGCGAGCCCCTGGACGATGCCCGCGGCCAGGCGCACCCCCGTGAACGAGCCCGGTCCGCGGCCAAAGGCGATGGCCTCGATCTGCCCGAGCGTCATGCCGGACTCGGCCAGCAACGCATCGATCATGGGCAGGATGTGCTCGGCATGGCCGCGCGCGAATTCCGCTTCGCGCGTGAGCAGCTGAGCGCCGATGAGCAGCGCCGCGGAGCAGTTCTCCGTCGCCGTGTCGAGGGCGAGCAGCCTCATGAAGCCTCCGCCCTGGCCGGCGCCGCCGGCACGTGTTGCCGAAGAAACTCCAGAGCCTGCAGGCCGTCGCGGGTGCGAGTCATCGGCGGCAGCGCCGCGAGAAACACCTTGCCGTATCCCCGGCCCGTCAGGCGCGGGTCGCAGATCACCACGGCGCCGTGATCCTCCTCGCTGCGGATCAGCCGCCCCACGCCCTGTTTCAGCGCGAGCGCCGCCTCCGGCAGCTGATAATCGCGAAACGCGTTGCCTCCGGTGGAGCTCAGATGCGAGATCCGCGCGCGCACCAACGGATCCTCGGGCGAGGCGAACGGCAGCTTCTCGATGATGACCAGCCGCAGCGCACTGCCCTTGACGTCCACGCCCTCCCAGAAGCTGGCAGTCCCGAACAACACGGCGTTGCCGTCCCCGCGGAACGCCTCAAGGAGCCGCTCGCGCGGCGCCTCGCCCTGCACCAGCAGCCGATACCGCCCCGCCGCGCCCGAGGCGCGCCAGTGCGCCGCGGCCTGCGAGAGCGAGCGGTGGCTCGTGAAGAGCACGAACGCGCCGCCCCGCGCCGCTTCGATCAGCTCCCGGGCGAGCTCGAGGACCGCGGTGAGATGTGCCCGCGATTGTGGCTCGGGCAATCCCTGCGGCAGAAAGAGCAGGCTCTGGCGCGCATAGTCGAAGGGGCTGTCGATCTTCAGCGTGTCGCACGCGAGACCGAGGCGCGCGGTGAAATGGCTGAAGTCCTCGCCGATCGAGAGCGTCGCGGAGGTGAAAATCCAGGCGCAGCGACGCGCCGTGACGAGCGCCTGAAAGCGCGGGGCGATATCGAAGGGCATGAGACTCAAGGAAAACCCCCGCGCCGAGACTTCGATGGAGCGCGCGCCCTCCTGCTCCTGCGTCGCCCCGATGCGCTCGAGGCCCGCGGTGAGCTCCGCGGACCGCTCCGCCAGAGCCGCCGCCGGGGTCTGCTCACCAAGCTCGCGCAGCCGCTCGGTCAGGGCGGCGAGCCGGGCGGTGAGCGCCTCGACGAGCGACCCGATCCGCGTCTGCGTCTCGGCCCAGTCGAGCCGGCCGGTGCACCCGGCGAGCGCCGCGGACACGCGTACGAGACACGCCTGCACGGCGCGGATCGCCTCTGCGACCTCCCGCGCCTCGGCAGGCATTGCGCTGCGCTCACCCTTGGCGTGAAGCCGCCCCTGCACATCGCTCAACAGCGCCTCGATGCGGCGGCTGCTCACCTGGGCGCCGAAGAACTGCGTGGCGAGATCGGGGATCTGATGCGCCTCATCGAGAATGACCGCGTCCGCCGCGCCGAGAAGGTCCCCGAAACCATCCTCCTTCAGCGCGAGATCCGCCAACAGCAGGTGATGGTTCACGATCACGATGTCGGCATCCAATGCGCTGCGGCGCGCGAGCGCGACGTGGCACCGCGAGAGCTCCGGGCAGCGCGTGCCGAGGCAGTTGTCGCGCGTCGAGGTGACCTGAGCCCAGATCGGATCGGAGTCGGCCAGTCCCGCCACCTCCGCCAGGTCACCGCTGCGGGTCGCGAGCGCCCAACGGCGAACGCGCTCCATCGCGTCGCCGTCCGCTTCCGGATGCGCGCCATCCGGGCTCTCCAGAGGCAGGGGCTGCGCCGATTGCGCCAGGCG
Organism: Pseudomonadota bacterium; assembly: GCA_021777555.1. Classification (GTDB taxonomy): domain Bacteria; phylum Pseudomonadota; class Gammaproteobacteria; order Steroidobacterales; family Steroidobacteraceae; genus 13-2-20CM-66-19. Next base: position 91,426 of record JAJYDK010000001.1, on the reverse strand, counting down.
GTAGCGGCACAGGTAATTGCCGCGGCCCTTCAGCAGCGCGACCTTGGCCGGCCTGCCGAGCGCTCTGCCGATCAGCGGCAGATCCTTCGCGAAGAGCTGGTCCTGGAGCGTGCGCGTGCCGGTGGAGATGAGCACCCGCGCGCCCGAGAGCAGCGCCGGCACCAGGTAGGCGAAGGTCTTGCCGGTACCGGTGCCGGCCTCGACCACCAGCGCCTCGCGCCGCGCGATGGCGGCGAAGACCCGCTCGGCCATGAGCAACTGCTGGCCGCGAACGTTGAACGCCGGCAATGCCCGCTCGAGCGGTCCGCCCGCTCCGAAGATGTCCTCTAGATCCAACATGGCGCCATTTTACGGGGTTTCCCGGCGCCACTTCCGGCTTCGTCGGGCGGATCTCAGCGGGCTCCCCTCGGGCGCAGCCGCCGTCTGCCATCTGGTGCGGGTCTCGCAGGAGTCTCGAGCGCCACCACCGGTTCAACCTGAAAATGCTGCACGGTGACGATGTGCGATTATGGAACAAATCGGGGCCTTTCATCGTACTTTATGAAGGGACGGGAGCCGCGCGGATATACTGAGAAAGATCATCCGGGACGGGTCGGCGACTCGTCCCTTCACCGCAGGTGCACGGGGGGGCCGCATGCCGTGCCCGAGCACCGCAACGAAGAGGACTCGAGCATGGCCACCGCCTCTCCCCTACCGACTCCCCTCGCGCATCTCAGCCGGCCCGTCGCCGAGTGGGTGGAGTCGGTTCGCGCCCTGACTGAGCCCGCCGAGGTGTACTGGTGCGAGGGCACTGACGCCGAGCGCGAGGCCCTGACCGCGCGCCTGGTGCGCGACGGTGAGCTCACCCGGCTCGACCCGGAGACTTACCCCGGCTGTCATCTGTATCGCTCGAGCCCCTCCGATGTGGCGCGTGTCGAGCACCTGACCTACATCTGCACCCGCTCGCAGGAGGATGCCGGTCCCAACAACAACTGGATGGACCCGGAGGCGGCGCACGGCAAGATGCGCGAGCTGTTCCGCGGCTGCATGCGCGGTCGCACGCTCTACGTGATTCCCTACTGCATGGGCCCGGTGAGCTCGCCGCTCGCGCGCTGCGGCGTGGAGATCACCGACAGCGCCTATGTCGCGATCAACATGTTGATCATGACACACGCCGGCCGGCCGGCGCTCGAGCGCATCGCGCACGAGGGGTGTTTCGTGCGCGGCCTGCACTCGACCGGCGAGCTCGACCCGAACCGCCGCTTCATCATGCACTTCCCGGAGGAGCTCTCGATCGAGAGCTACGGCTCGGGATACGGCGGCAACGCGCTGCTCGGCAAGAAATGCCATGCGCTGCGCATCGCGAGCTGGCAGGCGCGCGAGGAAGGCTGGCTCGCCGAGCACATGCTCATCGTCGGGCTGCAGAATCCGCGCGGCGAGACGCACTACATCGCGGCGGCCTTCCCCTCGGCCTGCGGCAAGACCAACCTCGCCATGTTGATTCCGCCGAACTCCATGCCCGGCTGGAAGGTCTTCACGGTGGGCGATGACATCGCGTGGCTCCATCCCGGCCGCGACGGGCGGCTCTGGGCCATCAACCCGGAAGCCGGCTATTTCGGCGTGGTGCCCGGGACCAATCGGGAGACCAACCGCAACGCCTTCGACATGATCCGGCGCGACACCCTGTTCACGAACGTGGCGCTCACGGCCGACAATCAGCCGTGGTGGGAGGGCCTGCCCTCGGGGGTGCCGCGCATCGACTGGCGGGGCCGGCCGTACGATGCCGCCAGCGGGCCCGCCGCCCATCCGAATTCACGCTTCACCGTATCCGCCCGGCGCAATCCGAGCTACTCCCCGCACACCGACGATCCGCGAGGCGTGCCCATATCGGCCATCGTCTTCGGCGGGCGGCGCAGGGAGGTCGCGCCCCTGGTGTATGAGGCGCGCGACTGGGCCCACGGCGTACTGGTCGGCGCATCGGTCGCATCCGAGACCACCGCCGCGGCGGTCGGTCAGGTCGGTGTGGTGCGCCGCGACCCGATGGCGATGCAGCCGTTTTGCGGCTACAACTTCGCCGATTACTGGCGGCACTGGCTCAAGGTGGGCGCCGGGCTCGCCAATCCGCCACGGCTCTTCCACGTCAACTGGTTCCGGCGCGACCCGCAGGGCAAGTTCCTGTGGCCGGGATTCGGGGAGAACCTGCGGGTGCTCGCCTGGATGCTCGAGCGCTGCGCGGGGAAGGCCCAGGCGATCGATCGCGGCATCGGCCTGCTGCCGCGCCCCGAGGATCTCAACACCGCCGGACTCGACGTCGAGCCCGAGGCGCTGAGCGCACTGCTCTCGGTGGATACCGAGCTCTGGCGCCGGGAAGTCACCGAAACGCGCGCGTATCTCTCGCAGTACGGGGAGCGGCTGCCCCGCGAGATGCTCTCGGAGCTCGAGCGCACGGCCTCGGGGCTCGGCTGAGGAAGGCGGCCGCGCCCTTCGGGGCGCGGCCGGCTGGATCACTCGCAGACGAAGCGGATCGTCTGCGCGGATTCGGCCTCCGGCAGGCGCCCGAGACCGATCGTACCGGCCCCCTTCAGCTGCAGCGTATCGCGGCGCACGAAGGACTCCTCGCCGGTGGCCGCGCGCACGAAGGTGCCGTTGGTGCTGTGGTCGATCAGCATGAACTTGTGGCGCGCGAATTCGATGCGCGCGTGCAGCCGCGAGATGAGGCTGCCCTTGACCACCAGGTCGTTCTCATCGGCGCGCCCGATGGTGAGCACGGAGTGTTGCTCGTCTATCGTGATCTCGCGGTCGAGCCACCAGAGCTTCAGGCGCACGCTGCAGGACTGATCGGCCGACAGCGGCACCTGGCGGACCATGCTCGTCACATCGTCGGCCTGCCAGAGCACTTCGTAGAGCGGCACCTCGTTTCCCTGCCCCTTGATCGGCGCGTTGTCGATCAGTCGACAGGCGCTGCGCCATTGGGGCGAGAGCCGGGCGACGGTGGCCTCGGTGATGATGACCTGGCCCGCCTTCGCCTGGCTGGTCATGCGGTTGGCGGTATGGACGGTGACGCCGAAGATGTCCTGACTCTCGGCCATGACCGGACCGAAGTGGCAGCCGATGCGGATCGCCACCGGCTGGCCGTCGACGCGCAGTCCCGAGTGGCCCACGATGTGCTTCTGCATCTGGGCGGCGGCGGAGAGCGCCTGATCGGCGCTCGGGAAGGTGGCCATGACCTCATCGCCGATGGTCTTGACGACCGTGCCGCCGTGCTCCTCGGTCGCCTCACGCATCACCTCGATGCACGTTGAGACGAGATCGCGCGCCCGCTGATCGCCCATCCGCTCGTAGAGGCGGGTCGAGCCCACCACGTCGGCGAACAGTACGGCGACTTCGACCTCCTCACCCATGGCGTGCGCAGCCAACCATTCTCCCCCACCTGTTGGATGTAATGATCATGGCCATGCGTCTCCCAGCGAATTATACGCGAGCAGCGCTCACAAGCGAAGCAGCCCCGCGGATGAGCTCCGGTCCCGCCTCGGGCCGGCGCGCTCCCTCGCTGAGCAACCGGCGATATTCCTTCGCGCCGGGCTCGCCGGAGTAAAGGCCGAGCATGTGCCGCGTGATGGCCGAGAGCGCCTCACCCTCGCCCATGCGCCGCTGCGCATACCGGGCCATGCGCTCGAGCAACTCCGCGCGCGCCGGCCTCATCGCCTCACCCGGCCGCAGCTCCCGATGCAGCTCCGCGAGCACCCACGGGCGGTGATAGGCCTCCCGCCCGAGCATGACGCCATCGCACCAGGTCAATGCCTCCCGGACGCCGGCGACATCCCGCAAACCACCGTTGACGATCACGGGCAGATCCGCGAAGGACTCTTTCAATCGCCGCACCACATCGTAGCGCAGGGGTGGGACCTGCCGGTTGTCCTTCGGCGAGAGCCCCCCGAGCACCGCCTTGCGCGCATGCACGATGGCCACCTCGCATCCCGCGCGGCAAATCCGCTCGAGGAAGCCGCTCAAGGCTTCGAAGTCCGTCTCATCGAAATCCGCCAGCGCACCGCGCCAGGCCGGGCCGCCGCCGCTGACGACACCGATCCGCATCTTGACGGTGACGGGCACCCGGACTACCGCCCGCATCGCCGCAACGCACTCCGCGACACGCCCCGGATCGAGCATCAGACCGGCGCCGAAGGCGCCGCTCGCCACCCGCTCGCTCGGACAGCCGCAGTTCAAGTTGATCTCATCGTAACCGGCCTCCTCTCCCATCCGGGCGGCCCGGGCGAGCTCCCCGGGATCGCTGCCGCCGAGCTGCAGCGCGATGGGATGCTCTTCCGGATCGAAGGCAAGCAGCCGCCGGGCATCCCCACGGGTGATCGCCGCGGCGGTGATCATCTCCGTGTAGAGGAGCGTGAGGGGCGAGAAGCCGCGCAGGAAGAACCGGCAGTGCCGGTCCGTCCAGTCCATCATCGGCGCGACCGATATTTTTCTGTTCAATTCCAGAGACTTAGACCTTGTTTCGCGAGTAACTTATCAGAGTATTTTCGCATGAGTCGCGTGACATTATCAGATCGGCGAGACGGCCCGGCGGGTCTCGACGGGCGCTCGCCCGGCACGTTTTGAGCGGCGGCACCGTGGTATTGATCCATGGCTTCACGGACTATTGCGCCTGGCTGTTCATGAAAGGCGTCAATCGCGGCCTCTATCCTGGAGGCGCGGCACGCGCTGATCCGCCCTCGAGAGCCCGCCACCGCAGGCTCAGGCGATGAACAGCGCAGCGACCGTGAAGAACTCCAGGTTGTACAGCACATGCATCCCGATCGGCGCCCCGACGCCGTCGTAGCGCTCACGCAGCCACCCGAAGATGAGAGAGGGTACGAACACACTCGCCGCCCAAAGGGGCGGATGGTGCGCGAAGTGCATCGCGGTGAACCCCAATGAACAGAGGAGGTTCGCCGCACTGATCTGGCCAATCCGCTTCGACCCCCAGCCGGTGCGCAGCAGCTCGCCTTGGAGCATCCAGCGAAACACGACCTCCTCGAGCACCGGCTGCCAGAGCACACAGGAGAGCCACTGAGCGGCCCCATGCAGCACCGACCCCGAGAGTGCCGCCGGAAACATCAGCCCAAGCGCGATATCCGCCAGCAGTCCCACCCACCCGAATGCCCACCACACCGGGTCACCGAGAAATCCGTCCGGCAGCGCGAGAACAGCCTCCCAAGCCGCAGCGCACGCCGAGGCCAACGGGGTCCGGCCGCGCGCAATCGCACCCTCCTCCCCGGCCTGGCGGCTCGATGTGATCTTCCATCGCGCCATGGTCGCACCACCCCCTCAGCCGCGCTGCGCGTCCCGTCTGCGCGAGCGCCGCACACCGAGCACGCCGAGGATCCCGAGCACGATCAGTGCCGGATCGAAGCTCCCTCCGGGACGACTCGCGCAGCCTCCGCCGCCGCCACCCGCGGGGGTGCTCGCCACCGGGATCTCGGCCGTCACCGAGAGGACCTGAGTCTGCGTATTGTCGTTGAGGTTCACGTCCCGCTCAGGCGCATCCACCGCGATGGTCGCGGTCCCGGAGCCGCTGTCCGCGGCCGTGACCGTGAGCAGCCCCGAGAGCGTGCTCCCGGCGGGGAGCGAGTCCACCGTGCAGCTCACCGTGGCCGGGGTATCCGTTCCGTCGTAATTGCAGCTGGCTCCCGGAAGATCGATCGAGTCGTATGTCACGTTGGCGGGCAGGAACACGCCCACGCGGATGCTGGTGGCCTCATCCGGGCCGGAATTCACGATTGAAAACGTCGTGAAATACTGGTTCCCCTGCATCATCGCGCTGCGCGGGCCGGCGGAGCTCACCTTGAGATCCGAGATGCCGATGAGCCTCATCCTCATCATCGCCGCGTTGTTGGCAAGATTCGGGTCGACGGGCGAGGACTGCGTCCCCGAGAAGATGATGTCACTGCCCGCATCTACCGTGGCTGCGGACAGCATCAATGACATCTTGGCCACCGCCCCGGGCGCGAGCGTGCCTGCCTCGCAGGTCACGACGCCCGAGGCCATCGAGCAGGCCTGTGTTCCCGCGGGTGTGGTGATCGAGGCCGAGTCGAGCGTCATCGACGAGGGCAGCGCCGAGGTCATGACTCTCACCCCGGTGGATGAGCCGGTCGCGGCCGCGTCGATGCTCGCGGTGGCGGTCACCTCGAACGAATCACCGACGAACGCCTGATCAGGGGCGTTCACCGCACTCATGATCAGGTCCGCCGAAGGCACGAACAGCTCGTAGGCGCCCACGTCGCAGACGAAATTTCCGTCGATGTTGCCATCGGCGCGTCCCATCTGCCCCCGCTGATCCTCATTCGGGCACTGCGCGCTGTCACCGGCATCGATGGCGGGGCTCCCGGGCATCAGCGCCATGGTCGGCGTCGGCCCTTGATTGTCCGCAAGAGGCCCGAGCAGGGGATTGGTATTGATCCGATCACCGACGGCCGTGAGTCCGCAGGTATCGGCGTCCTCGATGTTGTGCCCCATGGAATAGAAGCGGGTTGCCGGACCGGACTCCCCCTTGCCGCCGCAATTCGTCACCACCGGCGTCGCGCCGACGTAGGCGTTGTTCGACACGATGGTGTTCACCAGTGTGAAATTCGCCGCGTTCGCCATGCCGCCGGCCGGCATCTGGCTCGCCGGCCCGAATCCGTTCAGGCCCGCGCCGGATTTGCCCGGCTTGCCCGAGGCCGTGTTTCCGGAGACGGTATCGTTGATGAGCTGCACCCTGCCGTTGGTCTGAATGCCGCCGCCCCCGTCCCGGGCGGCGTTCATTGCGATGGTCGAGCGGCTGATGATCTCGAGCACCATCCTGCGCCCGGCGATTCCCGCCCCCGAGGAGGCGCTGTTGCCTATGAAGGCGCTGCGCTCGATGACCGAGGTGTGAAAGCCCGTCTCGAAGAGACCGCCGCCATTGCCGGCCGAGTTCGGCTGGTCGAGGGTACCGACCTCGCTGTCCTTCATCAGCATGACCGCATCGTTGTACAGTCCCCCGCCGTTGGCATCGCTGCTGTTGCCGGCGATGACCACGTGATCGAGCGTGATGGGGCCGGTGTTATAGATGCCACCGCCCTCCCCTCCGGCATGGTTTCCCGTCACGCGCACATCGGAAAGCGTGACCATCTCGATGGTGGCGCCGGACTCGCTCTCCCCGGGTCCGCCGTGGCCTTCCGGGCCGGCGCACGCCCCGCCGCCCATCTTGCCGCCTCCCCCGCACTCCCCCTCCTCCTCCGCACCCTCGGTGAAAGTTGAATCGACCGTCTGGATTTCCGCGCCCGCCCCGATCGCGATTCCCCCGCCCATGCGCGCGATCCGCACCACCGCGGTCGGCACGGACGCATCGAGGTTGACCGGCGCGGGCACGTAGCCATTTTCGACCGTCACGCCCTGGATGGTCACGGTGAGGTTCTGCGCGGCCGAGGGCGGTATCTCGATGTGAAACACCCGATCCTGCTCGGATCCGGCGGCCCACCCGATGAACGTCTTCTGCGAGCCCGCTCCGAGGAGGGTCATGCTCTGGGTGATATTGAGATCGCCTCTCGAGGGATCCGGCACGTGATCGACCGCGTACGCACCGTTTGCGAACGCCGCCGACTCATCCACCCCGGCCACCGTGAGGGTGTACGTTCCCGCGGGCAGGACGATCGTGCTCGGCGTCGAGGCGGCATCGGCCACCTGGATGGCCGCCCGCAGACTGCAAGCGCCTTGACCGTCATCGCACACTCCCTGTGCCACGGCCGCGGGCGATGCGGGCACATCCGCCGTTGTATTGACATCGAATGTGGTCGCATCGGCTCTCGCTGCGAGCGCGGCGCCCGCCAGGATGCCTGCGACGAGGGAGAGGACCGATCGGCCCCGCAACCATGATCGCGCGTTCATCACACACCTCCCGAGTACCGCTCCCGGCTCGAGGCCGGGGAGTCGGGCTTAGACACAGACCGCCCCTCGCTGCCTGCGGCGCTACCGCACGCCGGGGTCTCGGCGGGGGCAGCCCGGGACAGCCCGCCGTTTGCGCAGCGCGCCGCATCGCCCCGTGGACCTCCCCTGCGCCGGGCGCCGAGCAGCCACAGCGCCGCCGCCATGGCGAGCACCGCGAGGGTCGGATCGGACCCCTTCCCCGGCCGGCTGACGCAGCCGCCGCCGGAAGAGCTGCTGCTCGTGGTGGCAGTGGTGGGCGTGGAGCCGATCGCGGCCGACACCTGGGCGGAGGAGAGGCTTTCCTGTCCCTTGGTATCGAGCGCGCGCACCGTGTAGTAGTAGGTGCCGGAGGCGAGTCCCGCGTCGGTGTACGTGGAGCTGGCGTAGCTCACTGTGGCGAGCTTCGTGGCCGTCCCGTCGCTCGATGTACTGCGGTAGACGTTGTAGCCGTCGATGTCGATGGCCGTGTCGGCCGTCCACGAGAGCACCGCACTGCTGCCGCTCACGGAATCCGCCAGGTCCGTGGGCGGCGCCGGCAGCGGGACCGGCAGCGCATCGAAGGCCGCCTTGACGTTGAGCTTGCCGTAGCCCCAGGTGTCGTTCGGCGCCTGGCCGACGAAATCGTCCACCGTCGCGTAGCGCTCGAGGGAGTCCTTGATCTGCGCCGGGTCGGCGGCCGGCGCCACCTGAAGCAGCAGGGCCACGGCGCCGGTCGCGATCGGCGCCGCCATGCTGGTCCCCTGCCCGTAGCGGTGCACGCCGTCCAGATCGAGGTAGCAGTCGGAGCACTCACCGGTCGGCCACACGGTCTCGGCCGAGTAGGCCGAGGCGATCCAGGCGCCCGGGGCGGAAATCTCCGGCTTCTGGGTCGAGGGGCACTCGGTGGAGAGACTGCACGCGCGCCGGGGGCCGCTGCTGCTGAAGTAGGCGAGCGTCCCGAGCGGATTCGACACCTCGGTCGTCATGGGACCCGCGAGGCTGTACCAGCTGTTCTTGGTGTTGAAGGCCCCGACCGCGATGACCGAGCTCGCAGTGGCGATATCGCTCAGAGTGTCGCTCGAGTCGAGGTTCGACAGGAATTTCGCACCGCTTTCGGAGCCGTTCATCCAGGCGTCGAAATGCCCGTTGGCGACCACGGTGCCACGCAGCTCGAGCTGCCATGCCGAGCTCGAGAACGGGTTCGAGCCCGTGGTCGTCAAAGTGACGAGGATCTCCCGATCCCCGTTCAGGGGATTGACGTTCCCGGACACGATGGTGCCGCGACCGCTGCAGAATGTCGCCTCGGTCGAGGACTGGGACACCGGCGCCGACACCAGGCCCGAGTCGCATTCCGCCGTGTTGTGCAGATGGACCGCGAGCTGATCGGGTCCCGGATACCAGATGTCGAGCAGCGTGAGACTGGTATCGACGGGAACCTCGAGGTCGGTGACGATCGAGCCGCCCGCGGGCACCGTTGCCGAGGCATGGGTGTCGTCGTTGGCATGGTTGCCGGCGGCGACCACGATGATGCGGCCCGGCCCGGACTCATTGTCGAGCGCCCGGTCGGCGTTGTCGGTCCCATCATGCGGACCGATCTCCGTGCCGAGACTCAGGTTGATCGCGATCGGGCGGCCGAGCGAGCTGGCCACTCCCTCGGCATCGCTCACCGCCTGCACGATGTTCGCCGTGGTCCACTCACCCTTGGCGACGATGAGACTCGCCTCCGGGGCCATCCCGATGAACCGGTACGCCGCCTCCCCATTGCCGGTCGCCGAGCCGTTTCCCGTGGCGATCCCGGCCACCTCCGTCCCGTGACCGTCGGTGTCGACTTCCGCGCACTGCTGTGCATCGATCTCGGCCTGCGTACAGTTCTGACCGCTCGTGTAATCGAACAGCTGCACGATGCGCGTCTTGCCGGCCGCATCGCGGAAATCCTGATGCTTGAGATCGACCCCGGTGTCGAGAATCGCCACGAGCACGTTGCGCCCGGTATCCCCGTGCCAGTCGGGCGGGGTGCCGCTGCGCATCGCGGAGGCACCGGTCTGCGGCACCGCGACATCGAGCTGCGGCCGCAAAGGCGTTGCCGCATCGACGTACGTGACTCCAGCCAGCCCCGCGAGAGCCGCGAGCTCATTGCGCGGCACATCCACCTCGGCGACATCCCCCGCGCGCCAGCGGATGCCGCCCCCGATCGCCGAAACATCCGGTACGGAACCGGAGAAACGCACCAAAGTCGAGACGCGCTCCGGCTGGTTGCCCACCGCGCGATGCACCATGCCCTTCTGTCGCAGGACGCCGAGCATCGCGGAGCCCTCGCTCTGGCGCAGGAGCAAGGTGGCGAGCGGCGCGAGCCGCATCGTCTCGCCACCGGCCGCGAACGGCAGCACTACCGCGGCAAGAACCACACCGACCCGCCACTTGAGGCCACCCATCATCGCCGCTCCTCGCGCGCCGGCCCCAGCCGTGAGCCCGGCTCGATGTATCGAACAAAAGGCAATGCGGACAACCGCTCGAGGCACCGCGTCGCCACCCGTCCACTGACGATGTCACCGCTCACCCCGTCCACTGCGACCCCGGCCGCGCGCAACTGCCGACGCTGCTGCCCGCTCAGCGGACCCTCGGTGCGGATGAGAACCGCGAGCACCACTCCCTGCGCGCCTCGCTGCGCGGTGAGTCGCGGGGAGATCTTCGCCGAGGGAGCCGAACTTCCTGCCACGGGCGTGACACCGCGCCCCTGGGTCCTGCACCCGGCGCCCACCAGTGCGAGCAGCAGCGCGGAACCGACCGCCCAGAGCGCCCACTCGCGCCGGCAACGGGCGAGGCCACCCGTCCCTCTCTCCAGTTCCCCTCTCATGCGCATGGCATCGACTCCTGCCGCCCTCTTCCGCGAAGCGGAGGCGATCCGGACGATCGCCTCCGCTCAGCCTCGCCGCGACGGTCCCCTCAGCGACCGCCACCCGTGCGCGCCTTCCTCCAGCGGCGCGAGGCGATCCCCGCCACTCCGCCCAAGGCGAGCACGAGCAGCGTCGGATCGAACGGCCCACCGGGCTGCGACACGCAGCCGCCGCCACCTGATGTGCTCGTGGTCGGGGTCGTCGGTGTGGTCGGAGTGGTCGGCGTTTCCGCCGCGATCGTCAGGGGCACGCTCACGACGTTGTTGCTCACATCCTCATCGTAGTCATCCGTCGCGACTTCCAGGTCCACCGTCGCCGTTCCCTCCGACGTCGGCTGCAGATTGAGCGTCCCGGTCACGGATGCTCCCGAGGCGATGCTTCCCAGCTTGCACACCGAATTGGCGTTGTCCTGGCCCAGCGTGCAGGTGCCGCCATTCGAGAGCTGCATCTTCTGATAGCGCATCCTGTTCTGGAACCGTGCCAGCACCTGCACGTTGTTGGCCTGGTCCGGCCCGAGGTTCTTCACCGTGAAACTCACCGGGGCCGATCCATTGACCGTCGGATTCTGCGTGGGACCGGTCGCGGTGATCGCCATGTTGCTGTTTCCCTGGACGAGCATCGTGACCGTGCTCGTGTTGTTGTCCGGGAACAGGTCTATCGGCGCGGTCGCCGACACATGGGCGGTGATCTCCATGGTTCCAACGGCCGCCGCCGAGCCCTGCAGGTCGAGCGACACCGTCTGCCCCCTGGCGAGCGTGCCGACATCGCAGCTCACCACGCGGCTACTGGCATCGAACGGACAGCTGGTCGCAGTGCCGCCCAGGGTCATGGTCGCACCCGCGAAGTCGTACGCGGAGGGCAGCGGATCGGTCGTCATCGTCACGCCCGTGGCGTCCGCCGACGCGCCGGGGTCGTTGGTGAAGTCGAAACCGACTTCCGCCGGCTGTCCGCGCCGCACGCGGTTGTGGGCCCGCTTGCCGCTCACGTGCAGGTCATTGCTCGGGGTGAACAGCTCATAGGCCCCTATGTCGCACGTCATGTTACCCTTCAGATTCCCGTCCGCCGGGCGCATGTTCCCGCGCTGGTCCGTGTTCGGACAATTGGCATTGTCGCCGGCATCCACGGCGGGCGTGTTCATGAGCAGCGCCATGGTCTCCGTCGGTCCGCCATTGCCCGCCAGAGCCTGCAGTTGCGCATTGGTCTTCGAAAAGTCGCCGAGAGAAGTGTTCGGAGCGCAGGTGGCATCGTCCGACATGTTATGCCCCTGAGACACGAACACTCCCGATTTGCACGAAGAGCCGCTGCATCCGCAGCTCGCCGAGACACCCGATCCCGTTGCCAGATTGTTCTGGAACGCGGTGTTCACGAAGTTGTAGACGCCGCTGCCGAACGCGTTCAATCCCGCGCCGCCGCTGGTCGAGTCATTGGCTGCCGAATTGCCCGCGATGGTGTCGTTCTTGAGCGTGATCGGTCCGTTCGTCGTGATTCCAGCACCGACGTCCGATGCCTCATTGTTGGCAATGGTGGTATTGGTGATGGTCATCGTCACGAGCGAGCGGGCCGATATGCCTCCTCCGCCGACACCCTTGTTGCCGACGATGGCGCTGCCGCTGATGTCCGTATTGTGCATCCCCGTGTCGAATATCCCTCCGCCCCCTTCGGCGCTGTTCGGAGTTGTGAATCCCGAGGTCGTGCCTATGGTGAAGTTCCTGATGGTCAGCTGTGCGTCGTTGTAGATGGCCCCGCCATTCGTCACGGCGATATTGCCGCTCAGCAAGACGTTGTCGAGCGTGAGCGGACCCGCGCTCGAGATGCCGCCACCCGCGGTGCCACTCTGGTCATCGAGCAGGCGCACGTCCGTGAGCGTGACGCTGTTCACCACGGCGGACGACTCTCCCTCATCGCTCCCCCCGGCGCCGCCCCGCCCTCATCCCCGGCGCTGCCGCCCTCGCTGCCGCTCAGCGCCGGATTGATGAGCGTCACGGAGGCCGACGGTCCGACCGCGAGGCCACCGCCCCAGCGCTCGAACTGGTAGTACGTCCCATCGGAATTGGTCTCGAGCACCTGCGGCGCAGGCGTGACGCCGTTTTCGATCGTCACTCCCGTGATGCTGACGTCGATGTTGCTCGTGGTGGCCTCGATGTGAAACACCCGGTCACCCTTGGCCGGGTCCTGCTTCACCGAGGGATCCCACTCGATGATCGTCTTGTCGGAGCCCGCCCCGACGATGTTCATGCTCGAGGTGATGTTGAGATCACCCTTGGTGTCATCGTGCGCCGAGGTCACGACGAATCCGGTGGCGGCGTCGCCGGTCACGGTCTCATCCACGCCCGGGATGCTCAGAATGATCGGGTTGGTCGGGTCATTGATCAGACTGAGGTCGATGGTATTGGTCCCGCCGAGCGCATTGGCCTGCATGATGGCGGCCCGCAGCGTACAGGCTCCGCTCGCGTCCGCGCACACCCCGTCCGCGAGATTCGCATCGGGGGTGTCCGCCGTGCTCGTGACGGAAAAGGTTGCCGCCGCAGCGGGCAGGGAGGCGGCGACCAGAAGGGATGCGATACCGGACAGAAGGAAACTCTTTCCGGATCTCGTGGTCAACGTGTTCACGACATGTCTCCTCGAATCGACGGCGGTTGCCGTCGCACTGGCCACGATTCTTTCCGTCATGCCGTGCCGCCTCAATACGGACCCATATGACATCGATTAGGTAGATTCGAGCGACCGGCGCCGCGTAATCGCCTACCTCCCACGACACAACACCCACATCTGACGCATGCCGCGAGCCGCGCTCCTTCCCGCGCGCGATCCCGGCCCGGAGCTCCGCCGCGAAGCCCCTCTTCATGGCGGTAGGCATTGACCGGTAGGCACTGACACGGATTGCCGCATGCCGAGGTCTCCGGCATTGGCTCGCGCGGTGGTGAGTTATGTCAGTGACGGAGCGGATGATGGCGCGATGGCGGGCGCGGCGCGGCACCCGGTCGCCGCGCGCTCCCGGGTGCGCGGTCGCTCATTCCCCTCGCGAGCGGCGCCAGAGCGGCAGGCCCTCGCCCGAGCGGATGCGCAGGCTCTCGCCCCCCTTCCTGATCTCGGCGGCGATGAGGGTCGGCCTCCCCTCGCAGGTCACTCGCGCGCCGGTCACCTCGATGACATCGTGCGGCCGCACCTTCATCGGCTGACTGTTCACGAACCAACTGGGACCGAGGTACACCGGGAGCTTGCCTTGGGAGGTCTTCAGCAGCAGACGGACGCCGTAGTATCTGCCCCGGCCGTAGGCGACCTGGTCCACCGCGAGCACCTCACCCAGAACGCGCTTGCCGCCCCTCGCGATCCTCCTCGCCCGATCGAGGAGGGACTCGCCCGGCAAGGCGTAGGTCACGACGGCGGCGGCAGCGAGTATAATAATGAGCGTTTTCACGATCCGGCCTCGCGGGGCATGGGAGGATTCGCGGCTTTTTTACCGCCGCCGCTGCGCCGCGGGGATCGGGACAGCTACCTAAGGCAGCCCGGATGGGCGCAATTAGGTACATCCCCGGATCGAATCCGTGCCCTGATCCGTCTAAAAACTGCAGCCGGTGCCGTGCCGATCGCGAGGTCCATCGTGAAATCATTCATCGCAGCCCTTGCCCTGGTCAGCGCCGGCCTCATCGCTCCCACCGGGGCGCTCGCCCAAGGTGGCCCGGGGCGCGCTTACAGCAGATACTACAATCCGCAGACGGTCGAGACGGTCTCCGGAAGCGTGCTCGCGATCGAGCGCGTGACCGGCAGGGGCCGCTTCGCGGGGATTCACCTCACGCTGAAGACGCGCACGGGTGAGCTCTCGGTGCACCTCGGCCCCAGCGGGTACCTGGACAAACAGGCGCTCAAGATCGCGCCTCATGACACCATCGAAGTGACCGGCTCGCGGATCACCTACCGAGGCAAAGTGGTACTGGTCGCAGCCCAGGTGAGAAGAGGCAATGAGACACTCGTGCTTCGCGATGCGCAAGGCTACCCGTTGTGGAGCCGCCCGCGCCGCAGGTGAACGGAGACAGCCATGTCAGCTCGATCATTGATCTGGCGCTCGCGCGTGGCGATCGCCGCCACCCTCGTGCTCGCGGGGCTTGGCACGGCGGCGGCCGCCCAGGTGCAGTTCGGCCTCGGCGTCTCGCTGCCCGGTGTCAGGATCGGCATCAATGTGCCGGCCTACCCGCAGTTGCTGCCCGTGCCCGGCTATCCCGTGTACTACGCGCCGGATCTGGACGCGAATCTCTTCTTCTACGATGGCCTCTACTGGGTGTATACGGGCGATGAATGGTATTCGAGCACCTGGTACGACGGCCCCTGGTACCTGGTCCAGCCGGAGATGGTTCCGGATTTCATCCTGAGGATCCCGATCCTCTACTACCGCGCCCCGCCCCCGTATTTCCTCCACTGGAACCGCGGGGCGCCGCCTCGCTGGGCGGAGCGCTGGGGACCGCGGTGGGAGCGCAGCCGGCCCGGCTGGGACCGCTGGGACCGGCACCAGATGCCGCCTCGCGCGCCTCTGCCCCAGTACCAACGGGGGTATTCACGGGGCCGCTATCCGGATCCCGCCCGGCAGCGCGCCCTCGAGAATCGCTACTACCCCTATCGTCCCCAGGATCGCCGGGACCGCAATCGGGCTCCCGTTCCCCGGCAGTTCGGGCCTGGCCCCAATCAACCGCCGCGCGCCGGGCGCCCCGAGTACCGGCGGCCGGAATCGGCTCGCGGCGCAGCGCCTTCACAAGCGGGTCGTCCGCCGGCGCAGCGCCCCGGCGCCTCGGCGCCCGGCTCTCGCGCCCCCTGGGGGAACCGGCCTCCCGGAGGCAGCGCGCCCCCGCGCGAGCGCGGCGGCCCGCAGCAGCACGGGAGCCGCGAGAAACAGCCCCCGGAGCGACGCGGAAACCGCGAAGAAGAGCGTGCCCGGCGCGGCGGCCCTCCGCTGTGACTCGCTGAGCGCGCGGCGGCTCCCTGGAGACCTACCGGGAATACTCTCTCCTCGGGGCGGCGCTGCTCGGCCTCGTCGTCGGGCTCACCGCGCACGCGCTCGGAGCGCCGCAGGCGGCCCGCGCCGCCCTCATCGGCGCCACCGGCATCGTCCTCCTCTTCGCAACGGCGTCCGCCTCGATGCGGCTGCTGCGCGGGGAGGTTGGGGTCGATGTCATCGCCATCCTCGCGATGGGAGGCGCGCTGCTGCTGCGCCAATATCTGGCTGGAGCGGTCATCGCGGTGATGCTCACGGGCGGTACGGCGCTCGAGAGCTTTGCGAGCGCGCGGGCGCGACGCGAGCTGAGCGCACTGCTTAGACGGGCGCCGAGGTTCGCACACCGCCGGCAAGGCGATGCCTTCATCGACATTCCGGTCGATGACGTCGGCCTCGGCGATCTGCTGGTGGTGAAGCCGGGTGAAGTCGTTCCGGTGGATGGCATGATCCACTCGGGCACCGCGGTGCTCGATGAGTCCTCGCTCAGCGGCGAATCAAGACCCGTCAGGCTCGAGCCCGGCACCCCGGTGCGCAGCGGCGGCAGCAACTGCGCAGGCCCCTTCGAGCTGCAGGTAACCGCGATCGCCTCCGAGAGCACCTACGCGGGCATCATCCGTCTGGTGCGCGCCGCCGAGAACTCCAAGGCGCCGTTCGTGCGCCTCGCGGACCGCTACGCGTTCGCCTTTCTCGCCCTGACCCTCATCGGGTCCGCCGCCGCCTGGCTGGCCTCGGGGAGCCCCCTGCGGGCGCTCGCGGTGCTCGTGGTCGCCACCCCCTGTCCGCTCATCCTGGCCGCACCCGCGGCCATCATTGCCGGAATATCGCGCGCCGCACGCCGCGGCATCATCATGAAGGGAGGCGCCGCGCTCGAGACCCTTGCGCGAACGCGCGTGCTCGTGCTCGACAAGACGGGCACGGCCACTTCCGCCCGCCCGGAAGTCGTCGCCGTGGAGACCGTGGGCGCCTGCTCCCCGGAGGAGCTCATTCGCCACGCCGCATCCCTCGAGCAGCTCTCCGTTCATCCCTTCGCACCGGCGATTCTCGCCGAGGCGCGCAATCGCGGCCTCGATCTCAGCTTCCCGGCCGGTGTCGAGGAGCAGATGGGGAGCGGGATCCGCGGAGAGCTCGGGGGGCACCGTGTCGCGGTCGGCCAGAGACGCTTCGTCGCCCCCGACAGTGACCCGGCGACGCTGCGCTCGGTGGAGCTGCGCACCGCGGTCGAGGGCTCATCGGGGGTGTTTGTCGCGATCGACGGAAAGCTCTGCGGAGCATTGCTCCTGCATGATCCCATCCGTCCGGAGACGGCACGCGTCCTGCGCGAGCTCAGAGCCATCGGCATCGAGCGCATCCACCTGGTCACGGGCGATCATCCGGATGTCGCGGAGCTCGTCGGCGACGTCCTCGGCGTCGACAGGGTGTTCGCCGAGCGCGCACCCGAGGAGAAGGTCGATGTCATTCGCCAGTTGCGCTCGGAAGGCGTCCTCGCCATGGTCGGCGATGGAATCAACGACGCGCCAGCGCTCGCCCTGGCCGATGTCGGGATCGCGATGGGCGCGCGGGGCGCCACGGCAGCCTCGGAAGCCGCGGACGTGGTCCTGACCTCCGACCGCTTCGAGGGCGTCGCGCAGGCGGTGCGCATTGCCCGGCGCACCCGCGCGATCGCCCTGCAGAGCGTGATCGCCGGCATGGGGCTTTCTCTGGTGGCGATGTCCTTCGCCGCCGCGGGCTTCATCGCGCCCGTTGCCGGCGCGCTCCTGCAGGAGGTCATCGACATCCTGGTCATTCTCAACGCCCTGCGCGCGCTCGGGGGCGAGCGCGGCACGGGCGCCGCGAGGCCCGAGCTGCGCGGCCTGGCCGAGGGCCTCGCGAGCCACCACCGCTCGCTCAGACCCCGGGTGAGCGAGCTCGCCACCCTCGCCGTACAACTCGACACCCTGCCGGCCGCCGAGGCGCGCTCCCGCCTCGAGCAGCTGCGCCACATGCTCGAGACGGAGCTGCTGCCCCATGAGAACGAGGAGCAGCAGACCGCCTACCCGATCATCGAGAAAATGCTGAAGGGCGAGAAC
Source organism: Pseudomonadota bacterium (assembly GCA_021777555.1). Classification (GTDB taxonomy): domain Bacteria; phylum Pseudomonadota; class Gammaproteobacteria; order Steroidobacterales; family Steroidobacteraceae; genus 13-2-20CM-66-19. The sequence goes on along the minus strand of JAJYDK010000001.1, from coordinate 73,586 downwards.
CCGACCGGCCCGCTCATCCAGACGCACAACGAGATCCGGCGCCTGAGCCGTCTCTTCGGGCGACTCGTGGAGCACCTGCCCCCGCTGGGTCCGGCGCCGGAGGACCTCCGGGACCTGCGCCGCCTGCTCTACGGGCTGCATGCGATCCTGACGCTGCATTTCGCGCAAGAGGACGAGCTGTACAGCCTCTTTCGCCCTTGAGCGCCGCGCCGGGCGGCGGCGAAAAAAAAATCCGCCGACCGCGTGCCGTTTGGCCGGACTCGCTCGTCTAGGAAGAGCTTGATTTTGCCGCGCGCTCCGGGCGGCCCGGCGCCGGTGCGCACCGGCTGAAAACCCGAAAATGACACAGGACACGCGCGCAAAGTGTGCGCGGTTTGGTTATATTGCCCCTCCAAGTTGCCCGCACCAGGGAGGCGGCCAGAAGAAGACCAACTTTCCGGGGTATCCCTCCATGCCCAGGGGGATGAGGCGGGTGGCGAGTTTCCAACTCGGGAGCAACACCGCTTTTCAAAGGAGCGGGGTCGGATCCACGGCGGGGCGCCCCCGGTTGACCCGTTCAACGACGCGTCATCCGGTCAGACAGAAACAACACGAAATGACACGAATGAGGAGTAGCACCATGCGATCTTTGCGTTTTCCCCGGCTTCCGCTCACTGTGGCGGCGGCGTTCCTCGCCTGCTCGGCGGCCCACGCGCAGCAGGAACGCGTGCTCAAGCTGACCGTGAACCCCTCGGGCTTCGCCCCGTACCTCGCGAGTCATGCGAAAAATTCCGGCGCCCACCTGATGCAGGCGAATACTCCGGCGGGCTGGGCGGCGAAGCGGCGCAGCCGCCTGAGCACGCCCATGGGTCCCATGGCCGGCCCCGGCGGGCCGGGATTCGGGGGCGACTCCTCGGGATGGGGCGTGCACGGAACCCGTTACCCGGGCGATCTGCAGTACCACGGCGGCCAGGTCGTGCAATCCGCGAAGGAAGTCCTGATCTTCGTGAACACGCCGACCTCCGGATCCTGCAACTCCATCGCGACGTGCTGGGGGCATCCGCACCAGTTCCTGAGTGACCTGGGCAGCAGCAGATTCATTCACGTCGTCGATCAGTACGTGCACGCCCACGATGGCGATCGCTATCGGCCATCACGCGATATCATCGAGGTCTCGTATCCTTCGACGTCGCCCTACACGGGCACGACCACGTACTCCGATCTGGATATGCAGACGATCGTCTACTACGCGGTGACTGAGCTCGGTCTGCCATCCGGCTACCACGCCATTTACGACGTCTTCCTGCCGCCGGGCCAGGACGAGTGCACGGGCGCCACGTCCTGCTATTCGCCCGATGATCCGGGCACGTTCGTGTTCTGCGCCTATCACGGAACGGCGGTGCTGCCGGGCGTCGGCGACACGCTCTACACCGTGGAGCCGTTCCAGAATGTCGGCGGCTGCTCGGTCCGGCCGCAGACGCCGAACGGGCCGCTCGTGGACTCGACGAACAATGTGCTCTCGCACGAGACCATCGAGACCATCACCGACCCGAACGTGGCCGGCTACTGGCCGACCGGATGGTGGAATGAGCTCGCCAATGGCCTGTTCGGACAGGAGATCGGCGACGAGTGCAGCTTCCTTCAGTGGAATCCCGCGCCGCCGGCCACGCCGGGCACGAGCCCGACCGTGTATTTCGACCCGAGCACCGTCAACCTGAACGGTCACTGGTATGCGATCCAGCCGGAATACAGCAACTCACAGCACGGCTGCGCCACCTCGCCCGGTGATGGTTTCCAGTGAGGTAACCGCCCGCCTCGGATCCTGACCGACCGCGACCGGGGTGCAACGACCCCGGCCGCGGGAGGCGGGCCGAACGCCTCTCCCGCTCACCCGGGAGGGGCGTTTTTCTGTGCTGCTTCCGGCATCTACCCAAAGGAATCCGCCTGGCCTATCCTGAACCGCAGGGTCGGGCGCTGAGCCCGGCACCACCGGCGCAAGGAGTCACCTGATGAGCGACAACATCCAGGGCAAGATCATCGTCATCACCGGCGCAAGCAGCGGGCTCGGCGAGGCTGCGGCGCGTCACTTGAGTGCGAAAGGCGCCACCATCGTCCTCGGGGCGCGACGCGCGCAACGCATCAATGCGCTCGCCGAGGAGCTCAGCGCGGGCGGCGCCAAGGCGCTCGCGATCACGACGGATGTGACTCACAGCGATCAGGTGAAGCGCCTGGTCGATACCGCCGTGGAGAAGTATGGCCGTATTGATGTCATGATCAATAACGCCGGACTGATGCCCCTCTCGCCTCTCGAGCGGCTCAAGATCGAGGACTGGGACCGCGCCATCGACGTCAACATCAAAGGGGTGCTGTACGGAATCGCCGCAGCGCTGCCGCACATGAAGCTTCGCAAATCCGGACACATCGTGAACGTGTCCTCGGTCGCCGGCCACAAGGTGCGTCCCGGAAGCTCGGTGTATGCGGCCACCAAGACCGCGGTCCGGGTTCTGTCCGAGGGGCTTCGCCAGGAGGTCAAGCCCTACAACATCCGCACCACCATCATCTCCCCGGGCGCAGTGCGCTCCGAGCTCCCCGACAGCATCACCGAGCCGGACGTCAACTCGGACATCCACAAGTTCTACGAGGCCGTGGCGATCCCCGCCGACTCCTTCGCGCGGGCCGTCGCCTTCGCCATCGGCCAGCCCGATGAAGTGGACATCAACGAGATCCTCTATCGCCCCACCCGCCAGGAGCTTTGAGGCGCGCTGCGATGATCCCCTATACCGGGGCGCGCGTGGATCCCGTATAGTTTCCCTTTGCAGGGGCGATGCGCAGGCCCGATCCTCGAGAGGAGATGCCGGTGAGTTACTACATCGCGCGGTCGGTTTCCAAACCCTTCGATGACGTCGTGGCGCAGGTCACGCAACAGCTCAAGGAGCGCGGCTTCGGGGTGCTGACCGACATCGACGTGCAGGCCACCCTGAGGTCGAAGATCGGCGCGGAGATCCCGAAGTACCGTATCCTCGGCGCCTGCAACCCCCGCTTCGCCCACCAGGCCCTGATGGCCGAAGACAAGCTCGGGGTCCTCCTGCCCTGCAATGTGATCGTGCGCGAGACCGCGGATCAGCGGGTCGAGGTCGCCACCGTGGATCCGGTGTCCGCCATGGAGCGCACCGGCAACCCCGCGCTCGAACCCATGGCGAAGCAGGTCCGGGACCTGCTCGCCTCCGTCATCTCCGGGATCTGAACCCGGGTCGCGCCCGTCGATCAGACGCCGGACGAACGCCCCGCTGATGCGTGAGTCAACCCGCGGAGTGCGTTACGCCCGGACGTCCGACCCCAACGCCCGGGCGAGATCGTCGTACGTCGTTTGAATGTGTTGCCGCGAAAGCGCTTCGGCCGATGCGGCCTCGCCCCTCATCCACGCCGCCAACAGGGCCTCGTGCTCGCGATCGGCGCGTGAGGAGCGTCCGCGCGGCTCCAGGTGCAGGCGGACATAGCGTTGCGACAGGGTCAACAAGCGCTGCAGCACCTCATGCGTGAGCGGCTGGCGCCGGGGGACCACCAATGCGAGGTGAAAATCCCGGTTCAGATCACCGGAGCCTTCCAGCCGCCCACTCGACAACGCCTCATGCAGGCTCTGGCAGGCACTCTGCGCACCCTCTCGATCCTGCGATTCGGCGAGTCGCGCGCCGGATGCGATCGCCTGCGGCTCGATCCGCAGGCGCAGCTGGAAGATCTCCTGCGCCTCGCGCGCGCTCAGCGGCCGCACCTGAAAGCCGCGGTGGGCGAAGACATCCACCAGTCCCTCGGCGTGCAGATGCAACAGCGCCTCGCGCACCGGAATCTTGCTCACGCCGAACTCGGCGGCGATCGCATCCTGCGGCAGAGCCGTCCCGGGAGCGTAGGCGCCGTTCACGATCTTCTCCCGCACCAGGCCGGTGAGCTGGGTGCTCATCGTGCGCGCCAGGGTCTTCGGGCCCGTCATCGTGCCTCATCGGTCCGGCGAGCCGTTTCATGAGCGCCTGACCCCGGGCGCCTACCAGACATTGATCAGCCCCCCGGTGTCCGCCGGCGGCGATGCGGCCGCGGCGGCCGGCGCCTTCCCGGGCGCCTTGACACCGGCCGCGGACGCGCGACGGGGTTGGGTGCCCAGGGATGGGCGGCCTCTCTTGGGAGCGCCGACCTTGCACGCCAGGTCGGTGCGGCCCGTGCGGCCGGTCACGGGAGTCAAGACCCCGCCTGCGGGCTGCGGGTGGACCGCCATCGGCTCCCCCGCCAGAACCGGCGGCGCGAGGAGCACGAGCAAGACCAGAAGCCACGGGATGCGTCGTGAGTCGGACATGGGTGCCTCCGAGATAATGGCCGCCGCCGCCCCTAGATCACCTGAAAACCCTGTGGGAAGGGCTGCTGCGGATCGATCCACAGCGTGTTGTAGCCCGTCGCCCAGGCCGAGCCCTCGATGGAGGGGACGATCGCCGGCGTACCCTTCAGATCCACCGCCTCGACCACCCTGCCGGTGAAGCGGCTGCCAATGATGCTCTCGTGCACGAACTGCTCTCCCGGATGCAGCTCCCCGCGTGCGGCGAGCTGTGCCATCCGCGCGCTCGTACCGGTGCCGCAGGGAGAGCGGTCGATGGCGCGCTCGCCGTAGAATACCGCGTTGCGGCCCTGCGCACCCGGATTGAGCGCACGGTCCGTCCACATGACATGACTCACGCCCCGGATGGTCGGATCCAGGGGGTGCACGGGCTCGTACACCTCGCGCACCCGCTGGCGCACGAGCGGACTCAAGCGCAGCAGCGCCTGGGCGCCGAGCGCCTCGAGCCCCGCAAAGCCGGCCTGCGGCTCGATGATGGCGTAGAAATTGCCCCCGTACGCGACATCGAGCTCGAGCCGGCCGAGCTGCGGGACCTCGATCCCGATCGAGCGCTTGGCGAGATAGGACGGCACGTTGCGCACGGTGACGCTCGTGACCTTGCCGCCCTCGGCGGCGTAATCGATGGTCAGAAGACCGGCGGGCGCCTCGACGGTGAGCGTCCCCAGCACGCTCGGGCGCAGCAGGCCGTGCTCGATCGCGAAGGTCACCATTCCGATCGTGCCATGACCGCACATCGGCAGACAGCCGCTCGTCTCGATGAAAAGGATCGACGCATCGTGCGCCGGATCGAGCGGCGGCATGAGGAAGCCGCCCGACATCATGTCGTGGCCGCGGGGCTCGAACATCAATCCGCGGCGGATCCAGTCAAAGCGGCGTTGGAAGTCGGCGCGGCGCTCGCTCATGGTGCGCCCGGTGAGAAACGGCACGCCACCCGCCACGAGACGCACGGGATTGCCGGCGGCATGGCCATCGATGCAGAAGAACACCGATCTCATGGGGCCTCCCCTGAACGCCCGAGCGGCGGGCGCGTTGCGGCGGCGCGCTCCACCAGCCGGATCACTTCCTCTCGGCGCGCGCCGGCGAGCGGCAGGCGCGGCGGGCGCACCCGCTCGCTGCCGCGTCCCATGCGCTGCTCGGCGAGCTTGATCGCCTGCACGAGGTCATGTCCGGCATCGAGGTGCAGCAGCGGCAGGAACCAGCGGTAGATGGCGCGTGCGCGCTCGAGGTCGCCCGAGCGAATCGCCGCATGAAGCGCGAGCGACTCCCCGGGGAAGGCATTGGTGAGCCCGGATACCCAGCCGCGCGCCCCGAGCACGAGCCCCTCGAACGCCACATCGTCGAGCCCGGCGAACAGCGCGAAGCGCGTGCCGCAGGCATTCAGGACGTCCGTGAAACGACGCGAGTCCGGCGCCGACTCCTTCACCGCCACGATGTTCGGCACATCGGCGAGGCGCGCGAGCGAGTCGAGATCGATCGCGACGCGATAGGCTGGCGGGTTGTTGTACAGCATGATCGGCAGCGACGTGGCCGCGGCGACCGAGCGGAAATGAGTCTCGAGCTCCGCAGCGCTCGGCACGTACACCATGGCCGGCAGCACCATCAGACCGCTCGCGCCGAGCTCGCCCGCATCGCGGGCAAAGGCCACCGCCGCCGCGGTCGTCAGCTCCGAGACGCCCGCGATCACCGGCACCCGGCCCGCGGCGACCCCGACCGCCGCCTCGAGCACTGAGCGCTTCTCGGCCGGCGTGAGCGAGTTGTTCTCCCCCACGGTGCCGAGCACCACCAGACCATGCACGCCCTCCGCCACCAGCGCGCTCTGCACGGCCCGCGTCGCGCCAAGGTCGACCTCCAGAGCGGTGTCGAACTGGGTGGTCACCGCGGGCATCACACCAGCCCAGCCGCACTCGAGGGGCATCACGGTCGAGGACATGCACGCGCCGTCCGGGTTACACGAGGCTTCGGATCGTATACGATATACGAATGAGCCTCAATGCCCCGCATCGACCCGGGGGAGATGCGAGCCCGGAGCGCATCGCCGTCATCGGCGCGGGCATCATCGGCTGCGCGACGGCGTGGGCGCTGGCGCGCGAAGGACGCCGGGTGCTGCTGATCGATCGATCGGAGCCCGCGCTCGCAGGCGCCTCCTTCGGAAACGCCGGCCACATCGCCACCGAGCAGCGCCAGCCGCTTCCCTCCCCAGCCCTGCTGGGAAGGCTCTGGCGCGAGCTCTTTCTCCTCGGCGGGCCGGTGCACCTGCCGGTGCGCCGCTGGCTGGCGCTCGCCCCCTGGATCCTGCAGTTCGCGCAGGCGGCGTTCCGGCAGTCGCGCAACACCCCGGCGCTCGCCGCCCTGGTACGCCCCGCCGCCGAGGTCCTCGAGGGCTATCTGCGTGAGATCGGGCGGCGGGACCTGTTGTGCCGCGAAGGTCACTACTGCGTATGGCTGGGTCCGCGGGGCGGCGCCCGAGCGGCGCATGCCCGGCGCAGCGCACAGGCGCTCGGCGTACGCGTGGATCTCGCGCCCGAGGCCTTGTTGCAGTCGCTCGCCGCGCGTGCCGGCGCAGCATCCGCGACCGGCTGTCATTTCCCGGACAGCGCGCATGTCATCGACCCTCGGCGTCTCGCCGACGCGCTCGCCGAGGCCGCTATCGGGGCCGGCGCGAGGTTCGCACGGACCGAGGTGCGGGAGATGTTTCCAAAGGGCGATCGCATCGGGATCCGCACCGAAGAGCGGGTCCTGTCGGTCGGCGCCGCGGTGGTGTGCGCCGGCGTCGAATCCGCACCGCTCCTCGCCCGCTTCGGGGTGCGGGCGCCGTTGACCGCCGAGCGCGGCTATCACCTGGAACTGCCGGGCGCACCGCCGCCCGCGAGCGCGCCCGTCGTCTATCCCGACCAGAGTGTCATCGTCACACCCATGGACGGACGGCTGCGCGCCACGAGCTACTTCGAGTTCGAGCGGCATGGGGCGCCGCCCGATCCGCGCAAGCTCGAGCGCCTGCGCGTGCGGCTGCGCGGACTCGGTTACCCCTGCGCGCCGGGACAGGGCTGGGTCGGCTCCCGCCCGACCCTGCCCGACTACCTGCCCGCCATCGGGCGCGCCCCCGGCGCGGCCGAATTGTTCTATGCCACAGGACACCAACACCTGGGCCTGACACTGGCGGCGCCCACCGCCGAAGTCATCGCCGCGCTGGTGGCGCACCGCGAGCCGCCGTTCGAGGCCGGCGCCTTCGATCTGCGGCGCTTCGCCTGAGCGCGCCATCCGGGATCGCCCCTCAGGGGCGCTCGCACGGGAGATCCTCCGGAAGGAGGAGATCGGGCCAGCCCCCGGGCGGGGCAAGGTACACTCCTGCCGATGCTGCAGCTTCGCGATCTTCTGGCCTCCCTCCGCCGGCCTTCCATGCAAATCGCGCTGATCGTCGCGTGCGCGAACTTCATGCAGAACCTCGACTCGACGATCATCGTCACGGCCCTCCCGGCGATGGCCCACAGCTTCGCGACGAACGCGGCGCGCGTGAGCGAGGGCATCACCGCATACGCCCTGGCCGCGGCCGTGTGCATCCCCGCGAGCGCCTGGCTCGCCGAACGCATCGGCACGCGCAACCTCTTTGCCGGGGCGATCGTCGTGTTCACGCTCTCCTCCATGGCCTGCGGCCTCTCGAGCGGCTTCGCCGCCTTCATCGGCGCGCGCCTCGTGCAGGGCGGCTCGGCGGCCATGATGTCCCCGGTCGGGCGCCTGATCGTGCTGCGCAACACGGAAAAGCACGAGCTCATGCACACCCTCTCGACACTGGTCTGGCCGAGCCTGCTTGCGCCAGTCATCGGCCCCGCGCTCGGCGGCTTCATCACCGATGCGCTCTCGTGGCGCTGGATTTTCTACGTCAACCTGCCTTTCGGCATCGCCGCGGTCGCACTCGTGCTGTCGGTCATTCCCAACCACAAGGCCGAGGAGCGCACCGCCTTCGACGGCCGGGGGTTCGTGCTGCTCGCGCTCGCCGTCGGCTGCCTCACGTACGGCCTCGACCTGATCGCCGGCCAGAAGATCGACGCGCCGCTCGCGCTCACCCTGATCGCGTGCGCCGCGGCCGCGGGCGTCGCCGCGGTGCGGCACCTCGATTCGGCAAAGACGCCCCTGGTGCAGCTGTCGGTGCTGCGCCGGCGCGAGTTCTTCATCGCCTCGGTCTCCGGGGGAGGCATCTCGCGCGCGGCGATCAGCGCGACGCCGTTCCTCCTGCCGCTGATGCTCGAGGTCGCCTACGGCTATACGCCGCTCGATGCGGGCATGCTGCTGCTCATCTACATGTTGGCCAACCTGTTGATGAAGGCCGTGACCAACCCCATCATCCGACGCTTCGGGCTGCGCAATGTGCTGATGGTGAATGGCGCGATCGTCGCCGCCGGCATCGCCGCCTGCGCGATCCTCGCCCCGGGCCTGCCGCTCGGTCTCACGGCGCTCATCCTGTTCATCGCCGGCGCGAGCCGCTCCATGCAGTTCACCGCGATGCTGTTCACCACCTTTGCGGAGGTGACTCAGGAGGAGCGCTCGCCGGCGAGCGTGCTCTTCTCACTCACGCAGCAGATCTCCATGGCGGTGGGCGTCGCCGCCGCGGCGCTGACCCTCAATTTCAGCCGCCTGCTGCGCCACGCCACCACGCTCTCGCCCTTTGACTTCCGCCTCGCCCTGATCCTCATGGGCGGCTTCGGACTGCTCGCGGTGCCCGCCTATGCGCGGCTCGACCGGTACGCCGGGGCGGAGGTGAGCGGCCACCGCCCGTGAAATCGGGCCCGGGGGATCACGGGCGCGGCTGCCCGGCCGGCGCGGCACGCACGAGCGTCGGCAGCCACCGGTACAGGAGATAGATCACGGCTGCGAAGGCCGCTCCGCCGAGCCACATGGAGGCGCCCGCGAAGCCAGGTCCCACCAGGCCGATGGGCGCGGCCTTGCCCGTGAAGACCACGAGCGCGGAGAACACCACCCCGAGCAGGCTCTCCCCGACGATGAGTCCCGAGGCGAGCAGCACCCCGAGCTGCTTGATCGCTTCCGAGCGCGCCGAGCGCTCGGCGCGGCCGTTGAACCACCAGCCCACCACCGATCCCACGACGATCATGAGGGTGCTCGCGGTGGGCAGGTAGATGCCGAGTCCGACGGCAAGCGGCGGCAGGCTGAGGATCCTGGAGGCGCGCTTGAGGATCACATCCACCGCGATGATGACCGCCCCGATCGCCCCGCCCATCAGGATCGCGCTCCAGTCGATGTTGTGTTGGATCACGCCCTGGGCCAGCGCCGAGATGAGCCCCGCCTGGGGCGCGGGCAGCGCGTGCGCCGGATTGACGCCCGGGGCCCCGAGGAAGCCGTAGGCGCGGTTGACGAGGTCGAGCACCGGCGGAATGACGAGCGCGCCGGCGATGACCCCCACCACCAGCGCCCACTGCTGCTTCGAGGGCGTGGCATCGACCAGCTGCCCGGTCTTGAGGTCCTGCAGGTTGTTGTTGGCGATGGTCGCGACCGAGAAGACCACCGCGGTGACGAACAGCGCGAAGGCGACCAGCGCGCGCCCCGCCTCGGGCGGCAGGCGCGATGCGAGGCCGGCGACCAGCATCAGCCCGAAGATCACCACCACCAGGATGCCGATGCCCGAGAGCGGACTGTTCGATGAGCCGATGAGGCCTGCCATGTAGCCGCACACGGTGGACACGAGAAAGCCCATGATGGCGACGAAGATGACTCCGCCCACGGCGAGCGGCACCCCGAAGCGTCCCAGGCCGCTGATGACGCTGAAATGCCACAGCAGCCAGCCCATGGGCACGAAACATGCGAGCGACACCAGGCCCACCGTGCCGATCGGGATGTCGTGCTCGGTGCGCGCCAGGGTGTGCCCCTTGCCCGCCTTGCGCGCCCGCGAAGACGCCATGGCGCCCGCGATGCCCTTGATCACGGGCTTCACCAGCGTGGCGAGCGTCCAGATCGCCGACACACCGATGGTGCCCGCCCCGACGAACCGCACGTAGTGGCTCCAGGCCCCCTGCGCCACGGTGGCTGCGGCGCCCGCCGCCGGATGCAACAGCAGGAAATGCGGCACGCCCCACCCCCAGCCGATCAGCGCGCCGACCAGCATGGCGAGGCCCACCGCCGGGCCGACCAGGTGGCCGATGGCGAACAGCGCGAACGAGAGGGCGAAATCGAACCCGCTGGCGGCGCCCGAGCGGCCGATGCGGAAATACCTCACGACATCGCTGGTGAAGATCTGCGTCTGCACCACGACGTAGAACGCCGCGGACACGATGCTTCCCACGAGCACCGCCTTCAACCCCGCGCCACCGCTCTCGACGGCCTCGATGTCGGCGTCGTGGGCCTCGCCGGCCCCCACCTTGAGCACCTCGGCGCAGGCGACGCCTTCCGGGTAAGGCAGGTCCGAGTCGGTCACCAGCGCGCGCCGCAGCGGGATCGTGTACATGACCCCGAGGATGCCCCCGGTCGCACAGATGGCGAAGGACATCCAGAACGGGAAGCCCGTCCACCAGCCGACGATGACCAGTCCCGGCAGCACGAAGATGATGCTCGAGAGGGTGCCGGCCGCGGAGGCCACGGTCTGCACGATATTGTTCTCCTGCATGGTGGCCCCGCCGAGGGCGCGCAGGATGGCCATCGAGATGACGGCCGCGGGAATCGAAGTCGAGAAGGTGAGCCCTGCCTTGAGCCCGAAGTAGACGTTGGCGGCGGTGAACACCAGGGTGATGAGCACCCCGATCACCATGCCGCGGAAGGTGAATTCCCCGAGCGCGGCGTCCCGCCCGGTCGTGCGTGCGGTGTCATTCATGTGTCGATCTTTCGGTGTCGAGCGCAGTACGAGCGCGCCCCCTATGGGGGCGCACCTTAGCCGATGAGCCCCGGGGATGTCTCCCCTCAGGGAGCGCGCTGCGCTCGCGCACCCGGCCTGCGCCCCTGAAGGGCCGAGCGCACGGCGCACGATCGGGCCGGGTCGGCGCGCGGGAGCGCCCCGCCACGCGCCTCACGTGGAATGCAACCATTTGTTTTCAATCGATTTTGTACGAAAATCCGCCCTGTCACCAAATTGTCACAATGGCCGCGTACATTACGCGCCCTGTAGAGGCACCCGACTTCCAATAACGCACTGTCCCTTCTCCCATAAAGGTAACGACATGAGCATGAAAACTGGCGCTTCCCGCCGGAAGACATCCGTGGTCCTCGCGGCCACCCTGGCGATGGGCACGATGATGGTGAGCCACGCCGCGCTGGCGCAGACGCGCCTCCTCGAGACCGGCTCCTCGCTCCTGTACCCGCTGTTCAACCTGTGGGTGCCGGTCTACGGCAAGTCGCATCCCGGCGTGCAGATCACCACGCAGTCGACCGGCAGCGGCACGGGCATCTCCGAGGCCGTGTCGGGGATTGCGCAGATCGGGGCATCGGATGCTTACATGAGCAACGCCCAGATCAAGATGCACCCGGCGATCCTGAACATCCCGCTGACCATCTCCTCGCAGATGATCAACTATAACCTTCCGGGCCTGAACGGCAGGCACCTTCGCCTGAGCGGTCCGGTGCTCGCGGACATGTATTCCGGGAAGATCCGCTACTGGGACGCCCCGGCGGTGCGCGCGATGAACCCCGGTGTGCGCCTGCCGCACCAGCAGATCGTGCTGATCCATCGCACCGACGGAAGCGGTGACACCTTCATCTTCTCCCAGTACCTCTCCTTCAGCACCCCCTCGTGGAACAACTCGGTGGGCTACGGCACCACGATCAGCTGGCCGGCCGTCCAGGGCGGGATCGGCGCCGAGGGCAACCCGGGCATGGTCAATGCCTGCAAGGGCACGCCCTACTCGATCGCCTACATCGGCATCAGCTTCAAGCAGGCCATCGAGAAGGCCGGGCTCGGCGAGGCGATGCTGAAGAACCGCGCCGGCCGCTTCGTGCTGCCCGAGCCGAAGACGATCGGGGCCGCGGTGCAGGCCATGGCGTCGCACACCCCGGCGGATGAGCGCATCAGCCTGGTCTTCGCCCCGGGCGCCGAGTCGTACCCGATCATCAACTACGAGTACGCCATCGTGAACGCCAACCAGGACGGGAAGACCGCGGGCGCCGTGAAGGAGTTCTTCAGCTGGGCGCTGAGCCACGGCAACTCCCCGTACTTCATGAAGCAGGTCGGCTTCGTGCCGCTGCCGCCGGCCATCGTGAAGCTGAGCGAGGCGCAGATCGCCAAGATCCATTGATCGATCAGAATTGAAGATCAAGGCCCCCTCGGAAGCCGGTACCCGCCTCAAGGATGAGGCGCGGTGCCGGTTTCCTTCCTTCACTTGAAAGACGCGGCCGGACCGGCCATCCTCTCGCGCCATGAAGTTCAGAGCCTGGCTCGCCCTCGTCGCGGGCATCCTGCCCGTCATCCTGCTCTCGGTCGTGCTGTTCCTGGCCCTCTATTCCAAGCAGGCCATCCATTTCAATGGCTGGGGATTCGTGGTCCGCAATACCTGGAACCTCGGCAATCTCTACATGGACCCCATCATGCGCCACGGCTTCCAGGTCCAGCCGGGCGCCACCTACGGCATCCTCTTTCTCATCGTGGGGACGCTGCTCTCGACGCTCTTCGCCCTGCTGTTCGCGGTGCCCGTGGGGATCGGTGCGGCCATCTTCCTCGCCGAGGCGATCCCGAGCCACCTGCGCACCTGGATCTCCTTCTTCGTCGAGCTGCTGATGGCCATCCCGAGCGTGGTCTTCGGACTGTGGGGGTACGTGGTGGTCATCCCCTTCCTGAGCCGCCACTTCTTTCCGCTGCTCGCCGCGACCCTCGGCAGACTGATTCCATTCTTCGCCGGCCCCACCGGCAGCGGCTACAGTCTGCTCACCGCGAGCATCGTGCTCGCGCTGATGATCGTGCCCATCATCGCCGCGACGCTGCGCGATGCGCTGGTGAGCCAGCCGGTCTCGCTCCGCGAGGCCGCCCTCGGCCTCGGCGCCACCCGGTTCGAGGCGCTCTGGAAGGTCATTCTGCCCGGGGCCCGCAAGACACTCATCGGGGCGACCTTCCTCGCCCTGGGACGCGCGCTCGGGGAGACCATGGCGGTGCTCATGGTGAGCGGCAACGCGCTCAACTACCTGCCGCACAACATCTACGACCCGATCTCCACCATGGCGGCGTTCATCGTTTCCCAGCTCGACAGCGCGCTCCAGGACCCGACCGGCATGGCGGTGCGCTCGCTCGCGGAAATCGCCTTCGTGCTCGCCATCATCTCCGTCATCGTCAATGGGCTCGCCCGGCTGTTGCTGCTCGTGTGGAACAACGGCCAGCGCACCGCGGCGGTCTGAGGAGCCTTAAGATCGATGTCCACCGTGACGAGCACCCTGGAGCGACCCCTCTCGAAGCGAAGACAGATCAGGCTGTCGCGGCGCATCGTGAGCCTCGGCGGCTGGACGCTCTCGGGCCTGTGCCTGCTCGTGCTGTCGGTGCTGATGGTCTGGATCCTCATGGTGGTGTTCCTGCGCGGTGCCGGCGCGCTCAAATGGGCGACCTTCGCCACCATCACCCAGGGCAACGGCGGCGGCCTCAAGAACGCCATCGAAGGGACGCTCGTGCTCTCGGTCGGCGCGCTGCTGCTCGCCGTGCCCTTCGGGGTGGCCTCCGGCATCTACGCCGCGGAATACCCCAACAGCCCCTGGGCGAAGACCATCCGCTTCCTCGCCGACGTGCTGGTGGGCGTACCGTCGATCGTCGTGGGCTACTTCGGCTATGTCGCGATGGTGCAGTGGATGGGCTGGAACTTCTCGGTGGCCGGCGGCTCGATCGCCCTCGCCATCATCTGCCTGCCCTACATCTGCCGCACCACGGAGCTCGCGCTGCGACAGGTATCCAATGACCTGCGCGACGCCGCCTATTCCCTCGGCGCGAACGAGCGGCGGGTGGTGCTCGGGGTGTGCCTGCCGGCGGCGATGCCCTCCGTCCTGACCGGCGTGCTGCTCGCGCTCGCCGTCTCGGTCGGCGAGACCGCCCCGCTCCTCTACACCGCGGGCTGGTCGAACTTCATGTGGGACGGGCACCTCATCAAGTCGCCGATCGGCTACCTGACCTACGCCATCTGGACCTTCATCAACGAGCCGTTCGCCTCGGCCAATCGGCTCGCCTACGCGGCGGCGTTCCTGGTCACCGGCTTCGTGCTCATCATCAACGTCCTCGCCCGCTTCGTGCTCGAGCGCCGCGCCCGGCAGTAAGTCTAGGGCGGAGCCTCCCCGGCGTGGTGCAGGCCGGGATCGAGCGCATCCTGGCTGCCGTAGGTCCTGAACTTCTCCAACACCCGGCGCATCTCGGGCTCCCCGAGCACCTCCACCGGCCCCAGAGCGAGCGCCGTGCAGTACTGGGCGGCCAGGTTTTCCACTTCCCCCGCGAGCTTCAGCGCCGCGCCCAGATCGGCGCCCAAGGCGATGATCCCGTGGTGGGCGAGCAGACAGGCCTTGCGATCGGTGAGGGCAGCGAGCGCCGCATCCGAGAGCGCCTGCGACCCGAAGGTGCGGTACGGCGCGCAGCGGATATCCTCCCCCCCGGCGACCGCCACCATGTAGTGAAATGCCGGGATGCCCCGGCCCGCGCAGGCGAGCGCGGTCGCAAAGCGCGGATGGGCGTGGACGATCGCGCCCACGTCGGCCCGGACCGCCAGGATGTCGCGATGGAATCGCCACTCGCTCGAGGGGCGGCGGCGCCCGTACCAGCGGCCGTCGAGGCCCACCAACGGAATGTCCTGCGGCTCGAGTGTCTCGTAGGCCATGCCGGTCGGACTCACGAAGAATCCGGGGGCACGGCGGACACTGACATTGCCCGATGTGCCGTGGCTCAGGCCGAGGCGCGCCAGCTCGCGGCAGGCGCCGATCACAGCGCGGCGCAGGTCCTCGTCCGCCTTCATGAGCGCTCGGGATACAACTGGCGCAGTCCTTCGCGGCTCGCCGGACACACGCCGCGCTCGGTGATCAGGCCCGTCACGAGCCTGCCGGGGGTGACGTCGAAAGCGAGATTGAGCGCCGGGCTGCCCTCGGGCACGATCCGCACGCGCTCCAGGGCGCCCTCGGCGGTGCGGCCCGTGATATGCGTGACCTCCTCGGCCGAGCGCTCCTCGATCTCGATGCGCCGCCCCTCCTCGAGGCTCCAGTCGATGGTGCTGACCGGCAGCGCGGCGTAGAAGGGCACGCCATTGTCGCGGGCCGCGAGCGCCTTGAGGTAGGTGCCGACCTTGTTGCACACATCCCCGCCGGCGGTCGTGCGGTCGCTGCCGACGATGGCCATGTCCACGCGGCCGTGCTGCATCAGATGGCCCCCGAGATTGTCCACGATCACCGTGTGCGGCACTCCATGCGCACCCAGCTCGAAGGCGGTGAGCGAGGCTCCCTGGTTGCGGGGCCGGGTCTCATCCACCCAGACGTGGACCTCGATCCCCGCATCATGCGCCCGGTAGACCGGCGCGAGCGCCGTCCCCCAGTCGACGCAGGCGAGCCACCCCGCATTGCAGTGCGTCAGGATGTTCACACGGCGGCGCAGACGCTCGGCGAGAGTGCCGATGAGGGCCATGCCGTGGGTGCCGATGGCGCGGCACTGCTCGACATCGTCCTCGCAGATGCGGCCGGCTTCCTCGAAAGCCGCGCGGGCGCGCTCCCCCGGGGGGAGACTCGCGATGTGGCTGCGGACCCTGGCGAGGGCCCACGCCAGGTTGACCGCCGTCGGGCGCGTGGCCGTGAGCACCCTCGAGGCCTCCTCGACCCGCTGATCCGAAGCCCCTTCGCGCAAGGCGAGCGCCAGACCGTATGCGGCGGTCGCGCCGATGAGCGGCGCGCCGCGCACCACCATCGTGCGGATGGCCTGCGCGGCGTCCTCGAGACTCCCCAGATCGAGCGTACGGAGCTCGAACGGCAGGCGCGATTGATCGATGACGCGTACCGCGCCGGTCTCGAGCGGCCAGATGGTGCGATAGGGGGTGCCGGAGATCTTCATGGGCGGATTGTAGCGCTGGAGCGTCCCCGGGAGCGGCGGATCCCCGGCGGCAGCGCCCGGCTCGATCTGTACCGCTTTGGGGGCGATTCCCTGCAGGGCCGCTATCACATGCTGCGGCTGCACCCGCTCTCGGGCAGTCACACCGAAGCCCGTCGCTGGTCTCGCGAGTACCGTACTCGCTTGATCCACGAGGACGTCGCGTCGCTCGAGCGGATAGTCGATCTTGGTCATCTCGAGCTGATGATGATGCGTCTGCCTCAGCTCGTCGGCTCACCGCTCTCGGTCGCCTCGCTACGCGAGGACCTGCGGATCAGCTTCAAAGCCGCGAGCGCGTGGCTCGGCGCGCTCGAGCGTCTTTACGCCATATTCCGCCTGGCACCCTTCGGGGCGCCGAAGATCCGGGCCGTGAAGTCGATTTCGTCGTAACCGAAGCGGGACGGCCGCTGCATTTGATCGAATGCAAGTGGTCGGATGCCGACGCGGACCGTGGCCTGCGCTACCTGCACGAACGTTTTCCGCAGGCCACCGCCTGGCAGATCTCCGCCACCGGCGCGAAGGATTATCAGCGGCCGGACGGCATCCGGGTCGCTCCAGCGCTCGAGCTGCTCAAGACTCTGGTTTGAGCCCGCGAGCCCGCTGCGCACCGCCCCGGGTGGGCGCGCCGCGCAGCACATGACAAACGTCATGCCGGGAAAATGATGCCCCGCACTGGGACGGGGGGCCCCGGCGCGCGATGCTGGCCTCCTCGACAGCCACCGCCCAGGGAGAACCACCATGCCAGCCCTCGCAGACGCTGCACGCATCGACCCGGCGAGCTCACGCGACCCCGAGCTCATCGCAAGCCTGCGCGCCGTGAGCAAGCGATACGGACCGCACACCGCGCTGGACGGATTCTCCATGGCGCTGCGCCGCGGCGAGGTCGTTGCCCTCCTCGGCCCGAATGGAGCCGGCAAGACGACGGCGGTGAAACTGCTTCTCGGACTGCTCCGCCCCGCAAGCGGCTCGGTCCGCGTGTTGGGGCGCGATCCGCGCTCGAGCGCCGCGAGAGCGGCCATCGGAGCGATGCTGCAGGTGGCGCGGGTGCCGGACATGCTGACCGTGCGGGAGCAGATCGAGTTGTTTCGCAGCTACTACCCGCGGCCACTGCCCACGCCCGAGGTGCTGCGACTCGCCGCAGTGGGCGCCATCGAGCATCAGCGCTTCGGGACGCTCTCCGGGGGTCAACGACAGCGCGCACTCTTCGCGCTCGCGATCTGCGGTGACCCGGCCCTCGTGTGCCTCGATGAGCCCACGGTGGGCCTGGATGTCCACTCGAGGCGGCAGGTCTGGGAGCAGGTGAGCGCCCTCGCCGCCGCCGGCAAAGCGGTCCTGCTCACCACCCATTACCTCGAGGAGGCCGATGCGCTCGCGCATCGGATCGTGCTCATCAACGAAGGCCGGTTGGTACGCGCGGGCACCCCGGCGCAGATCAAACAGGGCGTCGCGGGCCGCCGCATCCGCTGCCGCACGCAGCTCACGCCGCAGGCGCTTCGCGCTCTGCCGTCCGTCACCGCCGCGGAGGCGGACCAGGAGAGAGTGGTCATTTTCACGCACGACCCGGAGGCGGTGCTGCGCCGGATGCTCACCGAGGATGCCGGGTTGAGCGATCTGGAAGTCACGACCGCGAGCCTCGATGAGGCCTTCCTCGCGCTCACCACGGCCTGAGACGGAGATTCGACCATGAGCGACGCCATCCCCCTCACCTTCGAGCCGGCGGCCCCTGCGCGCCTGCGCGCCGTCGTCCGGGAAATCGAGTACGAGTTCATCCGCCTGGTGCGCACGCGCGCCTTCTCGCTGTCGGTCATCGGCTTTCCGCTGGTGTTCTTCCTGCTGTTCGGACTCCGGGCGCACGATGCCGAGACCACCCGCTACCTCATCGCCGGCTACGGCTGCTTCGGGCTCGGCTCGGCGTGCCTGTTCGGCATCGGCCTCGGGATCGCGATGGAGCGCGCCCAGGGCTGGCTCGAGCTCAAGTGGGCGAGCCCCATGCCCCGCCTCGCCTATCTCGCGGCCAAGATGGTGAGCAGCGCCGCCTTCGCGCTCATCGTCACCGCGCTCCTCATCGGCCTCGGGGTGACCCTGGGCGGCGTCACGGTGACTCTCTCTCAGGGCCTGCGCCTCATGGCCCTCATGCTCGTCGGGTCCGTGCCCTTCACCGCCCTCGGGCTGCTGATCGCCCTGTGGGTGCCGCCGACTTCCGGCCCGGGCATCATCAATCTGATCTACATCCCGCTCTCCTTTGCGTCCGGGTTCTGGATGCCGCTGCGCCTCCTGCCCCACTGGCTGCAGGCGATCGCCCCGGCGCTGCCCACCTATCACCTCGCGCAGCTCGCGCTCGCCGTGTTCGGCTTCGCGCCGCGCGCCGGCGCCCTCACACACTGGCTGGTCCTCGCCGGCTTCACCCTGTTGATGTTCGCCGCGGCGTGGATTACGTTTGTGCGGCGAGAACACCAGGCCTGATCCGCGACCGGATCGCCGACGGCGGCTGCGACCATGTACATCTCCAGGCGGCTCTGCGAGGACTCGAGCGACACACCGCTCACGGGCGAGACCCAGTCGATCGCGCGACTCGACGCCCGGATGAGCCATTTCGACCTGCTGTGGCTCGTCTATTCGGTGTTCTTCTTCGCAGAACCGGTGCAGCGTCATCAGCTGCTCCCCTGGCTGGTCCTCGCGGCGGTTTATCCGTGCTTCCTCGGGCTCTACCTCACTCTCCTCTACTCCCGGTCCCGGTCCCGCGCCTTTCGACCCCTGCTGCTCGCCGCGCTGGCGGCGCTCGGCTTCGCCTACTACCCGTTCAACCAGGGCGCGGCCGTAGTGTTCATCTACGTCTCGGCATTCGTGCCGTACGTCTTCGAGTCCGTGGCGCTCAGCGTTGGGGTCATCACCGCCTCGATCGCGACCACCATCATCGAAGGCCTGGCCCTGCACCTGAGCCCCTGGAACTGGGGGATCTTCGCCTTCTTCTGCGTGCCCGCGGGCGTCGGCAACCTCTTCTCGGCGATGCGCAAGCGGGCCCACCACAGGCTCTCGCTCGCTCACGAGCAGATCGAGCACCTCGCCAAGGTCGCCGAGCGCGAGCGCATCGCCCGCGACCTGCACGATGTGCTCGGCCACACCCTCTCGCTCATCGTGTTGAAATCCGAGCTCGCGGGCCGGGTGCTCAACACCGACCCGCAGCGCGCCCAGCGCGAGATCGGCGAAGTGGAGCAGACCGCGCGCAAGGCCTTGAGTGAAGTGCGCGAGGCGGTCGGAGGCTATCGCGCGCAAGGGCTCGACGCCGAGCTCGCCCGCGCCCGCCAGACGCTCGCTCTCGCCGGGGTCGCGCTCGAGAGCGAAGGGGACCCGCCACGCCTCGAGCCGGTGACCGAGAGCGTGCTCTCGCTGGCGCTGCGGGAAGCAGTCACCAACATCGTGCGGCACGCGCAGGCCAGCCGCTGCCGGCTCACCGTCAACACCGACTCCGCTCGAATCCGGCTCATCCTGCGGGACAATGGCCGCGGCGGCATCGAGCACGAGGGCAACGGGCTGCGTGGCATGCGCGAGCGGGTGGCCTCCCTCGGCGGGCGGCTCGCGATCGAGTCCACCGAGGGCACCACGCTCACCATCGAGATTCCATCGGGAGCGGCGCCCTCGCCCCTGGCGGCGCGGGCATGAAGCCCATTGCCGTCGTCATCGCCGAAGACCAGGCCATGATCCTCGGGGCGCTGGCGGCGCTGCTCGAGACCGAGCCTGACATCGTGGTCTGCGCACGCGCCGCCAACGGCCGCGAGGCGCTCTGCGCGGTCGAGAGACTCCACCCGCACGTGCTCGTGACCGACATCGAGATGCCCGAGATGACCGGCCTCACGCTGGCCGCCGAAGTGCGCGAGCGTCATCCCGCGACCCAGATCGTCATCCTCACCACCTTCGCCCGCCCGGGGTACCTGCGCCGCGCGCTCGACGGCGGTGCGAAGGGCTACCTGCTGAAGGATCGGCCGGCGGCGGAGCTGGCCGATGCCGTGCGGCGCGTGCATCGAGGCCAGCGGGTGATCGACCCGGAGCTCGCCGCCGAGGCCTGGAACAGCGACCCGGACCCGCTCACCGAGCGCGAGCGGCAGATCCTGTGGCGCGCCGGCGAGGGGCGCTCGGGGGCCGAGATCGCCGCGGAACTGAGCCTCTCGGAGGGCACGGTGCGCAACTACCTCTCCGAGGCGATCAGCAAGCTCGGCGCCGCCAACCGGGTGGAGGCGGCGCGCATCGCGCGCCAGCGCGGCTGGCTCTGATGACGGCAGCCCTCAGGACGGGCTGGAAGGTGTTGGCGCGGGAGGTGTCATCGAAAGCCGCGCGGCTCACCCGACGGCGAGCGCCTCGGGGTCCTCGAGCAGCCGCTCGACCGGTACGGGCCGGCCGAAGAGATAGCCCTGGTAGCGCGTACAGCCGCAGCCCCGCAGCACCGCGAGCTGGTCCTCGGTCTCGACCCCTTCGGCGATGACTTCGAGATTGAGGTGTCGCGACATCGCGAGGATCGCGCCAACGATGGCCCTGCCGTTGGGATCGGCGATGTCCTGAACGAAAGACCGGTCGATCTTCACCTGGTGCAGCGGCAGCTGCCTCAGGTACTGGAGCGAGGAGTATCCGGTGCCGAAATCATCGAGCGAGAAGCGCACGCCGTGCGCCTTGAGCGCCTTCATGGTGTCGACCGTGCGCTCGAGATCGCCCTGGAGCAGCGTCTCGGTCAACTCGAGCTCGAGCCGGTGCGCGGGGACCCCGTGGCGGCGGATCGACCCCAGCACCTGCTCGGCGAAATCCGGCTGCTGAAACTGCAGCGGGCTGACATTCACCGAGATCACGAGCTCGCGGGCGCTCGCCTGATGGCTCCAGGCCGCAAGCTGCGCGCAGGCCGTGTCGATGACCCACTGACCGATCGGCAGGATCAGGTGCGTCTCCTCGGCGAGCCCGATGAACTCCCCCGGCGCCACCACGCCCCGCTGCGGGTGATTCCAGCGCAGCAGCGCCTCGGCGCCGATGCAGCGGCCGGCGTAGTCGACCTGGACCTGGTAGTGCAGCAGGAACTGCCCCGCGGTGAGCGCCTTGCGCAGCTCGCCCTCGAGCGCGACCCGCGCGTTGACGCTCTCCTGCATGCGCGGATCGAAGAAGCGCAGCGCATTGCGGTCCGCCTGCTTCGCCTGGTGCAAAGCCACGTTCACCTGGCGGATCACGTCCTCGATCGTCTGCTGGTACCCGGAAAGAAGCGCCGCGCCCACGCTGCATCCGATGTGAATCTCTCCCTCGGGCAGCGCGTAGGCGCCCGAGAGGGCCTGCATCATCTTCAGCCCGAAGGCCTTGGCCTCCCCGGC
The DNA here is from genome assembly GCA_021777555.1 of Pseudomonadota bacterium. Lineage (GTDB taxonomy): Bacteria > Pseudomonadota > Gammaproteobacteria > Steroidobacterales > Steroidobacteraceae > 13-2-20CM-66-19. The sequence goes on along the minus strand of JAJYDK010000001.1, from coordinate 51,868 downwards.
CGATGTCACCGGGTGCGGCCCGAGCTCCTGGAGCAGCACCACGAACTGATCGCCGTCGAGCCGGGCGAGCGTATCGCCCTCGCGCACCGCGGCCGCGAGCCTCGAGGCCACCTGCTGCAGCAGCGCGTCCCCGGCGGCGTGGCCGCGCGCATCGTTCACACTCTTGAAGTTGTCGAGGTTCAGCAGCAGGAGCGCGCCGTAGCGCCCGCTGCGGGCGCTCGCCGCGAGCGCCTCCTGCAGGCGCTCCTCGAGCAGCGCCCTGTTGGGCAGCTGCGTCAGTTGATCATAGAACGCCAGATGACGGATGCGCGCCTCGGAGGCCTTGCGCTCGGTGAAGTCCTGCAGGAACGACACGTTCATCGGACCATCGGCGAGCTCGATGCGCTTGGCCGAGACGAACAGCGGCATCTCGCTGCCGTCCTTGCGCAGTCCCACCGTCTCGTACACCGTCGAGGCCGGCAGGCCCGCACGCCGGCGCTCGATGTATTCCTGCATCCGCGCGCGTTGATTCGGCGCGATGCGCAGCAGGATCGGGGTGCCGCGCACCTCCGCCACGCTCGCATAACCGAACATCTTCAAATAGTGCGCGTTGGCATCGAGTGTGATGCCGGCACGGCTGAAGGAGATGCCCATGGGCGACTGCTCGATGAGCACGCGCAGCCGCAACTCGCTCTCGCGCAGGCGCTCTTCGGTCCTCTTTCGCTCGGTGATGTCGCGTGCGGAGTTGAACATGACCGGGACTTCCCCGAGGCGCACCGCCACCGAGCTGATCTCCGCCTCGTACACCGAGCCGTCGCCGCGCCGGTGCCGGGTCTCAAACACGCGCCGCCCCGGATTGGCAAAGTCCTTGCGCAGCATCGCGGTGAGCTCCTCGCTCGTGAAGTGCGCATCCCACTCCTGCACGTTCATGCCGATGATGCGCTCGCGCGACCGCCCGAGCATCTCGCAGAACGAATCGCTGGCATCGATCACGTTGCCCGCGGTATCGAGGATGTGGATGCCATCGCTCGCGTTGCGCAGCAGCGCGAGGTTCTTCACGCTCTCGAGCCGCAGCGCCTCCTGCGCCCGCCGGTCGGCGGAGATGTCCTCGACGATCGACCAGACACAGGACCGCCCGTCGCGCCCGGTGATCAACATGCCGTTCAGCCGCACCGGCACGAGAGTACCGTCCTTGCGCCGGTAGTGCTTCTCGTACGGGCCGTAGCGCCCGCTGTTCAGCATGCTCTCGATCAGCCGCTCCTCCTCGGCGTGGTACTCGCTCGGGGTGAAGCTCCCTCGCGGCATCGCGCGCAGCTCCGCGGCGCTGTAGCCGCTGATCGTCTCGAAGGCGCGATTGAACTCGAGGTAATGCCCCTCGAAATCATTGAGCACGATGCCGAGCGGGGAGAGCTCGAAGAGATTGCGCAGCTTGCGCTCGCTGTCCTCCAGGGCCGCTTCCACGCGCTTGCGATCGGTGATGTCGCTCAGGCAGGCGATGAGGAGCTCGATCTCCCCGGAAGCGCCGCTCAAGGCGGCCACCGAGCAGTCGGTGACGACGCAGCGCCCATCCTGGCACACCACCCGCCGCTCGCTGCGCCACGTCCCGGTGCGCCCGCACGCCAGGTCGGCAAAATGGCGCATCGTCTCGGGCAACTCCTCCGGGACGATCAGGTCGGCGACCGTCCTGCGCGAGAGCGCGTCGCCGTCGCAGCCGATCTGTCCCCGCGCGCGCGCATTGGCGTGCACGATCCGGCCGGTCCTGGGATCGAGCGCCACCAGGGCATCCGGACAGCGCTCGAAAAGCGCCCGGAAGCGCGGCTCGGGGCCGCCGGCCCGGCGCCGGGCCACGGCCCTGGCGAGCGCCTGCAGCACCGCGCAGACCGCGGCGCCTGCCAGGAAATAAAGACCCGCGACGAGCCCCACCAATAGCCGCTCCGATCGTGATCCCGGCGTCATGCCGACATGGACCCGGGCGGGCTGCGCCAGACCGCCGAGCGCCCGGGTGACCCTCTGTATCGGCAGTATCCGGCGAATCGCCAGGGGAGCGCTGTGACGTGGTTGACATCCTCCGCCCCTCAAAGGGCGGCGCCCCGGCCGTCCCCCCCCCCCCCCGGCGGCGGCCGCACCTGCGCGCCCTAGTAGTGGAACTTGTAGTGCAGCGCCGCGTAGATCTCGAACGGATTGTTCCAGTGCTCGCCCCCGAAGGTGAGGCTGTTGTCGACCATCAGGTGCCTGTTGAACACGTTGAGCGCGGTGAGCGACACCGACAGATCGCGGCTGAAATGGCGGCCGACGCTCAGATTGAGCTCCGCGTGGCCCGGCAGGTGGCTCGGCGGGGCATTGCCGTTGCTGAAGCCTGAGCCCACGTAGAGCTCCGCCGAGGCGAAGGAGCGCCACGGGAGATTCGCGTCGATGCCGGCATTCAAGGTATTGCGCTGATCGTGATCGAGCGCGTAATAGCCCCCGGGCGGCAGGAAGTCGGTGAGTCCTCCGGTGATGCCGCCGAAACCATCCGCCGTCTGGTTGGAAAAGGCGAGATGCAGCTGTGCCCGGTTCCACAGGCGCGGCGAGCTCAGCGTCAGCTCGCGCGCGCGGATGAGGGCTCCCGTGATGGTGAGCGGAAAGTATACGTTGCTGTTGCCGAGGGCGTTGTGATCGAAGAAATTCTTCGCCTCGTTGACGTAGTAGTCCGCGTGCAGAGTCCAGCCGGCCACCGGGATGGTGACGCCGAACTCCCTCACCCGGTCACGCTCACCGTGCAGGGGCAGGAAGCCGGTATTGGTGCCGCGCGCGAACTGCACGAGCCCGCCGGAGAGCGTATCGAGCGGCGGGGCCTGGTAGTACTTGCCCCAGAAGGCGCCGAACACCCAGTTCAGGTGCGGCACCTGCACGGTGATCCCGGTTCGCGGGCTGGTCGCGCTCTCGGTGATGCCACCGTGGAAGTGCGTGTGGCGCACACCCGCGGACAGGTGCACCCAGCGGTCCACATCGTACGTATCCTGAGCATACACCGCGACCATCCCGCCTCCGGGCTGCAACGTCTCGGCGAGCGGAGTGGCGCCGCTGCCGTTGTTGAACATCAGGTTGAACTCGTCGCGGTCCTGCTGCGCGAACCCGAACAGCCCCACCCCGAGGTGATTGTGCGCGAAAGTGAGCCGCAGCTGCTCCTGACCGCCCTCGTAGGTCGATGTGCGCCGGTCGATGGAGCTGATCGGCGTGTCATTCGCCGCGCCGTCGTAATTGGCCCTGTTGAAGTGATAGAGGAGCGAGCTCGTGAGGACGGCGTGCCGGTTGAACGTGTGCTCCCAGGAGAGGATCGCGAAGGTATCCGCCTCGCGCTGCACGTCGTTCGCCACGTTCGGCAGCGGCGAGCCCTGGCAGTTCCCGTTCGGACCCGGGCAGTTCGGGATCTGGTAGTCGTCCTGGCGCGAGGAGGCCACGAAGCGGATCTGATCGTTGCCGGTCGCCTCGTAGTCGAGATTGGTGAAGGCGCCGAAGCCGTGCTCCCGGTCGTGGATCACCTCGGAGACCGGCGTGCCGATGCCGAGATTGCTGCGGTTCCCATCGACGCTCGCGTAGTACGCGAACCTGCCATGGTGGCTGCCTACGCTCAGGTAGTCATCGGTCTGACCGAAATTGCCGGCCGTCACGTTGAGCACACCCTCATTGTTGCGCGCGAAGCCGCTCTTGGGGATCACGTTGAAGATGCCGTAGGTGCGATCGCCCTGATCGGCCTGGTAATCGCCCCGCTCGGCGCCGAGGACCTGGATGTCCTGAGGGTCGATCTGGGGCCCGAGATTGCTCGCGATGTTGGTGTTCGGGATCTCGACGCCGTTCACGAGCCAGGCGGTCTGATGGCCGCCGCGCACGTGCAGCTGATCGTGCACGATGTAGGCCCCCGGCACGTAGTCGGTGATCATGGCCAGGCTGTTGGTGAGGGCCGCTCCCGGGGTGAGCTCGATGTCCTTGCTGCTCACGAGCGAGATGGGCGTGACCGATGCGACCACCGGGGCCTGCGCGGTGGCGGCGATGGTCACCCGGGCGAGCGTGCGGGCGCCGTGCAGCGTGAGGGTGAGATCGGGGAAGTACCCCGGCACCACCGACAGCGCCTGCTCGGCCGGCGCGAAGCCCTCGTGCCGCACCCTGACCACATAGCGGCCCACCGACACCGAGGGGAACAGGAACCTCCCGCGGGGATCGGTGCGCCGGGTTCTCAGCCGCCCCGACACCTGGGATTGAATCTGCACCTCCGCCCCGGCGACGGGGCGGCCGAGGAGGCTGCGGACGGTTCCGCGCACGTCCCCGAACGTCGCCGCCCAACTCGGCGCCGGCAGGAGGCCGAGCGCGGCCACGACGCCAAGACCCGCGCCGAACGGCGACCATGACGGGAACGAGCGGCGCCGAGCGCGGCCTGTCCTGCGATACCGGGCGCCCTCGCCCACCCTGTCAACACCTGATGTCACGCCTCACTCCTCCGGCTCCGCCTCCGGCGGAACCCCACAGTCTCACTGCAAATACCCCGAGCGCCCGGCCAGCCTTCGGCTGTGGGCGGATCCTCGAGCACAAGGCTCAGACGAGGTGAGGCGGTGCGCGGGCCTGGGGGGTGTGAGCGAGGCGGACGCTCTGGTCTGAGGACTCCGGGAAGCGCACGACGCCGATCGATACCGGCGCGATGCGCGCGATACCGGCCAGCGTGAACGCCGGCGCGGAGCTCGAGCCGCCGCAGAAGAAGCAATGCCCGTCTCGCGCACCGCCTCCCTGCTTGCCGTGTGAAGGCGCCCCATGGGAGAAGAAGTGCGCCGGGAAGCCCTCGTGGCAGAGGACGAGGGATCCCCCGGCCGGCATGAATCCGAGCGGGATGAGCCCGTGCAGGGAGAACGCGAGGAGCGCGAGCGCGGCGATCCACGCCGGCGCGGCGCGCCGGGGCGCAAAACGTCTCAGGTTTCGCAGCAGTCTCGCGATACGCCAGCCGGTCATGGCTCTTGGAGGGTTGATTCGCTCGCTCCGGCCCCCGCAGCCGGAGTCTCAGCCGACCGGCTCCATTCTAGGCACTGCGGACCCGGCCCAGGAGCCGCCCCGGCACCGCGTGCGCCGAGCCGAGCACCCGGTGCGACCGGGCGAATCGCCTGCGGCGCGACCCCTCCGCTCCCCAGGGACACCCCGGGCGCTGCGGAGTCGGACCGGAGCGCCCGGGAGGAAGTTCCCTGTTAGAACGAGTAGCCCACGGAGAGCACCGCGGCGTTGGGCCAGAAATGCACCTCGTTCGAGCGCAGGATCCCGGCGGTGTCGGTGGTGAGCTTGCTGTTGACCTGCGCGATCGAGTAGGAGGCGGTGAAGTGCCAGCGGTCGTTCATGTGATAGGTGATGCCGGCCGTCACGGCGGGCCCGACGGATGAGGGGAGCGAGATCGAGGTGGGGCCACCGCTCACCGCCGCGCCGGCCGCCGTGATCTGCCGGTCGATGAACTTGGTGTAATTCACACCGACCCCGACGAACGGCCGCCACCTGGCCTCGGGACTGAAGAAGTCGTACTCGAGAAGCACCGTGGGTGAGACCCAGCGGATGCTCGCGATCTCCACCCCGTTGAACGGCACCGAGCCCACCGTCGCCGGTCCCCTGCCCTTGGCATAGGTGACCGGAGGATAGCCGAAGGCGAACTCGACCTGGAAATGACTCGACAGGGTGCGCACGTACGCCAGGTACAGCGTCGAGACGTTCTCGATGCTGGTGTTGAGCCCGGCGGGCGTGAACTGACCGGTGATGTCGGTCGAGCTGGTGTCGTAGTGAACGAAGTAGCCGCCGATGCGGATGTCATTCGGATTGCCGTTGCCGGCATATGCCCCGGAAGCAGCCAGCGCGAGCGCGGTTCCGAGCGCGATGGTCAGGATTTTCTTCTGCATGATCGTCCCTCGCTGAGCTTACGGAACTTGCGCAAAGAAGCCGCGAGCCGCCACCATACAAAACGGCGCCTCGGTCGCGTGGTAGGCCTGGATGGCGGTGCTCGCGCCGAGCGAGGACACCAGGCCCGCGTAGGTGCTCTGGAACGCCCCCTGCAGGGTCGCGAACGCGCCGCTCGGCGTTCCGTTGAGGTCGAGCACGCTGACGAGCCCCCCCGTCACGTACGGACCCCATTCCGCGGCCATGATCTCCGTGTTCTCAAAGAACACGGTCGGATCCTGATCCCCGCCGCACATCAGCATGGGCTCATGGGGCGCCCAGCCGTTGTTGCGCATGTCGTTGAGCGCGAGGTCCTGGCGCAGTCCCACCGCCGGGGAGGCCGCGAGCGCCACGGTGCCGGCATTCAACTGTCCGTTCGCAAGCGTCCCGCCCCCGAGAATCGTCATCTCCGCCTGATCCGGGTGGATCACCGCATCATCCACGTAGCCCACGCGATACGTGTCGTTGACGAGGTAGGGCGTGCCGAAGCCCGCATCGAAGAGGGCCGCGAGCGACCCGTACTGCGTGATCGAGGGCTCGGCCAGCAGCGCATCCGCCGCCGCATCCACCGCCGCGATGCCCGTCGAGGAGGTCGGCGTGGTGCTGTCGAACAGCGCCGCCTCCGGGAGCTTGCCGCTCTGGAAGAGGCTGGTCAGCGACATCGGGCTCGGCAGCAGCGTGTCGATCCCCGTGGCGTACGTGGAGGAATAGACATCCGATGTCTGGCTGTACACGTTCCCGTAGGCATGCTGATAGCTGGTCGTCACCAGCGGCGCGAAGATCGTCGAGCCGATGTTCACCTGGCCAAAGAATATCGCGTCACCGAATGCCTCGAGCGCATACGGGCCGGAAGACGGCGCCGATGCAGTGACGGTATCGCCGGCCGACTGCATCGCCTTTACCGTGGCCATCGCCACGTAGCCACCCTCCGAGTACCCGGTGACGTACAGCTTGCCGTCGTCCGTGGTATTGGGGGTAAACGTGCTGAGCAGCGCTTTGCGGGCCGCCGTCAGCGCATCCATCATGACGGTCGCGTTCTCGGCTCCATCCACATAGGGGTGATAGCCGAGCGTCGAGATGTCATAGCCCAGGTCGTTCGGCGCCACCACGATGTAGCCCTGGGCCGCGAACACGGCCGCGATCATCGCCGACTCGGAGCTGGCGGCGTTCGAGGGATCGCTGATGTTCGCGAGATTGTAGGTGGAGGCGGTCGTCGTGCCGTGCGCGTAGAGCACGACGGGCCGCGGACCCGTGCAGGGCGCCGCGGAGCCGGTGGGCACCATCAGCGCACCGGAGGCCAGCTGCGGGGATTTGTCCGGACCCACCGTCCAGTACTTGAAGTAGTAGAAATCCACTCCGCAGGTCGGTGTGCCCGCGAGCTGCGCCAGAGCCTGGCCGGAGGAACTCGCGCCGAGCTGGGCGGCGAACGCCGCGGAAGTCAGCGATGCGGTCCGTATCGGCGGATCCGCGACCAGCGTGCCCTGCTGGTTGTTGCTCGCCACTGTGCTGGTCTGGCTGTCATGGCCGCACCCGGCCAAGGCCAATGCGGCCATCGCGAGCCAGAGCAGTCCACCGGTCTTCTTCAACATGCCCCCTCCCCGAACTCGCCGCTGACCCAGGAGTTAAAACAATCGTTCGTTTGCGAGTCCCTGTGACGCGAAGCATACAGTGTCCCCCCGACCTCGGGTACCCCCCGCCACGGGACTTTGTCAATCTTCGCGGGCCTGCGGGTCTCGGGCGGCGGGCCGGGCGCCTCCCGGCCCGCCGTAGCGTTGTAAATCCACAACATCCCGACGCCCGCGGGCCGACGGCCTTACGGCGTTGCGGCGGACTTCGCGGGGATGAGCCCCCGGTAGCGCAGCAGCGGCCCGATCCGCGGATCCTGCCCGTAGAAGGACTTGAACATCTCGAGATACCCCTCGGAGTGTCCGCGGGCGAGGATGAGGTCGCGAAACCGCTGGCCGTTGGCGCGCGTGAGCCCGCCATGATCCCGGCACCACTGGTAGGAGTCATCGGCGAGCATCTCCGTCCAGAGGTAGGAGTAATAGCCCGCCGCATAGCCGTTCGACCAGATGTGCATGAAGTAGCTCGAGCGGTAACGCGGAGGCACATCCGCGAGCGCCATGTGCGTACGCTCGAGGGCCGCGCTCTCGAAGACATCGGCGTTCTCTAGCACCTTGTCGCTCGCGAGCGTGTGCCATTGCATGTCGAGCAACGAGGCCGAGAGCTCCTCGGTGAACGCGTATCCCTCGTTGAAGTTGCGCGCACGCAGGATCTTCGCCACGAGCGCGGGCGGGATCGGCTTGCCGGTGCGGTAGTTGAGCGCATAGTGCTCGATCACCTGCGGGTCGAGCGCCCAGCGCTCATCGAACTGGGACGGATACTCCACGAAATCGCGCGCCGTGTTGGTGCCGGAGAGGCTCGGGTACTCCTCATCGGCGAACAGCGAGTTCAGTCCATGCCCGAACTCGTGGAACATGGTGATGACGTCATCGATCGACAGCAGCGCCGGCCGCCCGGGGGCGGGCTTGGTGAAATTGGCGACGTTGTAGACCACTGGCAGATCGCCGAGGAGCTTCGACTGCACGACGAAGTTGTCCATCCAGGCGCCGCCGGACTTGTTCGAGCGCTTGAAGTAGTCGAAATAGATGAGGCCGAGCGGCTTGCCGGTCTGGTCGAACACCTCGAACACCCGCACGTCCTTCTGGTAGACCGGCAGATCCCTCAGCTCCTTGAACGTGATCCCGTAGAGCTGGTGCGCGGCGTAAAAGAGTCCGCGCGTGAGCACGTTGTCGAGGACGAGGTACTCACGCACCTCGCTCTCATTGAGTTGATACCGCACCGCGCGTGCCTTGCGCGCGTAGTACTCCCAGTCCCAGGGCCTGAGCGTGAAGTGATGCCCGTCCTGGTAGATGAGGGCCTGCAGGATCTTCGCTTCGGCCTTCTCCTTCGCGACCGCCGGCGGCACGAGCTGCTCGAGAAAGTGCTCGACGGTCGCGGGGGTCTTCGCCATCTGGTCCTGCAGCTCGTAGGCGGCATAATCCGGGTAGCCGAGCAGGTGCGCCTTCTCGGCGCGCAGCCGGGCGATCACCTCGATCGTGTGGCGGGTGTCGTTCGGCCCTCCCCCCTCGGCGCGATTCCAGGAGTGCTCGAAGAGCTCGCGCCGGACCGCCCGGTCCTTCAGGTAGGCGATCGCCGGCTGCTGGGTGGGCAGCTGCAGCGTGATCACCCACTTGCCCTTGAGCCCGCGGGTCTCGGCCGCACGCGAGGCGGCGGCGATCATCCCCGGAGTGAGGCCCTCGAGCTCGCTGCGCCGATCGAGCACCAGCGCCGAGGCATTGGTTGCCGCGAGCAGCTGCTGCTCGAAGGTGGTCTCGAGACTCGCCAGGCGCTCGTTGATCACCGCCAGGCGCTTTTTCCTCGCCACGGGCAGCAGCGCCCCGGCCTTGACGAACTGGGTGTAGTAGACCTTGACCAGCTGTCTCGCCTCGGGCAGGCGCGCAAGCTCCGCGCGGCGCTCGTAGACCGCCTTGACGCGCGCGAACAGCTTGCCGTTCAGGTAGATCGCGTCCTCGTTGGCCGCGAGCTTCGGCGCCTCCCGCGCCTGCACCTTCTGCAGCACCGGATCGGTGTTGGCCGAGGTCAGCCCGTTGAACACCTCCATCGCCCGATTGAGCATCCGGCCCGATCTCTCGAGCGCGACCACGGTGTTCTCGAAGGTCGGCGCCGCGGGATCGTTCGCGATGCGCACGATCTCGGCCTGTTGGCGGCGCATGCCCGCATCGATCGCCGGCTCGAAATCCGAGTCCTGGATGAGGTTGAACTGCGGCGCGTGAAAGGGCAGCGGGCTCGGCCGGGCGAATGGATTCGCGCCGCCCGCCGCGAGCGCCCCGCGCACCGGCAGCAGGCCGAGCGCGAGGATGAAGGCAGAGCGCCGGGCCGAACGATCGAAGGTCCGTACGATGGGCATGATGGGATTTCCCCCGAAAAGGGGGCAAAGTATAGTCTCGGCCGGACCGGCGGAGCCTTCCGGCCGTCGCCGCGGCGTGTCTGCTCACCGCGCCCGGCCCGACTCTCGCGCCCGCCGCGCCGCGCTCCGATGTCCTCGGGGCAACACCCGCGCCGGGGCGCGCAAAGCTCAGGCCGCCTTGCCTGCCCCGCGGGTCATCGCCCAGTCGACCAGCCGGCTCACCGCCCCGCCCCCCAGGCTCGAGCCCGTGACATCGGTCAGCCGGTACTCGGCGCCGGTGAGAATCGTCTCGGCGGCGGCCAGGCCGCTTCGCACCGCCGGACCGATGCCCTCGGCCATGTCCCGGGTGGCGAGTCCCGCCGCATCCCCGGCAATGAACGCATTGCCGCGCCGCACCACCTCCACGGGCCCGCGCAGGTAGTAGCTGTAGCCCGTGGGATCGTAGCGCGCGCCCCGGACGAGCGAGCGGCCGAGCTTGCCCGTGAGCAGCGCCCAGTGCTCGTGGATGGAGCGTCCGCTTCGCTTGATGCGCTCGGCCATGCCGCCGATGCCGATGTTGAGCCAACCGTCCTGCTTCGGCACGTACCAGGCGTAGCCGGGCAGGCCATGATCGAAGAACCAGAGATGACAGTCCGGATCGCGCCAGTCGTATTCGATTTCGTGCTCGAGCGTCACGGTCTGCAGTGCCGCGGCGCGCGGATTCAACTCGCGAAAGAGGGCCCGGTACACCGGACAGCGCGTGCCGCCCGCCCCGATGAGGTAGCGGCAGCGGAACGCCTCATCGATCACATAGGCGCCCGCCTCCTCGCGCACCTGGCGCACCGTGTGCTCGATGAGCGGCGCTCCCGAGCGCTCGAGCAGCCACGCATCGAACTCCACGCGGCGGATGGAGTGCTGCACGCAGCGCACCGGCAGATGCAGGCCCTTGAAGTGCATGTGCATCCGCTCGAACGTGAGGAAGCGGTGCGGATAGGCGCCGATGTCGATCTCGAGATCCCGCACCACCTCCGGGGTGATCCAGCCGGCGCACAGCTTCAGGCGCGGGAAGCGCTCCTGGTCGAGCACCAGCACATCGCAGCCGGCGCGGCGCAGCTTCCAGGCCGCGCTCGAGCCGGCCGGCCCGCCGCCGACGATCAGGACATCGCAGGTGCGCATGGTCGGCTCAAGTCTGGTAGAGATGCTCGCGCGTGAGCGGGATGTCGTTGTTGCGCCGGGAAGCGAACACCACCTGGAAGAGCTGCAGCGTCCCGGTGGTGAATCCCGCCACCGAGCCCGCGAGGTACATGCGCCACATGCGCACGAATCTCTCATCGAACATGTGGCGCACGCGCTCGACTTCGCCCTCGAACAATGCGAGCCAGTGGCGCAGCGTCTGCGCGTAGTGCAGGCGCAGGTTCTCGACATCGACGATGGAGAGGTCCCAGGGCTCGAATATGCCCATCATCTCCCCGAGGGACGGCGGACAGGCGCCGGGGAAGATGCGCTTCTCGATCCACGGCTGCAGCGGCGCGGGGAAATTCCGGCCGATGGAGTGGATGAGGCCGCGGCCGTTGTCCCCGAGACTGCGGCTGATCACCTCGCCGAGTCCGCGGTAATTGGCCACGCCGACGTGCTCGAGCATGCCGACCGACACGAAAGCGTCATAGCGGCCCGAGATGTTGCGATAGTCATCGAGCACGTACTCGACCTGCGAGGCGAGGCCCTCGCGCTCGGCCCGCTCGCGCGCGTACGCCACCTGCTCCCGGGAAATGTTGAATGCGCGCACCTTGACGCCGTAGTGACGCGCCATGTGCAGCGCCAGCGTCCCCCAGCCGCAGCCGGCCTCGACCACGCTCTCTCCGGGGCGCAGACGCAGCTTCCTGCACACGTGATGCATCTTGGCGACCTGCGCCTCATCGAGCGTCGCCTCGGGCGTCGGGTAATAGGCGCAGGTGTAGGCCATCGTCGCGCCGAGCCAGAGCGAATAGAACGGGTTGCCGATATCGTAATGATGGTGGATGTTCTCCCGCGAGCCGGAGAGCGTATTGGCATGCGGGCGGCGCAGACGCTCGAGCACCCGGCTCACGACCGAGGAGGCGCTGCGGTTGCCCGCGAGATAGACCTCCTCGAGCAGGCGCACCAGATCGCCCTCGATCTCGAGGCGGCCCTCGCTGTAGGCGTCCGGGAAGCGCACCTGCGGATCGGTGATCACGGCAAGGAGCGTGGCCCGATCGGGAATGCGCACCTGGCAGGCCGGCTCGATGCCCGCCGGCGCGATGCGCTCCCCGTTCCACAGGACGAATTCGAGGGGCGGCTCGCCCAGGCGCCTCAGGAGTCCGCGCACGAGCCGGCCTTCGAGCGAGGCGCTCGCGCCATGGCGGAAGCTCTGTTGCGCGGTACTCGGGTGGGACTTCGGCTTCGGCGAGGATATCAGGCTCTCGTCGCTGGCATTCACGGCGGGGGTCTCCTTGCTTTTGCCCGTAATCTAGCACGCCCGGCAGGCAAATCAGAACCCGCCTCCCGAGGGGAGGGTCCATGCCGGGCAAGACGGCGGCCCCCGCCTCGCGCTCCGCTCGCCTCGCGAGGGTTTCGTCTGGGCGCATCACGGCCGCGGTGCGGCTCGCGGCCCACCGGCAGCGTAAACTATCCTTCAAGCCGAGCTTTGCCGCTTGAGACAACACGTCTGGGACCCCCGCGTCCCGGGGGAGAGACCGATGCCGAGAGTGACCCGTTCCTCGCCGCCTCACCGTGCGCCCCTGGCCCTGCTGGCCGCAATCGGCCTCCTGGGCGCCTGCACCGCGGGCGCGGGAACCGCCACGACCGCGCCCGCGAGCCCCTTCGCGGCGCTCAAGTGGCGCAGCGTCGGCCCCTACATCGGCGGCCGGGTGGTGGCGGTGGCGGGGGTGGCCCAGGACCCTGACCTCTTCTACATGGGCGCGGTCGACGGAGGCGTGTGGCGCAGCACCGACTACGGCGTGAAGTGGGTCAATCTCACCGACCACACGCTGCCCGGCTCGAGCGACAGCATCGGTGCGATCGCGGTGGCGCCGTCGGACCCGAAGATCCTCTACGTCGGCACCGGCGAAAGCGACATCCGCAACGACATGGTGACCGGCGACGGGGTATTCCGCTCCGACGATGCAGGCAAGACCTGGAAGGCGGCCGGTCTCGCCTCGACCCACACCATCAGCGCCCTCGCCGTCGATCCAAATGATCCTGAGGTGCTCTACGCGGCCTCCATGGGCCACGTGTTCAAGGCCAACCCCGAGCGGGGCGTGTTCAAGTCCACCGACGGCGGCAAGACCTGGCGGAAGATTCTCTACGTCAACGCCAAGACCGGCGCCATCGACCTGGTGATGGATCCGGGCAACCCCCGGGTGCTCTATGCGGCGATGTGGCAGGCCCGCCGCACGCCCTGGCGGCTCGATGACGGCGGGCCGGGAAGCGGCCTCTACAAGAGCCTCGACGGGGGCCGGCACTGGAGCGAGATCTCGCGCAACCCCGGCTTCCCGCGCGGGATCCTCGGCCGCATCGGCATCACCGTCGCGGCGAGCGATCCCAACGTGCTCTACAGCATCGTGCAGGCGAAGCACGGCGGGGGGGTGTTCCGCTCGGACGACGGCGGCGCCACCTGGAAGCGCGTCAATGCGAACTGGAGCCTGCGCCAGCGCGCGTTCTACTACATGTCGATCTACGCCGATCCGACCAATCCCGACACCGTGTACGTGCCGCAGGTGGATGCCCTGTGGGTATCGCACGATGGCGGCAAGTCCTTCTTCATGCTGCATACGCCGCACGGTGACAATCACATCGTGTGGGTCAACCCGAACAACCCCCGGGTCCTCCTCGAGGGCAATGACGGCGGCGCGACGGTCTCCACCGACGGCGGCGACAGCTGGAGCACCGAGCACAACCAGCCCACGGGCCAGTTCTATCACATCGCCCTCGATGGGCAGTTCCCGTTCCATCTCTACGGCGCACAGCAGGACGAGGGCTCGTACGAGGGGCCGAGCGCCACCCCGAATGGAGTGATTCCGCTCAGGGCCTGGCACGCGGTCGCCTATGGCGAGAGCACGTTCGTCGCCCCTGAGCCCGGGCATCCCAACGTCACCTTCGGCGCCGGCTACTACAGCATCTTCCTGCGCTACGACCGGGCCACCGGCGAGTACCGGGACGTGAGCCCGTGGCCGGACTACCAGGACGGCTCCTCCTCGCAGGAGAACAAGTACCGCTTCGGCTGGACGCATCCGGTCTTCTTCTCCCCAACCGATCCCAAGGCGCTCTACATCACCTCGCAGTACGTCATGAAGAGCACCGACGGCGGGCGCACCTGGCAGCGCTTGAGCCCGGACCTCACGCGCAACGTCGCGGCCACCGAGCGCCCGAGCGGCGGCCCGATCGATCTCGACCAGACGGGCGCGGAGATCTTCCCGGACCTCTCGGCGCTCGCGATCTCCCCGCTCGATGGCCAGGTCATCTGGGCCGGCTCTCAGGACGGACTCGTGCACGTGACCCAGGATGGCGGTCAGCACTGGAGCGCCGTGACGCCGAAGGGGCTGCCGCAGTGGGCCAAGATCAGCTCCATCGAGCCCTCGCACGCCGCCGCGGGCACCGCCTACCTGAGCGCCTCGCGCTACGGGTGGGATGACTTTCATCCCTACGTGTTCGAGACCACCGATTACGGCAAGCACTGGACGAAGGTCGTGAGCGGCCTGCCCGATCGGCAGTACGTGCTCGCGCTGCGCCAGGACCCTGAAGACCCGCAGCTCCTCTTTGCCGGCACCAAGAACACCGTCTACGTGAGCTTGGACAGCGGCAATCACTGGCAGCCGCTCACCTTGAACCTCCCGCGGGTGCAGGTGCGCGACATCGCGATCAACGTGCGGGAGGGTGAGATCGCCATCGCCACCCACGGCCGCTCGTTCTGGGTGCTCGATCACCTGCCCCTCCTCGAGCAGCTCTCGCACGAGGCGCCCGCGGCCGCCGATGCCGCGCAGCTCTTCACGCCGCAGACCGCCTGGCTGACCTTCGCCTATGGCGTGAGCCCCAAGGCCTCGCGGATCCCCGCCGCCGGCACCAACCCGCACTTCGGCGCCGCGGTGTTCTTCCACATCCCCGCGCAGTATGACGGCCGGGTGCCGGTCACCCTGAGCTTCCTCGATGACCAGGGACACCTCGTTCGCACCTTCGCGTTGCATCTGAAAACGAAGCAGCCGAAGCTCACTGCCGCCGAGCGCGACAATCGCACGCCGCTCGAGGAGAAGGCGGCCGCCGAACGCAAGCTCACCGCCATCACCCCGGGATACAACCTCTTCCGCTGGAACCTGCGCTACCCGGATGCGACCCAGGTGACCGACTTCTACCCGCCCGCGGCCGCCGGTGGACTCACCGACAGCGTCGCGGGGCCGCAGGTCACTCCGGGCCGTTACACCGTGGTGCTCGATTACGACGGCCACACCTCGCGGAGCACCTTCAAAGTCTCGCTCGATCCACGGCTGCATCCCCCGGCCGATGCCCTCGGTGAGCAGCTGACGCTCGCCCTGCGCATCCACGGCGCGCTCGACACGCTCGACCGCGCCGTCAATCAGGCCCTCGCGGTGCGCGAGCGGCTGCGCAAGGCGCTCGCCACGGGGAAGGTGAGCAAAGCGCGCGCACACCGTGCGCTCAGGGACCTCGATGCGGCGATCGGCGCGATGGCGCAGCTCGAGATCCACTCGAGCGAGGGCGACTGCCTGCACGAGCCCATGCTCCACGGCCGTCTCGCCTATCTCGCCGCCGAAGTGGGACTGTCCTACCAGCCCCCGACCGCGGCCGAGCACGCCGTGTTTGCGAATCTCGACGCCAAGGCCCGGACCGGTGAACGTCGGCTGAAGCAGGCGATCGCCGCGGGGCAGCGGGTGTTGTAATCGCCGCCCGCCTCAGGTATCCCGGCCATCGGCCTGGTCGTGGGGGCGATCGGCACATGGCGCAAGCAACACGTCCAGACCACCCCCTTCGGAGACCTCGATGCCGGACAAATCACTGCCCTCCCTGCTCGATCGCCACTGGGCCGAGAGCGCGCTCGCCATCGGGGCGGTGGTGATCGCGGCCGCCTCGTTGTGGATCGCGGTGGCCACCGAGCACACGAACCGCCAGATCGTGGCGGCCTCGTCCTGGCCCTTCCTCGAGCAGTATTTCAGCGATGCGACCTACACCGGACGGAAGCTCCTCACGGTGAATGTCGTGAACGCCGGTATCGGGCCGGCGAAGGTCGAGAGCGTCGAGCTCTTCTGGCACGGCAAGGCGTACCGCTCGGCGCGCGAGCTGCTGCGCGATTGCTGCGGATACAATCCCTCCCTCAGCCAGAACCCGGAGTTCATCGTGAGCACCCTGGACGGGTGGGTCATGCGGCCCGGGGAAACCATCCACCTCATCTGGTACCCCTACCCCGCGGGCGATCCGGGTCCGTGGAAGAAATTCAATTCGGTCCTCGAATCGCGCCAGGCCGGCGCGCCGCCGCAGCTGCGCATCTGTTATTGCTCGGCGTTCAATCAGTGCTGGATCACCAAGGGTCACGAGCTCAATCCGCCGCGCGTCGCCGCCTGTCCGGTGCCCAAGGTCGTTTACCAGTGAGCGTCTGAGCTCCCGCTCATCGTGCGCGCGGAGCGACTCGCCGCATCGCACGCGTGCCGTCGATCATCCGCGCCACGGACCCGATATAGTGCTGCGCCCGCCCCCGCGGACGTGCAACTTCCGCGTACGCGCCGGTGTTCTGGGGGTATCCAACTGGACGGGTCACCATGCGCCGCATCCTCCGGCTCACGCTCATCGGCTGTCTTCTAGCGTTCGCAGGACTCTCGCGCCCGGCGCTCGCCTCGGACGCGACCGCCTCGAAGACGCCCGCCGGAGGGGCCAGCGCCCACAAGCCGGTCCTCCCCCGCCTCACCCGCTGGCTCGGCAAGCACGGCGAGCCGGGCCGCGAGGCGTGGCGGCATGCCGCGCACTTCTCCATTCCCTACGAAATCGACCCCGAGCAGAACGGCCCGGCGCCCGTCGCCACGCGGGTGGATGCGGGCTACACCGCGCATGCGCTCTGGCTGCGCTTTCGCGCGTACGACCCGCATCCACAGGACATTCACGCGCCCTACCGGGAGCATGATGACATCACCAGCACCGCCGACGATTACGTCGGCGTGTTCCTGAGCCCCTTCGATGACACGCAGTGGGCATATGAGCTCTTCTGCACGGCCGGTGGCGTCGAATGGGACGCCTTCCGACTGCAGAACAACGAATACACCTCCTGGAACACCGTGTGGGGCTGCAAGGCCGCCCGCACCTCCTACGGCTACCGGGTGGTCATGCGCGTGCCCTTCGCCTCCATCAAGTTCCCCCACCGGAACACCCCGCAGAAGTGGGGCATGATGTTCTTTCGCAACTGGCCGCGCACCCTGCGGCACGAGATGCTGAGCCGCCCCATTGACTACGACAGCAACTGCACGTTGTGCTCGCAGGAGCTGGTGCGCACCGCCACGCCCATCAAGGCCCGGCGCAGGAATTTCCAGCTGATTCCCGCCGTGACGCTCCTGCGCACGGACTCGCCGAACGGCACCGGGGGGCTCAAGCCGGGCTCACCGCAGCTCAAAGGCAGCCTCGATGCGCGCTGGATCCTGCGCCCCGACCTCGAATGGGCGGCCACCGTGGATCCGAACTTCTCCGAAGTCGCCCCCGATGTGCTGCAGCTGAGCGTCAACCGCCAGTTCGCGCTCTTCTACCAGGAGAACCGGCCGTTCTTCGAGCAAGGCACCCAGGTCTTCAACACCCCGACGCTGCGCCAGAGCGCCGACACCTTCACTCCCTCGGGGGCGCTCGCCGACACCCTCGCGGTCGCTGATCCGCGCTGGGCGAGCAAGCTCGTCGGGCAGGTGGGGGAGAACGCCATCGGGGTGCTGGCGACCGAGGACACTACGACGAACATCGTCCTCCCCGGCCCCGAGGGCTCGACCCTCCGGTCCTTCGACTTCGGCACCCGGGACGCGCTGGTGCGCTACCGGCACGATGTTGGCGCCTCGGCCTTTGGCCTCTTCGCCTCCGATCGGGACGGCGGCGGCTACCACAACGGCGTGTATGCCGTCGATGGCGCCTGGCAGATCGACCCGAGCGATGCCCTCACCCTGCTCGCGAGCTCCTCCGATACCACCTATCCGGGCGCGGTCGCGAGCGTCTTCGGCATCGCGCCGGGCGGGGTCCGGGGGTCGCAGTGGAGCGTCGACTTCGCCCGCACTCGCCGGCATTACAACTTCGATGTGAACGCCCTGCACATCGCGAACGGCTATCGCGCCGACCTCGGCTACCTGCCGCAGGTCGGCTACGACCAGGCCGCCCTCACCGCCGAATACGACTTCTATGCGCCCGACACACAGTGGTGGCAGAACACCGGCTTCGGAACGCTGTCGAACTGGACCCGCGCCACCGGCAGCGGCCCGACGCTCGATCGCAAGGTGAAGCTCTACGCGTTCCTCCACGCCGATCGGCAGACCCACATCGTCCTCTACGCAACGCGCGACCGGCAGTACTACCAGGGCCGGACGTTCACGCTCAACCAGTTCGAGATGGACGACACCATCCAGCCGGCAGGCTGGGTGAAAGCCGAAGTGGACGTCGTCGACGGGGACGGCGTCGATTACATCGGCGTGCGCAAGGGCGGCCTGCTGTCGGTCGCAACCACACTCGACTTCGCGACCGGCAAACACCTCAAGCTCGATATCGTGGACGATTACGAGCGGCTCGACCTGCAGGGTCGCCGGCTCTTTACGGCCAACCTATTCGATGTGCGCCTGGATTGGTACTTCACGCCCCGCCTGTTCGTGAACACCATCGCGCAGGGCCAGGACGTGCGCAACGACACGGCGCTCTATCCCGCGGCCGTCGCGAGCCGCACGCGCACGCTCGCCACGCAGTGGCTGATCGGCTACCAGGTCAATCCCTGGACCGTGTTCTACGCCGGCAGCTCCGAGGGCTACCAGGAAAGCGGCGAGACCCGCCTCCTGCCGCAGCAGCGCACCTACTATCTCAAGGCGAGCTATTACTTTCAGCCCTGAGCGACCGGTCTCGCCCGAGGCCCCGGCGCGCCTCCCTGGGGTTTCCGGCCAGCTGTCACAAAGCCGAGGTTTCCCCGCGCCGCATCTTGAGCGTACTCTTGCCCCACTACGAGACGAGGTGGGGGCAGCAATGCTGGACGAGTCGACAGTGGCCGCCGCGCGAGCGGTGGATCCCAAGGGCGTGGACCTGCGGCGCACCGCGGCGAATGCCGATTACTGGTATCCGCTCGCCTGGTCCGATGAGCTCAAGGCGGGCCGCATCATCGGGCGCCGCTTCGCGGGTGAGCCCATCGCGCTCTACCGCGGAGCGAGCGGCCAGGTGTTCGCGCTCGAGGACCGGTGCGCCCATCGGCAGGTGCCGCTGCATCTCGGGGTCGTCACGGGCGATGTCCTCAAGTGCCACTACCACGGCTGGGCGTACGACTGCGCCGGGAAATGCGTGGACGTGCCCTACCTCGGCAAGGAGCGCAAGCCGAACGGGGTGCGCAGCTACCCGGTGCGCGAGATCGATGGCCTGATCTTCGTCTTCCCGGGCAACCCCGCCCTCGCCGCAGAGCGCCTGCCCGCCACCCTCGGCTCCTCGCAGCGCCGCGACTACAAGACCCGGCGGCTCAATCGCGAGGTGGCCTGCCACTACACCTTCATGCACGAGAACCTCTTCGACATGAACCACCAGTTCATGCACCGCAAGCAGATGGGCTCGATCCGCGCGAGCTGCCTCGGGCGCCGCCACGGGGATCACTGGGCGGAGGTCGAGTACAGCTTCAGCCGCACCGAGGGCAAGTCCACCATGGGAGAGCGCGTCATCGTCGACATGATGCGCAAGCGCGGCGAGGAGCGGCAGGACTTCCGCGACCACATGCGCATCCGCACCGACTATCCCTCACAGAGCCTGAAAGTCTGGGTGGGACGCAATATCGATCAGACCCAGGACCCGGTGCTCGATGTGTGGCTCTGCTACACGCCCCTCGATGCCGAGCACCGCACCAACCGCACCTTCGGCTACCTGTCGGTGAAGAAGCCGCCAATCCCCGGCCTCATCCACCTCGCCTGGCCCTTCGTGGTGTGGTTCACGGAGAACATCTTCCGCGAGGACAAGGAGATCGTGGAGTTCGAGCAGCGCGCGCATGATGCGCAGGGGAGCGACTGGAACAACGAGGTGTTTCCCGCGCTGCGCGATCTGCGGGAAGTCCTGGCCCGCAGCGGCGTGCCCCTCTGAGCGCGCCGGGGCGAGGGACTCCCGTCCCGCGTCCCATTCCTGGCGCATCGCCCCGTCCCTGTCCTCGGGGCTCACCCAAGCCATCGGGTGCGCCCGCGCTCAACCGCCCCGCTGCGCGAGCCCCCGCAGCCCGGCGGCGACGAAGGGACCGAGACGCGCCCTGAGCGCCGCGACATCCGCCGAGCGGCAGAGTCCTGCGGAGAGCACATCGAGGCGGCCGGTCTCGGCGAGGGAGAGCGTAAGCGCGCCGGTGAGGAAGTTGTATCCCCAGTAGATGTCCTCGGGCGCCGCCTTCGGCAGGGAGTCCATCAGCGCCTCGATGAAGCGCTTCACCGTGGCGTTGAAGGTCTTGCCCATGAGGCGCTTGCCCCACTGCGGGGAGTTGTTCACCCAGGCGAGGAGCGAGAAGTAGCTGTGCCAGCCGGGACCGGCGTGCTCGAGAAAATCGAGGATGGGATCGAAGAAGGCCCCCACCACCGCCTCGGTGGCCGCCGGCCGCGGGGCCGCCGCGCGGCACACCTCCTCGAGACGGCGCAGCCGCTCCTCGTTGAGCATCGCGCCCCGCCGATCGAGCACCGCCTCGAAGAGCTTCTCCTTGCCCCCGAAGTGGTAATTGACCAGGGCGAGATCGACTCCCGCCTCGCGCGTGATCTGCCGGAGCGAGGTGCCGTGGTAGCCCTTGCGGGCGAAGAGCTTCTCGGCGGCATCGAGCAGCTTCTCTTTGGTGGTGCGCTTGGCGCGAGCCATCTCTCCCCCCTCTTTTAAAGACTCATTCTAGCCTGCCCGCCGGCGGGCGCAGCGGCGAACACTTGCTATTGAACGCTCGTTTGACTTAGACTTCAACGGTCGTTCAATAGACCGATATGTCACGGCGGAACGATGAGTAGCGAGAATCATCTGCTCAGAGGGGGCTCGGCCATGCCGAACAGATTCGTCAGCGCATTCGTAATCTCCTGTCTTGCCGCCGCGGGCGCCGCCCGCGCCCAGAGCGCTTCCACCACCGCGCCACACGCCCAGGGGGCGGACCCCGCGGCGGAGGCGCCCGCAACCGCGCAGCTGCAGGAGGTCGTGGTCACCGCCCGGCGGCGAGCCGAGAACCTGCAGAACGTGCCGCTCACCGATACGGCCGTCACTGCGCAGGCGCTGAGCAACTGGAACGTCACCAGCCTCACCGGTCTCAACAGCTTCGTGCCCAACATGAAGATCTCCGCGGACCGTGCCACGAGCAGCACCATCAACGTCTATATCCGAGGCGTTGGCCAGTCGGATCCCCTGTGGGGCAACGATCCGGCGGTGGGCGTGTACATCGACGGCGTGTACATGGCGCGCAACCAGGGCGCACTCCTCGATGTACTCGACGTCAAGCGCATCGAGGTCCTGAGCGGCCCGCAGGGCACGCTCTACGGCAAGAACACCATCGCGGGCGCCATCAAGTACGTGACCAAGGGAGTCGTCGGCCCGAGAAGTCTCAAAGTGTCCGTGACCGGAGGCAATTACGGCGAGAACGACTACAAGCTCGACTTCTCCACCCCCGTGGTCGACCAGCACGTCTATTTCGGCATGGCGGTCGGCTATCTGCGCCACGCGGGCTACGGCCATGTCGCCGCCCAGCCCGGCACCGCCCCGAGCACCCAGAACTTCATCGGCGAGTCCGTGTCGAACAAGAACGTGCTCGCCGGCCGCGCCAACCTGACGTTGCTGTGGGGCGCGAGCTCCAGGCTCGTGCTGGTCGCGGATGACATCCTCGACAACTCGAACGCCTCGGGCGGGCAGCGCATGAACAACTACCTCGTGCCGCAGCTCTCCAACCCCTTCGACATGTACGACGACATGCCGGTGAGCCGGGATTATTTCCACAGAAATGGCTTCTCCGGCACCTACACCCAGCAGCTCTCGGACCACCTCGATCTCAAGCTGATCGGCGCCTACTACCACGGCCACGGCCAGCAGTTCATCAACTTCGCCGAGATCAATCAGAACCTGTTCGAGGTGCCGGCCTATTACCAGGACCAGCAGACCTCCGGCGAAGGCAACATCACCTACACCGGCGATCGGGTCAAGGGCGTGGGCGGGCTCTTCTTCATGAACAGCACCGCCTGCGGCGACTACAACGCCTCGATCGGCACGCTCAACCTGATCGGCCTCCCCTTGTACGTCACCGAGCTGGTGCAGGGGTGCGTGCGCACCAAGAGCTATGCGGCGTATGGGGATAGCACCTGGAAGCTCACCCGAAGGCTCGATCTCGACACCGGCGTGCGCTGGAACGAGGATCGCAAGACCGCGCACGTCTACCAGACGGACTACACCACCCTAGCTCCCGTCCAGCTCTATCCCGGCCAGCAATTCTTCGATGCAAACGTCCTCCCCGCGGGCTTCTCCGCCACTCCGCCCGTGACCGATTACACACGCACCCGCCCCTTCGTGAACATCACGCCCCGGCTCGGGCTCGACTACCATTTCTCGCCCGCGGTCATGGGCTACATCATGTACAGCCGGGGCTTCATGAGCGGCGGCTTCGACATGCGGGGCAACGCCGCGGTCTATCCCGGGACCGAGAATGGTTACGCGTCCGAGGTCGCCAACAACTACGAGATGGGACTGAAGTCGACCTGGCTCGATGACACGCTCCGGCTGAACATGGACGTCTTCTACGACCCGTTCACCGACGCGCAGATCGGCGTGCAGCAATTCGTCACGTACAATGGCACCCCGACCAACCTCACCGCCGAGCTCAACGCCGGCAAGCAGATCAACGAGGGCGCGGAGCTGCAGTCGGCCTGGCGCGCGAGCCGCGCGCTCACCCTCGGCCTCAACATGGGCTACCTCGATTCCTACTACAAGGACTATCTCGTCCCCTGCAGCGTGTTCACCGCCGCCCCGGGATGCACGGCAGGGGTCTCATCGGTCAATATCGCCGACCAGAATCGCCCGCTGAACGCGCCGCACTGGACCGTTTCGGTCAACGCCGCCTATGCATGGCACTTGAGCGCAGGAGCCCTGGTCGCCCGGGCCGGCTACGACTGGCGCAGCTTCACCAAGGTGGCGGTCACCGGGCCGAGCCCCACCGACCAGCCGGCCTACGGGCTGCTCAACGCCCACCTGGCATTCACGACCGAGAGCGGTCTGTGGCAGGTCTCGCTCGACGCGGAAAACCTGACCAACCGGTATTACCGCGTCGCCGGCTACGACTTCGGTCCCGGACCGATCGGGCCCGCCAACTCCTTCATCGGCGGCGTGAGCCAGATCGGCTTCTACGGCGCGCCGCGCACCTACTCGGCGACCGTCACGTACAACTACCAGGCGGGCAGGTAATGCCGGGGCGGCTGACGGAGCGGGTGGCGCTCGTCACCGGCGCGGCCAGCGGGATCGGCTGGGCGATCGCCCGCGCCTTCGCCCGCGAGGGCGCACGCGTCGCGGTGAGCGATCTTGACCGCCCGCGCACCGAGCAGGCGGCCGCACAGATCCTCGCCGACGGCGGCCAGGCGCTCCCGGTGGTCATGGACGTCACGCGAGAGGAGGAGGTCGAGGCCGCCACGGCGCAGGTGATCCAGGCCTACGGGCGGCTCGACATCCTGGTGAGCAACGCCGGCATCCAGATCGTCTCGCCGCTGACCGAGCTCTCCTTCGCGCAGTGGCGGCAGGTGCAGGCGGTTCATCTCGATGGCGCCTTCCTCACCACCCGGGCGGCGCTTCGGCAGATGTACCGCCAGGGGGGCGGCACGATTCTCTACATGGGCTCGGTGCACTCCAAGGAGGCCTCCCTCCTCAAGGCTCCCTACGTGGCCGCCAAGCATGGGCTGCTCGGCCTCGCGCGCGTCGCCGCCAAGGAAGGCGCCGCGCACGGCGTACGCGCCAACGTCATCTGCCCGGGGTTCGTGCGCACGCCGCTGGTCGACAGGCAGATTCCCGAGCAGGCGAAGGCGCTCGGTCTCTCCGAGGAGGAGGTGGTGCGCACCGTCATGTTGAAAGAGACCGTCGACGGTCAATTCACGACGCTCGAGGACGTCGCGGCAACCGCCGTGTTCCTCGCTTCCTTCGAATCCAACGCCCTCACCGGCCAGTCGCTGATCGTGAGCCACGGCTGGCACCTGCAATAGCCGGGCCGCAGCGCAGACACCCTCGCGCAATCTCCGATGGCGCGAGCACGGACGCGAGCGACCCCGGCTCGAGCCGTTTGCCCCCCCGGAACGCGCCACCGAAAGCGTTGGGCGCACGCTGCGCACGAAGAGCTTGCCACGACTGCGCGGATCGCCCGATCATTGCCCTTTTGCGATGGACGGCCCCGGACGGGGCCGAGGGGAGCCTTTCACATGTGGAAGTCGATCGTGGTCATCGGGCTCGGGGCGGCGCTCGGGGCGCTGCTGCGCTGGTGGCTGGGCAATCGGCTGAACGGACTCTTCCCCTCGCTGCCGCCCGGGACGCTGGCGGCCAATCTCATTGGCGGCTACGTGATCGGGGTGGCGATCGCCTTCTTCGCGCGCAACCCCGCCCTGCCGCCCGAATGGCGGCTGCTGGTGATCACCGGCTTCTGCGGCGGGCTCACCACGTTCTCCACCTTCTCGGCCGAGGTGGTGAGCGCGATCGAGCGCGGCCAGGCGGGCTGGGGCTTCACGGAGGTGGTGGTCCACGTCGGCGCCTCGCTGCTGGCGACCTTCGCGGGTCTTGCCACGGTGAAGGGCGTGATGGGCTGAGTGGAAAACCCCGCCCCCGCGCGCACTGTGGGGCTAGCGGCGCTTGGCGAAAAACGCCTGCGCCGCGGCGGAGAATTCCTCGGACTTCAGGCGCAGCGTGAACTCCCGCAACTCCTCGTCCATCCTCCCGGCCACATCGTGAGTGCGCGCATGGCGCATCAGGCGCTTGGTGGCGCGCACCGCCTCGGCCGGCTGGCTGGCCACGGCCTTGGCGAGCGCCCTCGCCTCCTCCATCAGTCCCTCATCGTCCACCACGCGATTGACGAGGCCGCACTGCCTCGCCGCCTCCGCATCCAGGGGCGCGCCAAGCAGCAGCATCTCGGCGGCGCGCTGATGACCCATAAGGGCCGGCAGCAGCAGGGTGCTGGCCGCCTCCGGGACGAGCCCGAGCTGCACGAACGGGGTGATGAGTCTCGTGCTGCCCGCCGCCGCGACGACGAGGTCGCAGTGCAGGAGGAGTGTGACGCCGAGACCCACCGTGGAGCCGTGGACCGCCGCGACCACGACCTTGCTCATCGTCGCCAGCCGGCGCACGAAGCGCCCCGTGGGATGTGCGGGATCGTCGATCGGGGGGCCGGCGAGGAAGTCCTTCAGATCGTTGCCGGCGGTGAAACAGGCACCCTCGCCGCTCAGGAGAATGACCCGCACCGCCTCGTCCGCCTCGGCCGCATCGACCGCCTCCGTCAGGGCGCGGTACATATCCAACGTCAACGCATTGCGCTTCTCGGGCCGGTTGAGGCGCACCTCGCACACCGCGTCCTGGCATGTCACGATCACCTGCTCGGTCATGATTTCCCGCTCCGGCGGCTTGTACCCATTTACAGTAGTATTATAGTCCACCCATGCCGACCCCGCTCCCGCGCCTGAGCCGCCTCGTTCTCGAACGGGCGAAATCCAGCCACGACCAGATCGCCACGCTGCTCGGCATGGAGCTGCTGAAGGGGATATACCCCCCCGGAACCAACATGCCGCCGGAGCCCGAGCTCCTCGGGCGCTTCCACGTCTCACGCACCGTGATCCGCGAAGTCATGAAGACCCTCGCGGCCAAGGGATTCGTGGTCTCCAAGACCCGGGTCGGCACCAAGGTGCGCGATCACATGTACTGGAACTACTTCGACGCCGATGTGCTCGCGTGGCGGGTGCGCCTCGGCTTCGATGACGAGTTCATGTACAGCCTGGTCGAGGTCCGCCGGGCGCTCGAGCCCTTGGCGGCGGGGCTCGCCGCCCAGCGGCGAGCCCCGCAGGACATCGCGCGCATGCGCGAGTGTCTGCGGGAGATGAGCCGCGGCGGTCACACCCGGCAGACCTTCGCCGAGGCGGATCTCGATTTCCACCTGGTGGTGGGCGCCGCCACCGGCAACCCGATGTTGCGTTCCGTGGCGGGCGTCATCGAGACCGCGCTCGTGGCCTCCTTCATCTACAGCTCCCCGGTCGACGATCCGATCGACCAGGATCGGACGGTGGCCGCGCACTCGGCCATCGTCGATGCCATCGAGGCGGGCGACGAGCAGGCCGCCTCCGAGGCGATGCGTCAGGTGATCGACATCGGCGTCGACCGCATCGATCTCACCCGGCGCATGCAGGCGAAGAAGCGCAGCTAGGCAGGCCCGCCACCGGCCTCTCGGGCGGGCGCGCCCGCCCGGCTCCCCCCGCCCGCAATGACCCGAGGCTCAGCCCGCCGGATGCGCCTGCCCGAGGTGCTCATCGTTCGGGCTGTGCGCCTCACCGCCGAAGGCGATGAAGCCGCTGGCCGAGACGAACCCGGCGAGCAGCGCGCTGATCAACCCGATATAGCCGCCGATGTAGCGCCAGAACGGCATCCCCGTCCAGTCGGTGAGCGCCATCGCGAGGAGCGAGAGCGCGAGGCCGAGCACGAACAGCTGGCGCGGCAGCGTGGTGTGAAACGACCCCACCCAGACGTAGCCGAAGAACGCCGCCCAGATGGCGAAGAACCACCCCGCATAACTCATGGGCTCCATCGTCGACGGGCCCGCCGCCGCAACGGCCGCCGCGTGCGCGCTCCAGAAGAGGATCGCCCCGCCGAAGAACACGACGGCATCCAGGCTTCGCGCGCGCAGGTGCGAGAGGATGCCCATCACCCCGAGCACCACCGCCATGGGCATGATCATCGCGGCGAAGTGCGGGTAGACGCTCACATACCAGCCGGCATTGGTCATCGAGATCATCCAGATCGTCAGGGCCAGGCACATGTAGCCGACGGTCGATGTGCTGACACAGCGGTTTTCGGTGCTGTTGAGCTTCAAAGTCATGGCTGTTACCCCCAAAATGACTCATCGCCGGGCGGCCACTATACTCCCGGCGCCGCGGGTGGGGGATGGCGGTCCTGACCGCCCCGCCCGCGTTGCCCGAGGGCAACGGGGATTTCATTTCTCGATCAACACCCTGGCGGGGCCGGTCGCCGGCCGGCCAAACACGCCGGAGCGCGCCGACGCGCCCCGGCGCCTCTCGTGGGGGGTTATTCGGCGGCTTGAACGGAGGCGAGAGCGGCGTCCTTGCGATGCTTGTGCCACAGCTCCTGGATCGACTCCAGCGTGCGGCCCTTGGTCTCGGGCACGTAGCGCAGCACGAAGATCGCCGACAACACGCTCATCGTCCCGTAGATCCAGTAGGCGAACCCGTGGTTGAAATGCATGTTGAGCCACGGACTCCCGTCCATCACCTTGAACGACCAGGAGACGAACAGGTTCGCGACCCACTGCGCCGCCACGGCGATCGCCATGGCCTTGCCCTTGATCGAGTTGGGGAACATCTCCGCGAGCAGCACCCACACCACCGGGCCCCAGGAGAGGGCGAAGCCCGCGATATAGGCGACCACCGCGACCAGCGCCCCGAATCCCACGGCCTTGGCACTGAAGAGCACGCCGAGGGCGAACATCGCCACCGCCATCAACACCGAGCCGACGACGAGCAGCGGCTTGCGCCCGAGGCGGTCGACCGTCGCGATGGCCACGAAGGTGAACACCAGGTTGGCCGCGCCCACCACCACGGTCTGCAGGAACGCCGAGTTGGTGGAGGCACCCATGTTCTGGAACATGAGGGGCGCGTAGTAGAGCACCGCGTTGATGCCCACCAGCTGCTGGAACACCGAGAGCAGGATGCCGATGGCGAGCACCGGCATCCCGAAGGCGAACAGGTGCTCGCTCCGCACCTTGAGCGTGCGCTCGATGTCGGCGAGGATCCCGCGCGCGGCGGCCTCGCCGTTCACCCGGGTCAGCTGCTTGAGCGCCTCCTCGTTGCGCCCGCGCATGACGAACCAGCGCGGCGTGTCGGGCACGAACATGAGGAGCGTCAGGAACAGCAGCGCCGGCACCGCCTCGGAAGCGAGCATCAGCCGCCACGCGCTCGAGAGATACCAGGCCGGGGTGCCGAGGGACTGGATGAACCAGTTGACGAAGTACACCAGCAGGATCCCGACCACGATGGCGAGCTGGTTGAAGGAGATGAGCCGCCCGCGGATCTCGCTCGGGGCGATCTCGGCGATGTAGAGCGGGGAGATCATCGAGGCGATGCCCACGCCCATGCCGCCGAGGATGCGGTAGCAGATGAAGGGCGTGAGCGCCGCCGGGCCCATCTGACCGATCACCCCGAGCCCGAACTCGGGCACCGCCGAGCCGATCGAGCCCAGGAGGAACATGAGCGCCGCGACGATGAGGCCGCCCTTGCGCCCGAGCCGGATCGAGAGCCAGCCGGCGGCCGCGGAGCCGAGCACGCACCCGAGGAGCGCGCTCGAGATGGTCCAGCCGGAAAGGCTGCTCGCGAGCGTCTGCGAGAGGTGCTGCGGATCGATGAAGTAGTGATCGATCGCCCCCACCGCCCCGGAAATCACCGCCGTGTCGTAGCCGAACAGCAGCCCGCCCAAGGTCGCCACGAAGGTGAGGACGACCACCAGGCCCGCATTGCCTTTATTCATCAGAAGATTCCCCCGCTCACTGGACCCCATCGATAGCCCGTGCGCCCCAAGCGCTCGGCGCGCAGCCGCCGTCGGGCCCTAGAGGGCTCGAGCGTGCTGATCGGGCTGGCGGGGGCCGAGTATGCCGGGTTCATGCCCAAAAGTGTGATGATTTGCGGGGCCCTGGCCGACGCATACGTATGCGTTGCGCGTCGCCCGAGCCTCAGCGCCGCCGAAGCGCTCCCGGGGCCGCAGCGCCCAGGATGCGCAGCGCATACTCGGCGTAGACCTCGGCGATGTACTGCGCGCCGAGCTCGTGCTCGGGCGTGTACCAGTACGCCACGCGCAGTCCCATGCCGCCGATCGCCGCCACCGCGAGCCACACGTTGGGCACCTCGAACACGCCCTGATCGAGACCGCGCTGCACGATGTCCTTCAGTGTTTGAACGGACTGTTGGCGCACCGCGGCGCTCTCGCCTCCGAGCTTCGCGGACAGCGCATGCAGCTCGCCGTTGGCGACCACCGCGAGCATCGGGAATGAGGTGTGCATGGCAACGTGACCGCGCACGTAGGCGGCCACCTGCTCCCGCGGATCCTCGCCGCACCCCTCGAGCGCCTCGCGGATGCTGCGCAGCTGCTCCTCGTGACCGATGCGGCAGAGCTCGGCGAGCACGTGCTCCTTGGAGGGGTAATGCGCGTAGAGCGAGGCCGGCTGGATGCCGACCGCATCGGCGAGCTCGCGGATGGAGGCGCCGGCGTAGCCGCGCTCGGCGAAGAGTTTCAGGGCCGCCGCGAGAATCTCCCCGCGCGTCCCGGGCGGCCGGTGCGCGGGCAGAAGCGTGGCATCCGTGGCCGCGAGGCGCCGCGTGGGGGCTTGGAACATCGGGGGCCCTGACGGTCGTTCGTTCGTCACTCCCGGCATGGTGCGATCCGGTCAGGCCTTCTGTCAAACCCAGTGTCCGCCCGGACGGCGCCCGCCTGCTCGGGGACCCCCCGGCATCCACTGCGGCGCAACCGCCGCCAGGCCGGATTGCGCGCACCCCGGGCCGTCCCCGAGAACCCCCTCCGGCTGTCGGCCTTTCTTACATATTATGTCTTCACCGGGAGATGAAATCGCCACACTGTGTTGAATACATTGAGGATTTTACGCTCCGGCACGCCTCTTGCTGACCCTCTGCTCAAAGCCCATGCGGCCAACCCCGACAAGAGGAACACGCCGATGCAGTTTGAGCTCGAGCAAGGCGTAAGACGTGTCCGCATCTGCCCGCGCAACCGGGAGCGCTTTCATCAGCAACGGACGGCCCGCCAGGGATGCGGTGTGGCGCGCGTGCGCGCCGCTACGGCCTCAGGCGCTCGATGGGCTCTGGAACGGCGAGAAAGAACCCTTGGGCATAATCGACGCCAATGCGATCGAGCTCATCGAGCACTGCTTGCGCCTCGACGCATTCGGCCACCGTCGCGATGCCTAGCGTGTGCCCCACCTTGCAGATCGCCTCGACCATGCTGCGGTCCACGGGATCATCGGCGAGCCGCCGCACGAACTGCCCGTCGATCTTCACGAAGTCCACGGGCAAGGTCTTCAGGTAGCTGAAGGAGGAGAGCCCGGTCCCGAAGTCATCGAGGGAGAACCGGCAGCCGCGCGCCTTCAGCTCGCGCATGGCGAAGGCAACGTTCGAGAGGTTGGTGACCGCGGCCGTCTCGGTGATCTCGAAGCACAGGGCACCGGCGAGCTCCGACTCCTCCACCTGCTGCATGACGAAGTCGATGAAGGACTGGTCGTTGAGCGAGGTGCCCGAGAGATTGACCGCGAGCAGCGGCAGGGTGCGCCCGCTCTCGCGCCAGCCGGCGAGGAACTCGAGCGCCCGCCGGACCACCCAGCGGTCGATCACCGACATGACGTTGTAGCGCTCGGCCGCGGGGATGAACTCCCCCGGCGGCACGAGCCGCCCGTCGTCATCGCGCAGGCGCACGAGCAGCTCGTGAAAGCCCGTCCGGCCCACGCTCGAGAGCGGGTGGATCGGCTGGAAATAGAGCTCGAGGCGATTCTCCTCCGCGGCGCGCGTCACCCGCGCCACCCAGTGCATCTCGCGGTGGCGCGGGTGGCTGATGCCATCGGCCTCGTAGAGATGGATGCGGTTGCGGCCCTCGTCCTTCGCCGAGTAGCAGGCGATGTCCGCGGCGCTCATGAGGTTCGCGACGCTCTCGGTGTCGGCCTTGATCTGCACGACCCCGACGCTGGCGCCGACCGAGAGCGTGGTCGAGCCCCACGTGAAGCGGAAGTCGCGGATCCCCTGGCGCACGCCCTCGGCGATGCGGGTCGCCTGCTCGAGCGTGCAGCTCTCGAGCAGTATGCCGAACTCATCCCCGCCGAGGCGCGCGATGGTGTCGGCGGTGCGCACGCGCGACTGCAGCAGTCCGGTGATGTCGCGCAGCAGCCGATCGCCCGCCTGGTGTCCGCAGGTGTCGTTGACGACTTTGAACTGGTCGAGGTCGATATAAAGCAGCGCGTGCACGGCCTCGCCCCGCTGCGCGCTCTGCACGGCGGTCTGCAGGCGGTTGTCGAACTCGCGGCGGTTGATGAGGCCGGTGAGCGCATCGTGGCTCGCCTGGTAGGAGAGCGCACGCTTCAGGCGCCGCTCCCGCGTCACATCGTGAAAGACCATCACGGCGCCGATGACCTTGCCCTGGCGGTCCGAGATCGGCGCCGCGGTCTCCTGGATGGCCACCTCGTGGCCGCCCCGGGTGATGAGCACGGCGTGCTCGCTCGCGGCATTGTTGCGGGCCCGGCCGAGCACGCACAGCAGCGGATTGTCGATCGGCTCGCGCGTGATTTCATCGACGAGCGTCAACACCTCGCCGATCGGCCGGCAGCGCGCCTCCTCCAGGCGCCACGCGGTGAGGTTCTCGGCCACCGGATTGATGTACTCGATCCGCCCGTCGGCATCGGTGCTGATCACCGCATCGCCGATCGACTGCAGGGTCACCTGCGCCCGCTCCTTCTCGGCGAATATCGCCTGCTCGGCGCGCTTGCGCTCGGTGATGTCGGCGATGGTGCCCTCGTAGCCGCCGATGCACCCGGTCCCATCGCGCACCGCGCGGGCGTTCTCCAACACCACCACCGGCTGGCCGTCGCGCCGGCGCAGCACGAACTCGGCGTTGCGGATCTCCCCCTCCTCCTCCACGCGGCGGATGAACTCCGCGCGGTCATCGGGATTCCAGTAAAGCGGCGCCACGTCCCGAAGCGCATAGAGCTGCTCGGCGCTCTCGTAGCCCAGGATCGCGACGAAGGCCGGGTTGACCGAGCGCAGCCGCCCGTCGCTGCCGCTCTGATACACCCCCTCGGCGATGCTCTCGAAAAGCCCCCGGAACTTCGCCTCGCTCTCGCGCAGCGCCTCCTCGGCGAGGCGCCGGGAGATGGCGATGCCGGCGATCTGGGCCGCGCGCGCCATGACCCGGGTCTCGCGCTGGCCCGGGAGGCCCGCCGTGTGGTGATACACCCCGAGACAGCCGAGCACCTTGCCGTCGGCGCCCTTGATGGGAGTCGACCACGCGGCATTGAGCCCGGCCCCGACCGCAAGCTCCCGGTGGTGCTCCCAGAACGGATCCTTGGTGATGTCCGCGACCAGCACCGTGCGATCGAGGTACACCGCCGCGGCGCACGAGCCGCTGCGGATGTCCGCCGGGGCGTGCTCGAGCGCCGAGCGCAGCGGCTCGGGGAGCCTGGAGGCCACGAGATATGCGAACCTCGAGCCATCGGGGATCAGCACCGAGATGGAGCACACCGTGCCCACGCCCACCGACTCGATGAACCGGGTGACCGAAGCCAGCACCTCCGCGAGCGGCACGTTGCCGGTCAACTGCTCGAACACCTCGCGCTCGGCCTGCGCCACGCGCTCGATCAGGTCCGACTCGTGCGAGCGGTAGGCGAGCTCCGCGGCCTCATCGGCCATCAGGCGCATCGACTGCACGATGCCGCGCCGCTCGGCGTCCATGGCCTCGAACTGGGCGCTCACCAGCGAGAGCAGCATGCCGAGCTCGGGCGCCTCGCCGCCGCTGCGCAGCTGGACTTCCTTGAGCAGGGTTCTCACCTGCGGGTGCAGCTGCGCGGTCTCGGGCGAGAACCCCGGCTCCGCGCGCACGATCGTCGTCGCCGCCGTGGACGGAGCGGGGATCGGCTCGGGCTCGACCGCCCGGGCGGGCGCTGCATCGGATCGGGACATGGTGCGGAAGCGGCCCTGCAGATGTGCGTGGAATTATTCCTGCATTTCACAGTAACGCCGCGCCACGCGCTGCGCATCCATCGCATTGAAAAACCGTGAATTTCCGCTCGTTTTTGCGGGCCCTCAGAGCGCGAGCAGCGGCGGCTCGTCGATGGCCGCGAGCTGCGCCCCGAGATCACTCAGATACCCCTCCCAATGGCGCGATTCGCCGAACCAGGGGAAGGCGCGCGGGAAGGCCGGATCCTCCCAGCGCTGGCAGACCCAGCCGGCGTGATGCAGCATGCGCAGGCCCCGCAGCGGCTCGATGAGGCGCAGCTCCCGGAACTCGAAATCCGCGAACTGCCCGTAGCCTTCCAGGAGCTGCGCCCACTGCGCCTGCTGCTCGGCCGCCTCCCCCGAGAGCAGCATCCACAGGTCCTGGATGCGCGGCCCCATGGCGCAGTCGTCCAGGTCCACGAAGAGCGGCCCCTGCTCGCCCCAGAGGAGATTGCCGAGATGGCAGTCCCCGTGCAGGCGCACCCGAGCAAGGGGCCCCACCTCCCCGTACACTCGCTCGATGCGCTCGAGCAGCATGCCGCTCAGGCGCTCGTACTGGAGGTGGAGCGCCTCGGGCAGGAGCGGCGAGCCGAGCACGATCCGCCGCGCCTGCCGTCCCAGGCGCTCGATATCGATGGCGGGCCGATGCGCGAACGGGCGCCTCGCACCCACCTGGTGAAACCGCGCCAGGGTGCGCCCGAGGAGCGCCCGCGCCCCCGGGGCATCGAGCTCGGGCGAGCGGCCGCGCAGCCACGGAAACGCCGCGAAGCGGAACCCTCCGAAGCGAAAGAGCGTCGTACCCTCCCGGGCGAGCGGCGAGGCGACCGGGAGCTCGGCCTCGGCGAGTTCGGCGGTGAAGGCGTGCTCCTCGAGGATCTGCGCATCGCTCCAGCGCGCGGGCCGGTAGAACTTGAGCACGAGGAAGCCCTCGGGCACCCCCAGCTGATAGACGCGGTTCTCGTAGCTGTTCAGCGCGAAGAGCCGCCCATCGGGCTCGAGGCCGGCGTAGATCGAGGCATCGAGCACGCGCTCGGGCGTCAGGCCCGCGAAAGGCTGCTCACGGGAAGGTCTCGCTTCGGGGCGGTCGGGGGTTTTGGGCATCACCGTTCGTTCATCGTGATTCGTTTATGATGACTGGCTTCGTGACGTCATGGACGTGGAGTGTAGATGAAGTCTTCCAGCATCCTCGTGACCGGCGGCGCCGGCTATATCGGCAGCCACGTCGTTCTGCAACTGCGCGCCCGCGGCGAGCGGGTCGTGGTCCTCGATGATCTCTCGCGCGGCTTCCGCCAGGCGGTGCGCGATACCCCGCTCGTCATCGGCAAAGCAGGCGACCGCGACACTGTGCTCGAGACCCTGCGCACGCACCAGATTGACACCGTCCTGCACTTCGCGGCCTATACCATCGTACCGGAGTCGGTCAGCGAGCCGCTGAAGTACTACGGCAACAACACCTGCTCGACCCGCGCGCTCCTCGAGTGCTGCGTCGAGGCCGGCGTGCGTCACTTCGTGTTCTCCTCCACGGCCGCGGTCTACGGCATCCCCTCGAGCGGGGTCGCCGCCGAGGACACCCCCACCGCCCCCATCAACCCCTACGGCACCTCCAAGCTCATGTCGGAGTGGATGCTGAGGGACGTCTCGGCGGCCTCGACTCTCAAGCACGTGGCGCTGCGGTATTTCAATGTGGCGGGCTCGGACACCCAGTGCCGCCTGGGCCAGGCCACACCCAAGGCGACGCTTCTGGTGAAAGTCGCCTGCGAGCATGCCGTGGGCAAGCGCCCCGCCGTGTCCATCTTCGGCACCGACTACGCGACCGCCGATGGGACCGGGGTGCGCGACTACATCCATGTGGAGGACCTCGCGAGCGCCCACCTCGATGCGCTCGATTACCTGCGCGATGGGGGCGACTCGACAGTGCTCAACGTCGGGTACGGCCACGGCTACAGCGTGCGGGAGGTGCTCGAGAGCGTGGCGCGGGTCTCGGGTCAGCGCCTGACCGTCCGTGAGGAGCCACGCCGCCCCGGAGATCCCCCCGCGCTGGTGGCGCAGGCGGATCGCATCCGCAAGCAGCTCCGCTGGACGCCCCGGCTCGATGATCTCGACACCATCGTGCGCACCTCGCTCGAGTGGGAGAAGCGGCTGCTGCGCGAGCCCTGGGGCTAGTGCGGCATCGGCGTAGGAGTAAAATTCAATAGATGCGCTGGATCCGCCCCAAGTCATTGAGCGGCCTGATGCTTCTCGGGTTGGCGCTCCTCGCGCTGCCGCTGTTGGTGGCCATCGTCACTGCCGCCCTGCAGATCCGCACCCTCTCCTCGAAGGGCCAGCACATCGTGCTCGAGGGGGTCACCGCGGCGCGCGAGAGCCAGAAGCTCTTCAGCGAGATCGATTCCCTGGAGCGCACCTCGCGCCTCTACGACGTGCTCGGGGATCCGAAGCTCCTCGCACTCTACCGGCAGCACGATGACGCGCTCTCCGCGACCCGGAACGAGCTCTTCCCGCACGCGACGCAGGACATGCGCCAGACGCTCGGCCGGCTCGCCGCGCTCCAGACTCAGATCCGCCACCTCGTGCTCACCACGCCGCCCGGCATCGCCGCTGCGCACGTCGCGGATTTCTCGAAGCTCTTCGCCCAGCTCGGCGCCCTGGTGGACCGCACCGCCCAGCAGAGCAACGAGCAGATCGACACCGAGATCGCCTCGCTCCAGCGCCTCACCGACCTCGCGCGCGAGCGCCTCTTCTGGCAGGCCGCGCTTCTCGTGCCGCTGACACTCCTCGCCATCTACATGCTCACCCTGATGGTGGGCCGGCCGCTGCGCCAGCTCGATCGGGCCATCCGCGATCTCGGCCACGGGAGCCTGCACCAGGAGATCACGGTCGCAGGTCCCCACGACCTCGAGCGCCTGGGGGGACAGCTCGAGTGGCTGCGCCGGCGCCTCATCGATCTCAACGAGGAGCGCGACCGGTTCCTGCGCCACATGTCCCATGAGCTCAAAACCCCGCTCGCCAACATCCGCGAGGGGACCGAGCTGCTGATGGATGGCGCGGTGGGCGAGCTCGATGCCAGCCAGCGCGAGGTCACCGCGATCCTGCGCGACAACGGCATCCAGCTGCAGCGCATGATCGAGAACCTGCTCTCCTTCAGCGCCTGGCAGACCTCCACCGTCGGCCTCGATGCGAGCGAGTTCCGGCTCCGGCCGCTCGTGAAACAGGTGCTCGAGAGCCAGCAGCTGACGGTGCTCTCGCAGCGCATGCGCCTCGATGTGCAGATCGACGACGTGACGCTGATGGCCGACCGCGGCAAGATCCGCCTGATCCTCGAGAACCTGGTCTCGAACGCCGTCAAGTACTCCCCCCGCGGCGGCACCATCCACATTCGCGCCCGCACGCAGGACCGTCACCTCCTCCTCGATGTGGCCGACAACGGTCCCGGGATCCCCGCCGAGGAGCGCCAGCACGTCTTCAACGCCTTCTACACCGGCCGCGCCGCCAACAGCATCTCGATCAAAGGCACGGGCATCGGACTCTCGGTGGTGATGGAGTTCGTGACCGCGCACGGCGGCACCGTGCAGATCATCGATGGGGAGTACCCCGGAGCGCATTTCCGCATCCGCATGCCGATCAGCGTCATCCGCGACCAACCGCCCACCCAAGGAAAGCAGGCCCATGCCGCGTAAGACTCCGATATTCCCTTGCCCGAGACAGGCGGCCGTGGCGGCCGCGCTCCTGGCAGCCGCGCTCCTCAGCGGCTGCCAGACGAGCCGCGAGCTGATGCACCAGTTCTCCGGCCCCTCGCACACGGCGCAGGTCGCGCCCCCACCCTCGGCCGCCGGGCAGGACCTCGCGCTCGTCGGCCGGGCCCTCGATGCCTCGGCCGCGGGCCGCGCCGGCATGCTCGATGCCGCGCAGTCGGCCTACCAGGGCCGATCAGGACCGCGGGAGACGCTGCAGTACGCGCTGCTGCTCGCGACCTCCGATCCGCCCTCCTCGGACCTGAAGCAGGCACAGACTCTCCTCACCGGCCTGCTCGCCGATGGCCACCCGGCCCTGAAGCCCGATGAGCAGACCCTGGCGCGGCTCGAGCTTGTCCTCATAACGCGACAATTGACCCTCGAGACGGAAAACCGCACTCTTCACGTCATCGGCGCTCAGAAGTTGGCGGATCTCGAGCACCAGCTGCGAAGCGCCGCGCAACAGAATGTCTCGCTCAGGCGACAACTCGGTGAGGCGCGCGCCAAGCTCGCCGCCATCACCAACATCGAGAAATCGCTGAACGAGGGCAAACTCGGCAACGGGACGACACCACCATGACCAATCTAGCCACCGCGCTCCCGAGCGAGCCGCGCAAACTCACCCCGACGCACAGCGGCCGGCGCAAGGCGCGCATCCTGGTCGTGGATGACGACCCGGGACTGCTGAGACTCCTCACCATCCGCCTGCGGGCGGAGAGCTACGACGTCGAGGCCGTCGAATCGGGCCAGCAGGCGCTCGCCGCGGCCGGACGCTTCCGGCCGGACCTCGTGATCACGGACCTGCGCATGGAGCCGATGGACGGCATCGCGCTCCTGAAGGAGCTGCAGGTGCGCTGGCCGGGCCTGAAGGTCATCATGCTCACCGCCCACGGCACCATCCCCGATGCGGTGCAGGCGACGCAGATGGGCGCCTTCGGCTTTCTCACCAAGCCCGTCGACAAGCAGGAGCTGCTCGACCAGGTGCACAAGGCGCTGCGCATCTCGGGGTTCGGCGCCTCCAACGAGGACTGGCGCGCCGGCATCATCACGCGCTCGGGGCTCATGGAGGAGAAGCTCGCGCAGGCGCACATGGTGGCGGGCACCGATGCGCGGGTGCTCATCACCGGCGAGAGCGGCACCGGCAAGGAGCTCCTCGCCCGCGCGATCCACCTCGCGAGCCCCCGCCGCGGCCATCCCTTCGTCGCCATCAACTGCGGCGCCATGGCCGAGAACCTCCTCGAGTCCGAGCTCTTCGGCCACGAGAAGGGCTCCTTCACGGGCGCGACCAGCTCCCACGAGGGGCTGTTCCGCGCCGCCGACGGCGGCACGCTGATGCTCGATGAGATCGGCGACATGCCGATGCAACTGCAGGTGAAGCTGCTGCGGGCGCTGCAGGAGAACCTCATCCGTCCGGTCGGCGGAACCAACGCCCTGCCGGTGAATGTCAGGGTCATCTCCGCCACCCACCGGGACCTGCAGGAAATGCTCGCCCAGGGCCGCTTCCGCGAAGACCTCTACTACCGCCTGAACGTCGTGCACATCGACATGCCCTCGCTCAACCGCCGCCGCGAGGACATCCCGCTCCTGGTCGCGCACTTCCTCGCGCAGATCGCGGAGGAAACGGGCACGAGGAAGATCTACGCGCCCGAGGCGGTCGAGCTGCTTGCGACCGCGGACTGGCCGGGCAACATCCGCCAGCTGCAGAACGTCGTGCGGCAGAACGTCGCGCTCTCGCAGACCCCGATCATCCCCGTGGAGCTCGTCCAACAGTCCCTCGGCGGCACCCTGGGTCACCTGCCCTCCTTCGATGAGGCGCGCGATGAGTTCACGCGCAGTTATCTCTCGCAGATCCTGCAGATCACCGGCGGCAACGTCACGCAGGCGGCGCGCCTCGCCAAGCGCAACCGCACGGACTTCTACAAGCTCCTCTCGCGTCACCAGCTGACCGCGGAAGAGTTCAAACAGAAATGACCGCACCTCCGGGGAGCGAGAGCTCCCCGGACCCGCCCCAGCCCCGCCCTCGTTGCCGCCGCGCTGCGGTTCCTGCGCATGCGGTTCCTGCGCAGTGTGACGCAGTTCACAGACGCCGCCCCACCCCGGGTGGACACTGCCTCCGGGACTCGCAATACCGTGATGCCCATCACGGTATTGCGTGCCTTATGACAAATCCACAACAGGTTGCGTGACAATTCGCGCCC
This sequence comes from Pseudomonadota bacterium, assembly GCA_021777555.1. Taxonomy (GTDB): domain Bacteria; phylum Pseudomonadota; class Gammaproteobacteria; order Steroidobacterales; family Steroidobacteraceae; genus 13-2-20CM-66-19. Next base: position 12,924 of record JAJYDK010000001.1, on the reverse strand, counting down.
TGGCGACAGGGCGAGCCGCCGTCATACGCCCGTCACACGACGCGGCTATAGATAGGGGTGGAAGGGACAACATAATGAGTTACACTTCACGTCCCCCGCAACGGGACCGAGGATGCGTCCCGGGCGTGCGGAGGCGACGCGCAAGCGTCCGCCGGGACATAACGTGGTATCGAGACGGAGGATGGACACTGCGATGAAAGCTGAACGCAACCGGCCAGCTCAAAGCCCCGCCACTCGCAAGGCCTCACACGATCCGCTCAAGGACAAGAGCCCGCAACGGATGCTTCCGCGGCGCTCGAACGCCTGGGATCCCTTCGAAGTCTGGAAGACACGCGTCAAGGGCGCGCCGGACACCAACGGCGGCGAGTAACACCGGGTCAACACGGGCGCGCAGCCCTCAGCGCGCCCCTTTCCCGAGAAACACCGCTTCCGCGGTTTGCACCAGGATCGCGTCAGAGCCCGCTGGGCCGATGCGTCCTGCGCCCTGCCGAAGCCCCTGGCGGCCGGGCTCCGTCTCCTCGCGGCGGCGATTTCAATCCGATGATGATCGGCGCCGTCTCGCCCGCGGTCTTGGGCTGCCGCGCCATATGCAGTTACTGAGAATAGCCTTTAAGAATTTACAGAGGGCCTGCTTGCCGATAAGATCCTGGCGTGCCACACGATCGCCCCAGGTATCTCGGCAGCCTCATAGCACAGGCGCTCACGCACAGCCCGATCGTCGGGATTCTCGGGCAGCGTCAGGTGGGCAAGACGACGCAGCTCGCGGCGACCTGCAGCGCGCATGTGACCTTCGACCGCCGTCACGACCTCGAGCAGGCGCGCGCCGATCCCGAGCTGTTTCTTGACGGACGAGAGAGGCCCTTCGGCATCGACGAAGCGCAGTTGTGTCCGGAGCTCTTTCCGGCGCTCAAGGAATGGGTGCGCACCCATCGCACTCCCGGACAATTCATTCTTTCCGGATCGGTGCGGTTCACGAGCAGGGCCGCTATCCGGGAATCGCTGACCGGCCGGATCGTGACGCTCGAGCTGCTGCCGTTCACGGCCGCCGAGTCCGCCAGCCTGCCGCTGCCGCCAGTGTGCGAGCAGATATTGAACGCATCCGGCGAGCGGGCGCTGACGGATCTTCTCGCTGGGCACGGCAAGACCCGCCACAAGTCCGCCGCGGCCTTCGCGCGCTACCTGGAGTGCGGCGGGCTGCCCGGCATCTGCTGCTTTCGCGACGCCCATGTACGCGAACAGCGCTTCGAGGCCCATCTCGACACCCTGCTCAACCGCGATCTGCGCCAGATCTCGGCGACCACGCTCGGCTACGGCCCCCTGAAGAGCCTGCTTGCGCATCTGGCCAGAATGCAGGGCAGAGCGTTTGTGGCCGCGGATGCGGCGCGCGCGAGCCAGATCTCGCTGGTCACGCTCAAGAAGATCCTGTTCGCTCTGGAAGGGCTATTCCTGATCCGGACGGTACCGGCGGTGGGCGAGCGCCGACCGGGCATCTTCCTGGAGGATCAGGGGCTCGCCAGCTGGCTGAAAGGGGCGGCTCTGGAGGATGCCGATGACCTCACACGTGGATTGTACGCGAACCTGCGGCAGGAATTTCACTACCGGCCGCAGCTCAGGGGCCGGGTGTTTCAGTGGCGCACCCGCGGCGGCGCGGAGGTTCCACTGGCGTTCTCCTCGCGCCTGGGCACGATAGGCTTCGTGAGCACCCTCAGCCGGGAGCCGGCGCCGAAGACATTGGGCAGCGCCAGCGCCTTTCTCAAGAAATTCCCGGGATCGAAGGTGGTGGTTGCGTACGGCGGCGATTCGATCGTGGCGAGGACCGCCTCGATGGCCTGGATTCCATACTGGCTTCTCGTCTGAAGGATGCGCAGACGGTCCGGGGCGCTTGCATCGATCCCGGATCCTTGCTGTGACCCTCAGCGCGCCCCTTTCCCGAGAAACACCACTTCCGCGGTCTGCACCAGGATCGCGAGGTCGAACAGCAGCGTGTTGTTCTTGACGTAGTACAGGTCGTACTGCAGCTTCTCGAGCGCATCCTGCTCGGATGACCCGTAGGGATAACAGAGCTGCGCCCAGCCGGTAAGCCCCGGCTTCACCGAGTGCCGCTCGACGTAGTACGGGATCCGCTCGGCGAGCTCGGCGACGAACTCCGGACGCTCGGGGCGGGGTCCCACGAAACTCATCTGGCCGCGCAACACATTGAGGAGCTGCGGCAGCTCATCGAGGCGCACCCTGCGGATGAAGGCCCCCACGCGCGTCACCCGCGGATCGCCCTTGCGCGCCCACTGCGCCTGGCCGTCCTTCTCGGCATCCACGCGCATGCTGCGAAACTTCAAGAGCTCGAAGGACTCACCCAGCAGCCCCACCCGGCGCTGCCGGTAGAGCACCGGCGCCCTCCACCCCTCCTCCAGCTTGATGGCGAGCGCCGTGAGCAGCATGAAGGGCCAGGCGAGCGCCAGCACGCACAGCGCGGCCGCGAGATCGAGCCCCCGCGAGGTGAGCCGGCGCACCGGATCGCGCCGGAACCCCTCCCCGAAGATGAGCCAGGCGGGGTTCAGGATGTCGAGGCGCACCCGGCCCGTCTCGCGCTCGAGGAAGGTGAGCTGCTCGGTGACATCCACCCCGGCGAGGCGGCAATTGAGGAGCTCGGAGATCGGGAAGCCCCGGCGGCGGTCATCCATGGCCACGATGACCTCCGCCACGTCCAGCCGCTCGCAGAGCTCGACCAGGGACCCGGAGGACTCGAGCAGGCGCCCCGAATCGACCGCCAGCACCTCCCCGGGAGCGGGCACGAAACCCACCACGTGAAAGCCCCGGCGGTCCGAGCGGCGGCGCAGCTCCGCAATAGTCGCAGCCGACCGTCCCGCCCCATAAATCAATACACGGCGTTTGAGGACGTCTTCGTCCACCACCCGGAAGAAGATCGACCGGGAGACCACCATGCCGAGGAACGCGCCAAGCGCCGCCAGGCCCACCACCCCGCGGCCGATCCAGAGATTGGGAATGAGGTAGAAGAGCGCCGAGGCCACGGCGAAGGCCATGAGCACCGAGAGGATGATCCGGATCGCGATGCCAAAGAGCCTCGCCCGCTGGCGGGCGCTGTAGAGCCCGAAGGCGAGCAGGCAGGTCACCATGATGGCGCTGAAGAGCGCCGCCCGGGGCCAGAGCGCCCCGATGTCCCCCGGGTCCTCCACCTTGAAGCTGAGCGAGCCGTGGAAGCGCAGCAGCGCCGCCCCGTACACCGCCCCGAAGAACACCAGGGCCTCGATGAACGCGAGCACCGCGATCGAGGCATAAAGGTAGTGTCCGAAAACGCGGATGCGCAAAACTCCCCCCTGTCCTGGGTTCCTCGAAAGCGGCTCAAGATGGCGCCCGCACCCGGTGCCGGGCTCTTGCCCGGCGGGCGCCCCGTTCAGGGCGCGAAGTCTACCGGGTGAAGGCTTAATGTAAAATGAATGTCTGGAAGCGCTGTGCGCGCCATCACGAATCGGAGAGATTCGCGTAAGGAGCGGCTCGCGCGCCTTCCCGGCGGCCGGCCTGAGGGTTATCGAGCGGAAGGAATCATCCCGGCACGCCCTCCCCGGGACACAGGACCGGCCCCACGGCCGATCCCGATTCGTCGATCAGCCGCGCGCCCCGAGCAGGCTCACAGCCAGTGGAAACCCGCCGCCATGGCTCCGAGGATGGCCGCTCCCAGGCCCAGCAGGGTCGAGATCAGCCAGATCGCCAGGTGATCGATCTTCTGATTGAGCGTCGCAATCTTGCCATCGAACTTCTGGTCGAAGGTCGTGAACTTTCGATCGAAGCTCATGAATTTCTGGTAGAAGGTCGCGAATCTCCGATCGATGGCCTCGAATCTCCTCTCCAGGGTCCCGCGCATCTCGCGCAGGTCGAGCTTGATGTCGGCCACATTGATCGAGATGTTGGCCACGTCGGATTCCAGTGTCGCGACCCGACTGTCAAGTGTCTCTGCCATCATTTTCCCCACCGCCCCCGCCACGACCGGCTCCGAAACAAGTGTGCGCATCACGCACCGCATGGCGCCATCTCAGCACAGAGACTGCCTAATTCGAATTCAGACGCGGTACGCGGACGGCCATGTTTAAGTCGCTGAAAACGCCATGTGCAACGTCATCCCACGACGCGATTACGTCGTGAGCGACACGATGAACTGCACGTCGACCATTTACGACGCGGAGAACCCAGGCCGCCAGAGAAAGCTTCGAATCACCCCGGCTTTGTACGCGGGAGTGGTGTTGTCCGGATTTTCAGGCAGGCGGCACTCTAGGAGGAGTTCAAGATTGGAAAGAGAGAACGGGGGATCTGCAAGATAGACGGCCGAACCCACAGACAGCCGAGTGTCGGCGCTCGGAACCTTGTCCACGTTACGCGCGACAACCTGACCGTCCGGCGGATAGTGCTCTGTGATGATGACCTGCCTATAGCGCGCAACATTGCGCAGCACCTTGCCGATCTGCACATTCGACAGATGCTGTAGCACCTGACGAAGCAAACACAAGTCGCCTGCCGGCAGACAATCTTTCACGATATCAAGGCAGGTGAACCGGACTCGGTCATTGGAAAAATGGGCCGCATTGCGCTGAACAACCCGCGGCACGACATCGACACCGACATAGCCTTCGCATACCTGTGCGATTTGCTTGCCGATATAGAAGTCGCCACAGCCGAGGTCGACCACTGTCCGTATGGATTGCGCCTCAATGAACGACTGAACGCACTCCACATAGGCTACCGCAGCTATGCCTCGGGAGCCCGCGCCCGAAAACGGCTCATCCCCGGAGCCACCCCATAAGTTATCAGCGTATATGTCGGAGAACACCGTTCGTGGCGAGCGGCGGTTGCGCCAGTAGGCTCGTCCGGACATTACCAGCGCCTTGACTTCCCCCGGAATTACCGCCTTGAGGGATTCGATGAGCCTCATGCCAAGCTCCGAAATTGCCACCGTGCACCGCTCTATGAGCGCTTGCGTCAGCGAAGACCCAATCGATCCGGATGAAAACTTCGGTCTAGTGTTCGCCTAACCATATATCGACTCGAGGTAATGTTTCAGATTTACGCGAAACGCCGCATTGCTTTGCTCGAATTCGAGACGTGCAGCCCTCCCCAGCGACTCACGCTGCTCATCGGTCATGCCAAGGACAGCATTGATCTGCCTTGCCAGATCGGCCCGATCGACGAAATACCGGCGCCCGAGCCTCATCGGCTCGGACCGCTCTGCCGCAACAAGGATACCTGTTGCGGGCGTGATCATTTCGTTCATGGGCGGCGCATCCGTGACGATCACCACGGCCCCGACGCTCGTACTCTCCTGAATGATGTGCCCGAATCCCTCGACCTCGCTTGGACACAGGTGAATAGAGCTCTCATTCTGCAGGCGGCCGAGCGTTCGCTCATCCACCCGCTCCGAGATGATCTGTATGTTCGGCGCTGACGGGCGGCTACGCCATGAGATTGGCTGCCCATCGTAGGCATGCATGCTGCGCAACACCCGGAGCACCGGCCATTGTGGATTCTCACCCCAGACATCCAGGATCGCCTCAGTGCCTTTGACGCGGCTGCGCCCCGCGATGTGCAGCGCCGTCAGAGTCTTGGGGCCACGGAGAGTGGCAACCCTGCGGTCGACACTAGCCCATCCCATGAAGCGCACTTTGCAGCCGAATTTCGAGAACGCGCGCTCCGCAACGCGTGTCTTGACCCAAACTTCGTCCATCTGGCTCAAGTAACGGCACTGCCACTGCTGGAACCACTCCTGGTTGGGGATCAGAATATTGCGCTTCGCGAATCGAATGCACTCGGCGTCTATTTCCTCGAAGTGCAGATTCAGGTCGAAGGTGGGCTTCGAGATACCCACTTCAACCGCCATCTTCGCAAGTTTGATCTGTACCCCACCGAGCAAGCGTCCCACGGAAGACGCGCTATTCAGCCGTTTGGGCTTCGCATTGACCACGACGCTCCATCCTAACTGGACGAGCTCGGTCCGCAGCACGTCGATGTCGCGGCTCAGGCCCCCGCCATTGTAGTGCCCGATGATGTTTGCGGTCTTGTTCAAAGGAGTCCGCCCGACCTGAACTCGCGGAAAGGCATTCCCCGCGGACCGGCCCTTGGACCCCTCCCGCATCGCGAGGGACGGAGTGAAGCGCCGGGCTGCACAGGCCCCCTAGTCTAAACTAGCTCCAGTATGTGAAGCCACGCTGGCGCCATGTGCCGACACAGGCCGCAACGACGGTGGGTGCGCGGCGCGGTTCCTGGCACCAAGACCTTAGGACCGGCCGCCCTGGATACGCAAGTTCTGCCCATTGCACTGATCGTCCACGTACCGCTGAAAACACAGCTTCAAATCAGTATGCTATCGTGCTGTTCAGCTCTTCACCCATATCCAAACCAGGGAGCATTCGCGTGCTGAAATTGCGGAAATGCCGCATCGGTGTCGTCGGTCTCGGCTACGTCGGCCTGCCGCTCGCGGCTGAGCTCGGCAAGCATTTTGAGACGATCGGGTTCGACATCAAGACCGATCGCATCAAAGAGCTCCAGGCTGGGCGGGACAGCACCCTCGAGGTTGACCCGGAGGAGCTCGCCGCGGCCACGCGCCTCTCATTTACGTCGGACTTGGCGGACATGAAGTCTTGCCGGGTGTACATTGTTACGGTGCCGACTCCTATCGACAATTACAAGCGACCGGATTTAAGCCCATTGACCGGTGCCAGCACCAGCGTCGGCAAGGTGCTAAAAAGGGGCGATGTAGTCGTCTATGAATCAACCGTTTATCCCGGCTGCACCGAAGAGGTCTGCGTTCCGATCCTGGAACGCGAATCCGGCCTCACTTTCAATAAGCATTTTTTCGTTGGCTACAGCCCCGAGCGCATCAATCCCGGTGACAAGATGCATCGCCTGCCCACCATCAAGAAAGTGACTTCCGGCTCCACCCCTGAAGCAGCCGAGTTCGTCGACTCCCTGTACAAGTCAATTATCACAGCGGGAACTCACAAAGCCCCGAGCATAAAGGTAGCCGAGGCCGCCAAAGTCATTGAGAACACGCAGCGCGACGTCAATATCGCTCTGATTAACGAGCTTGCCCTTATTTTCGCCCGGCTCGGCATCGACACCGAGGAGGTGCTGCTGGCCGCGGGCTCGAAGTGGAACTTCCTGCCCTTCCGGCCAGGGCTTGTCGGCGGTCACTGCATCGGCGTGGACCCCTACTACTTGACGCACAAGGCGCAGGAGATCGGCTACCACCCGGAGATGATCCTTGCCGGACGGCGCCTCAACGACAACATGCCGATTCACGTCGCCGGCGAAATTGTCAAGCTGATGACCCTGAAGCGCATCCAGGTCAATGGCTCTCGCATCCTGGTGCTCGGCGTCACCTTCAAGGAAAACTGCCCGGACATCCGCAATTCGAAGGTCATCGATGTGGTGCGCGAGCTCGAGAAGTACGGCGCTCAAGTCGATGCCTTTGATCCCTGGGCCGACCCCGCGGAGTGCCGGCACGAGTATGGGCTGCGCCTTGCCCGCTCTCTGCACAAGAACGGCTACGACGCCGCCGTCGTGGCAGTCGCACACAAGGAATTCCACGAGCTCGGCGCGGCACAGATTCATAGGCTCTGCCGCAAGAATCACGTGCTCTATGACATCAAACACGTGTTAAAGGCTGCCGAAGTGGATGGAAGGTTGTGAGCCGACCTGACGGAGATCGACCTTCATGCTCAGATCAATTGATCGGGTGTCGCGCGATATCATCAGGGCAATCCTAGGACCGAGGCACACCTGGGGCCTCGCCTACAAGGCCACGACCCTATGGGCCGATGTACCATCTCGCCTGGAAGACGCCCTCAAACGAACTGCTCGCGAGGAGCGCCCGGCGGACGACAGCCCGGTGTTCATCTTGTCAGCCGGGTGGCGCTCCGGCTCGACCCTGTTGCAGCGGATGCTCATGGCGCACAACGAAGACTTGCTCCTATGGGGCGAGCCGTTCGCACACTCAAACATCTTCGACGGCCTGCTCAACCAGTTTCGGGCGTTCACCCACGATTGGCCTCCAGATTCCTTTTTCCTCTCCCGTATGGCGGCCGACAGGATCTCCGACACCTGGACCGCCAATCTCTATCCGGATGTCGACCAACTTTTCGAAGCGCATCGTTCCTTCTACCGCAAGCTGTTCTCCGATCCGGCGGCGCAGTCCGGACGCAAGCACTGGGGATTCAAAGAAGTCCGGTTAAACATCGAGCATGCCGCCTATCTGCGCGTCCTGTTTCCGAACTGCAAGATCGTATTCGTCTACCGCCATCCCCACGACGCCTACCTCTCGTACCGCGAGTGGGGGCTAAACTGGGCCCGCAACTGGCCGAATTACGTGTCCACTCCCTACGCGTTCGGTCGCAACTGGGCCAACATGACTCGCGGCTACCTCCAGGGATATGCGCAAGTCAATGGATTACTGATCCGGTACGAGGATCTCGACGATCCGGCCGAAGTCGCACGACTGGAATCATACATAGGCTGGCCCGTGCCACGGTCTTCGGAGATGAAGCGCATCGGCCAAATCAAGTCCGACCGTCCACCCACACCGCACCTGCGGCAGGATTCGCTCCCGCTGATCGACCGCGCTCTGCTCAACCTTGCCACACGCACAGTTCTCCAAGACGCTGGATACGACAAGCCGCGCCAGCAGCCGCCGTGCGAGCCGCCCCGGGACTTACACGGAAAGCCAGGCTTGGGGGATTCCGTAATGGCCGGGTCGCGATGACTCCAACGCCGCGATACAATTCAAGCGAATTTCGGAATGACACTGGAGCCGATTGTGCGAATCGCCAGCATTTCCGTAATCATCCCCACCTATAATCGCGCAAAGTATATAGCGGAGAGCATCGAGTCCGTGCTGGCACAGACGCGCCCAGCGGAAGAGGTTCTCATCATCGATGACGGGTCAACGGACAACACGCGATCCGTCGTCGCCGCCTACTCGGACACCAGGGTCCGGTACATCCCCGTCCCGCACGGCGGCATCGCCGCCGCCCGCAATAGGGGGATTGCCCTCGCCTGCGGCGATTACCTGGCATTTCTCGACTCCGACGATTTGTGGCGAGACACCATGCTCGAGAAGCAGCTGGCGATGCTGCAGCAAGAAGAGAGCCTGGTTTGTTCATTCACGAACTTCGCGCGCTTCACGGACGCGCCCCGGAAAATCATCAATGAGCAATTCTCGTATTGCACCGAGTTCGCGGGCCTGAGCAAAGAATTGCGACGCACCGGCGACGGGTTCATTCTCGACGGGGACGCGTTTGCGACTTTCATCCGATTCCACGAATTCCCCGCAGCCACGCCGTGCATCATGTTCCGGAGATCCATCATCGCGGACATGCGCATGAACGAATCACTTCGGATCGGCGAAGACACGGAATTCATCATGCGTGCATTCATGCGTGGAAAGGTTGCCGTGCTCCCGGAGGTGCTCGCCGACATACGACGTCACAATTCAAACATTACCAACGAGTCGGGAATCCTGATTGAGCAGGATAAGGTTAGAGCGCTACTGCACCTTCGTGAGGTCGTCGACACCGGAGATCGGCTCGCGGCACTGAACGACCGTCTAGTGAAAGGACATATTGATAGCGCCACGGCGCTCATACGGACAGGGCGCCGAATGGATGGGATGTTGTCCTACATCAATGCACTGAAAACCCCCGGGTCTCCCACGCGCAAGCTGAAAGGCCTGGCACGCACCACAGTTAATATGCTCTCCTCGGTTCGAGGCAGCCGCCAACACTAACTCGCATGAACCGACCGGAACGCCAAATTGTGTCAGACTCAACCGTATCCGTTGTAATTCCGACGTACAATGGCGGCCCTTACATCGCCGAGAGCATCGACTCGGTGCTGGCCCAGACGGACCCGCCACAACAGATCATCATTGTTGACGACGGCTCCACGGACGATACCTCGAATGTCGTGTCGGCCTATACCGACCCGAGGATCCGGTACGTGCCCATAGCACGCAGCGGGGTCTCCGCGGCACGCAATATGGGCATCTCGCTTTCCACCTGTGAATATGTCACCTTCCTTGACTCCGACGATCGATGGCGGGAGAACATGCTCGAGCGGCAGATCGGGATCCTCAGCCAAGACGCGCGTCTCACCTGCTCCTTCACAAACTTTGTTCGCTTTGTCGAGGCCACCGGGCAGGTGCTGCCCGATCAGTTCACCTTCTACCCCGAACTCTCGACGGTGAGCGCGAAACCCTGTGCGCAAGGACAAGGATTCACGATTGAGGGTGATGCGTTTACCCAGCTGGTGAGATTTGGAGAAGTCCCCGCCTACCTGCAGTGCATCGCATTTCGCCGCTCTGTAATTTCGAACATGCGGCTTAACGAATCCCTGCGCAAATGTGAGGACCTGGAATTCTTCCTGCGCGTGAGCCTCAAGGGCGGCGTCGCCTTCGTGCCCGAGGTGCTAGCCGAAGTGAGACGCCACGATGCGAATGTCACCCGGGATACTTCATCCATGGCCCAGGACAAGCTGAAGGCGTTCCTGCTGTTGCGCAATGCCATTGATGACGACGCGCGGCGCAAGGCCTTGGACGACCGGATCATCAAGGCGTATCTAGATTGCGCCTCCATGCTGATCGGCAAAGGAAAAAGGGCCGCCGCGCTCGGGCACTACGTGAAGGCGCTCAGAATGCCGGGATCACCAGCGCGCAAGGTAAACGGATTCGCACGCACCTTGTATAATATAATCAAGTCACTCTAGACGAATCGGTATGGGCCACATCACGCCAGCCTGACCTCACCTTCCCAGGTCGGGGATGAGAAGTGGCGCAGGATGCGCCGGTCCAGCTCCCGTTACGATTGAAAATGGTGCCGATGGGCGAGGCGATGAAGAAGCACAGTGTCTTCATAATCGGTGCGATTTACAATTGTTGGAGAGACTTCTTTGCGGAGACAATGTGGATTGGGTCGCAGGGCAGACGCCATAGCTCTCCGAAAGCGATCAATGACGCGTAGCCTACCTCGATGCGCGGAATGAGGTCGCCCCCCAAGGCTTACGATCCTGACCCGCTTACTTCCGGAACACCAACCGCCAGCGATTAAATCTCCTCCGCAAGAACAAAAGTTTATTATGCGAAGCACAAGCGTTTCCGTAATTATTCCCACCTATAACCGCGCCAAGTACATCGCCGAGTGCATCGACTCCGTGCTTGCACAGACATTCTCGCCGAGCGAGATCCTAATAATCGACGACGGATCCACCGACCACACAAAAGATGTCGTATCCACCTACAAAGATCCTAGAATTCGCTACCTGACCACACCGCACGGCGGCGTCGCCGCTGCGCGCAACAAGGGACTCGCGATCGCGTCCTGTGAATATCTGACATTTCTCGACTCCGACGACCTCTGGCGGCATACGATGCTCGAGAGACAGATGGCGATGTTGGCCGAGGACGAAGGCCTCATGTGCTGCTTCTCGAACTTCGCACGCATCAGGGACAATCCTCGCAGGGTCATCAACGAGCAATTCACCTTCTGCAGCGAGTTCGCGCACATCCAGAAGCGGCTGCGGAGCCTGAAAGGCGGGTTCGTTCTCGAAGGGGACGCATTCTCGACGTTCGTGCAATTCCATGAATTTCCAGCCTACTTGCAGTGCATGGTATTTCGGCGCGCCATCATCTCGGACATGCGGATGAACGAGTCGCTTCACATCGGCTCGGACACGGAATTCGTCATGCGCACCTTCGTTCGCGGCAAGGTCGCCCTGCTGCCTCAAGTGCTCGTGGAAATACGGCGGCACGACTCGAACATCACAAACGAGTCCGGAATGCTGATTGAGTTGGACAAAGCGAGGGCTCTATCGTACCTGCATGGCGTCGCCGACACCGAGAGCCGGCGCGCTGCACTGAACGATCGGCTGGTAAAAGCCCATATCGACAGTGCGACTGCGCTGATTCGAGCCGGGCGTCGAATCGAAGGGATCAGGTCCTACCTGAGCGCGGTTAAGTTACCCGGATCGCCCAAACGCAAGCTCAAAGGCTTTGCGCGGACCACCTTCAATATCCTCGCTTCCGTAACCGGCGCCCAAAATGGCTGAGCGGGGTCATGCGCGAGGCCCAGGAGCGCGTCGGCCTGCGGTCGCTCGACATTCCGCAGGCTCGGCACGGGACCAACGAGACTCCCACCAAGACACCCCGACGAGCAAGCAGAAGGCAGCCTGTAGAGATTGTACCGCTCGTCCTCGAAGAGGCAGTCAATGCAACCCGACCAAGAGTCGGCGTCCAACGAGTCCGCTACTACGAGCTGTATTGACAAGGCACGCGCGGTCTGTTGTGGAATTCCGAAATCGACGCTTTTGCTTTAGCTACCGAAAATATTTACCTGCATGCCTACGAGACCGGAACGCAGCTGCGACGAGGACTGACAGAGTATTTTGACTTCTACAACGCCCGGCGCACCCACCAGGCGCTGGACTACCAGACCCCGGACGATGTTTACTACGGCCGTGCAGAATGCAGGCTCGCGGCATGATCGGTGTCACCGAAAGCACGCTCCGCGGAGCTTCTGCCGCTGCGCGTCAGACTGCGCGGCGTAGGAACGATTGACGAAAATACAGATCGAAGAGACCATCAACGAAGCCGACAGATCCACTTATCCCGATGAGAAATCTGTCCAATCGAGTCTTGCGTAAGTACGTGACCATGTCAAAACATCTCCGCCTGTTTCCAGAATGCGGTCACGAGTGTGGCACGTCGCTGCATCGAGCGCAGGTTCCTGCGAGCGCGCTGGGCGAGATCGGTGAAGTTCGCGGCGCAGTAGTTGGGCATGGCGTGATGCTTGAGGTAACCCCAGATGCATTCGACGGGGTTCATTTCCGGAGCGTAGGCCGGCAGACGCTCGAGCACGATGCGGCCACGCTGCG
>JAJYDK010000014.1:7510-76963 GCA_021777555.1 Pseudomonadota bacterium | reverse complement strand
CCGCGCTACCCGAGGGGCAGGGAAGACGAAGCGCCAGCGGACGGTGACTCTTAACGATCCGGCCCGTCGCACGCCGTATCGCGATCCTGTGAACGCGTCCCCCGAGTCGACCGCACAGGCACGGACCGGTCGGAGGTCAGCCGCGATTAGGCGGCGAGAGCGAAGTTGTCGTCGTTGGCAACTATGTTTTGCAGCGTGATTTACGAGGGCACTGCGCCTCGGTACGCCCCTGAAGGTTCGCAACCCACGTCGAAACCGGTCGCCCCCGGGGAAACGCCCATAGCATACCGCAAGACGACCCGGATGCGCGCGGATTCCGCTGTCCGCCGCCCGCGACGCGCCGTGTGCAAGCGATTCACTCGGCGGTCCGGTTTGTGTAAGGTGCATTCTTTTTGTTTTCGCGAGGTCCGGATATCGCGGGCCGATGCCCTGGGGAGGTTCAATCGATGAGGAAAAAGACCGTCGCGCTGCTCAGCGCCGCTCTGCTCGTGCCCGGCCCCGTCTGGGCCGGCTCGAAGTGGGCGACTCATGGAGAGATCGGCCTGGTGGCGGCCCGCGCCGCCACCACCAGCGAGAGCGGCGACATCAAGCTCGAGGCCGCGCATGCCATAGGACGATGGACCTACAGCGGTGGGCTCGCCGCGCTCTACGCGAGCTCGAGCCATTTGACGACCCAGCAGGATATCAACGCGCACCTGCAGGCCGACCTGGCGTTGAGCCGGCATACGTTCTGGTTCGGCACGGGGCGCTGGGACCGCAACCTCTTCGACGGCTTTGCGTACCAGGAGAGCGTCGCGAGCGGTCTCGGCCGGATTCTGGTCATGACGAATGCGACCAAGCTCTCCGTCGAGCTCGGAGCGGGCTTCCGGCGCGAGCGCCCGGAGCTGCTGACCACGAACGCTCTCGGCGCCGTCACTTCCCGGGTGCGCCGGCCGGTCGTCGATGACGCGGTGGTTCACGCGGGGGCTCAATACCGGCACTCGATCAGCTCCTCGACCCATGTGCTCGATACGCTGCTCGTGGAATCGGGGTCGAGCGATACCATGACGACCGACAACCTGTCGCTGCAGGTCAAGATGGAAAAGACGCTGTCGCTCGCCGTCGGTGTCCAGTTGACGAACAACACCAATCCGCCGCCAGGGAGCGTCCGGCACACCGACACGGTGATGACGGTCAATCTGGTCTATGAGTTCAAGAACTCGAAGCTGACGGCGACTTCCGGATCGGGCGACTCGTTCAGCGACCTCATCGGCAGCTTGAACATGCCGTAAGGCGGGCGACGGCCTAACCGCGCCTGAGCAGGCGCGCCTTGTCGCGCTGCCAGTCGCGATCCTTTTCCACGGCGCGCTTGTCGTGCTGCTTCTTGCCCTTGGCCAGGCCGAATTGCAGCTTGGCCCGCCCGTTCTTCCAGTACAGCTCGAGCGGCACCAGCGTGTAGCCCTTGCGCTCCACCGCGCCGATCAGTCCATTGAGCTCGCTGTGATGCAGCAGAAGCTTGCGCGTGCGCACGGGGTCGGCGATCACGTGGCTCGAGGTCGAGGTGAGGGGCGAAAAATGCGCTCCGAACAGGAAGGCTTCACCGTCCCGCAGATACACATAGGCCTCCTTGAGCTGTGCGCGGCCGGCGCGCATCGCCTTGACCTCCCAGCCCTGCAGGACGAGACCCGCCTCGTAGCGCTGCTCGATGAAGTAATCGAAGCGCGCCTTGCGGTTCTCGGCGATCAGCCGCGATGGGGAATCGGACTTTGGAGGCATTTTTTGCAACGGGAGGCAGGGACTTTCCATTGTACCAGCCGGCGCTGCACATTCCGGTGCTTGTCGGCGACGCACCGATCCTGGGAGAATGCCCGCCCATGCGAGAGGTCAAGCGCTCGGCGCTCGTTGCTTTGCCGCCGAGCCGCCTGTTCGCGCTCATCAACGATATCGAGAGCTACCCGCAATTCCTGCCGTGGTGTTCCCATGCGCGGGTGGTGTCTCGCACGGAGCGCGAGATCGTCGCGACGATCGGCGTGCACCGCGGGCCGCTGCGCGGGGAATTCACCACGCGCAACGTGCTCGAGCCGGATCGCAAGGTGACGATGCGGCTCGTCAGTGGTCCTTTCTCAACTCTCGAGGGCGAATGGCGCATCTCCCCCGCCGGGCAGGGGTCGCTGGTGGAGCTGGCGCTGCGCTTCCAGTTCAAGCACTCACTGTCGGCCATGCTGTTCGAGCACAAGTTCGCCGAGACGATCGGCTCGCTGGTCGATGCGTTCGTCGTACGCAGTCGCGCGATGCAACCCGGCGAGCCTCTGGCGAGTCCTTGAGCGGTCCGCCCGGCAAGCGGTGCGTCGTGATCTATGCCGCCGCGGGGCGCTCATTCCAGTGGACATTGGATCTGCCGGCCGAGGCGAGCATCGGCGATGCGATCGCGGCGGCGCGGCACCTCGCGCCGCACGAGGACATCCCCTGGGAGAGCGCGCCGGTGGGGATATTCGGTGAGCTGCGCGATCGTGCAGACATCCCGGCCGAGGCAGACCGGATCGAGCTGTACCGTGCCCTGCGCCAGGACCCCAGGGCGAAGCGCAGGGAGCGCCTCAAAGGGGCACGCCGGGGGTAGGCCGCAAGCTCCCCGGCCCGCGCATGCCTCACGCGGGACGGGCTGCGGAATTGACGTCGCCGGGCGGGCTGCGCCGGCCTAGATGGGAAATTTCTTGACCGAGGGCAGCAGGCCCGGGCCGATGGGACGGCCCTTCGGAATGTTGTGCAGGGTGAAGCGCTCGACCTTGTCGCCCTGGAAGTACACGGTGACCCGGCTCTCGATCGGCTCGTGCACGTAGCCGCGCTTGAAGTAGTAGACGTAGTCCCAGCGGCTGTGATCGAACAGATCCGTGATCATGGGCGTGCCGAGCAGGTAACGCACCTGGGTGCGTGTCATGCCGACCTTCAACTGCCCCACATCGTGCCCATCGAGGTAATTGCCCTGCTGAATGTCCATCCGGTACACGCAGCCGGCGAGCAGCGTCGAGAGCGCGGCGAGGATCATGAGGAGGCGCCGGGGCGGCGGGATCAGTTGAGCTGGTCGCATGGAGCTCCGATGGGCCATAATGTGAACAATAAGTGGGGGCAGATCATACCCTCGATCGTGCCATCGCCGCCGCGTTTCTCGCGGCGCCTCATCCGGAGACGACGACGCCGTGGAAGGCAAGGACCTTCGCAAAGCAGGCCTGAAAGTCACTCTGCCTCGCCTCAAGATCCTCGAAATCCTGGCAGGCAGCGCCACGCGGCATCTGTCGGCGGAGGACATCTACCGCAGCCTTCTCGAGTCGCACGAGGACATCGGCCTTGCGACGGTGTACCGGGTGCTCACCCAGTTCGAGGCCGCCGGCCTGGTCACCCGGCATCACTTCGAGGACGGCATGGCGGTCTTCGAGCTCAATCAGGGCACACATCACGATCATATCGTGTGTCTTGACTGCGGCCGTGTCGAAGAGTTCGTCGACGCCGGGATAGAGGAGCGTCAGACCGCCGTGGCGCGCCAGCTCGGTTTCGAGATCCGCGACCACGCGCTCATCCTCTACGGCAGTTGCCGCCGGGTCGACTGTCCGCACCGGCGCAAGGTGGAGAAATGAGCGCTAAGCGCCTGTTGCCCGGCTCACCCTGAGCCTCGCCCCTTCGGGGCCGCGCGCCGGGCACCTCGCCCTCTTGGCTGGCTCTCGGACCGCCGCGCCGGGAGGCTGGATGCGCCTTCGAGCATCTCGCGCGCGTGCTCGCGAGCCTTCGAGGTCACATCGATCCCGCCGAGCATGCGGGCGAGCTCCTCGATGCGATCCTCGGGAGACAGCTCGGTGAGGCTGGTGCGGGTGCTCAGGCCATCGGTCAGCTTGGCGACCCGCAGGTGATGATGTCCCTGGGAGGCCACCTGGGGCAGATGCGTGACGCACAACACCTGGCCCCGCTCACCGAGCGAGCGCAGCTCGCGACCGACGATCTCGGCCACGGCGCCGCCGATGCCCGAATCGACCTCATCGAACACCATGCAGCGCGTTTCGCGCGCGCTGCTGGCGACCTGGACCGCGAGCGAGAGCCGGGAGAGCTCACCGCCCGAGGCGACCTTGGAGAGTGCCCGAGGCGGCTGGCCGGGGTTGGCGCTGACCAGAAATCCAACCTCGTCGCCTCCGTGAGGCGCGGGCTCCTCCCCGCTCGACACGCCGACTTCGAATCGTCCCCCGGCCATGCCGAGTGATTGCATGTGCGCGCTGATGGCCTCGCCGAGTGAGCGGGCAGCGGCCGAACGGGCGCTCGAGAGCGAGGCGGCCAGATGCCGGTAGCGATCGAGCGCCGCCGAGAGCTCCTGGCGCAGCACCGCCAGATCGACCTCGGCGCGCTCCAGCGAGTGCAACTCCGCCGCAAGCTGCGTGCCTCGCGAGATGAGCTCCGGCGGCGCGACACGATGTTTGCGCGCGAGTTCCTCGATGGCCGCCAGACGGCTCTCGACCTCGTCCTGGCGCGCCGTGTCGAGCTCCAGGGATTCTCCATAGCGCTCGAGCTCCCGCGCCGCCTCGCGGATGCGCACCTCCGCCTCCTCGGCCAGGGTGACGATGGGGCCAAGCTGCGGATCGAGCGCGGCGCCGGCACGCAGCGCCTGCAGCGCGCGGCTGACGGCGCTGTTGGCGTTGCTCTCTTCACCCTGATACAGCTGTGCGAGCGCGGTCTGGGCCGCCTCCGCGAGCCGCCCCCGGTTCATCAGCCGAGAGCGCTCCTCGGCGAGCTGCTCGATCTCGCCCGGCCGCAGCGTGAGCGCCTCGAGCTCACCGACCTGGTATCGCAGCAGCTCGAGCCGGGCGTCGCGGTCGCGGGCGGCGGTTTCCAACTCGAGCGCGCGTGAGCGCTTCTCGCGCCACAGCCGATATGCCGCTCCCACCTCTGCGCGCTGCGTCTCGAGCGTGCCGTACTCATCGAGCAGCTCGCGCTGGCAGAGCGCGCGCGTCAGGGACTGGAACTCGTGCTGGCCATGGATGTCGATCAGCAGATTCCCGGCCTCGCGCAGCAGCTGCAAGGGCACGCTCTGTCCGTTGAGCCAGGCGCGCGAGCGGCCATCGGTCCCGAGCACCCGGCGGATGATGAGCTCCTCGCCCGTGAGCGCCTGGGCTTCGAGCCATTCACCGAGCGCCTCGGGAGCCCCGACGAGATCGAATACGCCGCAGATCTCGGCCCGCTCGGCCCCATGGCGGATCACCTCGGGGCCGGCACGGCCTCCGGCGAGAAGCTGCAAGGCATCCACCAGGATGGACTTGCCGGCTCCGGTTTCGCCGGTGAGCACCGTGAGCCCCTCTCGAAGCTCGATGTCGAGCCGATCGATGATGGCGAAATCGCGGATCTGTAGAGCCGTCAACATGGCGCGCTATCGCTCCGGGCTGCCGCGGCCCCAATGCAGCTTCGAGCGCAGCAGCTTGAAATAGTCATGGCCGGGAGGGTGCAGGAGCGTGATCCGTTCGCTGGCGGGGCGGATCGAGAGGACGTCCTCGGGAACGAGCGACCCCAGGATCACCCCGTCGCAGGTGACCTGCGCCCGGGCGTCGGGACGATCGAGGAGCTTGATCTCGATGGTGGAGCGGCCCGACACCACGATCGGCCGATCCGAGAGGGTGTGGGGACAGATGGGCGAGAGCACGAGGACGTCGAGGTTCGGCTCGATGATCGGGCCGCCGCACGAGAGCGCATAGGCGGTCGAACCCG
Source organism: Pseudomonadota bacterium (assembly GCA_021777555.1). Lineage (GTDB taxonomy): Bacteria > Pseudomonadota > Gammaproteobacteria > Steroidobacterales > Steroidobacteraceae > 13-2-20CM-66-19. The sequence continues at coordinate 71,248 of JAJYDK010000014.1, read as the reverse complement.
TGGCGCTCGCCACGACGATGCCATCGCCCGAGTGTGTATTGACATAATGGCCCGACACCCGGGTCTCGAAGTCGACCATCCGGCCGGTCGCGAGCTTCTGCAGCACCACATCATTGAGCGCGAGGGCTTGCGCCATCTCCCCGTCGCCGTGGCGCACGCAGGCCGCCAGCAACGGCCGCTCGTCCGCCTCGAGGCGCCCATCGAGAGCCGCGTCCAGGGAGGCCGCGATATCCTCGGGCATGACGTCGGTGAGGAAGCCGAGCCGGCCCCGATTGATGCCGAGAAGGGGCACGCCGTGGTGCGCCACCAGGCCCGCCGCGTAGAGGAGCGTTCCATCGCCGCCGACTGCGATCATCAAGTCGGCCTGGCGGCCGAGCTCGCTTTCGGGGATGCGCGTGGCCGTACCCCCGTCCGGCAAGGCCGCCCCTTCAGCGAGCAGCACCGTGACGTGCCGGCTTGCCATATGCGCCACCACGACCTGCGAGGATTCCGCCACGCGCGGATCCGTGAATCTGCCGACCAGCGCGCAGGTGCGGGGAGAGCTCATCCGAAAATGCTAGCAGGATGAGGTGTCCGTTGCTTGACGCTCACTCCCGCAGCGCCGACTATATTTCCCCAGCGCATGAACATGTCCCAGGAAAACCGTGAAGAACTGCTGAGCGAGCGCGCGCAACACCTGCTGCGCGTGCTGGTCGAGAGCTATATTCGCGACGGCCAGCCGCTCGGCTCGCGCTCGCTCTCGCGCGAATCGGGGCTGCAGCTGTCCTCGGCCACGATACGCAATGTGATGGCCGATCTCGAGGAGCTCGGGTTCGTGGCCTCCCCCCATACCTCCGCGGGGCGTATCCCCACCGACAAGGGGTATCGATTCTTTGTCGACTCCCTGCTGCAGGTGCAGCCGGTCGATGCGGCCGCCGAGGCGGAGATCCGCAGACAGTTCGAGGGCGGCCCCGAGAGCGCCAAGGACCTCATCACCACGGTCTCACAGCTGCTCTCGCACCTCACCCAGCTCGCCGGGGTGGTCACCGTGCCGCGCGCCGCCGAGGCATCGATCACCCAGATCGAGTTCGTGGGGCTCTCGGAGAACCGTATTCTCGTGGTGCTGGTGTACGGGGAGCGCGAGGTGCAGAACCGCATCATCCAGCTCGACCGCTACTACGTGCGCGATGAGCTCAAGCGCGCCTCCAACTACCTCAATGAGCAGTTCCGCGGCCGCTCGCTCTCGGAGGTGCGCCAGGAGATCCTGCGCCAGCTGAGCGAGACGCGCGCGCACCTGAACCAGGTGATGCTCGATGCCATCTCCATGGCGCAGCATGTCTTCGAGGCCGGCAAGCCCGAGGGGCAGCTCGAATACGTCATCAAGGGAGAGACCAACCTCATGAGCGTCGCCGAGCTTTCGAGCGTCGAGCGGCTGCGGCGGCTCTTCGAGGCGTTCAACGAAAAACGCGACTTCCTGCACCTGCTCGACCAGAGTCTGAGGGCCGAGGGCGTGCAGATCTTCATCGGGCACGAGTCCGGCTACCAGATCCTCGATGACTGCAGCGTCGTCACCGCGCCGTATGGCGCGCCAGGGTCGGTCTTCGGGGTGCTCGGGGTGATCGGGCCCACCCGCATGGCCTACGAGCGGGTCATCCCCATCGTGGACATGACGGCCAAGCTGCTGGGCTCCGCCTTGAATTCCCGGCGCTGATGCCTTATCTCGTTGCGCGGGAGTCGCCTTCGGGGGCTGCGGCCACCCGCCGGCCTCTCCCCTCAGTGCCCTGCCACTGACCGTCCAGCCTGGCAGAGCCCCCCGGCTCTCGCCTCCCGCTCGGACGTTCGCCGCCCCGGCGGATCACCCGCGCGCGAGGCGCGTGCCGGCGGAGCAGGGGCTACGGGCCTGTCTATGCAGACAGTGATCATGATTTATTTGTAGAGGTTTCTTGATGAGCATGAATCAGGCCGGCGAAAGTTCCCAGGCGGAGGGCGTCCCGTCCGAAACCTTCTCGCAGCCCGGGGAGCTCCCGAAGCTCCAGCAGGCGCTCGCCGAAGCCCAGGAGAAGGCCCGCAGCCACTGGGAACAATATCTGCGCGCGGTGGCCGAGCTCGACAACGTCCGCAAGCGCGCCCAGCGGGACATCGAGGCCGCCAATCGCTATGGGCTGGAGAAATTCGCCTCCGAGCTGCTGCCCGTGCAGGACAGCCTCGAGCTGGCGATACAGAGCGCCGGCCAGCCCGAAGTCGATGTCCACAGCCTCAAGCAGGGCCAGGCGGCGACGCTGAAGCTGCTCGCCAAGGCGCTGGAAAAATTCGGAGTGACCCCGGTGCGGCCTGTCGGCGAGCCCTTCGATCCGGCCCGGCACGAGGCCATGCTGGCGCAGGAGTCCTCCACGGCCGAGCCGAATACGGTGATCCAGGTGATACAGACCGGTTACGAGCTCAATGGCCGGCTCCTCAGACCCGCCCGGGTCATCGTGGCCAAGGCCCCCACCGGGGGTGCGCATTAACCGCAGGGGGCCTGTGCGGGGCCTTGAATCCACCCCGGCGCACCCCACAAAACCCTTCAGTGACGGCCCATTCATAGACGGCAATTCCGTTTTCAGCAGTATTCGGCGGAGCAGAACATGGCAAAGGTAATCGGCATCGACCTCGGCACCACGAACTCGTGCGTGGCCATCATGGAGGGCGGCAAGCCTCGCGTGATCGAGAACAGCGAGGGCGATCGCACCACCCCCTCGATCGTCGCCTTCACGAAGGACGACGAGGTGCTGGTCGGCCAGCCGGCCAAGCGCCAGGCGGTCACCAACCCCCAGAACACGCTGTTCGCCGTCAAGCGGCTCATCGGACGGAAGTTCGAGGACGAGGTGGTGCAGCGGGACGTCAAGATGGTGCCCTACAAGATCGCGCGTGCCGACAACGGCGATGCGTGGGTGGACGTGCATGGCAAGATCATGGCCCCGCCGGAGATCTCCGCCCGGGTGCTCATGAAGATGAAGAAGACGGCCGAGGACTATCTCGGCGAGCCGGTGACCGAAGCCGTGATCACCGTGCCGGCCTATTTCAACGACTCGCAGCGCCAGGCAACCAAGGATGCCGGCCGCATCGCGGGCCTTACGGTCAAGCGCATCATCAACGAGCCGACCGCGGCTTCCCTCGCCTACGGCCTCGACAAGCAGGCGGGTGATCGCAAGATCGCCGTCTACGATCTGGGCGGTGGAACATTCGATATCTCCATCATCGAGATCGCGGCAATCGACGGCGAGCATCAGTTCGAGGTGCTCTCGACCAACGGGGACACCTTCCTCGGGGGCGAGGATTTCGACCTGCGCATCATCCATTTCCTGGCCGAGGAGTTCCTGAAGGAATCCGGCGTCGATGTGCGCAAGGACCCGCTCGCCATGCAGCGCCTGAAGGAGGCTGCGGAGAAGGCGAAGATCGAGCTGTCCTCCACGCAGCAGACCGACATCAACCTGCCGTACATCACGGCGGATGCCTCGGGGCCGAAGCACCTGAACATCAAACTCACCCGCGCCAAACTCGAGGCGCTGGTCGAGGAGCTGGTGCAGAAGACCATCGTGCCCTGCCGCACCGCGCTGAAGGACGCGGGGCTTTCCGCGAGCGACGTCGCCGAGGTCATCCTGGTGGGTGGTCAGACGCGCATGCCGCTGGTGCAGAAGGTCGTCAAGGATTTCTTCGGCCGCGAGCCCCGCAAGGACGTCAATCCCGATGAGGCCGTGGCCGTTGGGGCGGCGATCCAGGCCGCGGTGTTGACCGGTGAGGTCAAGGACGTGCTGTTGCTCGATGTCACGCCGCTGTCGCTCGGCATCGAGACCCTCGGTGGCGTCATGACCAAGCTGATCGAGAAGAACACCACGATCCCGACCAAGGCCTCGCAGGTGTTCTCGACCGCCGATGACAGCCAGACGGCGGTGACGATCCACGTGCTGCAGGGCGAGCGCGACCGGGCGGTGGACAACAAGTCGCTCGGCAAGTTCGATCTGTCGGACATCCCGCCCGCGCCGCGCGGCATGCCGCAGATCGAGGTGTCCTTCGATATCGACGCCAACGGCATTCTCAACGTGTCCGCCAAGGACAAGGCGACCGGGCGCGAGCAGAAGATCGTGATCAAGGCCTCGAGCGGCCTCAACGAGGACGAGATCAAGCGCATGGTGCGCGACGCGGAGGCGCACGCGGCCGAGGACAAGAAGTTCCGGGAACTCGTGGAGGTGCGCAACAAGGCCGATGGAATGATCCACGCCGTGGAGCGCAGCCTGAAGGACCTCGGTGACAAGGTCGATGCGTCCGAGCGCGCCGCCGTGGAGTCGGCGATATCGGATCTGCGCACCGCGCTGAAGGGTGATGACCAGTCGGTCATCGAGAAGAAGACCGAAGCGCTGGCCCAGGCTTCCGCCAGCATCGCGAGCAAGGCCTACGCAGCCGGCCAGGCCGATGCGGGCGCCGCGGGTGCCGGTGGTGAGCAGGCGGCGGGGGCCGGAGCGTCGCAGGGCGCGGCCGGCGGCAAGGAGGATGTCGTCGACGCCGAGTTCGAAGAGGTCAAGGACAAGGGACGTAAGGCGTCCTGAGTGTCCGCGCACCAAGGGGGGCTGCCGCGCGTAGCGGTGAGCATGGATACTTTCTTGCGGCGCGCTTCGCGCCGCTTCACGGACGGGGTTCGCACGGCGAACCCCGTTAGTCCTGCGCGAAGCGCATGAAAAGAGACTATTACAAGATTCTCGATGTGCCGAGGACCGCCGCCGAGGCGGAGATCAAGAAGGCCTATCGGCGGCTCGCCATGAAGTATCACCCGGACCGCAATCCGGACGACGCCGAGGCAGAGGGTCGCTTCAAGGAGGCGAAAGAGGCCTACGAGGTGCTCACCGACTCGCAAAAGCGCGCCGCGTACGATCAGTACGGTCACGCGGGCGTCGAGGCGGCCGCCGCGGGGGCGCGAGGCAGGGGATCCGGGGCAGCGGATGCCTTCAGCGACATCTTCGGTGATGTCTTCGGGGACATCTTCGGTACCGCACGCCGCTCAGGTGGCCGTGCCCAGGTGTTTCGCGGCGCCGATCTGCGGTACGAGCTCGAGCTCGATCTGCCGCAGGCGGTGTTCGGCCACACCATCGAGATCGAGGTTCCAAAGCTCGTCGAGTGCGAGGTCTGCCATGGCACCGGAGCGGCCAAGGGCAGCAGTCCGATCACCTGCGACACCTGTGGCGGCGTGGGCCAGGTGCGCATCTCTCAGGGCTTTTTCCAGCTGCAGCAGACCTGCCCCAAGTGCCGGGGCGGGGGCACCATCGTGCGCAATCCGTGCGACGGCTGCTTTGGCCAGGGCCGCGTGCGCCGCACCCGCAAGCTCTCGGTCAAGATTCCTCCCGGGGTGGACTCGGGGGACCGCATCCGGCTCGCGGGAGAGGGCGAGGCGGGCCGCAACGGCGGGCCGCCAGGGGACCTCTACGTCGAGACGCACGTGCGCGAGCACCCGATTTTCGAGCGCGATGGCGAGCACCTCTCCTGCGAGGTGCCGGTGAGTTTCGCGACAGCGGTCCTTGGAGGCACGGTGGAGGTCCCCACGCTCGATGGAAACATCGCTCTGAAGATTCCGGCCGAGACGCAGTCCGGCCGGGTTTTCCGGCTGCGCGACAAGGGCGTGAAGCCGGTGCGCGGCGGCTCGCGCGGGGATCTGTTCTGCCGGGTGGTCGTCGAGACCCCCGTGCACCTCTCGGCCGAGCAGAAGGAGCTCATCCGCAAGCTGGATGACTCTCTCAAACACGGCGGACCCCGGCACGCACCGCGGGAGAAGAGCTTTTTCGAGGGCGTGAAGCGCTTCTTTTCCTCGAGCGCCTGATGTCTCGCGTGCGCGCAGTCATCATCGGGATCACCGGCCGCATGGGTCAGGCGCTGCTGCGCTCGGCGGCGGAGTTTGCCGACCTTACGATCACGGGCGCGGTGACCTCGCGGCACAGTCCGAGCGTGGGAAGGGACGCCGGGGAGCCGGCGGGGACCGCCTCGGGCCTCATCGTGACCGATGACCTGGCAAGCGCCTTGGCCGAGGCCGACGTCGCCATCGATTTCTCGCAGCCTCAGGCCACCGGAGCGAATCTTGCCGCCTGCCGCGCGGCAGGCAAGCCGCTGCTCATCGGGACGACGGGCTTTGCAGCCGAACTCACCGAGGCCGAGTTGGAGGCCGCCGCGAAGGAGATCGCGCTGCTGGTCGCACCCAACACCAGCCTCGCGGTGACGTTGCTCGCCGAGCTGGTTCGCACCGCGGCGCGGGCCTTGCCGCCGCAGTTCGATATCGAGATCATCGAGGCCCACCACCGCATGAAACGGGATGCGCCTTCGGGCACGGCGCTTGCCCTCGGCCGCGCGGCAGCCGAGGGGCGGGGCCTGCCCCTCGCGGAGGCGGCGGGCGCGAGCGTCAACCGGGCAGGACCACGCAGGCAGGGAGAGATCGGCTTCGCCGTCATCCGCGGTGGAGACATCGTCGGGGAACACGAGGTCTGGTTCGCCGGGCCCGGAGAGCGGCTCACGCTCGGACATCGGGCGAGCGATCGGGCGATATTCGCGCGGGGCGCGCTCAGGGCCGCGCTGTGGCTTGCCCGCCAGCCGGCGGGCCGCTATGCCATGCGGGATATTCTCTTTTATAATCAATAAGTTACAACATTCTCTGCGGTCTCGTGCAACTTCCGGCCGCCGGAATTTTCCATGGACACCCGGGGCCCGGCCCCGTAAAATTTCGGCCTGATCCGTGTGCGGGTTAGTCCGATTCGTGTGCGGGTTAGTCCACGCAAGGCGGGAGGTCGTTCACTGGAACGCCTCCCGCTTTGTATATCTGCGCATCACCGGCTCGAGTGTCTCGCGGGCGGCGAGCGCGCCGCGCGAACGCCCGAGGGCGATCGGCCGAAAACGACAACCAATCTGAAAAGAGAGGATTCATCGAAGTGAGCGTACCCGCAGTGCTGGCGCTGGCGGATGGCACCATCTTCCGCGGCCAGTCGATCGGTGCCAAAGGCAACACCACGGGCGAAGTCGTTTTCAACACCGCGTTGACGGGCTATCAGGAAATCCTCACCGACCCGTCATATGCCCGCCAGATCGTCACGCTCACCTGTCCGCACATCGGCAACACCGGCACCACTCCCGAGGACCTCGAGTCGGGTCAGGTGTACGCCGCAGGCCTGGTCATCCGCGATCTGCCGCTGCGGGCGAGCAACTGGCGCGCCAACGAGTCACTCGGGGAATTCCTCGAGCGCGGGCGGGTCGTTGCGATCGCCGGAATCGACACGCGGCGTCTGACGCGGATCCTGCGCCAAAGCGGCGCGCAGGCCGGCTGCATCATGACCGGCGAGAAGGCCGACGAGACCGCCGCCATCAAGGCGGCGGGCCGCTTTCCCGGATTGAAGGGCATGGATCTCGCCAAGGTGGTCACGACCAAGCGCAGCTACCAGTGGAACGATGGCAGTGTCTGGCCGGAGAATCCGCGTCCGCTGCGCTCGCACCAGCGCCTGCACGTGGTTGCCTACGACTTCGGCATCAAGCGCAACATCCTGCGCCTGCTCGCCGACTTCGGCTGCCGCATGACCGTGGTGCCCGCGGAGACCTCGGCGCAGGAGGCGCTCGCGCTCGCGCCCGATGGAATTTTCCTCTCGAACGGCCCGGGCGATCCCGAGCCCTGCGAGTACGCCATCCATGCGACACGGGCATTCCTCGAGACCGACATTCCGGTCTTCGGCATCTGCCTGGGACACCAGATCCTCGGGCTTGCCAGCGGCGCGCGCACGCTGAAGATGAAATTCGGCCACCACGGCGCCAACCATCCGGTGCAGGACCTCGAGACCGGCCGGGTGCTCATCACCAGCCAGAACCACGGCTTTGCGGTCGATGAGTCGACTCTGCCGGCCAACGTGCTGCCCACCCACCGCTCCCTGTTCGACGGCTCGCTTCAGGGCCTCGCATTCAAGGACCGGCCCGTATTCGGCTTCCAGGGACACCCCGAGGCGAGTCCCGGCCCCCACGACGTCAAGCCGCTGTTCGAGCGCTTCGTTCAGCTGATGCTGCGCCGCCTGCAGGAGAAGCTGCGCGAGGCGGAAGGGCAGGCGCGGGCGCAAGCCACCACACGCTGATAGAGAGCATTTCGTGCCCAAGCGCAGCGACATCAAGAGCATCCTGATCATCGGGGCAGGCCCCATCGTCATCGGCCAGGCCTGCGAGTTCGACTACTCCGGCGCGCAGGCCTGCAAGGCGCTGCGCGAGGAGGGCTACCGGGTCATCCTCGTCAACTCCAACCCCGCCACCATCATGACCGACCCCGAGATGGCCGACGCCATCTACATCGAGCCGGTCAATTGGCGCACCGTGGCGCGCATCATCGAGAAGGAGCGTCCCGCGGCGCTGCTGCCGACCATGGGCGGACAGACCGCGCTCAACACGGCGCTCGACCTGGTTCGCGAGGGGGTGCTGGAGAAGTTCAGTGTCGAGCTGATCGGCGCCTCGCGCGAGGCGATCGACATGGCCGAGGACCGCGAGCTCTTTCGCAATGCCATGCGCGAGATCGGGCTCGAGACACCCCGCTCGCAGATCGCCCGCAGCTTCGATGAGGCGCTCGCCATTGCCGGGGAGATGGGCTATCCGATCGTCATCCGCCCGTCCTTCACGCTCGGGGGCACCGGAGGCGGTATCGCCTACAACCGCGAGGAGCTCGAGGACATCGTCTCTCGCGGGCTCGAAGCCTCCCCCACCTCCGAGGTGCTGCTCGAGGAGTCGGTGATCGGGTGGAAGGAATTCGAGATGGAGGTGGTGCGCGACCGCAAGGACAACTGCATCATCGTCTGCGCGATCGAGAATCTCGACCCCATGGGCGTGCATACCGGCGACTCGATCACCGTGGCGCCGACTCTGACGCTCACGGACAAGGAATACCAGCGCATGCGCGACGCCTCGATCGCCGTGCTGCGCAAGATCGGCGTCGATACCGGCGGCTCGAACGTGCAGTTCGCGATCAGTCCGTACGATGGCCGGCTGCTGGTCATCGAGATGAATCCGCGCGTGTCGCGCTCCTCGGCGCTCGCCTCCAAGGCCACGGGCTTCCCGATCGCCAAGATCGCCGCCAAGCTCGCCGTGGGCTACACGCTCGATGAGCTCAAGAACGACATCACCGGCGGGGCGACCCCGGCGTCCTTCGAGCCGACCATCGACTACGTGGTGACCAAGGTTCCGCGGTTCACCTTCGAGAAATTCCCGGCGGCCAACGATCGGCTGACCACTCAGATGAAGTCGGTCGGGGAGGTCATGGCCATCGGCCGCACCTTCCAGGAGTCGCTCCAGAAGGCGCTGCGGGGCCTCGAGACCGGCCTCGATGGCCTGACACCGCTGCTCACGCTGCCGCTCGGCGAGGAGGCGCAGGCGAGGCTGTCGCAGGAGCTGCGCGCCCCGGGCGCCAACCGTCTGTTGTATGTCGCCGATGCCTTCCGTGCCGGCTGGCCGTTCGAGCGTATCGCCGAGCTGACACACATCGATCCGTGGTTTCTCGCCCAGATCGAGGACCTGATTCGTGAGGAGGAGCGGGTGCGCTCGGAGGGCTTCGGGGCGCTCAACGGCGAGCGGCTTCGCGTGCTCAAGCGCAAGGGCTTCTCCGACAGTCGCCTCGCCCGGCTGCTCGAGATGCCCGAGCAGGCGGTGCGCGGCAAGCGGCACGACCTCGGCATCCGGCCGGTGTACAAGCGGGTCGACACCTGTGCGGCGGAGTTCGCGACCTCCACCGCCTATCTCTACTCGACCTACGAGGAGGAGTGCGAGGCCGAGCCCACCCAGCGCCGCAAGATCATGATCCTGGGCGGGGGGCCGAACCGAATCGGCCAGGGGATCGAGTTCGACTACTGCTGCGTGCACGCGGCGCTCGCGCTGCGCGAGGATGGCTTCGAGACCATCATGGTCAACTGCAATCCGGAGACCGTCTCGACCGACTACGACACCTCCGACCGTCTCTATTTCGAGCCGCTCACCCTGGAGGATGTTCTCGAGGTCCTCGCCAAGGAAAAACCCGAAGGTGTGATCGTGCAATTCGGCGGGCAGACCCCGCTCAAGCTCTGCCGGGCGCTCGAGCAGGCGGGCGCGCCCATCATCGGCACCTCGCCGGATTCGATCGACATGGCCGAGGACCGCGAGCGCTTCCAGGCGCTGGTGCGCGAACATGGTCTGCGACAGCCGGCCAATGCCACCGCGCGCACCGAAGAGCAGGCCGTGGTGCTTGCGCGCGAGGTCGGTTTTCCGCTGGTGGTGCGCCCCTCATACGTGCTCGGTGGCCGCGCGATGGAGATCGTGTTCACCGAGGAGGATCTGCGTACCTACATGACGCACGCGGTCCAAGTCTCCAACGACAGCCCCGTGCTGCTCGACCGTTTCCTCGACGTTGCGATCGAGGTGGACGTCGATGCGGTGTGTGATGGCGAGCGGGTGTTGATCGGCGGCATCATGGAGCACGTCGAGCAGGCGGGCGTGCATTCCGGGGACTCCGGCTGCTGTCTGCCGCCGAACAGCCTGAGCGCGCAGCTGCAGGAGCAGTTGCGCGAGCAGACCCGCAGGCTCGCGCGCGCGCTTTCGGTGGTCGGACTGATGAACATCCAGTTCGCCATCCAGAACGGCCTCATCTACGTGCTCGAGGTCAATCCCCGCGCCTCGCGAACCGTGCCGTTCGTCTCCAAGGCGACCGGGCTCCCGCTCGCGAAAATCGCCGCGCGGGTGATGAGCGGCCGCAAGCTCGCCGAGCTGGGCGTGACCGAGGGCAGGGTTCCCGCGTACTACTCGGTGAAGGAGGCGGTGTTTCCGTTCGTCAAGTTCCCCGAGGCCGATCCGATCCTCGGACCCGAGATGAAATCCACCGGAGAGGTGATGGGTACCGGGCGCACCTTCGGCGAGGCTTACGCCAAGGCGCAGAGCGGCTCCGGGGTGCTCCTGCCGCGCAAGGGCGTGTGCTTCGTGAGCGTCCGGGACCGGGACAAGGCGGGGGCGGTGGAGCTTGGCAAGAAGCTGCTGGCCCGTGGTTTCGAGCTGGTGGCGACCGAGGGCACCGCTCAGGCGCTCGCGGCGGCCGGAATCGAGTGCCGGCGAGTGAACAAGGTGCGCGAAGGCCGGCCGCACATCGTGGATATGATCAAGAACGACGAGATCGATCTCATCGTCAACACGACCGAAGGCAAACTCGCCATCCGCGAGTCGAACTCCATTCGCCGCGAGGCGGTGCACCACCGTGTGACTTACTACACCACGCTTGCCGCGGGACTTGCCACCTGCGAAGCCCTCGATCACCTCGATGAGGTCGAGGTGAATCGCCTGCAGGATCTGCATCACGAAGCCTTACGCGCATGAAACGCACTCCCATGACCTTGCGCGGCGCGGAAGCGCTGCGCGCCGAGCTCAAGCGCCTCAAGAGCGAGGCCCGTCCCAACGTCATCAAGGCGATCGCCGAGGCGCGTAGCCACGGTGACCTGTCCGAGAACGCCGAGTATCATGCCGCCCGCGAGCAGCAGAGCTTCATCGAGGGGCGGATCCGTGACATCGAGGGCAAGCTCGCGAACGCCGAGATCATCGATCCAAGCAAACTGACCAACAGCGGCAGGGTGGTGTTCGGGGCGGTGGTCGAGCTCGAGGACGAGGAGGGCAACCGGGTCGTCTATCAGGTGGCGGGCGAGGACGAGGCGGACATCAGCGCCGGCAGGATCTCGATCAGCTCGCCGATCGCGCGTGCGCTGGTCGGCAAGTCCGAAGGCGACGTGGTGGATGTCACCGCCCCCGGAGGGGTGCGCTCGTACGAGATCGTGGTGGTGCGGTTCGAGTGAGGCGATCCGGGGCCGATGGCCGTGCGCCTCATTCGTCCGGGATGACGATCTTCGGCAGATCGGCGCGGGGCCGGTAGAGTACCGCGACGTTGCCGATGCGGTAGACCAGAGCGCTTCCGGTGCGATGCGAAAGGTCCGCGAACAGCGCATCACGCGCCTCACGGTCGCCGCCCGGGGCCTTGACCTTGATCAGCTCGTGGTCCTTCAGCGCCCGTGCGGTCTCCGAGGCGACCGCTTCGGTCAGACCGGCATTGCCGAGCCGGATGACGGGCTTCAGCGGATGGGCGAGGCCGCGCAGATAGTGGCGCTGGCGATCGGAAAGAGTGAGGGCGATGGACATCCGCCGAATTCTACAGGCTATGACGCCTTTGATAGATCCCTAATGGCTAAACGGTCCAAGAGCAGCGGTCGCTGGCTGCAGGAGCACTTCTCCGACCCATTCGTGCAGCGCGCGCAGGCGCAGGGGTGGCGGTCGCGCGCGGTCTTCAAGCTGGAAGAGATCGATTTGCGGGAAAAGATGCTCAAACCGGGCGCGATCTGCCTCGATCTGGGTTCGGCCCCTGGCGCCTGGAGCCAGTACGTGCGTCGTCGGCTCGGGCGCAGCGGCCGGGTGATCGCCACCGATATCCTGGCGATGGAGCCGCTCGAAGGCGTGGAATTCATCCAGGGAGACTTCCGCGAGCAGGCGGTTTTCGATCAAATCCTGGGGCTGCTTCCCGAGCGGCAGGTCGATTGGGTGCTCTCGGATATGGCCCCCTCGATGAGCGGCATCGACGCCGTCGATCAGCCCCGCTCGATGTATCTGGCGGAACTCGCGCTCGATATGGGCGGGCGGGCCTTGAAGGCGGGGGGCGGCGCCCTGATCAAGGTCTTTCAGGGCGCAGGCTTCGATGCGCTGCTGCGCGATGCCAGGAGCCGCTTCGCCAAGGTGAAGCTGGTGAAGCCTGCCGCCTCTCGCGCCCGCAGCCCCGAGGTCTATCTATTGGCGAGAGAGTTTCGATCTATTGGCTAAGGACTTGCGCTTGGTGTAGCGTGCATAGGCAATGAACGATCTGACCAAGAACATCATCCTCTGGGTAGGCATCGTCGTGGTGCTGCTGCTGGTATTCAGCCGCTACGTGCCGACGACGAACCAGCCCGAGGCGCTGTCGTACTCCGCGTTCCTCAACGACGTGCAGACCAATCAGGTCAACTCCGTGACCTTCCAGGGCACCGAGCTTTTCGGCACGCTGAAGAACCACAAGCAATTCAAGACCTTCAATCCGGAGACCGATTACACCGCGCTCATCGGGACCCTGGAGAAGTACAACGTCGACATCTCCGGTCGCCCGCCGAAGGAGGAAGGATTCCTCGAGCAGGTGTTCATCCAGCTGCTGCCGGTCCTGGTGCTGATCTTCGTGTTCGCCTACATGCTCCGGCAGATGCAGGGAGCCTCCGGCGGACGCGGCGCGATGTCCTTCGGCAAGAGCCGCGCGCGCCTGCTGGGTGAGGACCAGGTGAGTGTCACCTTCGCCGACGTGGCGGGCGTGGACGAGGCCAAGCAGGAGGTCGGCGAGATCGTCGACTTCCTCAAGGACCCGGGAAAATTCCAGAAGCTCGGCGGCAAGATCCCCAAGGGTGTGCTGATGGTCGGCTCCCCGGGCACCGGCAAGACGCTGCTCGCGCGCGCCATCGCGGGCGAGGCCAAGGTGCCGTTCTTCACGATCTCGGGCTCCGACTTCGTCGAGATGTTCGTCGGCGTGGGCGCCTCGCGCGTGCGCGACATGTTCGAGCAGGCCAAGAAGCACGCCCCCTGCATCATCTTCATCGATGAGATCGATGCGGTGGGCCGTCACCGGGGCGCGGGCCTCGGCGGCGGGCACGATGAGCGGGAGCAGACCCTCAATCAGCTGCTCGTCGAGATGGACGGCTTCGAGGGCAATGAGGGCATCATCGTCATTGCCGCGACCAACCGGCCGGACGTGCTCGATCCGGCGCTGCTGCGGCCGGGCCGCTTCGACCGGCAGGTCGTGGTGCCGCTGCCGGATGTGAGGGGGCGCGAGCAGATCCTGCGCGTGCACATGCGGCGCGTGCCTCTGGCAGATGACGTGAAACCCGCGCTGATCGCGCGCGGCACCCCGGGGTTCTCGGGCGCCGATCTCGCGAATCTCGTGAACGAGGCGGCGCTGTTCGCCGCCCGCAGCAACAAGCGCATCGTCGGCATGGACGAGTTCGAGCGCGCCAAGGACAAGATCTTGATGGGCGCCGAGCGGCGCTCGATGGTGATGACCGAGGACGAGAAGCGCATGACGGCCTTCCACGAGGCCGGTCACGCGATCGTCGGCATGAGCGTGCCGGAGCACGATCCGGTGTACAAGGTGACCATCATCCCGCGGGGACGCGCCCTTGGGGTGACGCAGTTCCTGCCCGAGCAGGACCGCTACAGCTTGTCCAAGCGCCGTCTGGAGAGCACCATCGCGACGCTCTTCGGCGGACGCATCGCCGAGGAGCTGATCTTCGGGCCCGAATCGGTCACCACCGGAGCCTCGAACGACATCGAGCGGGCCACGGAGCTGGCGCGCAACATGGTCACCAAGTGGGGCCTGTCGGACAAGCTGGGGCCGCTCACCTACTCCGAGGAGACCGGCGAGGTATTCCTCGGCCGCAGCGTCACCCAGCACAAGCAGGTCTCCGATGTGACCGCGCACGCCATCGACGAGGAAGTGCGCCGGGTCATCGAAATCAACTACAAGCACGCGAGAGAGATCCTCACCGCCGCGCTCGAGAAGCTGCACGCCATGGCCGATGCGCTCATGAAGTATGAGACCATCGAGGAAGAGCAGCTGAAGGACATCATGGCGGGGCGCACGCCGAAGCCGCCCGCCGGATGGGATGACTCCATGTCCAATCACCGGCCGCCGATGCCGCCGGCGAGCGGGCCGGTCGCGGGGGCGTCGCCGCCGCTGGGCTCTCCGGCCGGGTAGGCATGTCGCCGCTGCGCTGCGGCACCCGGACGCTCGATCTCGCACGTCCGGTGGTCATGGGGGTCCTGAACGTCACGCCGGACTCCTTTTCCGACGGTGGGCATTTCTTCGATCTCGAGGATGCGGTGGCGCGCGGCATCGAGCTTGTCGAGGAAGGCGCCGCCATCATCGACATCGGCGGAGAATCCACGCGCCCCGGCGCCCGGCCGGTCGCCGCCGAGGAGGAGCTGCGCAGGGTGATCCCGGTCGTGGAGCGGCTGCGCCCGGTCACGCGGGCCATCATTTCGATCGATACCAGCAAGCCCGAAGTCATCCGGGCGGCGGGCGCCGCCGGCGCGGACTTGATCAACGACGTGTGGGCCCTGCGGGAGCCCGGCGCGCTCGAGGCCGCGCTCGCCTCCGGTTGTGCGGTTTGCCTGATGCACATGCAGGGCGAGCCGCGCACCATGCAGCACTCCCCTCATTATCGGAACGTGGTGGGCGAAGTCCGCCAGTTCCTCGCGGCGCGTGTCGAAGCCTGCCGCGCTGCGGGCATCTCGAGCGAGCGCATCGTTCTCGATCCGGGATTCGGCTTCGGCAAGACGCTCGAGCACAACCTCGCGCTGCTGCGCCACCTCGGCGAATTGACCACGGACGCAATGCCCGTGCTCGCCGGCCTGTCCCGCAAATCGATGATCGGCGCGCTCACGGGAAGGCCGCCCGAAGGGCGCCTCCAGGGCAGCGTCGCCGCCGCCCTCATCGCCGCGATGAATGGCGCACGGATCCTGCGGGTGCACGATGTGGCCGCGACGGTGGACGCGCTGAAGATTCTCGACGCCGTCGGTTATCCTACGCCCCGATGACCGCACCGCTTCCTTGAGCGGATTTTCCCGGGACGCCGCGAGTCCGTCCCTGCAGGGTTTCCTGGGGCTCATCGCCTTTGTGACGGAGGGTCTCGGGTGAGGTTTGGAAAGTGAGTCGGAAATACTTCGGTACAGACGGGGTCAGAGGCCGCGTGGGCGAGGACCCCATGACGGTCGATTTCGCGTTGAGGCTTGCAAGCGCCGCCGGACGAGTGCTCGCTCCCGAGGGCGGCACCGTGCTCATCGGCAAGGACACGCGCCTCTCGGGCTACATGTTCGAGTCCGCGCTCGAGGCCGGCTTCGTCGCCTCGGGCGTCAACGTGATGCTGATGGGGCCTCTGCCCACGCCGGGCATCGCCTATATGACGCGGCGTTTCGAGTGCGACCTGGGCGTCGTGATCAGCGCCTCGCACAACCCATATGACGACAACGGCATCAAGTTCTTCGACAGCAGCGGGGGGAAGCTCTCCGACGAGCTCGAAGCGCGGGTCGAAGCCGAGCTCGAGAATCCCGTGGTCACGCGCTCCTCGCGCAGCCTGGGCCGTGCGACCCGTGTCGATCGCTCGCGTGTCCACTACCAGGATTTCTGCACCTCGACGATGCCGGAAGGGGTGGATTTGTCGGGCCTGAAGGTCGTGGTCGATTGCGCCAACGGCGCGGCCTACAAGGTGGGGCCCCGCATCCTCGCCGACCTCGGCGCGGAGATCGTTCCGATCGGCTGCTCGCCGAACGGCCGCAACATCAATGACGGCTGCGGGTCGCTGCATCCTGAGCTGCTGCAGCTCACGGTGCCCGGGGTAAGGGCTCATGTGGGCCTCGCCCTCGATGGCGACGGGGACCGGGTCATGATGGTGGATCATCTCGGGCGGATCGTCGACGGCGACCAGATTCTCTACGTCATCGCGCAGGCACGCCAGCAGGCTGGGGCGCTCACCGGACCGGTGGTCGGCACCGTGATGAGCAACCTCGGCCTGGAGATCGCGCTGCGCGAAAGCGGCATCGAATTCCGGCGCGCTGCCGTCGGGGATCGCTATGTGCTCGCGATGCTGCGCGAGGCTGGCGGCATGCTGGGTGGGGAGGCCTCCGGCCACATCCTCTGCCTGGACAAGACCACCACCGGGGATGGCCTGGTGAGCGCGCTGCAGGTGCTCGCCGTCATGCGCCAGACCGGGCGCTCCCTGGCGGAGCTCTCGGCCCCGATGCGCAAATTCCCGCAGGTTCTGCTCAACGTGAAGGTCGCCGAGCGCTTCGATCCGGCCGGGGTGCCGAGCGTTCAGAGCGCCGTCCGCCGCATCGAGCAGCGTCTGGGGGCCGAGGGCAGAGTCGTGCTGCGCGCCTCGGGCACCGAGCCCGTGATCCGCGTCATGGTCGAGGGGCGGGATGCGGGGGTGACGAAGGCCGCCGCCGGCGAGCTGGCGGAGGCGGTGCGCTCGGCCGCCGGGTAGCCGTGGGGTCAAGTCCGCATTGCGCGGTCCGCTTCCCGCCGCTATGATCGCGCCCCCGTTCGAGGTCGGGTCATGCGTCGTCCCATCGTTGCCGGAAACTGGAAGATGCACGGAACGCGCGTGGATAACGCGCGTCTCATCGAAGAACTGCTGTCCAGGTACCCGGATCGCTCGATCGCGCAGTGCCTGGTGTGTCCGCCCTTCGTGTACCTGCAGGAGGTGGGCCGCCTGCTGCGCGATGGGCCGATCGGCCTGGGCGCGCAGGATGTGTGCGCCGAGGCGCAGGGCGCGTTCACGGGCGAGGTCTCCGCGGCCATGCTCAAGGACGTCGGCTGCGGGCACGTGATCGTCGGCCACTCGGAGCGACGCTGGGTCTACCACGAGAGCGATCAGCTCGTGGCGCGCAAGTTCGCCGCGGCTCAGGCGAGGGCGCTGGTGCCGATTTTGTGTGTCGGTGAGCAGCTCTCCGATCGCGAGGCGGGGCGCACCGAGGAAGTGATCGCGCGGCAGCTGGACGTCGTGCTGGAGCTGTGCGGGGTGAGCGCGTTGGAATCCGCCGTGATCGCGTATGAGCCCGTATGGGCCATCGGCACGGGACGCAGCGCGACACCCGAGCAGGCCGAGGTGGTGCATGCGTTCATCCGTGAGCGCATTGGCGCCCGGGATGCTAAAATCGCCATGGCGACCCGCATCCTCTACGGCGGAAGCGTCAAGGCGGGCAACGCCGCGGAGTTGTTCGACCAGCCGGATGTCGATGGCGGCCTGATCGGTGGCGCGTCGCTCAACGCGGAAGAGTTTCTCGCGATCCTGGCTGCGGCCGGGTCTAGGTGATTTGGTTCTCAATATGCTGCATGCAGTATTGCTCATCGTTCAGGTCGTCTCCGGCGTCTGCGTCGTCGCGCTCGTGCTGTTGCAGCACGGCCAGGGTGCGGATGCAGGGGCGGGCTTTGGCGCCGGCGCTTCCGGCACGGTGTTCGGCGCCCGGGGCGCGAGCACCGCGCTCTCACGCGCGACGGCGATCTTCGCCGCCATTTTCATGCTCAACAGCGTGGCGTTGACATATCTCAGCACGCGCGCCCACGAGCAGCCCAAGACGATCCTCGACCTGGCGGGCCAGGCGGCCGGCGCGAAGGCGCCCGTGGCGGGCGCGCCGCAAGGGCCGGCGGGCAAGCCGGCGGGTCCGGCGCAGACGCCCCCGAAGTGATGGCGGGTCCGCGCCCGAGAGTAGTAGTAACGTTGCCGACGTGGTGGAATTGGTAGACACACTAGCTTGAGGGGCTAGCGCCGCGAGGCGTGTCGGTTCGAATCCGACCGTCGGCACCAAAACGTCTTCTTGCGCTGATACAATGCGCGGCTTCGGGTGGATGCTGGCCGGAAGGCCGCTCTTTGACCGTTGCTTTGCGCACCGGATGACAGCATGTTGACCAATTACCTGCCGATCCTCATTTTCCTCGCCATCGCCACGGCCTTGGCGCTGGTGATGATGACCCTGGGCTCGGTCATCGGACGCTTCTTCTCCCGCAATCCGAAAGATCGCGAGAAGCTCTCGCCGTACGAGTGCGGCTTCGAGGCATTCGAGGACAGCCGCATGAAGTTCGACGTGCGCTACTACCTCGTCTGCATCCTGTTCATCGTCTTCGACCTCGAGATCGTATTTCTCTTCCCCTGGGCGGTGGCCCTCGGGAGCATCGGGGTCGCGGGCCTCATCGCCATGGTCGTGTTCCTCGGCATCCTGACCGTGGGATTCATCTACGAGTGGAAGAAAGGGGCGCTCGAGTGGGATTGACACAAGAGCCCGAAGGTTTCGCCCAGCGGGGTTTTCTCACCACCCAGGTCGACAACCTGCTCAACTGGGCCCGCACCGGGTCACTGTGGCCGATGACCTTCGGCCTGGCCTGCTGCGCGGTGGAGATGATGCACGCGGGAGCCTCGCGCTACGACCTCGACCGCTTCGGCGTGGTGTTCCGTCCGAGCCCCCGCCAGTCCGACGTGATGATCGTCGCCGGCACCCTGGTCAACAAGATGGCGCCCGCGCTGCGCCGGGTCTATGACCAGATGGCCGAGCCCCGCTGGGTGATCTCCATGGGCTCTTGCGCCAACGGCGGCGGCTACTACCACTATTCCTACGCGGTCGTGCGTGGCTGCGATCGCATCGTGCCGGTCGATGTCTACGTGCCCGGCTGCCCGCCGACCGCCGAGGCATTGGTGTACGGCATCATCCAGCTGCAGAAGAAGATCGCACGCACCAGCACCATCGCCAGGTAGACCGCTCAATGGCAGAACCCACTCCCCAGCCGGCTCAGGCCACGGACGCCGAATCATTCGTGGTCGTGCTCTCGCGCAAGATCGAAGCTCAGGTGCAGGGCGTGCGGCGTCTTCCGTCGCTCCCCGATGAGCTCGCCTACGAGGTCGAGCCCACGGCGCTCCTGAAGGTTTGCCGGACACTGCGCGATGCGCCGGATCTCAGGTTCGAGATGCTGATGGATGTCTCCGGCGTCGATTACCTGCACTACGGCCGTGATGACTGGGAGACGACCGAGGCGACGCACACCGGGTTCAGCCGCGGCCGACTGCCATCCCCGCCGCCCGATCCGGGCATGGCCGGGCGCTTCGCGGTGGTCTATCAGCTCCTCTCGATCAGCCACAACGCGCGGCTGCGGCTGCGCGTCAGGTGTCCCGATACCCTGGAGCCGACGGTCGATTCGCTCCTCGAGATCTGGGCGAGCGCCAACTGGTTCGAGCGCGAGGTGTTCGACCTGTTCGGCATCCTGTTCCGCGGCCACCCGGATCTGCGCCGCATTCTCACCGACTACGGGTTCATCGGGCATCCGTTCCGCAAGGACTTCCCGCTGATCGGCAACGTCGAGACGTGCTACGACCCGCAGAAGCGGCGCGTCGTCTATCAGCCGGTGAGCATCGTGCCGAGGGTGCTCGCACCGAAGGTGATCCGCCACGACAACCGCTATGACCCGGCGCTGAAGACCCCGGAGCTGCCACGGTGATGGATTCGACCCCAGACTCCCAGCTTGCGGAGATCCGCAACTACACGATGAACTTCGGCCCCCAGCACCCCGCGGCCCACGGGGTGCTGCGCCTGGTGCTCGAGATGGACGGCGAGGTCATCCAGAGGGCCGACCCGCACATCGGACTGCTGCACCGGGGGACCGAGAAGCTCGCCGAATCGAAGCCGTTCAACCAGTCGATCGGCTACATGGACCGCCTCGACTACGTGTCCATGATGTGCAGCGAGCACGCCTACGTGCTCGCCATCGAGCACCTGCTCGGCATCACCCCTCCCGAGCGCGCGCAGTACATCCGGGTGATGTTCGATGAGATCACGCGCGTCCTGAATCACCTGATGTGGCTCGGTGCGCACGCGCTCGATATCGGCGCCATGACCGTCTTTCTCCTGTGCTTCAAGGAGCGCGAGGAGCTGATGGATGTGTATGAGGCGGTCTCCGGAACGCGCATGCATGCCACCTACTACCGGCCGGGCGGAGTGTACCGCGACCTGCCGGATTCCATGCCGAAGTACCAGCCGTCCAAGTGGCGCTCGCGCAAGGAGGTCGATCGCCTGAACGAGTCCCGCGCGGGCTCGATGCTGGATTTTATCGACGCGTTCGCCGAGCGCTTCCCCACCTCGATCTCCGATTACGAGACCCTGCTCACCGACAACCGCATCTGGAAGCAGCGCACGGTCAATATCGGCGTGGTCACCCCGGAGCGGGCGCTGCAGCTCGGCTTCTCCGGGCCCATGCTGCGCGGCTCTGGTGTCGTGTGGGACTTGCGCAAGAAGCAGCCCTACGAGGTGTACGACCGCCTCGATTTCGACATTCCCGTCGGGGTCAACGGCGATTGCTATGACCGCTACCTGGTGCGCATGGAGGAACTTCGCCAGTCGACCCGCATCATCCGCCAGTGCATCGAGTGGCTGCGCCGCAATCCCGGCCCCGTGATGGCCGATGACCGCAAGGTGCGGGCGCCGCAGCGCGAGAAAATGAAAGGCGACATGGAATCGCTCATCCACCACTTCAAGTTCTTCACCGAGGGCTACGACGTGCCCGAGGGCGAGACGTACGCCGCAGTGGAGGCTCCCAAGGGCGAATTCGGCATCTACCTCGTCTCGGACGGAGCCAACAAGCCGTACCGCGTGAAGTGCCGCGCGCCGGGATTCGCGCATCTCGCCTCGCTCGAGGAGATGGTCCGCGGCCACATGCTCGCGGACGTGGTGGCGGTGATCGGCACTCAGGACATCGTGTTCGGGGAAATCGACCGTTGAGCAACGACAACCCAGCCGCCGGGGCCGGCGGCACACAGCTCCTCTCGGAGCAGACCCGCCGCGAGATCGATCACTGGGTCGCGAAGTTCCCTCCCGGGCGGCAGCGCTCGGCCTGCATCGCCGCGCTGCGCGCGGCGCAGGAGCAGAACCACGGCCACCTCACCAAGGCGTTGATGGACGCGGTGGCCGAGTATCTCTCGCTTGCGCCCATCCAGGTGTACGAGGTGGCGAGCTTCTACTCGATGTTCGAGACCCACCCCTGCGGACGCCATCACGTCAGCATCTGCACCAACATCTCGTGCATGCTGAACGGGGCCGACCAGCTCGTCGCGCACGCCGAGCGCAAGCTCGGCATCAAGCTCGATGAGAGCACGCCCGATGGACGCATCTTCCTCAAGGACGAGCACGAGTGCCTGGCCGCCTGCAACGGGGCGCCGATGATGATGGTCGATCACGTCTTCCACGAGCACCTCACCCCCGAGAAGCTCGATCAGATCCTCGATGAGTTGAAGTAGCGCCATGGTCAGTCCAGAGAAGATGAACCTGGTGGTGTTCGAGCCGTTGAAGCTCGAGCGCTCTTGGGAGCTCGAGACCTATCGCAAGATCGGCGGCTATGAGGCCTGGGAGAAGATCCTCGCCGAGAAGCCGCCCCGCGAGCAGATCATCGAGACGGTGAAGGCTTCGGGCCTGCGCGGCCGAGGCGGCGCGGGCTTCCCCACCGGCACCAAGTGGAGCTTCATGCCGCGCAACTCGCCGGTGCAGAAGTTCATGGTGTGCAACTCCGATGAGAGCGAGCCCGGCACCTGCCACGACCGCGACATCCTGCGCTTCAATCCCCACGCCGTGATCGAGGGCATGGCGATCTCCGGCTACGCCACCAACTCCACGGTGGGCTACAACTACATCCGCGGCGAGTTCCTCGGCGAGCCGGTGCCGAGGTTCGAGCAGGCGCTCGAGGAAGCCTACGCAGCGGGGCTCCTCGGCAAGAACATCCGCGGCAGCGGCGTCGATTTCGACCTGCACGCATTCGTCGGCGCGGGCGCGTACATCTGCGGCGAGGAGACCGGGCTTCTCGAGTCGCTCGAGGGCAAACCGGGCAAGCCGCGCTTCAAGCCGCCGTTCCCGGCCAACTTCGGCCTTTACGGCCAGCCGACGACCATCAATAACACGCAGAGCTACGCCTCGGTGCCGACGATCCTGCGCAAGGGGCCGCAGTGGTTCGCATCGCTCGGCCCGGCCAACTCCGGCGGCACGGTGATCTTCTCGGTCTCGGGCCACATCGAGCGGCCGGGCAACTTCGAGCTGCCCCTCGGCACGCCGTTCGCCGACCTGCTCGCACTCGCCGGCGGAGTGCGCGGCGGCAGGAAGCTGAAGGCGGTGATCCCGGGCGGCTGCTCGGTCCCCGTGGTGCCCGGCGATGCCATGCTCAAGGTCAACATGGACTATGACTCGCTGCGCGCCGTGGGCTCGGCGATCGGCTCGGCGGCGGTCATCGTCATGGATGAGACCACCTGCATGGTGCGGGTGCTAGAGCGCATCTCGCGCTTCTACAAGGACGAGTCCTGCGGCCAGTGCACGCCCTGCCGCGAGGGCACCGGATGGATGAACCGCATCGTCAGGCGCATTCTCGCCGGCGAGGCGCGCCGCGAGGAGCTCAACCTCCTGGTCGATGTGGCCAATCGCATCGAAGGTCATACCATCTGCGCCCTCGGCGATGCGGCGGCCTGGCCCGTGCAGAGCTTCGTGAAGCACTTCCGGCACGAGTTCGAATACATGATCGATCACGGCGGGCGCAGCCTCGTCGAGGACCAGCTCGGAGCGGTGGCGGCGTAACATGGCTGAAGAATTCGTCAACATCGAGATCAACGGCAAGCCCGTCAAGGCCCGCAAGGGCGAGATGATCATCCGGGTGACGGACGCCAACGGGGAGTACATCCCGCGCTTCTGCTACCACGACAAGCTCCCGGTGGCGGCCAACTGCCGCATGTGCCTGGTGGAGGTCGAGAAGGCGCCGAAGCCCATGCCCGCCTGCGCCACGCCGGTCATGGAGGGCATGAAGGTCTTCACCCGCTCGCCGAAGGCAATCGGCGCGCAGCGCGCGGTGATGGAATTCCTGCTGATCAACCATCCGCTCGACTGTCCGATCTGCGACCAGGGCGGGGAGTGCGAGCTGCAGGACCTCTCGCTCGGCTTCGGACGGGACTACTCGCGCTTCCACGAGCGCAAGCGCTCGGTGCCGGATGAGAATCTCGGCCCCCTCATCGCCACCGACATGACGCGCTGCATCCACTGCACGCGCTGCATCCGCTTCACCGAGGACATCGCCGGCATCCAGGAGCTCGGCATGATCGGCCGCGGCGAGCAGATGAAGGTGCGCCGCTATATCGAAAGCACGGTCGACCACGAGCTCTCCGGCAACGTGATCGACCTCTGCCCGGTCGGTGCACTGGTCTCCAAGCCCTATCGCTTCACCGCGCGCGCGTGGGAAATGAACGCGGTGCCCCTCGTCTCACCGCACGATGGCGCCGGCAGCAACCTCTACGGCCACGTGCTGCGGGGCCGGTTGATGCGCGTGGTGCCGCGCCAGAACGAGACCATCAACGAGGTCTGGATCGCCGACCGCGACCGTTTCAGCTACGAGGCCATCTACAGCCCCGAGCGCCTCGAGCGTCCCATGGTCCGCGAGGGCGGGCAGTGGGTCGAGACCGACTGGGAAACCGCGCTTGCCCGCGCCGCCGAGGGGTTGCGCGCGCGCGCGGCCTCCCTCGGAGTTCTCGCGAGCCCCTCGAGCACGATCGAAGAACTCTATCTCGCCGGGCGCATCGCCCGCGGGCTGGACTCGGCCAATATCGACTGCCGCCTGCGCCAGGGCGATTTCTGCGACCAGGCCGCGGATCCGCGCTTCCCCAACCTCGGCATGCGCATCGCCGATGTCGACTCGCTCCAGGGGCTGCTCGTCATCGGCTCGAACCTGCGCCGCGAGGTGCCGATTCTCGCGCACCGGGTTCGCAAGGCTGCGCGCGCCGGAGCCAAGGTCGCGCTGGTCAATCCCACGGTCTTCCCCTACCACTTCCCGGTGACCGAGTACCTGGAGTCGGCGCCCTCCGCCCAGGTGGCCGATCTGGCCGCGATCCTCGGCGCTGCGGCGCAATTGTCGGGCAAGTCCGCGCCCACGTACCTGATGCCGGCGGTGCAGGCGGCCACCATCGGGCCGCAGCACCGCGCCGTGGCTGCGGCGCTCGCCAATGGCGAGAAGCGCGCGGTATGGCTCGGGGCGCTCGCGCTGCGCCATCCGCGTTACGCTGAACTGCGTGCCCTCGCGGCCGCGATCGCGCAAGTGACGGGGGCCTCATTCGGAGTGTTGGCCGAAGGCGCCAATGCCGCCGGCGCGTACCTCGCCGGCGCGGTTCCGCACCGCGAAGCCGGCGGCAAGGCCGCCGCCACTTGCGGCCTCACCGCCGGTGAGATGCTCGGGAAGGCTTTGCGGTCTTATCTCTTGCTCGGCACGGAGCCGTGGCTCGACGCCCGCGAAGATACCCGGCGCACGCTCGCGCAGGCTGAATTCGTCGTGGCGGTCACCCCGTTTGCGAGCGACGCGCTGCGAGAGATTGCTCACGTGCTCCTGCCTGCGGGCACCTTTGCCGAAACTTCCGGCACCTACGTCAATCTGGAGGGGGTGTGGCAGAGCCAGACCGGGGCGGCCGCTCCGGTGGGCGAGGCCCGTCCGGCGTGGAAGATCCTGCGTGTCCTCGGCAATCTTCTCGATCTCGCCGGGTTCGAATACCTGTCCTCGGATGCCATTCGCGACGAGCTCGCGGGCCTCTGTGGCGCCTCCACCGCCTACAGTGCGCCGGGTTACACGGGCTCACATCCGGTGACTGCGGCAGGCGCAGTGGCCGCCGTGGTGGATATTCCGATGTATCAGATCGATGGGCTCGTGCGCCGCGCGCCGTCGTTGCAGAAGACGCGTGAGGGCCGCACATCCGCGGTGACCTACTGACGATGCACACTCAAATCACCCACCTGCTCGCGCTCTGGGGGACCCTCCCGAGCATCATCCGCACCACGGTGTGGATCCTGATCATCACCATCGTCGTCATTCTCTGCGTGGCGTTCCTGACGCTGTGGGAGCGCAAGGTGATCGGCTGGATGCAGCTGCGCCGGGGGCCGAATCGGGTGCGCATCTTCGGCCTCCTGCCGGGCTTCGGTCAGCCCTTCGCCGATGTGGTGAAGCTGCTCACCAAGGAAGTGGTGATCCCGACGCGCGCCAACAAGTTCCTGTTCCGCCTGGCGCCGATGCTGGCGCTGGTGCCGGCGCTGGCCGCCTGGGCGGTGATTCCGCTCTCGCCCGAGCTCGTGGTGGCCAAGGCCAACGCGGGGCTGCTCTACCTGCTGGCGCTCTCGTCCATGGGCGTCTACGGCATCATCCTCGCCGGCTGGGCGGCCAACTCCAAGTACGCCTTCCTCGGCGCGATGCGCTCGGCGGCGCAGATGGTGGCGTACGAAATTGCCATGGGCTTTGCGCTCGTGGGCGTGCTGATGGCCTCCGGCAGCATGAGTCTCGGCACCATCATCGCCCACCAGCAGGGGGGGCTGCTCTCCTGGAACTGGTTCTGGCTGTTCCCGCTGTTCGTCGTCTATTTCATCTCGGGGGTCGCGGAAACCAACCGCGCGCCGTTCGATGTGGCCGAGGGCGAGTCGGAGATCGTCGCGGGCTTCCATGTCGAGTACTCCGGCATCGCGTTCGCGCTGTTCTTCCTCGCCGAGTACGCCAACATGATCCTCATCTCGGCGCTCACCGCGGTGTTCTTCTTCGGCGGGTGGCAGGCGCCGTTCGCGGGCTATCCGTTCCTCGGCGCAACCCTCCTCGGCGCGCCGAGCTTCTTCTGGCTGGGCCTGAAGGTGTTCGTCTTCCTGTTCCTGTTCCTGTGGTTCCGCGCCACCTTCCCGCGCTATCGCTATGACCAGATCATGCGGCTCGGGTGGAAGGCGCTGATCCCCGTGACCCTGGTATGGATCGGCGCCGAGATGCTGATGGCGGCGATGCACGTTGGACCGTGGGCCAAGTCCTGGTTCCACTGAAGGAGGAGGCAATGGCCAATCCGCTCAAGACTTTCACGCTGCCGGACCTCCTGAAGGGCATGTCCGTCACCGCGCGCACCTTCTTCACGCGCAAGTACACGCTCAACTATCCCGAAGAGAAGGCCCCCCAGTCGCCGCGCTTCCGGGGACTGCATGCGCTGCGTCGATATCCCAACGGACAGGAGCGCTGCATCGCCTGCAAGCTCTGCGAGACGGTCTGCCCGGCCACGTGCATCACGATCGATTCGGATGTGTCCGAGGATGGCACCCGGCGCACGACGCGCTACGACATCGATCTGTTCAAGTGCATCTATTGCGGCTTCTGCGAGGAGGCCTGCCCCGTGGACGCCATCGTGCTCACCCGGATCCACGAGTACCACATGGAGAGCCGCGGCGAGAACATCATGAGCAAGGACAAGCTGCTCGCCGTAGGGGAGCGCTACGAGACCCTCATCGCCGTCGACAAGGCGGCCGATGCCCCTTACCGGTGAGGCCACAGCCGTGCTAGTCGACATTCTGTTCTACGTATTCGCGACCCTGCTGGTCGCGGGCGCCCTGGGCGTGATCACGGCGCGCAACCCGGTCTACTCGGCGCTGTTTCTGGTGTTCGCGTTCATCAATTCGGCGGGCATCTGGCTGCTCGCCGAGGCGGAGTTCCTCGCCATCGTGCTGGTGCTCGTGTACGTGGGCGCGGTGATGGTGCTGTTCCTGTTCGTCGTGATGATGCTCGACATCAATCTCACGGAGCTCAGGCGCGGCTTCACCCGTTTTGCCTGGCTCGGATGGCTCACCGCGCTGGCGCTGATCGCGGAGATCATGACGGTGGTGTGGACGCGCGGACTCGCCGGGGTCGACCTCAGCAGGGGCTTCGTGCCCGAGCCGGCCGGTTTCAGCAACACCCGCGCGCTCGGGCAGGTGCTCTACACCCGCTATGCCTACCCGTTCGAGCTCGCCGCGGTGCTGCTCGTGGTGGCGATCGTGGCGGCCATCGCACTCACGCTGCGCCACCGGCCGGGCCTCAAGAGCCAGGATATCTCGCGCCAGGTGGCAGTGCGGGCCGAGGACAGGGTGCGCCTGGTGAAGATGGCGGCGGAGAAGCGCTCATGATCACGGTCGCCGAAATGCTGACCCTCTCGGGGGTGCTGTTCGCGCTCGCCGTGGCCGGCATCTTTCTCAACCGCAAGAACATCATCCTGCTGCTGATGTGCGTCGAGCTGCTGCTGCTCTCGGCCAATTTCAACTTCATCGCCTTCTCGCGCATGCTGGGGGACCTCACCGGCCAGGTGTTCGTGTTCTTCGTGCTCACCGTGGCGGCGGCGGAGTCGGCGATCGGGCTCGCCATCCTCGTGGTGCTGTTCCGCGAGCGGCGCAGCATCAACGTCGAAGACCTGAACACTCTCAAGGGCTAAGCGCCGCATGAATCCGCATCTGCTGATCGCCATCCCGCTGCTGCCGCTCGTGGCGGCCGTGATCGCCGGCCTCGCCGGGAAGTTCATCGGCCGAGCGGGAGCGCACACCCTCACCATCGCGGGCGTTGCGGCCTCCTGCGCCCTCTCGCTCTACGTCCTCAAGGAGATCTACTGGGGCGGCGCCGCGGCGTTCAACGGCCCGGTCTACACCTGGCTGGTGAGCGACGGGGTGCACATCCAGGTGGGCTTCCTGATCGATCGGCTCACCGTGCTGATGATGTCGGTGGTCACGTTCGTGTCGCTGTGCGTGCACGTGTACACCATCGGCTACATGAGCGATGACCCGGGCTACACCCGTTTCTTCAGCTACATCTCGTTGTTCACCTTCTCGATGCTCATGCTCGTGATGTCGAACAACTTCATGCAGCTGTTCTTCGGCTGGGAGGCCGTGGGCGTGGTGTCGTACCTGCTGATCGGCTTCTGGTACACCCGCCCGAGCGCCATTTTCGCCAATCTCAAGGCCTTCATCGTCAACCGCGTGGGCGATTTCGGCTTCATCATCGGCATCGCCGCGGTCTTCTCCTACACGCATTCCCTGTCCTACGAGGCCGCCTTCGCCGCCGCACCGCATATCGTCACGCAGACGCTGCCCGTCTTCGGCGGCGTCAATGCGATGAGCCTCATCTGCATCGCGCTGTTCATCGGCGCGATGGGCAAGTCCGCGCAGGTGCCGCTGCACGTGTGGTTGCCGGATTCGATGGAGGGTCCGACGCCGATCTCGGCCCTGATCCACGCGGCCACCATGGTGACCGCCGGCATCTTCATGGTGGCGCGCATGTCGCCGCTGTTCGAGTACTCGGATACGGCGCTGTCCTTCGTGATGGTGATCGGTGCGACCACCGCGTTCTTCATGGGCGTGCTCGGTGTCGTGGTGAACGACATCAAGCGGGTGATCGCCTACTCGACGCTCTCCCAGCTCGGTTACATGACCGCGGCGCTCGGGGCCTCGGCCTACAGCGCGGCGATCTTCCATCTGATGACACACGCGTTCTTCAAGGCGCTGCTGTTCCTCGCGGCCGGCTCGGTGATCATCGGCATGCACCACGAGCAGGACATGCGCAAGATGGGCGGACTCGGCAAGTACATGCCGATCACCGCCATCACCTGCTGGATCGGTGGACTCGCGCTGGTCGCAACGCCGTTCTTCTCCGGCTTCTACTCCAAGGACGCCATCATCGAGGCGGTGGGGGCCTCGCACCTGTGGGGCGCGACGTACGCCTACTGGTGCGTGCTGCTCGGGGCGTTCATCACCTCGCTCTACACATTCCGGCTGCTGTTCATGACCTTCCATGGGGAGGAGCGGTTCCGCCATGCGCAGGCGGAGCACGGTCACGGGCATGATCAGGGACACGATGCGCACGGCGGCCATGGGGTCCATGAGCCTCACGAGAGCCCGCTCGTGGTCACATTGCCGCTGATCGCGCTTGCGATTCCTTCGGTGCTCATCGGCTACTTCACCGTCGGCCATATTCTCTACGGCAGCTATTTCGGCAATGCCATCCAGGTGCTGCCGGCTCACGATGTGCTGGCCCACATGGCCGAGGAATTCCACGGGCCGGCGCTGCTCGCGCTGCATGGCTTCCTCGGCGCGCCGTTCTGGCTGGCGCTCGCCGGACTCGGCACGGCATGGCTCTTTTTCCTCAAGCGCCCGCAGCTCGCCGATGCCGCCGCGAGGAAGTTCGGCTGGCTGCACCGCCTGCTCATCGAGAAGTACTACTTCGACTGGTTCAACGAGAATGTCCTCGCCCGGCTCACCCGCGGCGTGGGCCTGGGACTGTGGAAGGCGGGCGACGAGGGGCTGATCGATGGCGCCATGGTCAACGGCACGGCCCATTCGGTGGGCTGGTTCGGCGGCGTGGTACGGCGGGTGCAGAGCGGTTATCTGTATTCATACGCGTTCTGGATCGTAATCGGTCTGGCCGCGCTCCTCGGCTGGTTCCTGGTCCGCGCCTGAGCGGCCAGAGCATTTCGGAGAAAGCACAAGAATGCACGACCACCTGCTGTCCATCCTGATCTGGCTGCCGATCGCCTCCGGAATCGTGGTGCTCATGCTCGGGGAGCGCAACGTCGGCGCCGGCCGCTGGCTCTCGCTCATCGGCTCGGTGGCCACTCTGGCGCTGTGCGTACCCCTGTGGCACGACTTCAATACGCATACCGCGGCGTATCAGTTCGTGGAGCAGGTGGCGTGGATTCCGCGCTTCCATGCCTACTACGCCCTTGGCGTGGATGGCATCTCGATGCCGCTCATCGTGCTCACCGCCTTCATGACCATTCCGGTGGTGATCGCCGGCTGGCGGGTCATCACCAAGCGGGCGGCGCAGTACTACGCAGCCTTCATGATCATGGAGGGACTCATGATCGGGGTGTTCGCCGCCACGGATGCGCTCCTCTTCTACTTCTTCTGGGAAGCGATGCTGATCCCGATGTTCCTCATCATCGGCATCTGGGGCGGCCCCCGGCGCGTGTACGCGACCATCAAGTTCTTCCTGTATACCTTCCTCGGCTCGGTCTTCATGCTGGCGGCGCTCATCTACATGTACGTGAAGGCCGGCAGCTACTCGATCGCCGCCTTCCAGGCGCTGCCGCTCACGTTGACCGAGCAGCGCTGGATCTTCTTCGCCTTCCTGCTCGCCTTTGCGGTGAAAGTGCCGATGTGGCCGGTGCACACGTGGTTGCCGGATGCGCACGTGGAGGCGCCCACCGGCGGCTCGGTGATCCTGGCGGCCATCATGCTGAAGATGGGCGGCTACGGGTTCCTGCGCTTCAGCCTGCCAATCGCGCCCGATGCCTGCCGCGAGCTCAACATGCTGATTATCACGTTGTCGCTGATCGCGGTGATCTACATCGGGTTCGTCGCGATCGTGCAGCCGGACATGAAGAAGCTGATCGCCTACTCCTCGATCGCCCACATGGGGTTCGTGACGCTCGGCGCCTTCGTGGTCTACGCGATCGTGCGCGCGAGCGGCGGGCTGCAGGGCGCGGCGATGGGCATGGACGGCGCCATGGTGCAGATGATCTCGCACGGGTTGATCTCGGGGGCCATGTTCCTGTGCGTCGGCGTGCTCTACGACCGGATGCACAGCCGCCAGATCGCCGACTATGGCGGCGTGGTGAACACCATGCCGATCTTCGGGGCATTCATGGTGCTGTTCGCGCTCGCCAACACGGGGTTGCCCGGTACTTCGGGCTTCGTCGGGGAGTTCCTGGTGATCCTCGCGAGCTTCAAGGCCGGCTTCTGGTTCTCGACGCTCGCAGCCGTGACACTGATCCTCGGGGCCTGCTACTCGCTGTGGCTGGTCAAGCGCGTGGTGTTCGGTCCCGTGGGGAACGAGCACGTGGCGAAGCTCACCGACCTCGACGGCCGGGAGTTCCTGATCCTGGGGGCGCTCGCGGTGGCGGTACTGCTGCTGGGCATCTGGCCCGCGCCGCTGCTGAAAGTCATGGAGCCCACCATCCACCACCTGGTTGCCCAGGCCGTCGCCACCAAAGTCCCGGTGTGAGTCCAGCCGATGCTTGATCCAAGTAACACCTTGAACCCTTTCGCCGTCGCGATGCCGGAGATCTTCCTCACCGCGGCGATCTGTGTCGTGCTGCTCTTCGAGGCGTTCTTCGGCGCCAAGCGGCGAGGCGCCACGGCGACGTTGACGCTCTTTGTTCTCGTGATCGGCGCAGCGTTGACCGTCGTCTATGCGAACGTCACCCAGCGTGTTGTTCTCTTCGACGGCATGTACGTCGCGGACCCGCTGGCGTACGTTCTGAAGCTCGCCGGCTTCCTCATCGTGGCGTGGGTGCTGCTGTATTCGCGCTCCTATCTCGAGAACCGGGATATCCTCAAAGGCGAGTACTACGTGCTCGCGCTCACCGCGCTGCTCGGCATCTTCGTGCTGGTCTCGGCCAACAGCCTGCTGACCGTGTACCTGGGCGTCGAGCTGCTCGCGCTCTCCGTGTATGCCATGGTGGCCTTCGACCGCGAGTCGGGCGTGGCCGCCGAGGCGGCCATGAAGTACTTCGTGCTGGGCGCGATCGCCTCCGGCATGCTGCTGTACGGCATGTCCATCATCTACGGGCTCACCGGGACGTTGAGCCTCGATGGCATCGCCGCGGCGCTGCACTCGCCTTCTGACCTCGGGGTCATCCTGGGGCTGGCATTCATGGTGGTGGCGGTGGCCTTCAAGTTCGGCGCCGTGCCTTTCCACATGTGGCTGCCGGACGTCTACGAGGGTGCGCCGACCAGCGTGACGCTGTTCGTCGGCACGGCGCCGAAGATCGCTTATTTCGCGCTGGCGCTGCGGTTGCTGGCGTACGGGATGCCGGGCGCAGCGATCGATTGGACGCGGATGCTCATGCCGCTGGCGGTGTTGACCCTGGTCGTGGGCAACGTGGTGGCCATCGTCCAGAGCAATCTCAAGCGGATGCTGGCCTACTCGACGATCAGCCACGTCGGGTTCATCGTGCTCGGATTCGTCGCGGGCACGAAAAGCGGTTACGCCGCAGCGCTGTACTACATGCTCATCTATGTGCTGATGGCCCTCGGCGCATTCGGTGTGGTCGTGCTCGCCAGCCGCAAGGGGTTCGAGGCGGACAGGCTGGATGACTACAAGGGCATGTACCGGCGCGACCCCTTGCTCGCGTTGGCGATGGCCATGCTCATGTTCTCGATGGCCGGTGTGCCGCCGTTCGTCGGGTTCTGGGCGAAGCTGAGGATCATCCAGGCGCTGTGGGAGACGAATCATCCGTGGCTCGTGATCATCGCCGTCTCGATGTCGGTGGTCGGGGCGTTCTACTACCTCCGGGTGGTGAAGCTGATGTATTTCGATGAGGCGCCGGAGACGCTGCCGGCGACGGTCCGTTCCACGGGCGTGCGGTTCGCGCTCGGGATCAACGCCGCGGCGGTGCTCGTGCTGGGCATCCTGCCCGCGCCGCTGCTGGACCTCTGCAGCCGCATCATCGGCTGATCGATGGCGAACAGCGCCGGGCTGTCCACCTCTCAGCGCATCGCGCGATCGCTGCTGATCGCGTTTCTTGCCGGTCTCGGCGTGTGGATGCTGCGGCGCTTCCTGCCGGCGCTGTGCTGGGCCGTCGTTCTTGCGATCGCCACATCGAGTGTGTACGAGGGATGGCTCGCGCGATTTCGCGGCCGGCGGCGAGAGCTCTGGGCCGCCGCGACATTCACGGTACTGGTGGGCGTCGTGCTCATCGCTCCTCTCGTGTACGGTGCGGCGATTGCCGTGAGCGAGGCCATTTCGCTTGCCCATGCGTACGTGGGATCGGCACACAACGGACCGCCAACCCTGCCCGCGTGGCTCGCGCGCATCCCGTTGCTCGGCGAGTGGATGCAGCGTGCCTGGAGCGATTTCTTCGCCAACGCCGGAGGGGTGCAGGGCGTGCTCGCGTCTGTGCGGCCGGTCCTCTTCGACTGGACGCGGCGGCTCGGTGTTCAGGCGATCCATCGCATGGCGACGCTGGTATTCAGTCTGATCACGCTCTTTTTCGTCTACGTCCGTCGCGATGCGCTCGCGGCTGAGGTCTCCCGCGCGAATCGTCGATTGTTCGGTGAATCAGTGGAGCCTCTGCTCGCACACGCGGTGGCGGCGATTCGCGCGACGGTCGATGGCGTCGTGCTGGTCGCAGTCGCCGAAGGCGCAGTGCTGGGAGTCGTCTACGGGCTGTCGGGAGTGCCCCATCCGGTCCTTCTCGGCGCCCTGACGGGTCTGTTTGCCATGATCCCGTTCGCCGCGTCCATCGCTTGCGGCGTGATTGCCGCCGCGCTGATGCTGCAGGGAGCGATCGCCGCAGGGGTCGCCGTGGCCGTGGCCGGCAGCCTGATCCTGTTCGTGGCCGATCACCTGGTGCGCCCGGCGATCATCGGCGGCGCCGCGCGGCTGCCCTTCCTCTGGGTGATGCTCGGGCTCTTAGGGGGCGTCGAGTCATTCGGCCTGCTCGGGATTTTCCTCGGTCCCGCGCTGCTCGCGGCGCTGCTGGCCATCTGGCGGGAGTCGGTCGCCGATCCCACGGGGGGGCGATCCGCATGACCGTGCTGTTCCGCGAATCGAACACGGGCTCCCTCGCCGCACACTCACTCTAGGGCTCCCCAGCCAATCTGATCAGCCTCATAACGGGCCTCGGACCGGGAGTGCTTTCCCGGTGCGGCTCGATCCAGAGGTGACCTGATGCCCGAGCAGCCCTCCACGGTGGCCCCGGCGGGCTCCGAGACCCCTCTCGAAAGCGCCCAGGGGCGGCATCTGGTGGGCGAGCTCGCGCGCCGCATCGCCTCTCTCGGCGTGGAGGTCGCCGACATCGGCGGCAACCTCGAGGAGCTCGCCACCCGCGGCTCCGGCCAGGCGGCGCAATTCGAGGAGCTTCATCAGGCGACGGAAGCCAAGGTTGCGGGCAACCGGGCGATCGATCGCGCCGCGCATGAGG
The DNA here is from genome assembly GCA_021777555.1 of Pseudomonadota bacterium. Classification (GTDB taxonomy): domain Bacteria; phylum Pseudomonadota; class Gammaproteobacteria; order Steroidobacterales; family Steroidobacteraceae; genus 13-2-20CM-66-19. The sequence continues at coordinate 36,932 of JAJYDK010000014.1, read as the reverse complement.
TCCAGAAGGCGGCCTCGGCGGCCGGAGGGGAAATCGCCGAGTCGCGCAATCTTTTGGGACAGGCAGTCGAGAGCTTGGCAACAGAAAGACGTGAAATCGATCCAGGCAAGAGCGCACCGCGTGCCGCCAGCGCCCCTGCAGGCGTTTCATATCCTGTGATTTCGGCGACGAGATGCATCTATCTGCGCAGGGCGGACTTGGAGGAGAGATGAGCAGACACCATCGACTTTCGAGGCGTGTGGGTCTCTGGTCCGTGGTCGCAGTCGCACTGCTCGGCGGCACTGCGGGGGCGGGATCGGCCGCCGCGTCTTCGGTCTGCGCGCGGCTCGTGAGGCAGATGCGCCGCTCCCCCGCAACGGTGTTGCAGGACCTGTCCCCGCAGCGTCGGGCAATGGCGCCGTGGGTGACATACCCTGTGCTGCGGTTGCCCACAACGACCGAAGCTTACCCCCGCATTGCAGCCCTGTGGGCGAGACCTATGGGCTCTACTCCTCCGCCCCTAACGGATATCGAAGTTTTACCCGGGACGGGTCTGTTCGTCGCCAACGCGATTCTGGGGTCGGCAGACTGCCTGAACGCCACGTTTTTCGAGTGGCACTGGGGAAGCCCCCCGCGCCTGATCGATGGGCCCCGACTTCCCCTGCCGCCCTGCAGCCGTGACGGCGCGTGGGGCGGGCTCGCTGTCGTCCTGGGGCGTCCCGCATACCTGGAATTCGAGTCACTGCATCCAGCCAACAGCGATTTGGCGACGCTCATCGCGCCGTGGACGGGCAGCGGGTGGGGTCGCCCGTGCCGCGTGTCGATTCGCTACACCTATCGATACACGGCGACACTGCGGTATTGTGGCGCAACCCCGGGGCTCTGCAGGGAAGCGCACAAGATTGCGGTTGCCGTTGAGCGGGCATACCACGCCTGGCTTGCCACGGATATCGATGACTTCAACCCAAGCGCGGGCATGGTGCAGCCCGCATTCCACTTTGGCGGCGCGATGAGCGCGCGGGGCCGGTCGCTCGTAGCTCGGGCGCGACGCTTGGGGGTGCCGAAGGCGGTCGCATCGGGAGGCGGCGCGCGCCCGGCGTGGCTGCGCCACCTGAGTCGCCACGGTGTCCAGTACTTCCCGGTGGGCCTGCGCCGCGATCGGTACGTCGGCGCCGTCGATCACAACGAGTACCCGATGCCGGGCTCGCGGTTCTTCCTGCTCCAGGCGCCGCGCGCACACAGCCGCCAGCTGGTGCCGCTGGCCGTGTTTGCGATGCAGTGGGGCGCGAATGGCGTGAAGTCGATCCGGGCGCGCCTGGTCAGCTTGCCGTGATCCGATAGAGGCGCGCTCGCCAGGGGGGCCGCGGCGCTGTCAGGACGTCTTCTTTTTCCGCGAGATCAGCCGGAAGGCGAGCAGCAGGACCGCGATGTTGAGCACCCACCAGGCCCAGCCGGAGTGTTTCTGGAGAGTCTCGAGCGTCGAGGGGACGGCGGGCAGGGTGACCGTGCCGGAGAGCAGTTCCCGAATGCCATCGTGCGCCACGACGACTTCGATCGGCTGTCTGCCGCCGTGCAGGCCATCGGTCGCGACGACATAATCGTTCTGTTGCGCGGAGACCTTCACCGCATGGCCGCCGAGCGTGACGGAGACGTTGCCCGCGCCGGTGACCGGGGTGTGATCCCGTGCGCGCGTGATCCACAGCATGAGTTTCCCGGGCTGGGCGGCGACATCCAGCACCAGCTGCGCGGAGCTCGCCACCTGTACTGTCTCGGGTGTGGCGCTGGTCGCGGCGGCGACCGGGAGCGCGATGAACATCGCGCAGGCGGTCAGGATCATCCGGGCGAGCGCCGCCACGGGCCGGGAGGGTTTCGTGTTCAAGGTTGCGCGTCCAGTCCGAGGAAGTTCTCCAGCACGTCCAGGCCCTGGAGAAAGCCGTGCAGCTGCTCCGGGGCGAGGCAGGCGAGCAGCGCGCGCTCCCGCTCGAGCGCGAGCGGCACGAGCTCGGTGTACAGGCGCTGGCCCGCCTTGGTGAGGCGAACCTGCCGCTCGCGCCGATCCCGCTCATTGGAGGCGCGCTCGATGAGATCCCGGGCCTCGAGCTCGACGATCGCGCGGCTCACCCGTGTCTTGTGCATGCGGGTGCTCGCGGCGATGTGCTGGGCGGTGCAGGCGGTTTCTCCCACGGTGGCCATCACGCGCCATTGCGGGATGTCCAGCCCGAACCGGGCCTGGTAGATCGCCGCGAGGTACTGGCTGACGCCGGTCGCCAGGCGGTTCAGGCGGAAAGGGACGAACGCGGAAAGCTCGAGCGTCTGCTCAGCAGCGGGTCGGCCGTTCACGGACGAGACTCCCTGAAGGTTGCGCGCGCAACTATTTGTGTCATCATACCGCGCAAGCATACCGGGAGTCCGTCATGCACTCCGCATCCGCCGCTCGAGCCGCGCCCCTCGAGTACCTGAGTGGCTTCGGCAATCACTTCGCCACCGAGGCGCTCGCCGGCGCATTGCCTGAGGGGCGCAATTCCCCTCAGCACTGCGCGTACGGCCTGTACGCCGAGCAGCTCTCGGGAACGGCCTTCACCGCACCCCGCCACGCCAATCGGCGCAGCTGGCTGTACCGGATCCGCCCGGCGGCGGTGCGGGGGTCGTTCCGGCCGCTCGCGCATCGCGGCCTGGTGGGCCATTTCGCGGACCTGCCGGCGCCGCCCGATCCGATGCGCTGGAGCGCGCCGCCGCTGCCGGCCGAGCCGACGGATTTCGTGGATGGACTCCTCACGGCGGGCGGCACCGGGTCGAGCGATGCGCACGCGGGCTGCGCGATCCACTGGTACCTCGCCAATCGATCCATGCGGGAGCGGTTCTTCTACGATGCCGATGCGGAGCTGCTCATCGTTCCCCAGCTCGGCCGGCTGCGAGTGGCGACCGAGCTCGGCGTGCTGGAGGCCGTGCCCCAGGAGATCGTGCTGGTGCCGCGCGGGGTGCGCTTTCGCGTGGAGCTGCCCGACGGGGAGGCGAGGGGATACGTCTGCGAGAACTTCGGCGCGCCCTTCAAGCTCCCCGACCTGGGGCCGATCGGCTCGAACGGCCTCGCAAACCCCCGCGACTTCCAAACTCCGGTCGCCTGGTACGAAGACCGCGAGGGCGAGATGGAGCTGGTGGCGAAGTTCGGCGGCGCGCTCTGGTCGGCACCGATCGATCACTCGCCCCTCGATGTCGTCGCCTGGCACGGCAACCACGCGCCCTGCAAGTATGATCTGCGCCGCTTCAACACCATCGGCTCGATCAGCTACGACCACCCCGATCCGTCGATCTTCCTGGTGCTGCATTCGGTGAGCGACACGCCGGGGGTCGACAATGTCGATTTCGTGATCTTTCCGCCGCGCTGGCTCACGATGGAGGACACCTTCCGGCCGCCCTGGTTCCACCGCAACATCGCCAGCGAGTTCATGGGACTCATCCACGGGGTGTACGATGCCAAGGCGCAGGGCTTCGAGCCGGGCGGCGCGTCGCTCCACAACTGCATGACCGGCCACGGGCCGGATGCGCAGACCTTCGAGCGCGCGAGCCGCGCGGATACCCGAACGCCACAGCACGTGACCGACACCATGGCCTTCATGTTCGAGACCCGCACGATCATCCGGCCGACGCCCCGGGCGCTCGCACTGCCGCAGCGGCAGGCCGACTACGCGCGCTGCTGGCAGGGGCTCGCCAGGCGCTTCACGCCGCCAGTGACCTGACATGCGCGCCATCGACGCCACGCACGATCCGGCGCTCACCAGCTGGGTGGAGTCGGCCAACCGGCACGGGAGCGATTTCCCCATCCAGAACCTGCCGTTCGCCGTGTTTCGCCGCGCAGGGAGCGGCGAGCCGTTGCGCTGTGGCGTGGCGATCGGTGATGAGGTGCTCGACCTTGCCCTGCTCGGGGCCGCACAGCCGCTCGAGGGGCTCGCCGCCCGGGCGCTCGCGGCCTGCACCGAGCCGGCGCTGAATCGTCTGATGGAGCTCGGGAGCGAGGCGTGGCGGGCGCTCAGACAGGGGCTGTCGGAGGTTTTGCGCTCGGGCTCGCGGCACGCCGCGCGCGCGGCAGGGGCGCTCGCGCCGCAGGCGGGCGTGGAGTTCGCCCTGCCGGCGCGCATCGGCGACTACACGGATTTCTACACCTCCATCCATCACGCCACGGCGGTCGGCCGGCTGTTCCGTCCGGATCAGCCGCTGCTCCCCAACTACAAGTGGGTGCCCATCGCCTACCACGGGCGCGCTTCCTCCATCGGCGTGTCCGGACAGGAGGTGAGGCGGCCGCGCGGGCAGCTGAAGCCGCCGGGGGCCGAGGAGCCGCGGCTCGCTCCGACCGGTCGCCTCGACTACGAGCTGGAAGTCGGCGTGTTCATCGGCAGGGGCAACCCGCCAGGCGAGCCTGTCCCGATCGGGCGGGCCGAGGAGCACGTGTTTGGCCTGTGTCTGCTCAACGACTGGTCGGCCCGCGATGTGCAGGCGTGGGAATACCAACCGCTAGGTCCCTTCCTCGCCAAGAATTTCGCCACGACGATCTCCCCCTGGGTGGTGACGCTCGAGGCGCTGGCGCCCTTTCGCTCGCCCTGGAGCCGCCCGAGCGCCGACCCCCAGCCGCTGCCCTATCTCGATGACCCCGCGCTGCGCCTGCTCGGGGCGATCGATCTCGAGTTGGAGGTGGCGCTCGAGACGGCGGCCATGCGGGCGCGGGGCGCACCCGCGCAACGGCTGTCGCGATCGAACTTCAGGGATTGCTACTGGTCGATCGCCCAGATGGTGGCGCACCACAGCGTGAACGGCTGCAACCTGCAGCCCGGGGACCTGCTGGGCAGCGGCACACAGTCCGGGCCCGGGGCAGGGGAGGCCGGCTCGCTCCTCGAGCTGACCGATGGCGGCCGCAAGCCCGTGGAGCTCGCCAGCGGCGAGACGCGTACCTTTCTCGCCGACGGCGACCGGGTCATTCTCAGGGGATGGTGCGAGCGGCAGGGCTTGGCGCGCATCGGCTTCGGGGAGGCGGCCGGCATCGTGCTGCCGGTGGCCTGAGTCCTCGGTCGCGCGCTCCCCGAACAGCCGGTGATCGCGCCAGAGCCGATTCCCGATACCGTCTGAGCGCCCCGCGCAGGGGAGCGAGCGAGAACCTCGGCCACGGCCTCGTGTTGGATGCACGGGATCCGTCTTTCATCGGACTTCGAGGAGATTTTCCCGCAGAGGTTTGTTTCGGACCGACGGGAAGCGATGCGATCGGTCCACGGGCCGGTTCGCGGGATCGCACTGGGACTGCACGCATTGCGGTAGAATTCTTCATCAATGGCCGTGATACGCAAAAGCCGGGGTCTCGATGCACGCTGAGGGCGCAGCCGTTTCACACCCGACCGCGCGGGTGCGCGAGTGTCTGGATCGCGGGCAGTTCGCGGAGGCGCAGCGCCAGGCGCAGGCGCTGCTCGCCTCGAGCCCCGGGGATCGCGAGGCGCTTTACATGCTGGCGGTGGCGCAGCGGCTCGGGGGACAGGTCGCCGAGGCGCTCGAGACGCTCGGGCGGCTGGAATCGCTGCACCCGGAATATTCACGGCTGTATCAGGAGAGGGGCCACGGCCACGTGATGCGCCGCGACGCCAAAAGCGCGATCGAGGCGTTCGAGCACGCCGTGCGGCTCAATCCGGCGCTGCCGGCCAGCTGGAAGACGCTCGAGGCGCTCTATCGGATGAGCGGGCGTCAGGCGGATGCGAGCAATGCCGGTGCGCATGTGGCCAAGCTGGCCTCTCTGCCGGCGGCCATCGTCACGGCCCGCAGCATGTTCGCCGACGGGGAAATCGAGGCGGCCGAGAGCCTCGTGCGGCGCTACCTGCTGACTCACGGCGATCACATCGAGGGCATGCGCCTGTTGGCGCAGATCGGCATGAAGCTCGAGGTGCTCGATGATGCCGAGCTGCTGCTCGAGGGTGTTCTGCAGATGGAGCCGGGCTATCGCGCGGCGCGCCTCGACTATGTGCAGGTTCTGCTGCAGCGGCACAAGCATCGCCACGCGCGCGAGCAGGTCAGGCAGATCCTCGAGGAAGAGCCCGACAATCGCGCCTGCCGCACCGCGCAGGCGACGATCTCGACCGAGCTCGGCGAATGTGAGCAGGCGTTGACGCTTTACGGTGAGCTGCTGCGCGAGACGCCGGATCACCCGGAGCTGCATCTGTCGGTTGCGCACACCTTGAAGACCCTCGGACGCCAGCTGGAGGCGGTCGAGGCGTATCAGCGCGCCGCCGAGGCGAGGCCCGGCTACGGCGATGCGTACTGGAGTCTTGCGAATCTCAAGACCTACCGCTTCACGGACGAGGAGATCGCGCGGATGCGCGCAGCGGAGGCCGCCCCGCGCGCCGCGCTCGCCGATCGATTTCATCTGTGTTTTGCGCTCGGCAAGGCTCTGGAGGACCGCGGCCAATACGCTGAGTCGTTCGCGTACTACGAGCGTGGCAACGCGCTGAAGCGCAGCGAGTGCCGCTACCGTCCAGAGTACACCGAGCGCAACACGGCCGCGCAGATCGAAGTGTGCACACGCGATTTCTTCGTGGAGCGCGAAGGATGGGGCTGCCCGAGCGAGGCGCCGATTTTCATCGTGGGACTGCCGCGGGCCGGATCGACGCTCATCGAGCAGATCCTCGCCTCGCATTCACAGGTGGAGGGCACCATGGAGCTCTCCGACATCCCGCGCCTGGTGCAGCAGCTGCGGGGCCGGGGCGGGGAGGAGGACTCGCGCTATCCTGCGGTGTTGGCGCGGCTTTCGCGCGAGGACTTCGAGCGCTTCGGCGAGCAGTATCTCACCGATACGCAGCTCTACCGGCGCGCCGGCAAGCCGCGCTTCATCGACAAGATGCCGAACAACTTCCGGCACATCGGCCTGATGCGCCTGATGCTCCCCGGGGCGCGCATCATCGATGCGCGGCGCGGCGCCATGGCGTGCTGCTTCAGCAACTTCAAGCAGCTGTTCGCCTCCGGGCAGCAGTTCACCTATTCCTTCGAGGACATCGCGCGCTACTACCGCACTTACGTCGAGCTCATGGATCACTGGGAGCGCGCGCTGCCGGGAGCGGTGCTGCGGGTGCAGCACGAGGAACTGGTGGCGGATGTCGAGGGACAGGTGCGGCGGATCCTCGAGTTCTGCGGCCTGCCCTTCGAAGCGGGCTGCCTCGAGTTCCACAAGACCCCGCGCCGGGTCCATACGGCGAGCTCCGAGCAGGTCCGCCGGCCCATCAATTCCGAGGGGCTCGAGCAATGGCGGCATTTCGAGCCCTGGCTCGGGCCCTTGCGCGAGGCGCTCGGAGCGCTCGCCGAGCGCTGAGCGTCTTCGCGGGCGGGCGCGCCCGCCTGGAACGCCCGGCCGCGCCGGTGGTCTAATCCGAGGCGCCCTTCAGGAGAAAATCATGCCAAGACCCGGGTGCAGAGTGCGATCGCATGCGGTGTGGGCCATCACGATGGTTCTCGCGTGCGCACTTCCCATGGTCGCCGCGGCGGAGCCGCCGCACGGGGGGCATTGGGGCGGTCATTTCGGCGGCGGACACGCGGCCCATCCCCCGGTCCGCGGGTTTGCGGGCCACGGCCCGGGCCGGGCCTGGAGCCCTGCTCGCAGGCCGGCCGGCCCCGGCGAAGACCACTGGCACGCGGGGGTGGCTCCCCGGCAGGGCTGGGCGCACGACCGCTGGCACTCGGGCGATTGGGGTGACCGCTGGCATCGCGGTGGGCCGGGCGGCTGGCATGGCGATTGGGACGGGCACTGGCGCGGCGGCGACTGGGATGACCGGTATTGGAGCGGAGGACTGTGGGTCGGTGGCGACTGGGACGGGGCGTATTGGCCGCCGGTCGATTATGACTGGGACTACCCCTGGTACCTGCCGACCGTGCCCTACGGGGCGGTCACCCTCTGGTTCGGGGACGTCCCGTACTACTACGTGAATCGGGTCTACTACATCTGGAGCCCGAATTACGGCGGCTACGTGCTGGCCGATCCCCCGCCGGTCGCCGCGCGCCGGCCAGGCGCGCCTCCCTCGGCCGCGGAAAGCTCATCCGGCGTGCTGAGTCTGCAGGTGATTCCGCGCAAGGGGCAAAGCCAACAGCAGACCGCGAACGACCGGTACGCCTGCCACCAGTGGGCCGTCGGCCAGTCGGGCTTCGATCCGATCAACTCGCAGCAGGACGCGCACGCCTCATCGGCCCAGCGGGACGGCTATCGGCGCGCATTGACCGCCTGTCTGAATGCGCGTGGCTACAGCGTGCGGATGCCTTCGCGCTGAGGCCGGGGCGGGCGGCTGCTGCCCTCGCGAGGGAGGATCTCCCCTGTTCCGAGGGAAGAACATCGTTCAAAATGCACGGATGCCGCCGGCCGAACCGCTTCCTGCACCGCCCCACACGCCCGGCGTCCGCCCAGCCGTGGGCGCCGCCCCCTCCATCCTCATCTGCCGTCCCAATACCCGGCTCGGCAATACGGTGCTGATGACGCCGCTCGTCGAAGAAATCGAGGCCACGCTGCCGGGCGCCAGGGTGGACATCCTTTCGGCTTGTCCGGCGGCATCCGAGGTGTTCCAGGGGTTTCCGAGCGTCCGCCGGGTGCATCAGCTGCCGTTCCGGGGCGTGCGCCATCCGCTGCGCTACCTGCTCACCTTGCGGGGGGTGCACCGGACCCGCTATGACATCATCCTCGATCCCAGCCCGAATTCCTGGACGGCGCGATTCCTCACCCGCTGGCTCGATGCGCGGATGAAAATCGGTTTCACGCAACCGCGCAGGCGCCAGGGCGTTGATGTCAGCATCCCGTTCGAAGGCGCGCCGCGGCACATGGGCGCGTATCCGGTGTATCTGCTGCGCCGCACGGTCCTCGACCTCGATGTCGACACCGCTCGTGTGGATGACGCCAGGCTCAGCATCCGCCTGAGCGAGGCGGAGCGCGCGGCGGGTCGCGGTGCGCTCGAGAAGCTGCTCGGCAAGGGGCATTCGGGGCCCGTGGTCGCGCTCGCCACCCATGCCACCGGCGCCAAGCGCTTCCCGGTCGAGTGGTGGCGCGGCATGGGCCGCAAGCTGCTCGCGCGCCTGCCCGCCGCGCGCCTCATCGAGATCCGCCCGCCCGGCGGAGCCGCATCGCTTCCCGAGCTCCCCGGCTACGCCTCGCACCGGATCCGGCAGGTGGCCGCGCTCATCGAGGCGGCCGGCTGTTTCGTGTGCGCCGATTCGGGGCTCATGCATCTCGGCGCCGCGACGGATGCGCTCACCGTCGGTCTCTTCAAAGTGACCCTGCCGGAGCTCTATGCTCCGCGTCGCGGCAGGAGCTGCGCCGTCGCCGCCCGCGATGAGGACCCCGGCGCGGTGGCCGAGCGGGTCGCGCAGCTGCTGTCCTGACCTCCGTGCTTCACTCGCTCATCATACCGGTCACCCCATTCCAACAGAACTGCTCACTCGTATGGGATGAGCGGGGGCGGGCCGCCGTGATCGATCCGGGCGGGGATCTCGAGCGGGTGTTGGGTGAGGCCGAGCGGCGCAAGCTGGTGTTGACCAAGATCCTGCTGACCCATGCGCATCTCGATCATTGTGCGGCCACCGCGCGGCTCTCTCGAGAGCGAGGCCTGCCGGTGGAAGGCCCGCAGCGCGAAGACCGGTTCTGGATCGAGGCGCTGCCGGCGGCGGCCGCGCAGTTCGGTTTTCCGCCGGCCGAGTCCTTCGAGCCCGACCGCTGGCTCGAGGATGGCGACCGGGTGAGCGTCGGCGAAGAGACGCTCGAGGTGCTGCACTGTCCCGGCCACACCCCGGGGCACGTGGTGTTCTTCCATCGCGGACAGCGCTGCGCCTGGGTGGGCGATGTCCTGTTCGCGGGGTCGATCGGACGGACCGACTTTCCCCGCGGCGACCATCAGGCCCTGATCCGCTCCATTCGTGAGCGGCTGTTCCCGCTCGGCGATGAGGTGCGCTTCATCCCCGGCCACGGGCCCGCCTCGAGCTTTGGTGCCGAGCGGCGCACCAATCCATTCGTCGCGGACCGCCTGTTCGTCGAATGAGAGTGGAGGATTCCGACCGCCCCGGCGTCTTGCTCATTAGTATGCTCATTCCGCGCCCCCGGTGGCGCGCCTGAGCGGTCCCGTCTACCGCGACCTCGAGGAATTTGACATTGAGCGACACACCTTCCTGGGTCCCGTCCTGGCAGCGTCTGATGGACTGGCGCATCGGAGTGGTCCCGGTGCCGATTGCGGTCGTGCTGGCCGGGACGCTGTGGTACTTCGTGAGCCACGGGGAGGTGGCGACCGACCTGCCGATGATGATCGGCCTCACCCTGCTGCTGTCGTTCATCTGCGCGGAGATCGGGCATCGCATCCCGGGCCTGCGCATGGTGGGCGGAGCGGTCATCGTGGCGACGTTCCTCCCGTCCGCGCTGGCGTACTACCACGTGCTGCCGCCTGATCTGGTGGGGGCGGTGTCGAGCTTCACGAAGGGCTCGAATTACCTCTTCCTCTACATCTCGGCGATCATCGTGGGCAGCGTTTTCGCGATGGACCGGACGGTGTTGATCCGGGGGTTCGTGAAGATCTTTGCGCCGCTGGCGGCCGGGACGGTGGCGGCGGTGATCGTGGGTGGAGCCGTGGGAGCGGCGCTCGGGCTGGGAGTGGCGCACTCGCTGTTTTACGTCGTGCTGCCCGTGATGGCCGGGGGAGTGGGCGATGGGGCGGTGCCGCTGTCGCTGGGCTATGCCGGGGTGCTGCATCAGGGCTTTGGCGGGCAGTTTGCGCAGATCCTGCCGGCGGTCATGATCGGAAGCCTGTTCGCGATCCTGATTGCCGGGGCGCTCAACTGGCTGGGCAAGCGCAAGCCGCAGTGGACCGGAGAGGGCCGGCTGCAGCCTGGGGCGCAGATCGATGAGTTCCTGAAAAAAGACGAGCCGCCGCCGCACGCGGACGTGATGAGCATTGCGGCCGGGGCGGTGACCGCGGTGGCGCTGTACCTGGTGGGGGAGTTGACGTTTCGCGCGTGGAAGCTGCCGGCGCCGGTGGTGATGCTGGTGCTGGCGGTGGCGATGAAGCTCGGCTGGTCGGTGACGCGCAAGCTCGAGATCGGAGCGGATGCGGTGTTTCAGATGTTCGCCAAGGTGGGGACCTATCCGCTGCTGTTCATGGTGGGGGTGGCCTGGACGCCCTGGGACAAGCTCCTTGCGGCCCTGGCGCCCGCGAACCTCATGACGATCCTGGCGACGGTGGTGACCCTGATCGGGGTCGGCTTCTGGGTGGGGCGCAAGGTGAACCTGTATCCGATCGAGGCAGCGCTGGTGAACGCGACGCATGCGGGGCAGGGGGGCACCGGAGGGGTGGCGATCCTCACGGCCGCCGAGCGGATGGAGCTGATGCCTTTTGCCCAGATCGCGATCCGCATCGGCGGGGCCATCGTAGTGAGCCTGACGCTGCTGAGCTTCGCTCGATTGGGGTGAGCGGGGCGATTGTGGTAGGTTGACCTGAAGCGAAGCACTGACCCGATGAATCCTCCCACCGGCAAAGCCGCCCTGCGGCCTGGCAATGAGCTCGCGGCCCGCTTCTCCGGCCCGCTGCGCAGCTACTTCCTGCGCCGGGTGCGCGACCGGGACAATGCCGAGGATCTGACCCAGGAAGTGCTGCTGCGAGTCCTGCGCGCAGGCGAGGTGGAGGCGATCCAGCGGCCCGAAAGCTACGTATTCAAAGTCGCCTCCAATCTGCTGAAGGATCTGCGGCGTCGGGCGGCGCGGCGGGCCATGGTCATGGTGCAGCCGACCGAGAATCCGGAAGAGGCTCTGGATGCCACCGCGGACGAACGCTCGCCCGAGCGGGTGATGCTCGGTGAGGCCAACCTGGCGCAGGTTTTGCAAGCCTTGGGAGAGCTCAATGAACTGACGCGCAACGTGTTCATTCTCTTCCGGCTGGAAAACATGAAACAGAAGGACATCGCGGCGCTCTACGGCATCGCGCAGAGCACCGTGGAGAAGCACGTCATGCGCGCCGTGCTCCATCTTGCGGCACGGTGTGGCGAGCCATGAAGGGCTGGGCGCAACGAATCGATCCGGACTGCCTCGAGCGCGCGGCGGCGCTGCGCGTGCGACTGACCGAGACGCCCGAGCGGGATGCGGAGCTGCTCGCGTGGCTGGCACAGGATCCCTCGCATGGCGAGGCCTGGAGGGCGGTGCAACGACCCTGGGCCTTCTGCGGCGAGCAGGCGACCTCTCCGTCCGTGATCCGCCTGCGGCGTGCGGCGCTGGCGCATGCGCACAATGCGCTGCGCAGCAACTGGATCCGTGCCCGGCTGCGGCGTACGCCGGCCCGGCTGGCAACGGCGGCGACGGTCATTCTGGCCATCGGCGCCTCGTTGCTGTGGTGGCACTATCGCCCCGCCGTCTACAGCACGGGGGCGGGTGAGCGTCGGATCGTAAGACTGGCCGACGGCTCTCGGATCACAATGGATGCCAGCTCCGAGGTCACCGTGCGCTACACAGCGGATGCGCGCATGCTGGTTCTCGTGACGGGGCAGGCCCGATTCGACGTGGCGCACAATCCTCAGCGGCCGTTCACGGTGACGGCGGACGGCCGCAAGGTCGTGGCGACCGGTACGGCGTTCGACGTCAATGTCATGGGGCCGAAGCTGACGGTGACCCTGCTCCGGGGCCACGTGGTCATATTGCCCCAGAATGCACCGGTACAGCCTTTCATGTTCCCGCCGCCGGGGGATGCGCTTGGCGCAGGTCCCGAGATGGCCGATGTTCCCGTCACCGGCGTTCCTCCCGACTGGTCTCGGATCGCGCTCGATCCGGGCGAGCAGCTGGTCATGGCCTCTGGCGCACCTCCTCGCGTCGAGCGGGTCGACGTCCATCGTGTGACCGCCTGGGAGCGCGGTGAGGTCGTCTTCCGCAACGAGCGTCTCGCAGAGGTGATCCAGCGAATGAACCGCTACCTGCCGCAGCCCATCACCGTGAGCGATCCCCAGGCGGCGGACCTGCGGATCAGCGGCGTCTTCCGGGAGGATGACGTCAATGGCTTCGTCAGCACGGTCGTGAGCTACCTACCCCTTCAAGCCCATCAGGACAGCGACGGCACGGTGGTGCTGACCTATCGCCAGGATCCGGCGCACTGATCGGTGCCTCGGCGCCACGCGGATGGCGCGCATCGTTCCCCATTTCGCGAGCGGCAATTGCCGCGAACCTGAAAGAAATTCAGGAATGTGTTGTTTCTCCGCAAAGAATCGCGCCCTGGAGGAGGATTTTACACCGGGCGGCGTCTACCTCCCCTGAAGCCCGGAAAAGCGGGCGCGCTCGCGTTCGGTAACTCAAAGGGGGGAGCGAATGTCCACATCATCGAATTTGTCCAGCAAGGCTGGATCCCGCAAGGCCGTCGCCGGCAAGGTTCTCGCCACCGTGGCGGGCCTGCTGGCCGCCTCCGCAGCCTCCGCACACGGCAGGTTGTTCCATTTCGACATCACGCAGCAGCCACTTTCCCAGGCCCTGCAGACTTATGCCGAGGTCTGCGGCAAAGACGTCATATTCACCCAGTCCGTAGTGGCGGGCGCGCATGCGACCTCGCTCGTGGGCGACTTCACCGCGCAGGACGCTCTCAATCACCTGCTGGCGGGCACGCAACTCGTCGTCAAGCGCTCGCCCTCGGGCGCGCTCATGATCATGAGACGCTCCCAGACTCAGGTCACCAGTGATGCCTCCCCGGCGGGCGGCTCGGCGGCAGTGGCCGACCCCCCGGCAGATCCTCCGGCGGACCCGCCCGCGGCGGCGCCCCAGGCGGTACCGGCCCCCGCGGCCGCAAGCGCCTCTGCTGCGGGCCCAACGCTGACGGAAGTCGTGGTGACGGGCAGCCGCATCGCGAGCCGCAGTTACACCTCCGACAGTCCGCTGGTCTCGGTGGGCATGGCGCAGATCGCCTCGGCCGGCCAGGTGTCGCTCGATTCGGCACTCGGGGAGATGCCGCAGTTCGCCGCCGGTCAGGGTCAGGCCGAGGTCGGCGACGTGCAGGGCGCGACCGGATTCCAGGGCGGCCAGTCCTACTCCGACCTGCGCGGACTCGGCTCGAACCGCACCCTGGTGCTGCTCGATGGGCAGCGCCTCGTGCCGACCAACCCCAATGGGTCGGTCGACCTCAACGTCATCCCAATGGCGCTCATCAAGAGCGTCGATGTCATCACCGGCGGCGCCTCCGCGGTCTATGGCTCGGATGCCGTGGCGGGTGTGGTCAACTTCCGGCTGCGCCAGCATTTCCACGGCATCCAGCTGTCCTATCAGCACGGGGCGACCACCAGCGGCTACGGGGCCGAGGACAGCCTGAGCGTCCTGATGGGCGGGAACTTCGATCACAACAAGGGCAATGCGGTCATCGACCTCGAGTACAACCAGCGCGGCGCGATCACCGGCAACGACAGCCCGTTCTTCTCGAACTACAGCAATTTCACGCGTGGTGTCGAGCGCGGACCGGAGGCCATCTTCAACGCGGGCGAGCTCGGCGCCACCATTCCGGTGTCCGCGGTCAATACCGTGCTCGCCCAGTACGGCGACTCGGTGCCGGGAACCGGCAACTACGGCGGTTATCTCGGCATCAACAGTGACGGCTCGCTGTTCACCACCCGAAACCCCGGCAGTTGCGCGCAGAACTATCGCGGACCGGTGGGCAAGGTGCCCGGCCTCGCGATCACGCCGGACTGCACGAGCGTCAAGTCCTATCTCGGACCGTATTTCTACGTCCAGACGCCGCTGCAGCGCTACAACCTGTTCTCGCACGTGACGTACAACATCAATGACAACGTCCAGGCGTACGGGCAGATCAATTTCATGCACTCGACGTCCGGCGACGTCAACGCCGCCTCCTACCTTGGGCCAGGGAAGTTTCTGTACGTCCCGACGAACAATCCGTATGTCTACGGCAACCCGGATCTGAGCGCGATTCTCAATGCCGCCGGCGTGCCGGTGGGCGCCAACGTGGGCTCGGGGAACGCGATCCACATGGAAGACTGGCTGACCAGCATGGGTCCGCGCATCGAGAGCTTCCTGTACAACGACTACCAGTTCACCACGGGCCTGAAGGGCGGGATCGGCGACACGTCCCTCTCCTGGAACGTGTTCGGCTCGTACGGCCAGACGTACATGGAGAACGACGAGCAGAACAACATCAATCTGCCGGCGCTCGAGACCATCCTGTACGGCACGGCCAATTTCCTGGGGGGGAACGGCGATAGCTGCGTCGGCTATGCCTGGAATCCGCTCGGTGGCCAGCCGATGAGCGCGGGCTGCCTGCAATACGCGAGCGGCACGGCCAAGAATACCAACGTCATCACGCAGAAGTACTTCGAGGCCGACCTGAGCGGCAATCTGTGGAAGCTTCCGCAGGGCCATCTCAAGTTCGCCCTCGGCGCCGACTACCGCGGCGAAACCTTCAACTACCAGGCCGATCCGTCGTTGAACCCCGCGTTCAACGTGATGCCCTCGGGCTACCCGTCGGACATCATCTCGCCATCCTATGACCTGATCAGCTCGGCGGGCGGCACGCAGAACGTACGCGAAGTGTACGTCGAGCTGCGTGCGCCTCTCCTGCGGGACAAGCCGTTCGCCAAGGATGTTTCGGTGGATGTGGCGGGACGCCATTCGCAGTACGACCTCTTCGGTGGCGCCAACACCTGGAAGGCCGATCTGCACTGGCAGGTCAACGATGCCGTGGCGTTCCGCGGCGGCTTCGAGCGCGCATTCCGCGCGCCGAGCCTCCAGGATCTCTACAACCCGATCGTCCAGGCTCAGGATTCGCTCACCGTTGATCCGTGCAACTACAACAGCAGCTACCGGACGGGTGCGAACGCGGCGCAGGTGACGGCGCTGTGCGCGGCTCAGTCGCCGGCCGCGGCCGCCTCGACCTTCAATTACGGACTGCAGTCGGCGAATGGAATCATTCACGGCAATCCTAACCTGAAGCCGGAGGTTGCCAACACATACTCGTTCGGCTTCGTGCTGACGCCGCACTTCGAGGCGCCGTTGGCCCGCGATCTGGGTGCGTCCGTCGATTACTACCACATCCAGATCAACGGCGCGATCGCCGGCGAGACGCTGAATGCGATAGTCCAGAACTGCTTCAATGCCAACGGCAGCAACCCGGGCTATTCGGCAAACAACTTCTACTGCCAGCAGATCACCCGCGACCCCGGTTCGGGCGCGATCGTGCTGGCCAAGGAGTTCTCGCTGAACATCGGGTCCTACCTCACCGAGGGCGTGGACATCGAGGGGCACTGGGGCATCCCGCTGCATGATCTCGGACTCTCGCCGCGGGCCGGCCGTGTCATGCTGCAGACCTACCTGTCCTACCTCGACAAGCTGTCGATCGACGGCGTGCCTGGTGTGCCGAACCTGAACTTCGCCGGCTCGATCGGCGACACGCAGACGGTGATGCAGGCGGACGGTACGACCGCTTCGGACATCTCACATCCGAGGTGGAAGGCGAACACCATGCTCGGCTATGCGGACGGACCGCTCGGTGTGGCGCTGCACTGGCGGTTCATCTCCGCGATGGCGGACCTCATGGACGGTCCGGGGAGCGGTGACCGGGGCGTTCCGGCCTACAACTACTTCGATCTGAACGGACACTACCAGGTGACCTCGCAGATCGAGCTGTCGGCCGGGCTCAACAATCTGTTCGACAAGAAGGCGCCGACGGTGCAGGGAGCGCCGCTCCTGACCGATGCGGCAACCTACGACGTCATGGGTCGGACCTACTACGTGGGCGTGAAGGCCAATCTCGACTGACCTGTAAAGAGATGTCCTGGTTCCGGCCGCGATTCCTTCGGCGGCCGGAACCAGGGCGCACGCGGTTCGCCGCCGGCGGCGGGCCGCGAGGCACGATGGCGCGCGCGCGCCGGGTGCGTGGGGCGGGTACCCCGCCGCCATGGACGGGTATCGGGACACGCCTCGGGCCAAATTGCGTATAGACTCACCGGGAAGCCTCCCGCGGCGCTGCGGGGCGCGCGGGCGAGGTGAGTGTGGCAGATCGTTGCGGCCTGTCGGCCTGCGTCATTACCTTCAACGAATCCGACCGCATCGAGGACTGTGTGCGCTCGGTGAGCTTCTGCGACGAGGTGATCGTCGTGGATTCGCATTCCACGGATGGCACCCGGGAGCGCGCTGCGGCGCTCGGCGCCCGGGTGATCGAGCGCGACTGGCCCGGATACCGTTCGCAGAAGCAGTTCGCGGTGGAGGCCGCCGGCAACGACTGGGTGCTCTGCGTCGATGCCGATGAGCGCGTGAGCGAGCGGCTGCGCGGGGAGATCGAGCGGCTGCGCGAGCGCGGTTTCGAGGGCTTCGCGGGCTGGTCGATTCCGCGCATCACCGAGTATTTCGGCCGCTTCCTGCGCCACGGCAATGCCTATCCCGATCGCCTGGTGCGCCTGTTCGACCGGCGGCGTGGCCGCTGGTCGGGTGATGAGATCCACGAGAACACCCGGGTCGAGGGGCGCATCGGCCGCCTGCGCGGGCATCTCGAGCACTTCTCCTACCGCAGTCTCACGGACCATCTTGTGCGCATGCAGCGCTACGCGGAGCTCATGGCCGGCGCGCTCCATGCGCGCGGCAAGCGCTGCGGGCTCGGTAAGGTGCTGGTGAACCCCGCATGGCGGTTCTTTCGCGGCTATGTGCTGCGCCTTGGATTTCTCGACGGCTGGCGCGGCATGGTGTTCGCGCTGGTGGAAGCGAACTACGTGCGCCGCAAGTACCTGCACCTCTACATCCGCAGCCGCGGACTGCCGGGGTGAGCGACCGTCAGGGCGGTCCGGGCGGGCTCGCCGCGCGGAAGCGGCGGATGAGTGCCGGAAGGAGCGCCGCGGCGGCCAGCAGCGCCAGTGCCAGCAGCACCTTGCGCACGAGGCCCGCGCCGCCGGTGGCCGCTTCACGTCCCGCGTAGCCGAGGTAAGTATAGGCGAGCGTACCCGGCAACATGGCGAGGTAGGACGCGATGATGTAGCGCGATATCCGGATGCGCGTCAGGCCGAGGGCGTAGTTGAGCAGATTGAAGGGAATCAGCGGCACCAGGCGCACGAACGCGACGAATCGCCAGTCTTCACGCTCCACGCCCGAGATGATCTGTTCCGCCCGGCCTCCCACGCGCCGGCGCACCCAGTCCGCGGCCAGGTGGCGGGAGGCGAGAAAGGCGCCCGTGGCGCCGAGGGTCGCGCCGGTGAGATTGTAGAACGTGCCGGCAACCGGTCCGAACAGCGCCCCACCGGCCAGCGTCAGCACCGATCCGGGGAAGAGGGCCACTGTCGCGGCCGCATAGAGCGCCATGAAGGCGAGCGGACCCCAGGGTCCGGCGGCGCGCACCGTCCGCCGAAGCGTCTGCGCATCGAGTTCGCCACGGTGCAGGTAAACCCAGATCCCGGCACCGGCGAGGAGGGCGATGGCGCATATCCTGAGCCATTTTCCGCTGGCCGATGTCACGGGCGGGGCTCCCAGGAGCGGCGGTTGATGGCGTAATCCGTGACCTCACCGATGAAGGGTATGGCGAGCATCCCCGGCAGCCGCAGACACAGCCTGGGCTGGCGGAAGGTGCGAATGCCGAGGGTCATGGCCTCGTGTCCGGCGCGAGGTTGCGCCCGATAGGTGCCGAAGAGCCTGTCCCACCATGGCAGGTTGAACCCGAAGTTGCTGTTGGTTTCGTCTTCCTCGATGGAATGGTGCACGCGATGCATGTCGGGGGTGACCACGAGCCGGCGCAGCAGCCGGTCGGCGGAGGCCGGCAGCCGCACGTTGCCGTGATTGAACATCGAGGTGGCATTGAGCAGCACCTCGAAGATGACCACCGCCGCCGCCGGAGCGCCGAGCATCACGATGGCCGCGAATTTGATCAGCATGGACAGGAGGATCTCGAGCGGGTGAAACCTCAGGCCCGTCGTGAGGTCGAAGTCGAGATCGGTGTGATGGACGCGATGCAGCCGCCACAGCACCGGTATGGCGTGCAGCATGACGTGCTGCAGGTAGATGGTGAGATCGAGCGCCACGACGGCGACCACGAGGGTGGCCCAGGCGGGCAGGCCGAGCAGGGCGAGCACGCCCCAGCCGCGCGCCGCGCAGAATGCGGCCACCCCCACCGCGGCGGCCGGGAACAGGACCCGAAGGATCATGGTGTTGAGCACGACGAGCCCGAGGTTGCCGGTCCAGCGGACCCGTTTCGATGCGCTGGCTCGCCGCCGTGGCGCCCGCACCTCCCACAGCGCCATCAGGACGAGGACGCCGAGAAAGCAGCCCAGGCGCAGGGCGTTCTGGTGGGTGGCGATGAATGCGGTTACGGTCACGGCGGAGCGCGCGCGGCTGGGGAAGGCGCCATGATAGGCGCGCGGCGCAGCAGCGTCACCGGGGAGTCACATTCCGGCGCTACGCCGTCCTGCCGGGCCTGATCAGCGACCTCGATCCGGGCTACCATGTCGAATCGATCGTCTGTGGCCGGGTGATGACGCTGGGCAAAATGACTCTGATCGCGGCCGCCGGCGCGCTGCTCGGTACCGGTCTTCTCGCCGGCGCCGCGGTGGCCGCCGGGAGGGGCCGAGTCTCCTCGCGCGAGGCGGCGCTTCTGGCGCGGGGCATCAACCCCCATCCGGTCAAATTGCATTACCCGCCGGTGAGGCCGCTCTCGGCCGTGGCCCGGCTCGGCGCGAAGCTCTTCTTCGACCCGCGCCTGTCGGCCTCCGGGCGGATGTCCTGCGCGAGCTGCCACAGTCCCGCGCACGCGTACGGCCCGCCGGGAACCTCGCCGGTGATGTTGGGTGGACCGCACCTCAGTACGCCCGGCTTTCGCGCCGTCCCGTCGCTGCGCTACCTGTACCGGCAGACCCCGTTCACCATCGGGCCGGATATCGAGACCGGCAACGACATCCCGGTCCCGATGGCGAAGCAGCTGCACCGGGCGGCGGGCCACGTGCGAGTGCTCAAGAGCGCAAGCACTCCACTCGCGGCATCGGCCAATCTCGTGCCCCAGGGCGGGCTCTTCTGGGATGGGCGCGCCAATTCGCTCGAGCAGCAGATCAACGGCCCGCTCTACAATCCGGCGGAGATGGACGGCGGCACGCCGGCGCAGGTGGCGAGGAAGTTGCGCACGGGGCCGTATGCGCAGGATTTCATCCGCCTGTTCGGTCCCGGCGTGTTCACCAGTCCTCGCCTCACGGTGTCCGAGGCGATGTTCGCGATCGCCCGCTACGAGATCGAAGATCCGGCCTTTCATCCCTTCTCCAGCAAGTTCGACGCGTGGCTGAAGGGCAGGGCGCGCTTCACCCCGGCCGAGATGCGCGGCTATGAGCTCTTCAACGATCCGCGCAAGGGCAATTGCGCCGCCTGCCATCTCGATCAGCCCACCCCCGATCATCTGCCGCCCCTGTTCACCGACTTCCAATATGAAGCGCTCGGGGTGCCGCGCAATCCCGACATCCCCGCGAACCGCAATCCCCAGTACTATGATCTCGGGATCTGCGGGCCGTATCGCAGCGACATGCGCCGCCAGAGGCAGTACTGCGGCATGTTCCTGACACCCAGCCTGCGCAACGTGGCGACGCGGCACGTGTTCTTTCACAACGGGGTGTTCCATTCACTCACGCAGGTGCTCGATTGGTACGTCAACCGGGACCTTCATCCGGGACGCTTCTATCCTCGCAATGCAAAGGGCAAGGTGATCAAGTACAACGACCTGCCGCCGCAATTTCGCAAGAACGTCGACAGCGTGGACGCGCCCTTCAACCGTCATCCGGGCGACCCTCCTGCGCTCACCCCCGCCGAGATCAAAGACGTCATCGCCTTCCTCGATACGCTCACCGACGGGTACGCGCCGCAGCACGGCATGCGGCGCACAAATCGTCTGCAAATTGCGCCGTAACCTATTGGGATAGAAGCGATTTTTGCGCTGCGCCGGTTTCGCAGCGGTTGCTCTTGCCGCGCGTTCGGCGCTTGGGCCTACAATAAAGCGGTTCGTTGGGGCCGCACTGCGGGTTACACCATGAAGCTCGTGGATCTGTTCAAGAACATGGCGCTCGGCGCCGCCGCCGGAGTCGCGCTGCTCACCGTGCTGCCGATCTTCGGCGCGGTTGGGACGCTCACCGCCGCGGGCCAGATCGTCGGCTCGCTGGCAGGGGGCGCGGCCGGGCTCCTCGACACCCTTCGCCGGGGGCGGCCGTAGCGCGTCCGGCCGGCGGCTTACGCAGTTGCGTCCGCCTCATGCAGCAGGCGCGTGCCTACCTTCACGATGGTGTCGATGATGGGAATGAGCTCCCGGCCGAGTTCCGAAAGGGTGTATTCCACCGAGGGTGGTGAGGTGGGCGCAACTTCGCGCAGTATCACGCGCTTCGCCTCGAGCTCCCGCAGTCGCGCAGATAGCATCTTGGGGGAGATCCCCGGAATGTCGCGGTAGAGCTCGCCGAAGCGGCGCGGTCCGCCGGAGAGCTGCCAGATCACGCTCGGAGTCCAGGCGCCCCCCAACAGTCTCATGCAGGTGCCCATGGGGCACCCGGCGGGGGGCGGGGGCGCTTTGCTTTTGCGGATCTTGTGCGGCACGGCGATTCCTTACCAGAAGGTTAGCGGAAATTCGTCATTACGGAAAGTAACGTGCTATACAAAAGTAAGTGTCGCTGTTAGCTTTGCCCCGCTTCGAACTCACTCGACAGGAGGACTGGCATGAAACTTTTCTACTCGAGCGGCGCCTGCTCGCTCTCGCCCCACATCGTGGCTCGCGAGGCGGGGATCGATCTGCGGCTGCAGAAGGTGGATCTCAAGACCCGAACGGTCGCCGCCGATGGCGATTTTCTCGGTGTGAATCCCAAGGGCTACGTGCCCGCGCTCGAGCTCGACGACGGAGAGGTCCTCACCGAGGGCCCGACGATCGTCCAGTATCTGGCCGACCTCAAACCGCAGTCGGGTCTTGCGCCGCCGGCGGGCACGTTGGCGCGCTATCGCGTGCAGGAGATGCTCGGCTACATCAACTCCGAGATCCACAAGACCTACTCGCCGCTGTTCCGCCCGGATACCCCGGCGGAGACGCGCGCCGAGCGCCAGGCCTACCTGCTCAAGCGCTACGCGGTGATCGAAAAGCAGCTCGAGGGTCGGCCGTATCTCTTCGGGGACACCTTCACGGTGGCCGATGCGTACCTGTTCACCACGACGAGCTGGGCGGCGCACGTGAAGGTCGATCTGTCGGCGTTCCCCAATCTGTTGTCCTTCCAGAAGCGCGTGGCCGCGCGGCCGGCGGTGCAGGCCGCGCTGAAGGCCGAGGGACTGATTCCGTAGGCGCCCGTGCGCCCCGGCACGAGAAGGATCCGTGCCGGGGCGTATGCCCGAGGACGCAGATGCACAACTACGTGTCGATTTTCAGCAAGCACGAGCGTCGGGCTTGCGGCAGCGTGCTCAGCTTATGAACAACGGCGCGCCCGAGGCTCCCCTCCCGACATCGGAGCTTTGGATCGGACTCGACACGGGAGGCACCTACACGGATGCCGTGGCGCTCGATGGCGCGCGGCGGGTCATTGCGAGCGCCAAGGCGCTGACGACACACTGGGACCTGTCCGTGGGCCTCAGAGCCGCACTTCGCTCCGTGCTGGATACGCTTCCCGAGGGCGCGCGCCAGCGCATCTCGCTGGTATCCGTATCGACTACGCTCGCGACCAATGCCGTCGTCGAGAATCGCTTCAGTCCGATCTGCGCCGTCCTTGCGGGCTTCAGTGACCGGATGGTCGAGAAGGCGGGACTCAAGGGCCAGACGGGCGTCTCGGTCGTGCAGGTGCGCGGCGGGCATGACCCGACTGGGCGTGAGGAAGAGCCGCTCGATGAGGCGGCTGTCGAGGCCGCGGTCCGCGAGTTCGCGCCGCGGGTCGAGGCCTTCGCCGTCGCGGCGCAATTCTCGGTTCGCAATCCCGAGCACGAGCTGCGCCTGCGTGAGCGCATCCGGGCCCTGTGTGACAAACCGGTCACCTGCAGCCACGAGCTGAGCGCGCAGTTGAACGCGCCCAAGCGCGCCCTGACCGCCGCCCTCAATGCCCGCCTGGTGCCGCAGATCCGCCATCTGCTGGATGCCCTGGGTCAGGCGCTCGCGCGCGAGGGGATCAGCGCCCCCTTGATGGTCGTGAAGGGCGATGGGACCCTGATGAGGGCGCGGGTCGCCCTCGAGTATCCGGTCGAGACGGTGCTGTCGGGACCGGCCGCGAGCGTCGTGGGGGCGGCTTTCCTCACCGGATTGAAAGACTTCGCGGTCGCCGACATGGGCGGAACGACGACCGATGTGGCGGTGATCGTCGGCGAGCGCCCCGTGGTGCGCGCGGACGGCGCGGTGATCGGTGGCTGGCGGACCATGGTCGAGGCCGTCGATGTTCATACCTGCGGCCTCGGGGGTGACAGCGAAGTGCGCCTCGATCGGGATGCGCACATGAGGCTCGGCCCGCGCAGGGTGATGCCGCTCAGCCTGCTGGCCCATCAGTTCCCCGAGGTGCTCGCGGATCTCACGCTGCTCGGGGACGTCGAGCGCCTGCCGCCCTTTGCCGGCCAGTACGCGCATCGTAATCCCGGACGGGAGCCGGGGCCGAATCTGGATCGGCTGGAGGAGCGGGTCTGGGAGGCGCTCGGCCCGACGCCGCGCCGGCTAGATGTAGTGGCGCGCACGTCGCAGGGTGTCGAGGCGCTGCGGCGTCTGGTCGACCGCGGGCTGGCGAGTCTCGCCGGGCTCACACCGAGCGATGCGATGCACGTGCTCGGCCGCCAGAGCGGCTGGAATGTGGATGCGGCCCGCCTCGGGGCCGCCATCTTCGCCACCGAGGAGCGCAATGAGCGGGCGGGCCTGAGCAAGGACACGCCCGAGAGGATTTGCGAGCGCATCCTCGAGTGGGTGATCCGCCAGGCGGCCCGGCTGGTGTTGGAAAGCGCGCTGGCCCAGGATCCCGGTGTCGAGCCGCACAACGGCCGCTGGGGCCCACTCGGAATCCTGATCGAGCGCGTGGTGGAGGGCCGGCCGGTGTCGAGCCTGGTCGATGGACGGCTGCGCCTGTCGAACCCGCTGGTGGCCATCGGCGCGCCGGCCGCCGCGTTCTATCCCGAGGTCGCACGCCGCCTCGGCGCGCCGCTCGTGGTCCCCGAGCACGCGGCGGTGTGCAATGCGGTGGGCGCGGTGGCCGGAGTGGTGTCGCAGGCCCACGATATTCTGGTGAACCAGCCGGAGTGGAAGGTCTTTCGGGTGCACGATCCGGCGGGATACCGGGATTTCGCCGAGGCCGATGAGGCCATCGAGCTCGCGAAACGCATCTCGCGCGAGCTCGCTCTGGAGGCGGCGCTCCGTGCCGGCGCAATCGATCCCCATGTGGAGACGACGATCATCGAGCGTCGCGCCCATGGTCGCTCGGGAGATGATTACCTCGCCGAGGCCACCGTGCGGTCACGGGCAACGGGCCGGCCGGCAACGGGGCACTCGCCGTCCACCTGATCGCGTGCGCCCCGCCGGAACATCAGGTGTCCAGGGGGCTCACCGCCATGGGCAACAGGGTGATTGGGGGGCAGGGCAAATCCGATGACGATCGCAACCCGCTTCGATCACTCGTTAACCCGCGAGCCGCAATCCGGTGATTCCACGGCACCGCCCCCAGTGCGGCGCATCGTCATCGTCGGGGGAGGGACGGCCGGTTGGATGACGGCGTTGATTTTCGCGCGGTCGCTTGTCCAAAGAGGCGTGCAGATCACACTCCTCGAGTCTCCCACGGTGCCGACCATAGGAGTCGGCGAAGGATCCACCCCGTGGCTGCGCGGATTCTTCGACATGCTCGGGATCGAGGAGGCGCAGTGGATGCCCGCCTGCCACGCAACCTACAAGTGCGGGATCAGCTTCGAGGGATGGTCGACCAGGCCCGGTTTCGGCCGCTATTTCCATCCCTTCCCGTCCATGCTCGACAACCTGACCATGACCCAGTTCGTCCACAACGTGGAGGCGCGGGCGAGCGGAGTGGATGTCTACGCGCATCCGGACCGATTCTTCATCTCGGCGCGGCTCGTTGCCGAGCGGCGCGCCCCCAAGGCGCTCGAGCGGGGCGTCCGGCACAAGAGCGGTCACGTGACCGAGGCCGCCGTGGGCGCCGACGGCTCGATCGCCTCCGTGAGCACCCGTGAGGGCGAGACTATCGCGGCGGACCTGTTCGTGGATTGCACGGGATTCGCGGGCCTGCTGATCGAGAAGGCATTGAAAGTCCCTTTTGTCAGCTTTGCCGACAGTCTGTTCAATGACGCGGCGGTGGCGATGCCCTCGCCGATGGCGGCGGCGGTCCCGAGCGAGACCGTCTCCACGGCCTTGAAACACGGTTGGGCGTGGCAGATTCCGCTCACGCACCGCTTCGGCAACGGGTATGTCTACAGCACTCGATTTTGCTCGCCGGATGCGGCCGAATCCGAGCTGCGCCGGCATCTCGGGCTGCTCGACTCGGATCTCGAGGCGCGCCATCTCAGGATGCGGATCGGGCGGGTCGCAAGCCCCTGGCACGCGAACTGCCTCGCGGTCGGACTGGCTCAGGGCTTCCTCGAGCCGCTCGAGGCCACCGCACTCATGTTCATCCAGCACACGGCAATGGCCTTCGTGCAAGTGCTCGAGCGGGGTGATCTCGGCGAGGAGGTCCGGAGACGTTTCAATACCCGCCTGAATCGCCAGTTCGAGGGCATCCGGGACTATATTGCCGCTCACTACAAGACCAATTCCCGCACCGATACCGAATACTGGCGGGCCAACGCCGCCAACATGAAACTGTCGGATGATCTCGGGAGGATCCTCTCTGACTGGAAGGCGCTCAGGAGCATCGTGCCGGGGGTGCGGGCTCAGACGATCGGAGTCGGCTATCCCGTCTTGTCCTGGTTCGCGCTCCTGGCCGGCATGGGGATCTTTCCGGACCCGAAGACACTGCGGCGGCCATCCGCCCACGAAGCGCGGTTCGATCTGTCGCAGATCGATGATCTGCTGAGTCGCTCAGCCGGAAACTACCTCCCTCATCGGGAGGCACTCGAGCGCATTCCGCCGCGCAGGCAGGGATCGGCGTTGCAGCTCTATTTCTGGTAGAGGCGATGAAGTGTGGCGGCGGGGACCTGTGAGGCATGCTCCTGGTGGAGCGTCCGGCGCAGCACGATGAGTGCGACGATCAGGAGAAGCACGTTCCCCGGGATCCAGATGATGAGCCCGCCGAGGTGCTGATCGGTCAACGGGGCTATCGACGCGAAGCGTCCGCAGATGCCGTAGACGGGATACCAGTAGTGCCGCGAGAGACTGAGGATCGCCCCTGCCAACATCATGGGCAGCATCACCACAAACAGCATGAGCAGACGATATCCGCCGCGGACGCGCGCCAGCGGGTACGGCCTCGGATCGAGGATGAGCCACCAAAACGGCAGATCCCCGAGCACCACGCTCCAGTTCATGAGCCTGTAGAGCCAGTTGCTCAGCATGACGTAAAAATGAATGGACGGCCATATCCAGACGATCAGGCTCGCGATATACAAGGCGGTGGCCGTCCAGGGGTCGAAGACCATACGCCCCACCGCACGCAGGCGGACCCGCGCCCACGCGACGCCCTTGGAAAGGTGCACCGGTAGTCCCTGTGCGAGCACGGCGCCGGGCGCCGAGCCGGCGATGAGCGCGGGACCCACGTCATGAAGCACGAAGTGCTGCAGCCTGTGGACGAAGAACATGTGGCTGGCGTAGTAGTCCCAGCTCGTCTGCAGCGCGCAATAGATGAGAAAGAGGCCGAGATGGAACGAGATGACACGGGGGCGTGACACCCGGGAAGCCATCCGTGCGCAGCCCCGGCCATATAGCGCGACGGCGAGAGCGATCACCACGAGCACGGTGGGCGAGAATTCCCACGGGAGAATCAGCGACAGTCCGGACGGGGGCAAAGCGACTCCAGTGGATCGGACATCCGCGACAGCCGGTTCGGCCGTGTGATCGAAGCCTACTCGATCGGCCGGACCTCGTGATAATCGTCCGGGGGTCGATGCGCATCAGCCTCGACCGGGACATGCTCGGCGCCCGAGGCCCGACGAGACAGCGCCAGGAAAGTGGCCGAGAGAATCACCACCAGGCGTACCGTCCCGTCGAGATAGGCCGGCAGCGGCACTTTCTGAGCGGCTTCGAGGTAAAGGAGCACCGTCACCAGTCCGCGCGGAGCGATCCAGGCGAGGGATGCGGCGAGCCGCCGCTCAATCACGCGCAGCAGCGCGTACCGCACACCATAGGCGATGATCAGGATCACCGCGCCAGCGACCCATGAGCGCAGCACGGCGAAATCCGACAGGTTGGTGGAATATCCAAGCAGGAAGAAAAAGAAGCCGCGAACGGCGAAAGTCAGCTCCTGCACGAGCACTTTGAATTCTCCGACCGTGGCCGGGGAGATCTTCTCCGCCACGCCGCGCAGCGCCGCCACGCGATCGAGCGCTTCCTTGTTGTTCAGCATCAGCCCGAACAGCAGGACCATGATGAGCGGCGAGAGATGCAGCAGCTCTCCGGAGGCGTAGAGCGCGAACAATCCCGCGAGCAACGGTATGTAGCGCACGTGGGCGTTGGTGCGCGTCGACACCAGGACCAGTGCCGCGGAGCACACGAGTGCCAGAATCAGCGAAAGGAGGCCGCCGCCGGCGAGCTCGGTGAGAAATCCGCCCGTGGTGCCGCCGGAGTTGACGAGCGCAATGAAAACAAGGACCCCGAAGATATCGGATACGGAGCTCTCGTAGACGACGAACTCCCGGGCGCTCGGTTCGAGGAGCTGGCTCGCCGGGATCGCGATGGCGCTGCTGATCACGGCGAAGGGAGTTACGAGGATCGCCGCCTGCAGATAGCCCAGGAGCAGCACGTGCGTCGCGATCAGGATGAATGCGCCGGCGCACAGAAGGAACGCCGCCACCGCCACCGCGGACGCCTTCGCGGCCAGCTTGATGCGCTCGCGTCGCAGCTCGATGTCGAGAGCCCCCTCGAGCACGATCAGCACGAGACCGATCGCCCCGGCCATCGGCACCATGGACTTCAATTCCGCGGCCACGACGCTCTGCGAGCGAAGCAGGGGCTGGGCGGCCAGGCCGAGGGCGATCATCACGATCACCGAAGGCACTGCCGAACGCCGCTCGAATCGTTCCACCGCGAATGTCGCGAGCAGGAAGGCGGAGGCGATCAGGATCCCGACGTAAATCACCTGAAACCTCCCGCGTGCCGACACTCATGCGCGCCACCCGCAGAGCGAGTGGGCGGCCAGTGTAGCAATGGGGAGGGGCGGGGACAACACGCACGGCGCGGCGGTTCGTGGGTCGTTCCCCGGACAGAGAGTGGTCAAGAGCGCGCACCGATGCGCTCGCCACTCGGGCACCGGCGTCGAGGGCTGCACGCGCCAAACGGAGCGTACGGGGCGCCCCTCGCGCGCGGCCCGTGTTGGGCGGAGGCCGCGCAATTTCTGCGACCCGGCCTACCGTGCACCGCCTCCCGGTACGCTCCAGCTGAACATGAGGCCACCGCCCCACGAGGGGCTGCTGTCCCCGAAGCCCTTGAACAGCGAAGGATGCACGATCAGCCGCCCGGGTCCTGCGAATGCCACGAACAAGGCAGCCTCCTTCACCGGATCGTAGCTGACGATCGCCGAGGGCCGGTATGAGAAGCTCACCCCGGCACGTACCCCTTGGACGAGGAGCAGATCCGCGCCGATCGTTCCAAACGGCACATCGCGCAGATCGATACGCCCGGGGTTGCCACGCACCACATATCCGGCCGTTGCGAACAGTCCCAAGTGGCCGATGTCCTTCAATGCATTGAGCTGCACGGCATAATCATTCTCGCCGGTACCGAGCCCTTCGGAGGACTTCGCCGTGCCGAACTTCACCGTTGCGGCGAGATCGAGATAGAAGCCGGTCGCGGCGGAGTTCGTGAGGTCATACAAGGTTCCCGCGACGATGACATCGCCGAGTCCGCTGTGTGTGCCTCCCGGGCCCGGGGCAAACTCTCCGGTGGTGTCGTCGATGATGGTCGCAGGTCCACTTACGCTGACGTACGGCACCGTCAGGCGCAGGCCCATCCGCCCATAGCGATAGCCTACGGTCACCGGCACGTACGTTTCCGTAATGGTCTCGCTGCCGCCGTAGTCGCCGCTCGTGTATTGATAGCCGGTTGACAGGCGCCAGCTGCCCGGGCCTGTCGCCCAGGCGGCGGACCCCGATCCCATGATCGCGCACAGCGCCGCGGCAAGCACTTTCTCCTTGCAGGCCATTTGCCGCTCTCCTTACTGCTGAGACGACTCACCGCGTTCGCGGGCCCGTTCCTCCATCTGCGTGCGGTGCTCGGCGCGGACGTGCTCCCGCTCCTGCTCGGTCCGGGCAGCGCCGATCTGCGCCTGATAGCGCGCGACTTCCTCGGGCGTCATCATGGAATAGCCGTAGATCTGCTCGCGCTCCTGC
>JAJYDK010000014.1:0-7410 GCA_021777555.1 Pseudomonadota bacterium | reverse complement strand
GGTGGCGCTCATGAGGCTGCCGCCGTAGATACGGTCCCGATCCCGCTCCCGCAGCAGATCACGCTCATACAGGTGATCCATCAGACGGTCATGCAGGCGGTCCTGGGTCCGGTCCAGTGTGCGGTCGTGCAGGCGATCCTGGGTCTGATCCAGCGAGCGGTCATGCAGCCGGTCCGCGTCGGGGGTGGTGAGCCGATCCCGGTCCTGCAGGCGAGCACCACTGTCAGTGCCGCCCCGAGCCTGTGAGCCGGCGCCACCGGCATTCTGCGTGAACGCCGCCGGTGCCGACAGCAATAGGCTCGAGAGGACCGCCATTATTACTGTCGACTTGGATTTGTACATCACGCTCTCCTGATGTCGATTGCGACTCGAAACGCGCGCACTGTGGCAGAGTCGGCCGCGAATCGGCATTCGCACTTGTCGCCAGGTACAACGTAACGAACGGCATCCCGCACGGATTTTCCGAGATCGGCCTGCGCGCCACGCGTGGTGCGAAGCGCGTGCTGTCCGGCGCGACAGCGGGATCCGTTTTGCCGTGGAGGTGGGTGACAGAACGATTGTCCGAAATCCTCCTGCCGCCTTGGCTGATACCGTCACATGACCGGGAGCGCAACCCTTCAGGGCGGTCGGGTGTTGGTCGCGGGCGCGGAGAGACTGCCGGTTGTCTATCAGCGGGGACACGACAATCGGACCGCACGGCCGTCGTCATCGATGGGTTTCGAAAGATGATCGTGCTGGCCGTCGAGGGCGCCGAAGCGGGGATTCGTGCGGGCCTTGAGCGCGACGCGCGGCGGCTGCGATGTCCCGGCTGCGGCCGTTGTAACCAGGACTCCCGGGCGAAAGGAGGTCATCGCGTGGCAGATCGGACCCGAAGCGCGGCAGCCGGAAAAAGCCCGGCACGCTCACTCTGCGGCCCCGATCCACCGCCGCTCACGCCGGCTCGCTCGGCAATTCCATCGGCGCCCGGACTGCGGTCCGTTCGGGCGTCCTCCGCCGGAAGAAAGTGCCCGCGCTCATGCCGTTTGGAGTAGAGTCTTGAGTGCTTGCGGATAGAGGCCTCTCTGCGCGTGTGAGCCGCTGCCCGTGATCTGACCGACACCTTGATCCCAGGGCCCTGCTACAGAGACGGAGAGTTCGTGCCGCGACCGAATTACCACCAGGCGAGACGACAGAAGGAATTGGCGCGAAAGGCGCGCCAGCTCGAAAAGCAGCAGCGGCGAGCGCCCAAGCCGGCTGCGAATGCGGAGGGCCCGGCGGAGGATGCGGCTGCCCCCGCGGAGGCAGGGCCTCCGCCCCCGGACAAAGAGACATGAGACTTTCTCCGGGACAGAGCGGGACAACCAGTGGCGATCGGCTGTTACTGCTGCGGCGCGACCGGGCGGCGGCGCCCGCGATGCGGGCGCTGTTCCCATCGATCGCCCAGTTGAGGCTCGAGCTGCGGTTCGAGGGAACCGCTGCGAACATACCGGTCCCGCAGACGCACATCCTGCATCCGGCAGCCCGGGCGTACTTCGTGTTCCTCTGTCCTTACGCGGACTGCAATGGTCGATTCGACCTGGCCGCGATTGTCAATGCGGCCGTAGAGGACTCGCTGTCCCGCGTCGAGGGTCTGTTGGTATGTGGGGGAACGCGGGTGGGTGGTCACGCGTCCAGGCGGCTATGTCATCTGCACCTTCACTACGTGATTACCTCAACACGCGATCTGGCGCCGTAGTCGGTTCCGCGCCATCCGGACAGCAGGCGGTTATCCTGAGCGTCAGCCAGGTGCCGGACAGGCAATCCAATCGCTTCCGAATTCTCCTGTGGGAGCGAGAGCCTGGCTTCGTATGGCGGCACGCCTCACGCGGGGCGGCAGAAACGATCAGGCAGGCAAGTGACAGCCATGGGATCGCCGCACGCCATAGCCGAGAGGCTACGCTGACGATTGAGATACGGTGCGCGCCGCCGACTGAACGCATCGGACGGGGAGAGCCTCGTGGGTTCCCCAGGGGACACGCGACGGGATGCGCAACCGAACCCCGAGAGGTTCCGCAACGGGTTCGCGTGAGTGCGCGCCGAGATGGCGTCCCCCGGCTAAGGTGATCTCAGGACGATGCGGGTCGGCCTGCCGAAGAGGACGCGAAAGTTCAGCATCCGTGCGAGAACTCCTGTATTCTGCCAATCGGATCGTATTCTTTCGGCTTGACTGTCTCGGCCTCCAGCGCCGCCCGGCGTAACCCTGGCCTTGTCTGCCACCCTCGCAAAGCTTCGCGAACCAAGAGGCGGTTGTGTCCGCCTCTCCATTCATTTCTATCGTGAGTATTCTCTAGTGACTAAGCTATTTGTTGGAAATCTGCCTTTCACGGCCACGGAAGAGGCCATTCGTGAATTGTTCTCGAAGCATGGGACGGTCGAGAAGATCGCCATGATCTCGGATCGCGACACCGGTCGTCCGCGCGGTTTTGGGTTCGTGGAGATGTCGAGCGCCGATGCCTCGCGCGCCATGCAGGCGCTGAACGGCACCGATTTCGAAGGGCGAGCCCTCAAGGTGAACGAGGCCCAGGAGCGCGAGCGTTCCGGCGGCGGCGGCGGCTATCGCGGTGGCGGTGCTCGTCGCTACTGACGCCTGAGTCTTGCGTCTTTGCCGCCCCTGGCTGCTCTAGCCAGGGGCGGTGAAGCGGGTGATCTCGGGCGACCGAGCCGGGAGTGCTCGGCCCAATGCTGAATACAGGTCACACCGGGCCGCCCGAGAGGCGGGAGACCTCGGAGACCTGCAATCGTGTCCCGCGCCGCGATATATGAGGGCTGAGCGGGCCACGGTCATCCCGTAGCCTAAAGCCGAGCGACGGCGTGGAGGCTGCGCTCTGCCCAGCGTGAATGGCTACGCGACCTGGACGGGCTCTGCCTGAGCTCACCGCCGTGCCCGGCAATGGCGCGATCTCCTCTTGCCTCGGCCTTCAGTTGCCTTGGCGACCCCTACGCCCCCGATACCGCCTATAAGGCGGGCTGTGGCAGTCGTGTCCTTTTCCCTCGGTAGCATTGATTCTGGGGATCGCGGCGCCAGCTCCGCACCTGAGGCGACGCCCGGAGGCGCGGGGAAGTGGATCACGGCACTCCCGGTGCAATCCGGGTTGACCTTGTAGGAGCCATGCTCGCCGATGTGGAACTTCGTGCTCGGATCGGCCGGCCCAGCCAGGGGAGCGTCGTTTGACATCACGAAATCGACCTGAGTGAGACCTCCCGCACCGTCCTCACTCGACTCGGACAGATGGCTCCTCTCACCCTGGGCGTCATCGCCGGCTTCACCGCGCACTCATCACGTCCAAAAGAGGGCGCTACGACGCTACTGTTGCACCACGGGCGCGCAGGAGCTCCAGCAGCGTCGCATTATGGGCGCGCGCCTCATCTAGCAACGCCTTGCTCGCCTGAGCTCGCTCATCGCTAGCAAGGGCCTGCGCGCGCGCCGAGCTCAACTGCTCTTCCGTCACCCGCGCCCGCAGCGCGAACAGCGACGCGCCTGCCGCGTGCGCGACGTGCGCGATCAGCTCGCGTTCCTCGGCCGGGTAGTGCTCGCCGGGACGCGGCCCGACCACCAGCACCCCGAGCAGATGGTCCCGGACCCGCACGGGAAAGGCATAGCCGTCCCGGCCCAGGCCAGTGGGCGCCTCGTGCAGGTCGACCTCGCTGTCATGGGCGCGCAGCTTCACGAGCGCCAGGTCATCGGGGGCCACAGTCTCAGGCAGATCCTGCCCACCACGCTGGCGCGCCCGGGTGTAGCCCTCAGGGGTGTACTCATAAAACGCCACCCATGGCGCGCCGACATTCACATGGAGCTGATCAACGGTGAGATCGAGCAGAGTCTCCGGCTGGGTGATGAAGCCACACTCATTCGCAAATCGGCGCAGAGCCACCTCCTCGCGGTACTGGCGCCGGAAGATCAGGCGATCGACCGTGTCATCGATACGTCTGTGCACCGTGCTCAGCGACACCCCGAGGCCGAGCGGCACGGCGAGTTCCAGAATCAGGCTGGCGCCGCGGCCGAACGCGACTCGCTCGATCAGGCTCTCGAACAGCGCGAACAGGCCCAGCACCAGACTGGTGGTCATGGCGTACACCAGGGTCCGGCTGAAGACTACCCTGACGTCCACCACACGGTGGCGCAGGATCACGTACAGGAACGCCGCGAGCGCAAAGGCTTGCAGGAGCTCCTGCGCGTTCGACGAAACCAATGCGCCCGTGATCGGCGTGTTGCTCAAAGTAATGCCTACGACGAGCATGGCGCCGCTCCACAGCATCCAGCGCAGCCGCAGCCGCTGCTCCGCCTCCGCGCGGCGATAGCTCACGAACAGCAGCGCAACTGGAACCAGGTAACTCGCGGTTACGATCAGGCCGTATTGGGGGCGTAGCAGTTCCGCCCATCCTGTGGTGAAATAAATAAGTGGCCCACCCAACGCGATCATCCCCCCTGCACCGAGCAGCAGAAGGAATCCCCCGCGCCACCACGAACACTCCCGCCGGCTGAGCACCGCGCCTGCCATGGACTCCGCCATCACGTAGAAGCCCGCCCGCGCCAGCAGGAACAGCGTCCATTTTCCCAACACCACAACAAGCCCGGCCGCCCCCTCGCACGGAATCGAGTTTATGGCCCTTCCCACGAGGAAGGTGGTGGCAAAGAGCGCCAGACCCGCGGCCGCCCGGTCCCGGCCACGCCAAATGGCAACCAGCGCAATTACGCCGCCGAACAGGGCCTCAAAGAGCTCGAGCCATGCCGCTTCACGCTGGCCTGCGGCGGTTTTCAGGTTGATGCTCCTGACCGAGACCGCAGCGGTAGTCGGTCCCCGAGGGATCACGAAGCGATACACCTTCCCTGGAAGGAACGGCTGGCCATTGGAGTTCAGTTGTGCGATAGCCATGCGTGTGGATCGCGGCTGCGCCGCCAGATCGAAGCGATCACCCGCATTCAGGCCCTTCGGCAGCGGCACGCCAGGTACGGGAACGATGACACCCGTATGAGCAGCCACGACCTGCACTCCGAGCGGCAGTCCAGTCGAAATGAACACCATGAAGCCGAAGTACGCGCTGGATAGCACGATGATGGCGCTGATCAGGATCGACGGTCCGTAGCGGCGATGCATGGTAAGCCCCTTCAGGCAATTCGCTTGAGGATCTGGCGCCTCGATGCTGCGAAGACGGAGTTCTGCTGCACATCGACGCAAGGAGTTGAAGACATGGTGAGCTCTAGGTCCGCTACGCGAGCAGTGTGGATAAGTGGCCTGTTATGCGGATTCCAATGCGGGTGGCCACGATATACCCGGGATCGGCTCGATCACCGCAGTATGAGCTTCGATGACGTGGACTGAGAACGGCAGTCCCGACCTTTGGCTTGCCGCGAAGACCAGACAGGTGCTGGCCAGCACGATGAGACCGGTGAGCAGGATCAGAAGGCCGTGGCGACGGTGCATGGCACGCCCCTGTAAGTTCGTCAGACCCTTGGCGCATCGCCCAGGGCGTGCAGCGCATCCAGCAATTTCGATTCACGCGCGCGCGCATCATTCAGCAAGGCCTCGGCGGCCCGGGTCTGCGCACGCGTCCGATCAAGCGCAGCCGCGCCGGACTCGAGTTCCGCAAGAGCCTGCGCCAGGCGTCCCTCGACGACCTGCAGCCTTTCCTCCGTGGCCTGCGCTCGCAGCGCGAACAGCGACGCGCCCACGGCTTGCGCGACATGCGCGATCAGATCGCGCTCCTCGGTCCCGTAGTGTTCCCCGGGACGCGGGCCGACAACCAGCACTCCGAGCAGGTGGCCGCGCGCCCGCAAGGGAAAGGCGTAGCCGTCCCCGCCCAGCCCGCTCGGCGCCTCGTGCAGATCGACCTCGCTCCCGTGGGCGCGCAGCTTCACCAGCGCCATGTCATCGATGGCCACACTGCCGGGCGGATCCTGCGTGCCGCGGTGCCGCACCCGGGTGTAGCCGTCGGCACTGCCCTCGTACAACGCTACCCAGGGTGTGCCGACGTGCCGACAGATCTGGTCGACCGCCAGATCGAGCAGGGTCTCCCGCTGGGTGACGAAGGCACTCTCACTGGCGAAGCGCCGCAGAGCCACCTCCTCCCGATACTGGCGCCTGAAGATAAGACGATCGACCGCATCATCGATACGCCGGTGCACCGTGCTCAGCGACACCCCGAGGCCGAGCGGCACGGCGAGTTCCAGTATCAGGCTGGCGCCGCGGCCGAAAGCGACTCGCTCGATCAGGCTCTCGAACAGCGCGAACAGTCCGAGAACGAAGCTAGTGGTGATCGCGTACACAAGGGTTCGGCTGACGACCACCGTAACGTCCACCACCCGATGGCGCAGGATCGCGTAGAGGAATCCCGCGAGCGCAGAGGCGATGGTGATTGAGGTCGCAATCCGTGTAGCCGTGGGTCCCAGGATCTGCGTGTTGCTCGCAGCAATGCCCACGACGAACAATGCCGAGCTCCACAGCATCCAGCTCAACCGCATCCGCTGGCTCGTCCTTGCGCGCTGGTAGCTTACGAACAGCAGCGCGACCGGAACCAGGTAACTCGTGGTCAGGATCGGGCCGTACTTGGGCTGAAGCAGCTCCGCCCAGCCCGTGATGACATAGAGGAGGGGGCCGCCCATGGAGACCATCGCCCCCGCAGAGAGCATCACCAGGAAGGCGACGCGCCACCCGATATACCCGGGCGCGCTGAACGCCGCGCCTGCCATGGATTCCGCCATCGCGTAAAAGCCGACGCGTCCGAGCAGGAACAGTGTCCACGCGCCCAGCATGGCTACGAGCCCCAGGGTTCCCTGCGACGGTGTGCTGATCGTCGCCAGGGCGGCAAGAAAGGTGACGGCGAAGAGCCCAAGACCCGCGGCAGCCCGGTCCCGACCTCGCCACACGGCGATCAGCGCAATGGCACCGCTGAACAGACCCTCAAAGAGTCGAAGCCACGCGATCAGTCGAAAACCCGGAGCGGAATCCCAACTCATGCTGGTCACCGGGACGGATATGCGCGAGCCCCCGCGATGAACCGTGACGGGATAGACCTGGCCCACGGGTAACAGTTGACCCGAGGTGTGCAGCTGAGCAATGGCAATGCGGGTCGCGGGTGGCTGCTGCGTGAGATCGATGAGTTCGCCCACATGCAGTCCCTTGGGCAGCGCGAGACCGGGTACTGGCACGATGACCCCGGCGTGCGCATCCACGACCCGCACGGCGAGCGGCAGTCCCGAGACATTGAAGGCCGTGAAAGCCAAGTAGGCTGCGGCGAGCCCAATGAAAGCGGTGATCAGGATCAACAGGCCGTTGCGGCGATGCATCCGGAATCTCTCCACATCGTGACCGGCGCGGGGGGGGGCGTGAGTCGTAATATTTCGTTCTAATCAGTTTGTGCTCAGCTGACTGGGGCCGTCGGCCGGGCTGGCGT
>JAJYDK010000098.1 GCA_021777555.1 Pseudomonadota bacterium | reverse complement strand
GAAGGTGCGGATGCCCCCGGGACTGCTGTGGGCTTCCTGCTTGTACAGGCCCTCGAAGGCCAGTCCGAGGAAGATCGCCATGCCGAGCCCGAGACCGAGCTTGCCGGCCAATTGCACTGGAGTCTGCCCGTCGATCACGTTGGTCTCCGGCTCATGGGATCTGCCTGCCCGCCGGGTCCGTTCGGCCGTCGGGATCGAACCACTGAACCGCCTCGCGGTCAGCAGTTAAAGATACCTGCGTTCCAGTCCTCTGCACATGCACGTTGCGGGGATCGCACCGCTCATCGACGGGCGAGCACGGGGCCCACCTGGGCGAGCGGGCCTCGACTCCTGAGGAGATCGAATGAGCTTCTTTACAGCGATACAGCATTACAGGTACGATCTCTCCATGAAGGTGACGATTGAGATCCCTGAACCGCTCTATCGCAAGGTCAAAGCCAAGAGTGCCCTGCTCGGACACTCCGTTCGAGAGGTCACGACCGATCTGTATCAGCAATGGCTGGGAGACGCGCACCCTGCAGATGAAAATGCCTCGCCAGAGGCGTGGCTTGAGAGTTGGCTTGCCGACGCGGAAGCGGCGGCGCGCAGTGCCCCGGCAGGTCCTTCAGCCCGCCAAATCCTCGACGAAGACCGTAACCGCTTGGAACGTTCGTGAGACCGTGGGTCATCGACGCGAACGTCTGGGTCGCTGCTGCAGACCCTCAGGACCCTCGCGCCACCGTCAGCCGACGATTTCTGCGGGCGATGACGCGCTCACGGGAACGCGTCGTGATGCCGGCCATCGCGCCGATCGAGGTCGCCTGTGCACTGGCTCGCCGGTTCCGCAGTGCCACGACGGGCCGCGACCTCGCCCGTCGCCTAGCGCGATCGGAGCGCATCACGCTGCTGGAGATTGATGCGTTGAGCGACCGCGCCCTCGAGCTCGGCACCGAATTGTTTCTGCGCGCCGCGGATGCCCTCTACGTCGCAGCGGCCCGCGAGGCCGACGGCCACTTGATGTCGTGGGACCCGGAATTGATTCAGCGCGCAGGGGCAGCGACGCCCGAGGAGTGGTTCGTCACGCACAATGAGGGGTGATCGATCTCGATCCGCCTTTCGAGGTACGCGCCCGACGGCCGCCCTTCAGCGCGCGTCCACCGTGCTGCTCAGACGCTCCTTCACCCCGTCATTCGGCCCCCGCAACGAACTGGCCTTCCAGCCACCGCCGATGGCATCGATCAGTCCGGCGCTCGCCATGAGCCGCTGACTCTGCAGGTTCACCGCGGTGATCTCGGCATTCAGCTGCGCCGTCTGCGCCGTGAGCACGCTCGCGTAGTCCGCCACCCCCGCCTTGTACTGGTTCAGCGTCAGCGCCGCGGAGCGCTTCGCATCGCTCACCGCCTGCATCTCCTCGGCGTACTGGCTTTGCAGGAAATGCAGGCTCGCCAGATCGTCCTCGACCTGCTGGAACGCCCCGAGCACCGTCTGGCGGTAGGTCGCCACCGCCTCATCGTACGTCGCGCGTGCCTCGCGGGTCTGGGCGAGGGTCGCCCCGCCGTTGAAGAGGTTCAGCGCAATCTGGGGCCCGTAGGACCAGACCGCGTTGCTGGCCTTGATCAACCCCGAGATCGCGGCCGAATCGAAGTCATACGCCCCGGTCAGCGTCAGACTCGGGAACCAGGCCGCCTCGGCCACACCGATGTCGGCATTGGCGCTCGCCATGCTGCGCTCGGCGGCGGCGATGTCCGGACGGCGCAGCAGCAGCCGCGACGGCAGGCCCGGCGGGGCCACCGGGACCTGCGCGGCCAGATGCCCCTCGGCGAGGGACAGGTCCGACGGCGGCCGGCCGATCAGCACGGCGATCGCATGCTCGAGGGTTGCCCGGTTCAGGCGCGCGGTGTCCTCCTGCGCCTGGGTGCTCTCGAGCTGGGTGCGCGCCGCGTAGACGTCCGCCAGCGTGGTGACGCCGGCGTTGACGCGGTTCTGTGCGATCTTCAACGAGGCCTGATCGTTCTTCACCAGCGTCTTCAGCAGGCGCAACTGCGCCTCCGCGGCACGCAGCTGGAAGTAGTCCTGGGCGAGCGTCGTCTGCGCCGAGAGGCGCGCAGCCGCCACGTCCGCGGCGCTCGCCTCGGCACGGTCGTTGGCACTTTCGAGCTCGCGGCGCAGTTTGCCCCACAGGTCGAGGTCCCACGAGCCGCTGGCACCGAACTGATTGGCGGTGCGCGCCCCGCCGAAGGCGAATGAGCTCACCGCACCGCCGCCGCTGCGGGTCTGGCTGGCGCCGAGGCCGATCGTGGGCATCAGCGTGCCGCGAGTGACCCCGGCCGCTTCGCTCGCCGCGTAGTAGGCGGCGACGGCGACTTTCAGGTTCTGGTTCGACACCTCGACCTGACGCTCCAGGTGCGAGAGCACCGGATCGTGGTACACGCTCCACCAGTGGCTCGGCACGATGTACGCCGGCACCGCCGGCGCCCAGCCGTGCTCGGCCTTGTACTGCACCGCCATGGGGGCGGAGGGCCGATGGTAGTTCGGGCCGACCGCGCAGCCGGTCAGGCTCACCGCAATGCCGAGCGCAATCAGCGGCGATGGACGACGGATCATAGAACGGGTCTCCCTGCGGCGAGCGCCAGCGCGCCGCGCCGGGTAAAGGTCCGCACGAACCAGCGGCGGAACCGGTCGAGATACACATACACGATGGGCGTCGTGTAGAGCGTGAGGATCTGGCTGATGGCGAGTCCGCCGACCACCGCGATGCCGAGCGGGCGGCGCATCTCCGAGCCCTGTCCGGCCATCAGCGCGAGCGGCAGCGCGCCCAGCATCGCCGCGATCGTGGTCATCATGATCGGACGGAAGCGCAGCAGGCAGGCCTCGTGAATGGCGCGCGCGGCATCGACGCCCTCCTCGCGCTGCGCCACGAGTGCGACGTCCACCATCATGATGGCATTCTTCAACACCACGCCGATCAGGAGGATCACCCCGATCAGCGCGATCAGACTGAACGGCTCGCCGAACAGCAGCAGCGCGAGCACCGCGCCGACCCCGCTCGAGGGCAGCGTGGAGAGGATGGTGATCGGCTGCGCGAGGCTCTCGTAGAGCATGCCGAGCACGATGTACACCGTGGCGAGCGCTGCGAGGATCAGGAGGGGCTCTTCCGAGGCCGTCTTCTGGAACTGCTGTGCGTTGCCGGCGAACGTGCCGTGCACCGCCACCGGGACGTCCAGATCGCGCATGGTGCGCTCGATGGCCGCCGTGGCGATGCCGAGCGGCTCGCCCACGGGCAGATTGAACGAGAACGTGGTGGCGACGAAGGGTCCCTGGTGGTTGATGGTGAGGGGCGTCAGTCCCGGGCCGTAGCTCGAGAAGGACGCCAGCGGCACCATGGTCTCGGCCTGGGTGCTCACCGCACTGCCGGTGGAGGCCCCGCCGGTGGTGGCGGCGATCTGGTTCAGCGCGAAGTTCTGCGCCGCGCCGGTGCGGGTCACGCCGGGGAACTGGAAGGCGTTGGCCGCCCCCATGCTCGACTCGGTGCCCGAGAGCGCCCCGCCTGCGGTGCTCACGTACAGGTCCTTCAGCGTCGCCGGACTGTCCCAGAACTTCGGGTTGACCTCCATCACCACGTGGTACTGGTTCATGTCCTGGTAGATGGTCGAGACCAGGCGCTGGCCGAACGCGTCGTACAGGGTGTTGTCGATCTGCGAGAGATCCAGGCCATAGCGCGCCGCGAGCGCCCGGTCGATGTGCAACTGCACGTCGAGGCCACCGACCTGCCGGTCGGAGCTCACGTCGCGCAACGCCTTGGACTTCTTCAGCGCCGCCTCGATCTTCGGCGCCCAGGTGTTCAACAGCCCGATGTCATCGGAGAGCAGCGTGTACTGGTACTGGCCATAGCCCTCGCGCCCGCCGGAGTGGATGTCGCCTGAGGTCTTCAGGTACAGCCGCGCGCCGGTGAACCCGGTGAGCTTGCGGCGCAGGCGCACGATGACCTGCGCATCGGTGTGCTGCCGGTCGGCGAGCGGCTTCAGGGTGATGAACATGTGCGCGGTGTTGCTGCCCCCGCCCCAGCCGCCGCCGGTGAATCCGACCACGTGCACCACGGCCGGGTCGCGCTTGATGATGTTCACCACGTAGCGCAGCTTCTGCTGCATGGCCTGGAACGAGGTGCTCTGGCCGGCGACCAGGTAGCCGCTTAAGTTCCCCGAGCTCTGCTGCGGGAAGAAGCTCTTCGGCACGATGGCGAACAGGTAGAAGTTCAGCACCACCACCCCGAGCAGCGTGAACATCACCGCGCGCGGATGGCGGATGGCGATGGCGAGCGTGTGGTCGTAGAAATCGCGCGTGTGGTTGAACAGGCGCTCGACGGCCCGGAACAGCCGGCCCTGCTGCGGATGGGCGCGCAGCAGCCGGCCGCACAGCATCGGGGTGGTGGTGAGGGAGATCACGAGCGAGAGCACCACGGTGATCGCCAGCGTGAGGGCAAACTGGCGGAACACCCGCCCGACCAGTCCGCCCATCAGGATGATGGGCGTGAACACCG
>JAJYDK010000013.1 GCA_021777555.1 Pseudomonadota bacterium | reverse complement strand
GACCGTTTTGCTCGTTCCCTGCCACCATGAAGACCCCCGCCCCCACTGCGCCCCGCACCTTCCAGGAGCTCATCTTCGCCCTGCAGCGGTACTGGTCCGACCGCGGCTGCGCCGTGCTGCAGCCGTATGACATGGAAGTCGGGGCGGGGACCTTTCATACGGCCACGTTCCTGCGCTCGATCGGCCCGGAGCCCTGGAGCGCGGCCTACACCCAGCCCTCGCGCCGGCCGGCGGATGGCCGCTACGGCGAGAATCCCTTCCGCCTGCAGCACTACTACCAGTTCCAGGTCGTCATCAAGCCTTCCCCGGCGGACATCCTCGAGCAGTACCTCGGAAGCCTGCGCGCGCTCGGCCTCGATCCGCTGGTGCACGACGTGCGCTTCGTGGAGGACAACTGGGAGTCCGCCACGCTGGGTGCCTGGGGCCTGGGCTGGGAAGTCTGGCTGAACGGCATGGAGGTCACCCAATTCACCTACTTCCAACAAGTCGGCGGGCTCGACTGCCGGCCGGTCACCGGCGAGATCACCTATGGCCTCGAGCGGCTGGCCATGTACCTGCAAGGGGTGGAGAGTCTGTACGACATTCTCTGGACCGACGGGCCGCTCGGCCGGATCACCTATGGTGACGTGTTCCACCAGAACGAGGTGGAGCAGTCCAGATACGATTTCGAGCGGGCCGACGTGCCGACCCTGTTCCGTCATTTCGAGGACCACGAGCGCGCCTGCAAGGCCCTGCTCGAAGACGGCCTGCCGCTGCCGGCCTATGAGCAGGTGCTCAAGGCCTCGCACACCTTCAACCTGCTCGATGCCCGCCGGGCCATCTCGGTGACGGAGCGGCAACGCTACATCTTGCGCATGCGCACATTGGCGAGCGGGGTGGCGCGGGC
The DNA here is from genome assembly GCA_021777555.1 of Pseudomonadota bacterium. Lineage (GTDB taxonomy): Bacteria > Pseudomonadota > Gammaproteobacteria > Steroidobacterales > Steroidobacteraceae > 13-2-20CM-66-19. The sequence goes on along the minus strand of JAJYDK010000013.1, from coordinate 77,797 downwards.
CTATTACGAGAGCCGCCAGACGCTCGGCTTTCCGATGCTGCACAAGGCGGGCGCATGATGCTCGAGAAGCGCGACTTCCTGGTCGAGATCGGCACCGAAGAGCTGCCGCCCAAGGCGCTGCGCACGCTGGAGCAGGCGTTCGCCGCCGCAGTGCAGGCGGGCCTGGCGAAGGCTGTCCTCAGCCACGGCAACATCCGGTCCTTCGCCTCGCCCCGCAGGCTGGCGGTGCTCGTCAAGCGCCTCTCGGCCCGCCAGCCCGACCAGAAGATCGAACGGCGCGGCCCGCCGGTGAGCGCCGCATTCGATGCCGCCGGCCAGCCGACGCGGGCCGCGCAGGCCTTCGCCGCAACTTGCGGCGTTGCGCTCGAGAGGCTCGAGCGCCGTGAGGAAGCCAAGGGCACATTCCTCTATTACACCGGCATCAAGCCGGGCGCCGCCGCCATGGAGCTGTTGCCGGGCCTGGTGCAGGGCGCCTTGGATGCGCTGCCCATCCCCCGGCGCATGCGCTGGGGCTCTGGCGAAGCCGAATTCGTGCGGCCGGTTCATTGGATCGTCCTGTTGTACGGCAAGGAAGTCGTGCCGGCGAGGCTGCTCGACACGCCGTCGGGCAATCTGACCCGGGGGCATCGCTTTCACGCGCCGAAGCCTCTGCGCATCTCGAGTCCGGCCGCATACGAGCGCACGCTCGCCAGGCGCGGGCACGTGTTACCGGACTTCGACGCGCGCCGCACGGTGGTGCGCGATCGTGTTTCAGCCTTGGCCAGCGAGCTCGGCGGCCAGGCGCTCATGAGCGATGAGCTGCTCGAGGAAGTCACGGCGCTCGTGGAGTGGCCCGTGCCGCTCGCCGGACGCTTCGAGCCGCGTTTCCTGCAGCTGCCGCGCGAGGTGTTGATTTCCACGCTGGAGGATCACCAGCGCTACTTCCCAGTGCAGGCCCCGAACGGCGGGCTGCTGCCCTTTTTCGTCGCGGTGGCCAACCTCGAGAGCCGCGAGCCCGCCAAGGTGGTCGAGGGCAACGAGCGCGTGGTCCGTCCCCGCCTCGCCGACGCGGCGTTCTTCCTGGAACAGGACCGCAAGAGCCCGCTCGCCGCGCGCATCGAGGGCCTCGATCGGGTCACCTACCAGGCGAAACTCGGCTCGCTCGGCGATCGCGCCCGCCGCATCCGGGCGCTTGCGATCGAGCTGGCCGCCTCGCTCGGCGAGCCGACGGCGCAGGCGGAACGCGCGGCGAGCCTCTGCAAATGCGATCTGCTGACCGCCATGGTCGGAGAGTTCCCGGAGCTGCAGGGCATCATGGGTACCCACTACGCCGTGGCCGATGGGGAGGATCCGGAAGTGGCCACGGCGATCCGCGAGCACTACCTGCCGCGCGGCGCGGGCGATTCGCTGCCGCTCACCGCCACCGGCACGCTGCTCGCGGTCGCGGACAAGCTCGACACCCTGGCGGGCATCTTCGCGATCGGCGAGAAGCCCACCGGCACCAAGGATCCCTTCGGACTGCGCCGCGCGGCCATCGGCCTGACCCGCATCCTGCTCGAGAAGCGTCTCGAGGTGGATCTGGCCGGGCTGGCACGCCAGGCCGTCCGTCTCGCGCAGGCCGACATCGAGCGGATCGCGGTGTCTTCCGCCAGACCGGCGCCGGCCATCGTGATCGATGCGGTGGCCGCCGATCTCCATGACTACATGCTCGAGCGGCTGCGCGCCCATTATCTCGAGGGCTCCAGCGGGGCGGCGCCCGCAGTGACCACGGAGATGTTCGATGCGGTGCTCGCCACGCGGCCGGTCTCCCCGCTGGATTTCGATGCGCGGCTGAAGGCGCTCAGCGGATTTCTGGGGGTGCCGGAGGCGGCCAGCCTGACGGCGGCCAACAAGCGCGTGGCCAACATCCTCAGGAAGGCCGGCGAAAGCCGCCCGGCTGAAGTGGACGTTGCGCTGCTGTCCCTGCCCGCGGAGCGGGAGTTGTTCGGCTTGCTGAGTCCGCTGCGCGGCACGGTGTCGGCGGCGACGGCGCGCCGGGATTATGCCGGGGCGCTGACGGAACTCGCGGCGCTGCGGCCGGCGGTGGACGCGTTTTTCGATCAGGTCATGGTGATGGACGAGGACCCGCGGCTGCGCGCGAACCGTCTCGCGCTGCTCTCGCAGATGCGGGAGTTGTTTGCGGGCGTAGCGGACCTGTCGCGTCTGCCCGGGTAGCCGCCCTCGGCTGTTGAATCATCCGCAAAACCCACCCTTTCGGCCAGGATCCCTGCCAACCCCTCGTCATGCAATTTCTCGGCTCCCTTGTCTTCACCGCGTTCCTGTTCCTGTGGACGTTCTTCTACTCGGTCTTTTTCGTGATCGCCTGCTCCATGCTGCCGTTTCCGCGCCGCTTCGCGCTGGTGCGGGTCTGGTCGCGGGTGCTGCTCACGGTGCTGCGCTGGACCTGCCGGCTCGACTACCGGATCGAGGGCCTGGAGAACCTGCCCACGGGCAATCACATCGCGCTGTGGAAGCATTCCTCCTCGTGGGAAACCATCGCCATGTCCCTGGTGTTCCCGCGCCAGGTCTGGGTGTTGAAGCGTGAGCTCACCTGGATCCCGGCCATGGGCTGGGGCATCCGCCAGGTTCACGCCATCGCCATCGATCGCAAGTCCGGTCACTCGGCCGTCAGCCAGGTGATCGCGCAGGGCAAGGACCGGCTGGACGAAGGCGACTGGATCATCATTTTTCCCGAGGGCACGCGCATGCCGCCCGGCCAGACGCGCCGCTACGGCGTGAGCGGCGCGCTGCTCGCCGGCGAGACCGGCAGGCTTCTCGTGCCCGTGGCGCACAACGCGGGCAGCTTCTGGCCGCGGCGGGGGCTGCGCAAGAAGCCCGGCACCATCCGGGTGATCATCGGCAAGCCGGTGGCCGCCGCCGGCCGCGACCCGCGCGAAGTCAATCAGGAGATACAGTCCTGGGTGGAAGCGACGGTGGCAGAGCTGTCGGCATCCGCCAGCGGCCCATGAGCGATGCGCGTACCTCTTTTCCAACTGGACGCATTCACCTCACGGCGGTTCAGCGGCAATCCGGCCGCGGTCATGCCACTCGAGGCTTTCCCGCCCGAAGACGTGATGCAGGCGGTCGCGGCCGAGAACAACCTGTCGGAGACCGCGTTCGTGGTCCGGGAGGGTGTCGATTACCGCCTGCGCTGGTTTACCCCTGCGGTGGAGGTGCCGCTGTGCGGACATGGCACCCTCGCCAGCGCGGCGGTGGTCATGGAAAAGTTGGAGCCCGGGAGAGCCCACGTGACCTTTCACACCGCGAGCGGCCCTCTGGCGGTGAGACGCTGCGGCGCAGGCTACGCGATGGACTTCCCCGCCCGACGCACCCGTCCCGTGACCGCGCCGAGCGCGCTCATCCTGGCCCTGGGTGCCGCGCCACGGGAAGTCCGCGCCGATGACAGCGGTTATCTGGCCATTTTCCAGGGTGCGGCCGCGGTGAGAAGCCTCGCGCCGGACCTCACCGCCATCGCCCGGCTCGACCGCAGCGGGGTCATCGTCACGGCGCCGGGGGATGGCGAGTACGACGTGGTGAGCCGCTATTTCACGCCGGCCAGGGGCATACCGGAGGATCCCGTCACGGGCAGCGCGCATTGCGCTCTCGCGCCCTACTGGTCAGAGCGTCTGGGCAGGTCCGTGCTGCGCGCGTATCAGGCTTCCCTGCGCGGCGGTGAGCTGATCTGCCGCGTTCGCGGCGAGCGGGTCGAACTGGAGGGAACCTGTGTGTTTTTTCTGGAAGGGCACGCGGAAATCTGAAAGGGGCGGACATGTCCGAGTCTCCCGTCGAGCGCTCCCAGGACACCGTGGCGCGCGGCCAGTGCCTCTGTGGCGCGGTGCGCTTCGAGGTCCACGGTCCGCTGCGTCCGGTCATTTATTGCCATTGCACGATGTGCCGCCGCTCGGGCGGACACTTCGACGCCGCCACGGCTTGCGCACCGGCGCATCTGCGGCTGCTGTCGTCCGGAACGCTTCGCTGGTACCAGTCCTCCGCGAGCGCGCGCCGGGGCTTCTGCGGCACCTGTGGCTCGCAGTTGTTTTGGGAGCCCGCGCATGGCGATCACATCAGCATCTGGGCGGGCACACTGGATCGACCGACGGGCCTGAAGGCGGCCGTGCACATCTTCGTCGCCGACAAGGGCGATTACTACGACATCACCGACGGCCTGCCTCAATGGCCCGGCGACTCACCGCCCGAGGCCTGATCGGAAGCCGTCGTCCACCAGAGCCCTGCCGGTCCGCCGTGCGCAATGGAAAACACCGCGCCGAGCGCCGCGACGCCCATGGTTGCACCCACCCTGCGCGCCAGTGAGCTGGCGTGGGCGGCGCGAGCTGCGCAGGCAGCTCGCGGTGGAGGTCCGAGCTTCGGGCTGAGCCTTGCCCCTACAGACCCTGAATGGCCGCGAGCTGTTGGCCTTTCGGGCTGCCGAGCCCGGTACACGCGTCCCATCCGGCCGACGCCTGATAGCCGCCGTTGTTGCCCTTGGTGATGTCCCGGAAGCCGCCGTTGTCAGGGTAGAGCAATGGCTGGACGTATCCGGCGCGACGTGCGGTCAGCGTGTTGATGCGCGCAAGGAGGCCGGCCCAAAGTGGAGCCACGGCGCTCGTACCGCCGAACACTGCGCTGACACCATCCACAAACACCTGGTACCCGGTGTTCGGATCGGCGTCCCCGGCCACATCGGGAACCCCTCTGTTGGTCAAAGGGGCTCGCGTACCCTGCACGCTCGTGGTATCCATTCCGTCCTGCCAGGGGGGCAGCGCGAAGAAGGCGCTCACTCCGCCGCCCGTGGCTCCCGCGGCAGGATTGCCGTCGTTCCAGACGACTTCGCCCGAGATGGCGGTCTGCGTGGCATTGAGGCTGGTGCCCCCACAGGCCAGAGCGTGAGGGCTCGATGCGGGAAAGTCCACGTGGTTGTTGCCATCGGCGACCCCGTCGGTCGCGCCGCTGTCGCCCGCGGCGACGCATACCGTGATGCCCATGGCGAGAGCCGCCTGGAAGGCCTCGTCCATGGCCGTCATCGCCTGTGGAGTCCAGTCGGGCTCCGCGGATCCCCAGCTGATCGAGACAACCGAGGGCCTGTTGACGGTGTCGTGAATGGCGGTCGTGACGGCATCCAGGAACCCGGCATCGGTGTTGGGTGCGAAGTACACGGCGAGGGTGGCGGCAGGCGCGATCGCCCCGGACACTTCGATGTCGAGCACCACTTCACCGTCGGGTCCACCGGAATCGCCAGTGGGCTGGTTGACGGCGTGATCGACCGATACCGCGGTGACGGTGGGCAGGGGCAATCCGAGGTGGCCGAAATAGGCGCTCAGGTCCTGCGGTCGGTAGCCGCCGCCGAGTTCGATGAGGCCTATGCACTGTCCCCGGCCATCACTGGCGGGAAAGTTGTAGAGAGAGGCCAGCTGCACGGGCGTGAAGGAGGTGGCCGGAGGGCTGGCGGCGCGGGATTTGCGCTTCCTGGGTCCCGTCCTGATCCGAAAATGCGGCCGGGCCTGCGGTCGATTGTCCAGGCCCAGCACCGCGACGACGATGTCCTGCAGCCCCTGCGGGAGCTGGACCGCGCCCTGGCGTCCACGATAAGTGCCCGCGGCGTGCTCACAGCGCAACAGCTGGATGCCGAACGCGGCATTCATTTGCGACACGGTGCCCGCCAAGACGACCGTGCGGCGCCCGGCATGCTCCTGGACCACGGCGAGACCTTGCGAGCGCGCGAACTCCCTGACGGCGGCGAGGTCGGGCTCGTTGGCGCCATGCTCTCGAGCGAATTCCTCGCGAGACAACGGGGTGAGCCGCTCGCCTCGGGCGAGTTGGGCCATGCGCTCGCGCAAAGCGGGCGGATCGCCCGTCCGCAGGATGAGCGAAACCTCCAGTCTTTCGTTGGGATCCGCGGATCCGAGCACGCGCGCGCCCGGCAGGAGATCTCGCTCGCTTCCCTTGAGGGGGTATCGGTTCATGGCGCCTCCCATTGGCCGAAGTCTCGCGGCAGCGCCTCCTACCTTAGCCGGTTCCGACAGCTTCGCAACCGTGACGGCAATCGGCGACATCCCGTCCCTGGAGCGGGACGGACTTGCGGCGCCTGCGGCCCCAGCTGCGCGTCAACGCGTCAGCCAGCCTCGAGAGCGCACCGTGGCGACCGCGTACGGAAAGATCCAGAAGAGCGCCAGGGAAGAGAAGTACGCGTAGAGCACACCGTAGAGAAAGTGAAAGGAACGCTCGCTGCGCAGGTAGTACAGGACGTGGAAGAGCGAAGCGGTGCCCACGGTGGCGAACATCGGCGCGGTGATCGTCGGGTCCTGCGCGATGACGAGCGGCAGCAGGCCCATGCTGGTGTAGGCCATGACCTGGCCGATGTTGGTGACGAGCCGATCGAACAGTGCCATGAGGCGTGTCGGCCACGGCCTCTTCCAGAGGATGCGGGCGAAGCGGATTTCCTCGCGGACGTAGGAGCGGTTCCACCGCAGCAGCATTTTGCACAGCTTCGAGTAGGCGTTCGGGACCAGCGTGTGCACGATCGCCGTGCGTTGATAGACCGCATCGTAGCCCTGATCGAACAGGTAGTTGGTCATCGCGCGATCTTCGCCGAAGGTGCATCGCGAGCCGAGGAATTCCTGATGGGTCCAGCGGTCGAGTACCTGGCGTACGGCCGATGCCCGCAGACCGGTGAGCGCGCCCGGGCAGCAGTACACGTTGCGATAGACGGATTCCGCCGCGCGCAGCATGTCGAAGGAGACGATGAACCGCACATGCAGCATCCGCGGGATCAGTCCGTGCGCCCGGTTGTAGACCATCACCTTGCCGGCCACGGCGCCGACGCGCGGATCGCGGAAAGGGCCGGCCAGGGCGAGCAGCGCGGGCCGCTCGATGACGCTGTCGGAATCGATCGTGGCGAGGATTTCGCCGCGCGCGCGGGAAAAGCCGAGCGCCAGCGCCTCGCGCTTGCCGCGATTGCGCTCATGGCGCAACGCGGTCACCAGCCCGGGATGACGCTGCGCCGCCTGGGCGATGTAGGTCCAGGTGTCGTCCTTGCTGCCGTCATCGACGACCAGAATCTCGAGCCGGTCGTGCGGATAGTCCGCCTCGACCACCGACTCGATGGATTTGAGCACCATCGCGCCCTCGTTGTACGCCGGGATGACGACCGTCAGGCTCGGTGCCGACAGGGCGGTCGCAGGCGGCGCGGGGCGGTAGAGGATCCAAAGGAGGGTGCGGGCGATGATGAGCAGGAAGCCGCACGCAATCCAGAGGATGCCGGCATAGGCGAGAAAGTGGAGCTCGTGCCGCTTCATCGCCACGGCGAGCACGCGGGGCACGATGGCGTGAAACTGGAGGCGACCGAGGACCACGATCCCGGCGAAGATGAGCGCGTAGATGAGCCACGCCCACGCCTGGCTCGGGCGGGTCTCCCCGCGGTCTGTGGGGTGTCCGGGCGCAAGGTCGCTCTGGAGATCGGTCCGCTGATATTGGACGCGCATGGAAGGGTTTCCGCTACCGGTGCAAGGGGCCCCATTCCTCCGGCCCGGTCGTATGCCTCTCGGGCGACCCGGCGCGCTGGGGATGGGGGGATGTGGATCTGGGTCTTGGCGCAGCAACCCATGTGGGACAATGGCCGGGGAGCGCGGTTCCATGCTGCCGCAGCGGCCTCAGCGACGGGCGGCAAAGGGGCTTCCCGCCCCCTCTGCCGCACGGTAGAGGCTCAGGCGAAGCTTGGCGCCGTGTCTCGAGTGTCCTGGGCGGCCTCAAGCCCGGCAGCGTGCCGCGATCCAGCGCCGGTGCACATCGGTGTAGACGTCCTGGTAGATGGCGTTGGCGGTTTCCCGGCCCGGGAACCCCTCGATGAACGCCGGGGCGGTATCGCCGGCGGCGAGCTCGGCCGCGCGGCGCATGTGCTCGAGCAGATAGCGCGGATCCTCGTCGCCGACCGAGATGCGCAACGTGGTCGGGGTGATCCCCGCCCGGGCGAGCGCCTCCTCCGACATCTCCGAGTGGCTGGTGAGCGCCGGGCAGAGCACGATCGTATTGGTTTGACCGAGAGTGACCTGCAGACCGAACGCCGGCTCCAGACTGTCGAGCAAGCGCTTCAGGCGCCTTCTGTCCAGGCGGTCAGGGTTGCGTGCCGTGCCTTCGAAGTCAATGGTGAACAGCGGCGCCGGCAATCCGAGCGTCATCAGTTTCTCGCGCAGCGCCCCATTGGGATGCCCGTCGACCGCTGAGCAGTGCACGTTGATCATGGGGTGCAGGGCGAGGCAGCGCGCCAGCACGATGGTGTTGATGCATTTCTGCAGAACGCGCAGCTCCATGGTGCGCATGCCGCTCAACACCTCGAATGCCTTGTCGGCATCGAGGAAGGCGCCCTTCACGTAGTACACATTCCAGAACATGGTCTCGTCCCAGGGGTACTCCCGCTCGCGGCCGTCGTGGCCGGTGGCGCGGACGGTCTGGCCCTTGGGCAGGAACATGCGCTCGGTGCGGCCGATGACCACGCCCGCGGTGGTGTTGCCGGAGCCGCAGATGTCCTTGGTGTAGGAATGGATGAGAAAGTCGGGGCGCTCGAGGCGCATCTCGCGCTGCAGGAGTTTCTGCAGCACCGGTGTTCCCACCGTGGCGTCACAGATGACGGTCAGCCCCTTGCCGTGCGCGATCCGGCAGATGCCGGGGACATCGAGCACGTTGCCGTGTGGATTGCAGGGGGACTCGAGGTAGATGTAGATCTGCCGCCCTTGCTGCAGGCGATCGGCGTACCGGCGCTCGATGTCCATCAAGCACGCATCGAAGGCTTCCGGCCCCTCGCCATCGAACCATTCCACCGCGACATTGAGATTGCTGCGCTTGCCGTACCAGTCGTGCAGCAGCTGATAAGTGCCGCCGTAGACATTGCGGCTGGCGAGCACGATGTCCTCGTAGCCGACCAGGTGGGCGAGCGTGGCGTCGATCGCGGCCATCCCGGAGTTGAAGTTCCAGGCGAAGTAGTCGCGCGCCTCGGGGCCGGCCTCCACGTCCACGATGTGGTTCGCGAGGCAGATGGAGGTCGGGTTCAGGAGACGTGAGTAAATCTGGTGCAGCAGCTCCTTGCCCTGGAAGGCGTCCTCCACCCATTCCGCGCACGCGTACACGTAGGTCGCGGTCCGGGCGATCACCGGAGTCGCGCTGAAGAGCGCCGTCACGTTGTCGAACAGCGGGTATGGCCCCTTGGCCACCGCGGTGGCGGAGTCGTCCATGATCGACTGGTAGGTCGCGCGCAACGGGTTCTGCAGCGTGTCGAGCACCTTGGCGAGCTGGAAGCACGCGAAGCGCTTGGCGTTGAACCAGGCGATGCGGTCACGCCGGTCGAGCCCGGCGAGGGTCTCGCTGGTGAGCCGCCAGGCGTCCTGGGCGGCGCCGTTGGCCTCGAACAGGGCGCGCGACAATCGAGAGAGCGTCTGGCCGTGCGCAGACTCGGAGTCGATGCCGAAATGCTCGAGCTGCTCGCGCACCAGTCCGTCCACGGAGCGGGCTTCGGTGGAGTGGCGCAGCGGGCTCAGCTGGACGGCGCTCGGGAAGAGATTCGGCTGGGACATGGTCGCTCTCCAGTGCGGCGCGACAATAATGATGGGCGCCATTCTGCCACCGCGGCGCCGCGTGGGTTGGTGCAGAACCACCCGTGCGGTCGGTGGTTTTTGAATGGCTCCGTTCAAAATCCGCGGGGAAGCCTGGTCCGTCGGTCCCGGGGCGCGCCGTGGGGCCGATCAGGCGGAGGATCGGGGTTGGGACCGATCGCGCCACCAGAGCGCGGTGGCCGCGAGCAACGGCAGGAGCTGTAAGGCGAGCGGGACGAGCACGTCGCGCCGAAAGGCCGGCCGGGGGAAGGCGTAGGTCCGTCGGTAGAGCTCGGCCAGCGCCGGGTGGGTGGCTCGCTCCATCCACGCCACTCCCGACACCGTGTAAGTCAGCGCCAGCGCGGTGGCAAACAGGGCAAACGCGCCGTGGCGAGCGCGCGCCAGGCGCCAGGTGGCGGCCAGGAACAACAGGCCGGCCGCGATCCACAGGGCGAGTTGCCAGCTCGGCGTGGCATTCATGAGCCGGATGAATCGCGGGTAATGATCGCCCGGGAGCAGCCCGCCGAGCAGGTCGTCGATGCGCAGCCAGCGCACGCGCCAGGCGATGATCAAGATTGGCGCGAAGAACATGCCAAGGGCCTGGCAGAGGGTGAGCAGCGCCAGGCCCCAGGTCGCGATACCCGTGTCGAGGAGCGCGGCCGCTCGCTCAGCGCCTGAGGCCGAGAGCGCTCCGACGGCCCACCGAAGCGCCGCGCGATCGTCTTCGATGTGCCGCACCTCGCTGCACATCGCCTCGCCCCAGGAGGCCCGATCGCGGGGCAGGAGGCGGGCGGCGCAGCGCACCAGGCGCAGAGCCCATCGCCGTCGCAGTGAATGGCTCATGCCGGAGTCTCCATCGGGCGCGCCGGCTCCGGTGCGTGGTGCGCCGCCTCGTGTTCGCGCGCCAGGGCCGCACCCGCCGAAGTCAACCGATACAGATGCCTCGGGGGGCGTCCCGGTTGCCTCGTGGGCTGCCACTGCGATTCCAGGAAGCCCTGCGCCTCCAGGCGCATGAGCAGCGGATAGAGCGTCCCGGACTTCAGTCGGGTCTCCTTGGACAGCTCATACCCGTGGCGCCACGAGCGCGGCTTCCCCGCCAGGACCGTAAGCAGCGCCCGTGTCTGGGCAGAGGTGTTGGGCGGACGGGCCATGGCTGTAGTCTATATATGTAGAGTAATGCCCGCAAGGGAGCTCGTGAAGGCGCGCCGCGTGCCGGAAGCCGGTAAGATCCGGCCGCGTATGACCCGCGCATTCGCCTTCAGGCTCCTGCTCACGGTTCTCGCCGTCACGTCCATCGTGGTTGCGGAGGCGCGCCTGATCGGCCTGTGGACGGGCGCCGAGCTGCCGGTGAATGTCGTGCACGCGCCGAGCGGCCAGTGGGTCGTACGGCCACTCGACGATGTCCCCTTGCCGTCTCCCTTGCGGGACGGCGATGTTCTCGTCCTCAAGGACATGACGAGAGCGGCGCGCGTGGCCGGCGAATTTGGGTTCGCCATGCCCGCCGGTATCTCGTTCGAGTTTCCGGTCATCCAGGAAGGGCGCCTCGTGTACGCGTCCGTCGTGACTCGCGTGACGAAATCGTCGGCGTTGGAGCGCGGTGGCCAGTGGCTGAACGCCCTTTTCGTGGTGCCGCTGTTGGCGGCACTCGCCTTGCTCCCGCTCTGGCGGGGCCGTGGCCGGGCAAGCGGCGGACTGTGCGCATTCTCGATGTTCGCTCTCGTGGGCACCGCCATGAGCAGCGCGGTGATGAGGCCTCTGCCGGGTTTCTGGTTGAACGAGACGATCTATCTCTCGCAGTTCCTGGTGGGTTTTCCAGCCTTGTACGTAATGGCCGAGGCGTTGGCGGAGAGCGGTCTTTCGCGGCGCATGCTGCGCATGACTCGCTTCGCATTCGTGGGGATCGATCTCGCGGCCGTCGCCACGGCTGCGACGGCCACCTTCGGGTTCGTCTACGGCGGCCTGAACCTTCCGCGTGCGCTCGATACGCTGCTCCCCCTGTTGCTCGCCTCGCTTTTGATCTCGCTCGCTCTGTTGGTGCTCTTTGCCGGCTATCGCAAGGCGGATCACGAAAGCCGGCTGAGGATCCGTTGGGTCCTGTGGAGCACGGCGGTGTTTCTGGTCGTGGTGATCGGTCTGCTGGGGATCTCGGCGAACCGCCATCCGTATCTGTTCCAGGCGGTGCACTCGATGCAGTGGCTCGTGCTGCTCGGATACTTCTATGCGGCGTTTCGCAATCGTCTGGTCGATGTCTCGTTCGTCGTCAATCGCGCTCTGGTGTATGCGGCGCTCACCGCGCTCCTGTTCGGGGGCTTCTCGGTGCTCGAGCTGGGGCTGCACCAGCTTGCCGTCGGAGAGAAGCTGGGCTGGGCGCTGCAGGCGGGCGCGGCGCTGTTGGCCGCGGTCGCCTTGAGCCCGGTGCATCGGCGCATCGAGCATCGGATCGAGAGACTCTTCTTCCGCAGACAGCGTCTCGCGATCGCCGCCATCCGGAGCTTCGCGGCGGAGTGTGCCTTCGTCGAGCAGGAAGATCGGCTGTTGCAGATGGTCGTCGAGCGGTTGGCGCCGCATTGCGCGGGCGTGGCGGTCTACGAACGGGGGCGCTCGGGCTATGTGCTGCGTGCCTCGCGCGGTCGCGCCTCGCCTGAGACCCTGGATGTCGATGATCCGGCCTTTGTGTCCTTGCGGGCTCGCCGACGGGAAATCGAGCTGCACAGCCTCGAGAGTGGCGCCGGGCCGGAGGGGCTCGCGTTGCCGATGTCGGTGGGGGAAAGGCTGACCGGCGCAGTCATCTGCCACCCGCGCGACGGAGAGCAGTTCGCGCCGGACGTGCGGGCCGCGTTGGTCGAGGCGGCTCGGAACCTCGGCATGTCACTCTACGTGCTGCGATACCGCGAGCAGGCGCGCTTGCTGGCGGATGTGGCCGCCGGTCGCATGGACCTGGTCGCCGCTCGCAGCCGCGCCTCGGAATTGATTCCCGGCGCGGTGGTTTGAGACGGATGATCGGCTGCGGGCCGGCCGTCAGATGTCCAGGTTCATCACCGACAGCGCGTTCTTCTCGATGAATTCCCGGCGCGGCTCGACCTGATCGCCCATCAGCGTGGTGAAGATGTCGTCGGCGGCCACGGCGTCCTCGATCTTCACCTGCATCAGGCGGCGGGTCTGCGGATTGATGGTGGTCTCCCAGAGCTGCTCGGGGTTCATCTCGCCGAGACCTTTGTAGCGCTGAATGCTCTGACCTTTGCGCGCCTGGTCGAACAGCCATTTCATGGCTTCCTTGAAGGATCCGATCTCCTGCCGCTCGCTCCCACGGGCAACATAGGCGCCTTCGCCGATCAGCCCCGCGAGGGTGCGGGCAAGCTCGGCAATCTGGCGATACTCCGCGGAGTCGAAGAATTCGCGAGGCAGGTAGCGGGTGCCGGGGATGCCGTGCTCGGTCTTGCGCACCAGGATGCGGTTGCCGTGCTCGGCGGAGTCGAGCAGCTCGATCCCGTACGTGCGGGTCGCATCGTCCAGGGAATTGAGCCGCTGGCCGAGCTCGGCGGCCCAGCCGCGCAGCCACTCGGGGCGATCGAAGTCCTGCGAGCGCACCTCCGGCAGGTAGATGAGCTGTTCCAGCAGCCGGGCGTCATAGCGGCGCGACCAGCGTTTGATGATGGATTGCACGTCAGTGTATTGCCGGGCCAGCGCCTCCAGTCCCGGCCCCTGCAGCGGCGGCGCCGACGCGTTGACGTGGAGGGAGGCGCTTTCGAGGGCGCTGTTGAGCAGTACCGCGTCGAGCTCCGCCTCGTCCTTGACGTACATCTCCTGCTTGCCGCGTTTCACTTTGAACAACGGAGGCTGCGCGATGTAAATGTGGGAGTGCTCGATCAGCTCCGGCATCTGCCGGTAGAAGAAGGTCAACAGCAGCGTCCGAATGTGGCTGCCGTCAACATCGGCATCGGTCATGATGATCACGCGGTGATAGCGCAGCTTGGCGAGGTCGAAATCGTCCTTGCCGATGCCGCAGCCGAGCGCGGTGATCAACGTGCCCACTTCGGCCGACGACAGCATCTTGTCGAATCGCGCCTTCTCGACATTCAGGATCTTGCCCTTGAGCGGCAGGATGGCCTGCGTTCGCCGGTCACGGCCCTGCTTGGCCGAGCCACCGGCGGAATCGCCCTCGACGATGAAGATCTCGGACAGCGCGGGATCCTTTTCCTGGCAATCGGCCAATTTCCCAGGCAAGCCCGCGACATCGAGAGCGCCTTTGCGGCGGGTCATCTCGCGGGCCTTGCGCGCGGCCTCGCGTGCGCGGGCGGCCTCGACGATCTTGGCAACGATGCCCTTGGCCTCCTGGGGATGCTCGAGCAGGAAATCCTGGAGCTTGGGCCCCACGGCCGCTTCCACGATGCCCTTGACCTCGGAGGAGACGAGCTTGTCCTTGGTCTGGGACGAGAATTTGGGATCCGGGAGCTTGATGGACAGAATGGCGGTCAATCCCTCGCGGGCATCATCACCGGTCGTGGGCAGCTTCTCCTTCCTGCCCGACAACTCTTTCTCGATGTAGTCGTTCAGCGTGCGGGTGAGCGCGCTGCGGAAGCCTGCGAGGTGCGTGCCCCCGTCCTTCTGCGGGATGTTGTTGGTGTAGCAGAACATGCTCTCCTGATAGGAGTCGTTCCATTGCAGGGCCACTTCCACCGACACCGGACCGTCCTGGCTCTTGAACCACATCACGGAGTCATGGATGGGTGTGCGCGCACGGTTCAGGTAGGTGACGAAGGCCTTCAGGCCGCCTTCGTGCTGAAACACATCGGAGCGGCTTTCCCGCTCGTCGATGAGCTCGATGCGCACGCCCGAGTTCAGGAACGACAGCTCCCGCAGGCGCTTGGCCAGAATCTCGTAATTGAACTGGATGTGGGTGAAGATCTGCGCGCTCGGCTTGAAGCGGATGGTGGTGCCCCGCTGTGTGGATTCGCCGGCCACGGCCAACGGCGCTTTCGGGTCGCCCAAGTGGTACTCCTGACGATGCGCTTTCCCATCCCGGTAGATCGTGAGCAGCAGATAGTCGGACAAGGCGTTCACGACGGATACGCCCACCCCATGCAGGCCTCCGGACACCTTGTAGGAGCTGGCATCGAATTTCCCGCCGGCGTGCAGGACGGTCATGATGACCTCGGCCGCCGAGCGCCCCTCTTCGGGATGCAGGTCCACGGGGATGCCCCGGCCGTTGTCCGATACGGTCACCGACTCATCGGCGTGCACCGTGACGACGATTCGGTCGCAATATCCCGCCAGGGCCTCGTCGATCGAGTTGTCGACCACCTCGAAAACCATGTGATGCAGACCGGTGCCGTCATCCGTGTCACCGATATACATCCCGGGGCGCTTGCGCACCGCATCGAGGCCTTTCAAGACTTTGATTTTACTGGAGTCGTAGACGTCTTCGGCTGTCATGAAAGGGTCCGTTGTGTAATGCGTCATTATACCGGTGAGATCCTTCCCTGTTCCACGTGAAACATCCTGTCGGGAGCCCGAAACCCCGGGATTTCCGGCGCCAAGGACGTGACGACGAGCTGGCAACCCAGGCGGGATATTTCGCCCACGAACGCGGCCAGTCGAGTGGAGTCGAGCTCCGCGGCCGGGTCATCGAGCAGCAGGGTTGGGGGCGTCGCTGACCTGTCCCGCAGCAAACGCAATTGTGCCAGGATGAGGGCGGCAGCCATGAGCTTTTGCTGGCCCCGAGAGAGCACCTCTCGTGCGGCCTTGCCTCCAACCTGAATCAGGACGTCCGCCCGGTGGGGACCGGGGTGGGTCAGTTGACGGAGCTGATCTCGCGCCCGCGACCCGTCGAGTGCTTCCGACAGCGACAAGGCCGCCGACCACCCCCTGGCGTAGTGCAGCTCGCCTTCGGGGCAGTCCAAGGTACCCATGATCTCCCGCCAGTGGGGCTGCAAGGCCTCGACGACGGCCCCTCGAGCCTCGGAAATGCGCTGCCCCAGGTCAACGAGCTCCACCTCCCAGGGGCGGGCGTCACTGCGCGCTTTGAGGGCGGCATTACGCTGCCGCAGCGCGCGCGCATAGCGGAGCCACCAATCCCCAAACCGAGGTTCCACGTGGAACACTGCCCAGTCGAGCCATCGTCTTCGCCTGCGGCCCCCCTCCTCGATCAGCTTGTGGATCTCCGGGTCAATGACCTGGACTGGAAAAGTCAGCGTGAGCTCCGCCAGGGAGCCCAGGACCGCGCCATTGACCTTCGCCTGGGCACCGCGCTGGCGATCGAATTCCACGCCCGCAGCGTGGAGCCCACTCACGGAGCGGCCGAAAACCGTGAGTCCCTCCGCGCCGCGGCGAATCAGATGCTCGGAGTGACGGGTCCGAAAGGATCGTCCCCGACCGAGCAAGAAAAGCGCCTCCAGAAGGGACGTCTTACCCGCGCCGTTGCCGCCCCAGATCAGATTGCAGCCCGAATGCAGCTCAAGCTCTGCGGCCTCGATGCAGCGGAGGTTACGGACCCTTAACTCGCCGAGGCTCATCCGGAGCGCCAGCCACCCCGGAACCGGACCATCCTGCGGGACTGGCGCATTCCCGCTATAGACGCATGGGCATGACCACGTACCGTGCCTGCGTGAGGCCTGGCGCGCGGATCAGGCAGCTGCTGTTGGAGTCGGTCAACGCCAGCTCCACCTGGTCTGTCTCGATGGCGCTCAACGCATCGAGCAGGTAGCTCACGTTGAAGCCAATCTCCATCTCATCGCCCGCGTAGCTCACCTCGATCTGGTCTTCGGCTTCCTCGTGCTCCGGGTTGTGCGCCTGCAACGTCAGCATGTCCGGCTTGACCGCGACTCGGATACCCCGGTATTTCTCATTGGACAGAATGGCCGTCCTCTGAAGCGCCTGCCGGAGCAGCTCCCGGTCCGCCTGCGCGACCTTGGGCGGATTATCCGGAATGACGCGCCCATACTCCGGGAAACGACCATCGATCAGCTTCGAAGTGAATCGAATTTCGCCGATCTGGGCTCGAACGTGATTCGTGCCGATCGCCAGCTCGATATTCCCTTCCGTCCCCAAGATCCGCTGCAGCTCGAGGACCGCCTTACGCGGCACGATGACCTGTCCGGTCCGCGAGGGCTCTTCCAGGGTCATCTCGCACAGCGCCAGCCGATGTCCATCGGTCGCCACCGCACGCAGGATATTCCCCTCGGTCTCGAGCAGCAGGCCGTTCAGGTAATACCGCACATCCTGCTGCGCCATCGAAAAGTGGGTCTTGTCGATCACGCGCCGGAATTCGCCCTGGGGCAGCGTCAAAGTCTGCTGCGCATGAATCTCCTCGAGCACGGGAAACTCCGACGCCGGCAATGTCGAGAGCGTGAACCGGCTGCGCCCGGCGCGCACGGTGACGCGCTCACCCTCGGTGGACAGAGCGATGTCCACCCCGCCTGGCAGAGCCCGCAGGATATCCAGGAACTTGCGTCCCGGGACGGTCACATCCCCCGGCATTTCCACGTGCACCTGGGTGGCCGCAACCAGCTCCACCTCCAGATCCGTGCCCGTCATGCTGAGGCGCTTGTCGCGCGCCGAGAGCAGCACATTGGCCAGCACCGGCATGGTCTGACGTCGCTCGACCACACCGATCACGCTCTGCAGGGGGGCAAGAAGATCCTCGCGCTTCGCCGTCAGCTTCATAGGTCTTGTCTTCTGTTCTTGAGATTTAAGAATTCAGATTGTAGTGATGATTGGTCCTGTGGATGACGGTGACAAGGAATCTTCCGTCATCCAATCAGAGACTTGAGCGTTGCCGGACCGCCTCGATTCCCCGGGATCACCTGCGCAAGAACTGTGGGTGGCCTGTGCGTAACTTTATCCCCATCGTCGTCCACCGGAAATCCACAAAGACATCCACAAGGAAATCCACAGACTTATTCACGCCGTCAGCGTTCTCAACAGATTCGAGTAATCCTCGCTCATGCGCACATCCGTGTCCCGCAGCTCCTTGATGCGCTTGCAGGCGTGCAGCACCGTCGTGTGATCCCGGCCACCGAAGGCATCCCCGATCTCCGGCAGGCTGTGGCTGGTCAACTCCTTGGCGAGCGCCATCGCCACCTGCCGTGGGCGGGCCACCGAGCGGCTGCGCCGCTTGGAGAGCAGCTCCGCGATACGCACCTTGTAGTAATCCGCGACCGTCTTCTGGATGTTCTCGATGGTCACGAGCTTCGCCTGCAGGGACAGCAGATCCTTCAGCGCCTCCTTGGTGAACTCCAACGTGATGGGACGGCCCGTGAAGCGGGCATTGGCGATCACACGGCGCAGCGCGCCCTCGAGCTCGCGTACGTTCGAGCGAATCCGCTTGGCGATGAAGAACGCGACTTCCTCGGGCACCGGAGTCCCGAACTGGCGGGACTTGGTCATGAGGATCGCGACGCAGGTCTCGAGCTCCGGCGGCTCGATGGCCACCGTGAGGCCCCACCCGAAGCGGGATTTCAGCCGCTCCTCCAGGCCTTCGACCTCCTTCGGGTAGCGGTCGCAGCTCATGATGACCTGGTGCTGGCCTTCGAGCAGCGCATTGAACGTGTGGAAGAACTCCTCCTGCGAGCGCTCCTTGCCGGCGAAGAACTGAATGTCATCGATCAGCAGCGCATCGAGCGAGCGGTACGCCGTCTTGAACTCGTTCATGGAATTGTGCTGCAGCGCGCGGACCATGTCGCTCACGAAGCGCTCCGAGTGCACATACGCCACCCGTGCCTCCTCGTTCTGCTCACGGACGAAATGCGCTATGGCGTGCATCAGATGGGTCTTGCCGAGACCGACGCCCCCGTACAGGAACAGAGGGTTGTACGCCTTGCCCGGATTCTCGGCCACCTGGGCCGCCGCCGCGCGGGCCATCTGATTGCTCTTGCCCTCGACGAACGTCGAGAAGGTGAATTCACCATTCAGCCGGGCCCCGACGACCAACCCTTCAGCGCGGCGTACCCGCCGGGAGGCATCGGGGACCTGGGGCGCCGCCGCCGGCGCACCGCGCGAGCCCACTTCCACGGTGACGATCGGCACATCGCCCGTGACCTTGTCCCGCAACAACTCCCCGATGCGCGGCAGGAGCTTCTCGTTGATCCACTCCACCACGAAACGGTTAGGCGCGAGCAGCTTCAGCGCGCCGGCGCCTTCGAGCGCCTGTAGCGGCCGAACCCAGGTATTGAATTGCTGCTCAGGGAGCTCGGCCTCCAATGCGCACATGCACCGAGCCCATAGCGACGCTTCCACGCGTGCCTCCGCGACCGCACTGGGACGACTGTTCGGATGGAAAGGGCTGCGCAGTCTATACCCATCGGCGGCCGCGCTGAAGATTTTTGCCCGATAAAAATATTGACACCTTGGCGGTCAACGGCTTAGCCTTGCCGCCCTTTTTCTGGAACCCCGACCACCTGGAGCCCGCCATGAAGCGTACCTATCAACCGAGCAAGCTGCGCCGGAAGCGCACGCACGGCTTCCGGGCACGCATGGCGACCCAGAATGGCCGCAAGGTGCTGTCCCGGCGCCGCGCCAAGGGTCGCAAGAAGCTCATCCCGTAACGCACCGACGCTGCCTCGTGGGTCAAGCTCAGGGGCAGCCCGGCTGAATCGGGCCATGCACGAGCCGGCCCGCGGCCCGCGACCGAAAAAGAGTGGCCAGCATGCCCTGCGCGTCCCGAGAGCGGCTGACCTTTCCGGCGCCGAGGCGCCTGCGACATAAACCGGAGTTCGACGCCGCCTATGCGCGCGGTCGACGCCTTGGCAACGGATACTTCGCGGTGACAGTGATCAGCAACGATAAGTCCGGTCCCCGTCTGGGTCTTTCGGTCGGGCTGCGGATCGCGCGGACGTCCGTCGAGCGCAATCGCATCCGGCGCGTCATCCGCGAATCCTTCCGCTTGAATCAGCATGCGCTGCCGGCCGTCGACATCGTCGTAGGCGCCCGGCCCCGGGCCCATCAGGCCCCGAGCGCGCAATTGCGCGAGAGCCTGGCGACACTCTGGAAACAGGTGAGCGAGCGATGCGCGCTGTCGCCGTCTTCCTGATCCGGGTCTATCAGTGGACCTTGAGTCCGCTGCTCGGCCCGAATTGCCGATTCCACCCATCCTGCTCCCACTACGCCGCGGAGGCGATCGAACGCTTCGGCGTGCTGCGGGGCAGCTGGCTCGCCATCAAACGCATCGGCCGCTGCCATCCGTGGCACCCAGGGGGATACGACCCCGTGCCGCCGTCCCGCGTCCTGACCTGCTCCCCTCATCGACATGAGTAACAACCTCCGTCTCTACCTCTGGCTCGCGTTGGCGATCCTGTTGTGGGTCAACTACACGACCTGGACGGGTGAGTTCCCTGCGCATCCCGCCCCGGTGAGCGCGCCCGCACAGCCGCCGAGCCTGGCCAACAGCGTTCCCGAGCAGGCGACGCCGGGCACGCCGGCCCCGACCGCACCGGGTTCCGTCCCGCCGTCCCCGCTCGCCGCGCCACCCATGGCCGGCCATGCGCTGCCGCTGAGCTCCTCGGCACCGCTCATCCACGTGCGCACCGACGTCTATGACCTCGAGATCAGCGCCGAAGGCGGCACGCTCACGAAGGTCGACCTGCTGAAGTACGCCGCGGAGAAGGGCAAGCCGGCACCGGTGCGGCTCGAAAACACCGATTCCCCGACCGCGTACCTGCTGCAGACGGGGTTGACCGGCCCGGCCGGCCAGCCGCATCCGACCCAGACCGCGCTCTACAGCTCGCCGCACCGTGAATATCAGCTCGGCGGCGCCCAGGAACTGCGTGTACCGCTCACCTGGAGCAGCGACGGCGTCACCGTCACCAAGACATTCGTGTTCCGGCGCGGCTCCTACCGCATCGGCCTCGAATACACCATCGAGAACCACGGCGCCTCGGCCTGGCAGGCTTCGCAGTACGCGCAGCTGTTCCGAAACGATCCGCGCACCAAGGCCAGCTATTTTCAACCCAGCAGCCGCGCCTACCACGGACCGGCGGTGTGGAATGGCAAGGAGTACGTGCAGCTCGATCCGGAGAGCTCCGACTACCAACACTACCAGGCGGATGTGACCGACGGCTGGATCGCCGTTCCGGAGCTCGACTTCGTGAGCGCCGTGGTCCCGCGCAAGGGCAGCGCCTATCGATTCACCTCGCACGTCTCGGGCAGCCAGTACGCCCTTTCGGCCATTGGTCCGCCCCACACGGTCGCCCCCGGGGCGACGCTCGCCCTGGGTCAGAGCCTGTACGTCGGGCCGACCTTGCACACCCAGCTCGAGAAGACCGATCCGACCCTGACCTACCTCGCGATTTCCGGCTGGTTCGCCATCCTCGCCCGTCCGCTCTTCTGGCTGCTCGGCCAGGTGCACCGTCTGACGGGCAACTGGGGCGTCGCCATCATTCTGGTGACCTTCCTCCTGAAGCTGCTGTTCTACCCGCTGTCGGAAGCCAGCGGCCGTTCCATGGCCAAGATGAAGGCGCTGGGGCCGCGCATCAAGAACATCCAGGAGCTGTACAAGGACGACAAGGAGAAGCTCAGCCGCGCGATGATCGAGATCTACAAGCGCGAGAAGGTCAACCCGGTCTCCGGCTGTCTGCCCATGATCCTGCAGCTGCCGGTATTCATCGCCTTCTACTGGGTGCTGCTCTACAGCGTCGAGCTGCGCCAGGCGCCGTTCGCCTTCTGGATCCACGATCTCTCGGCTCGTGACCCGTTCTTCATCCTCCCGGCTCTCATGGCCGTGACCGGATTTCTCCAGTACAAGCTCAATCCCGCGCCGCCGGATCCCGTCCAGGCCAAGGTCATGATGGTCATGCCGGTCGCGATGGCGGCGTTGTTCGCCTTCTTCCCCTCGGGCCTCGTCCTGTACTACGTGGTGAACAGCGTGCTGTCGATCGCGCAGCAATGGAACATCAACCGCCGCATCGAGGCCGCCACGCGGAAAGCTTGAACCGGGCCGCCTCCGGGCCCCACTGCCGCAGGGACGAGAGGTCCCGGGAAACCCTGCTGGGGCGCGCTTGCGGCGTCCCCGCCTGATCCGCTCGAGGGCGCGTGCCGCACGAGTCTCCGCGACAGAGGCATCTGCGGTAATCTTGTGTGCATGACGCGCGTGGAAACCATCGTGGCGCCGGCAACACCGCCCGGACGCGGCGGCATCGGAGTCGTGCGCGTCTCGGGACCCAAGGTGCCCGAGATCGCCGCCGTGCTGCTCGGCGAGCTGCCGCCGCCGCGCGCCGCGCGATTCGCCCGATTTCTCGATGCCCGCCAGGAGCCGCTCGATGCGGGCCTCGCGCTGTTCTTTCCCGCGCCGCGCTCCTACACCGGCGAGCACGTGTTGGAACTGCACGGCCATGGCGGCCAGATGGTGCTCGAGGCCCTCGTCGCCCGGGTCATCGAGCTCGGCGCGCGCCGGGCGCAGCCCGGGGAGTTCACCCTGCGCGCGTTTCTCAACAACAAGTTGGACCTCGCCCAGGCCGAGGCCATCGCCGACCTGATCGATGCGGGCTCGCGCGAGGCCGCGCGCGCCGCCATGCGCTCGCTGCAGGGCGAGTTCTCCACCATGGTGCGCGGGCTCACTGACGCGGTGATCGACCTACGCACGCATGTCGAGGCGGCCATCGACTTCCCGGAGGAAGAGGTCGACTTTCTCGCCGACCGCGAGCTGGGCGAGCGCTTCCAGATCGTCCATGATCACTTCGACGCCATCGAGCAGAGCGCTCGCCAGGGCCGGCTCCTGCGCGAAGGCATGACGATCGTGATCGCCGGTCGTCCGAATGCCGGAAAGTCGAGCCTGCTCAACCGCCTCGCGGGCTACGACGCCGCCATCGTAACCCCTGTTCCGGGCACGACCCGCGACATCGTGCGGGAGCGGATCGACATCGATGGAATGCCGCTGCACGTGCTCGATACCGCGGGTCTGCGCGAAGGCGCGGATGTCGTCGAGGCGGAAGGAATACGGCGTGCCCACGAGCAGATGAGGCGCGCTGACCGGGTGCTGTTCGTGATCGACGCGGCCGAGGATCCGCAGGCACAGGCGTACGCCCAGGAGAAACCGAAGCTGGCCCCCGATGTGCCGGTGACTCTCGTGCTCAACAAATGCGACCTGGCCGCCGGCATTCCATTGGCCGACACCCAGGCAGGCCCCCCCCGTATCGCTCTCTCGGCCCTCACCGGCGAGGGCATGGATACGCTGAGGGCACACCTCAAGAGCTGCGTGGGATTCAAGACACTCGACGGAGGAACCGTCTCGGCGCGCCAGCGCCACCTCGATGCCCTGGCGCGGGCGCGCCGCCAGGTCGAGGAGGCCGAGCGAAGGCTCCACGACAGCCGCGCCGGCGAGCTCGTCGCCGAGGAGCTGCGCGGCGCGCAACAAGCCCTCAGCGAGATCACCGGCGAGTTCACCAGCGAGGACCTGCTCGGGCGGATCTTCGGCAGCTTCTGCATTGGGAAATAGCTCACCGCCCGGCCGCCCTCCGGTCCGGCACATCGACGGATGGGGGTTCGGCTGGGATAATTCGTCTCATCCATCTTCAGATGGACCTCGCTTCCCAAGGCGGCCTCATCCGTGAAACTGCTGCGCTACGGCCCCGCCGGGCATGAGCAACCCGGACTCCTCGACGCACAGGGGAGGCTTCGCTCGCTGAGCGGCCGGCTGGAGGACCTCGGCCCGGCGCAGCTCGCCCCGGCGAGCCTCGCGCGTCTGGCCGCGATCGATCCGGCCACATTACCTGTGGTGCCCGGACATCCGCGGCTCGGGGTGCCGATCTGCGGCACGCGCAAATTCCTCGCCATAGGCCTCAACTATGCCGATCACGCCGTGGAATCCAATCTGCCCATTCCCGCCGAGCCGGTGGTATTCACCAAGGCGGTGAGCTGTCTGCAGGGCCCGAACGACGAGGTCATGCTGCCCAAGGGCTCGACGAAGACCGACTGGGAGGTGGAGCTCGGGGTGGTCATCGGCACCACCGCCCGCCATGTCGAGGAGCGGGATGCGCTTGGGCACGTCGCCGGATATCTCGTGGTCAACGATCTGTCGGAGCGCGAATACCAGCTCGAGCGCGGCGGCACCTGGGACAAGGGCAAGGGCTGCGACACCTTCGGGCCGGTCGGCCCCTGGCTGGTCACGCCCGAGGAGGTCGGCGACGTCCAGAATCTCGATATGTGGCTCGAGGTCAACGGGCGGCGCATGCAAAGCGGCAACACGCGCACGATGATCTTCGGCGTGGCCACGATCGTAAGCTATCTCAGCCGCTTCATGACGCTCGAGCCCGGTGACATCATCACCACCGGTACCCCGCCCGGTGTGGGCATGGGCCGCAAACCCGAGCCGATCTATCTTGCGCAGGGCGATACTCTGAGTCTCGGCATCGAGAAGCTCGGCGAGCAGCGCCAGCGCGTGATCGCGTGGCGGCGCACCTGAGGGGGTCCCCGACATGTCCCGCACCGACTCTCGTCTCAATGGCAAGGTTGCCCTCGTGACCGCCGCCGCGCAGGGAATCGGCCGCGCCAGCGTGCTCGCCGGCGCGGGCGCCAGTGTTGTCGCGACCGACATCGACGGCGGATGGACCTTCTGACATGCCCTGGAAACGCCTGCCCTTCGATGGGCGTAACCTCTCCGCGGCGCTCAACATCGCGGACCTGCGCGAGGTGGCGCGCCGGCGCGTGCCGGGCTTCGTCTTCGAGTATGTGGAGGGCGGCGCGGAAGAGGAGGCGACGCTGCGGGGCAACCGGGAGGCGTTCGCCGCGCTGCGCTTCGCGCCCCCCACGCTGATCGATACCGAGGGGAGGAGCCTGCGCACGGAGCTGCTCGGCGCGACCAGCAACGCGCCCATCGCCATCGCGCCCACCGGACTCAACGGCATGCTGCATCCCGACGGGGACATCGGGCTCGCACGGGCGGCGGCGGCCTTTGGCATACCGTACACGCTGAGCACGCTCTCGACCACGCTCCTCGAGGATGTCGCGAGCCAGGCGGGTGGGCGATTGTGGATGCAGCTGTATGTCATGAAGAACCGGGCCATCGCCGAGGACATCATGCGTCGCGCCGCGGCCTCGGGCTTCGAGGCGCTGCTGTTCACCACCGATGCCAACGTGTTCGGCAGCCGGGAATGGGACCGGCGCAACTATCTCCGCCCCGGCAGACCGCGCCCGCGCGCGATCCTCGACACGCTGCGTCATCCCTCCTGGCTCACCCGGGTGCTCCTGCGCAAGGGCGTGCCGCGGTTCCGCAACCTCGAGGCGTTCCTGCCGCCCGGCGCGGCCAGCGCCGTCGGCGGCAGCACCATCATTCCGCAGATGTTCGCGCCCACCATCACGTGGGATGACATCGCCTGGATCCGGCAACGCTGGCCGCGCAAGCTCCTCATCAAGGGTGTGTTGACCGTATCAGACGCCCGCCGGGCCGCGGACCTCGGCTGCGACGGCATCGTGCTCACCAATCATGGCGGCCGCCAGCTCGATTACTGCCTTGCGCCGATCGAGGTGCTCGGGGAAATCGCGGCCGCCGTGGGCCACCGGATGACCGTTCTGATCGACAGCGGCTTTCGCCGCGGTACTGACATCGCCAAGGCGCTCGCACTGGGCGCGAATGCCGCCATGCTCGGCCGCGCCGCCCTGTATGGCCTGGCGGCGGGTGGCGAGGCGGGTGTGAGACGCGCCATCGAGATGCTCGCCCTCGAGCTCGACCGGGTCCTCGGACAACTCTGCTGCCGCTCGGTCGCGGACCTCGGGCCCGCGCTTCTGCGGCGGCAGCCTCCGCCGAATCCCTGACGCGGCGCGATCCGTCGCCCATTTGACGTCCCCCGGTCGCGGGCCCTAATGTACTCGATGTTAACTTATTGATTATCGATACATTGCCGCCGCATCGAGGCCATCATGACATCCACCGCGCACCCCACAACCTTCCCTTCGACACGGCTCCTCATTGGCGGTGAGCAGGTGGACGGGGCCGGTCCGCCCGAGCGGATCCTCGACCCGGCCACGGGCGGGGTGATCGCCTCGGTTCCCGAGGCCTCTGCCGAGCAGCTCGAGGCCGCCGTCGCAGCGGCCGGGGCGGCCTTCGACGGCTGGTCGCGGACGACACCGGCGCATCGCTCCGGGGCGCTGCTCGAGATCGCCGCGCACATCGACGCCGAGGCGGACGCCTATGCGGAGCTCGAGTCTCTCAACACCGGCAAGCCGCTGCGGGCGATGCGCGCCGACGAGATGCCCTCGATCTCAGACGTGTTCCGATTCTTCGCTGGCGCGGTGCGGGTGCAGACCGGACCGGTGGCCGGGGAGTACGTGCCCGGCCATACCAGCATGATCCGCCGCGATCCCATCGGGGTGGTGGGCTCGATCGCTCCCTGGAATTACCCGCTGATGATGGCCGCCTGGAAGCTCGCTCCCGCCCTGGCCGCGGGCAACACCGTGGTGCTCAAGCCCTCGGAGCAGACACCGCTCACCGTTCTGAAGCTGGCGGGCGCGCTGCGGGACCTCCTGCCCAAGGGAGTCGTGAACGTGATCTGTGGCCGAGGTGAGACGGTCGGTGCGCCTCTCGTGGCGCACCCGCACGTGCGAATGGTTTCGCTGACGGGCGACGTTGCGACAGGTCAGAAGGTGCTCGCGGCGGCGGCCGGCAACCTCAAGCGTACCCATCTCGAGCTCGGCGGCAAGGCCCCGGTCATCATCTTCGAGGACGCCGACCTGGAGGCTGTGGCCGAGGGCATGCGCGTCTACGGCTTCTACAATGCGGGCCAGGATTGCACCGCGGCCTGCCGGCTCTATGTCGCGGCGAGCGTGTACGATCGCCTCGTGGAGGCTGTCACGCAGGCGGTCCGGACCCTGAAGGTCGGCACGCAGAAGGACCCCTCCGTCACCATGGGGCCGGTGATATCGGCGGATCAATGCGCCCGTGTGAGCGGCTTCGTGGAGCGTGCCGCCGCCAACAGGCACGTGACGGTCACGACGGGAGGGCGCGCCCGCGAGGGTGGCGGGTTCTTCTACGAGCCGACGGTGATCGCCGGGGCGCGCCAGGAGGATGAGATCGTGCGCCGCGAGGTTTTCGGGCCGGTGATTACGCTGACGCGCTTCACCGAAGCCGACCAGGCGATCCGCTGGGCGAACGACTCGGAATACGGCCTGGCCTCGTCCGTGTGGACGCGTGATGTATCAAAAGCGATGCAGGTCGCCTCACGGCTGCAGTATGGCTGCACGTGGATCAACACACACTTCTCCATGGCCCGGGAAATGCCGCATGGCGGCTTCAAGCGATCGGGTTACGGCAAGGATCTGTCGATGTACTCCCTCGAGGACTACACCGTGCCGCGGCACGTGATGGTCAAGCTCTGACGGCCCGAGGGGCCGCCAGAGCCCGTCCTGTCACGCGGGGCATGCGACCGGGATCTATTTGGTGCCCGGAGTCGCCTCGCGCAGCGTGTGCACCTGCATCGGCGAGAGCGGCTTGCCGGCGCGGGCGCGCGCAATGTCCGCGGGTTTGAACACCGCGCCCTTCCAATGCAGCTTGCCCGTGGCGCCGAGGCTGGCGACATAGTTGAGGGCGGCCGCCAGGTCCTTGTCGGACAAGGTCGCGAACGAGGGCATGACGCCCCCGACGATGGGCGTGCCGTCCACCGTGATATCACCCATCATGCCGTAGAGAACGACCCGCTCGAGGTAGTGGCGGCCCGCCGCCGTGGCGGCGATCTCGCCCGCGCGGCCCGCCAGGCGGGGAAACTGCCCCGGCACTCCCGCGGCGCCCAGCTGATGGCACATGGAGCAGTTCGCGTTGAATACGGCGCTATGCCCCGCGGTTGCCGCCATGGCCGGGCCGCATGCCCCGAGCAACGCGGCGCCTAGAATCAGATTGCGCAGCAGCGCGCGATCGAGCGGGTTCGACATGACATTCCCCCTCTGGGTGATGATGGTTACCGGTGAGTCTGCGGGGCTGCGCCGCTCGAGACGGCACGCGCGGTCTCGATCACGAGCGGCGCAAGCTTGGCGCGCAGGTCATCGAACGACCAGCGGCTGGTCGGCGCCGAGAGATTGACGGCGCCGACCGGATGGCCGCCTTCGCCGATCACAGCAGCGGCGACAGTGAGGTCGGTCCGGTAACACTCCTGGTCCGAGCAGGCATACCCGTCGTGGCGAACCGCATCGATGCGCTCCATGATGCGCTGCGGGTCCGTGATGGTCATCGGCGTCAGGGCGCGCAGCGACGAGCGGTGCAGCAGGTTTTGCGCTTCCGCGGATGGCAGGGCCGCCAGATATGCGCGACCGGAAGCCGTGCAATACATCGGCAGACGCGTGCCGACCGGGAAGTCGATCATGAAGCGCTTGTGGCTTGGGAATCGGGCCACGAACACCATCTCGGTGCCATCGGGCTCGGAGAGGCTGACGGACTCTCCCGTGGCCTGGTTGAGATCCACCAGGTGACGGGTCGCCTGTTCGATGAGTCGGTAGCCGGAGAGGTAGGCGCGGGCAAACCCAAGGGCGCGCGGTGTCAGCATCCAGCCGGTGCTGCGCGAGTCGCGTTGCAGATAACCCAACACTTCGAGGGTATGGATGCAGCGCTGCGCCGAAGCCTTGGTGATGGCGGCCGCCTCGGCGGTCTCGGCCAGCTTGAGCACGCGTCGTCCCCGCCCAAACGCCTCGAGCACGGCAAGCGCCTTCTGTACCGAATCGTTGAACAGCGGATCATGGGGGGCCGGGCGGCCCGTGGAGCCCGCGGCAGCCTTGCGTGGCCGCGCCACG
Source organism: Pseudomonadota bacterium (assembly GCA_021777555.1). Lineage (GTDB taxonomy): Bacteria > Pseudomonadota > Gammaproteobacteria > Steroidobacterales > Steroidobacteraceae > 13-2-20CM-66-19. Next base: position 49,499 of record JAJYDK010000013.1, on the reverse strand, counting down.
CCGGTCTTCGCGGTCCGGTTCGCGTTTGTCCTTGCCATTGAGAAAGTATACCTGACTATCGGTAACCGATAGGATGATTTGACGCTGTGCCCAGGTTGAATTAGAGTAAATTCCGCGATGCGCGATTATTGTTAATCGATACAAGATGCGTCGCTACACGTGTCCGGGCGGGGGCCGGGCCACGGTACAGAACTCGGTCCGAGGGGTCGCCTGAAGAATTCGGGGAGTCTGCGTCATGCTCGATCATGCACACGGCAGCCAGCCATTTCACCGGCCGGCGCGCCACGTTTCACGTCACCGACTGATCCATCTTGCGGTGGCAGGCGCGCTCGCGGCCGCGCCCGCGTTCGCGGCGAGTCCGGCCGACACGGGAGCCGGCACCGGATCCACCGGCCTCAAATTGGAGGAAATCGTCGTCACTGCCACGCGGCGGGCCGAATCGATCAGCAAGGTGCCGATGAGTATCTCGGCACTGTCCCGGTCGCAGATGGACATGCGCGGCATCGAGGACATTCAACAATTGGCGCGCTTCACTCCCGGCATCCACATCGACGACACCGGCACGCACAACATCGCCATCCGCGGCATCGCCAACGATGGCGGCTCGGGCACCACCGGTATCTACATCAACGATACGCCCATCCAGATGCGCGCCCTGGCATTCGACCCCGACGAGGCACTGCCGGTCGCCTTCGACCTCCAGCGCATCGAAGTGCTGCGCGGCCCACAAGGCACGCTGTTCGGCGCCGGCTCCGAAGGTGGCACAGTCCGCTACATCACGACACCGGCCAGCCTGACGCGCACGAGCGCGTACGGCAAGATGACGGTCGAGGACACGCAAGGCGGAGCGCCGGGCTACGAGGCGGGTCTGGCGGCCGGCACGCCGCTCGTCGCCGGCCGCTTCGGCATCCGCGCCGACGTGTACTACCGGCACGAGGGCGGGTACATCGATCTGATCAATCCCGTGACCCTCGCCTCCGTGCAGCACAACGCCAATTACGCCAACTGGAAGATGTTCCGCCTGGAGGCGGTCTGGAAGATCAATGACACCTGGACTGCGCGGCCTTCCTTCATGTACCAGAGCCGGACCGCGCACAATACCAACGACTACTGGCCGCTGTACTCCAATCCGGGCAGCAACCACTTCGTCAGTGCCGATCCCGACCTGCGGCAGATTCCCGACAAATTCTACCTGCCGTCGCTGCGTATCTCGGGCAACTTCGGCAAAGTCGAGCTCATCAACAACCTCTCCTACTATCACCGCAAGGAGACCAGCGGCTACGAGGGCACACTCTACAATCTGGGCTTCTATCAGAATGTGGTGTTCTTCTCGGTCGCCAACAGCCTGCCGCTGCTGCTGGACGCCAACGGAGTGCATCTGCCCGCGGGTGCCACCAATTATCGCGCGCCCGCAACCGTCGACAACGGTCAGCAGAACCTCGTGGAGGAAGTGCGGCTGCAGTCGAACGACCCCGCCTCCCGGTTGACCTGGACCACCGGCCTGTTCTTCAGCCGCAATCGCCAGACCTACCTGGAGCAGATCCACGACCCGCTGCTCAACGAGCTGTCGCAGGCCTACTACGGGACACCGTACACCTGCCCGGGGCAGTTCGTCTGTCCGTTCTATATTTACGACGCGGCGACCCAGACCGACCTCGGACCCCTGCCATACGATCCGCGCTTTCCCAACGACTCGTACTTCCTCCAAACGCACTCCACGGACACTCAATACGCCCTGTACGGGCAGGCCACCTACGCTTTCACCCACCAGTGGAAACTCACGGTCGGACTGCGTGAATCACACGTGAAGTACACGTTCGACACCCTGACCGGCGGACCGCAGCTCTTCCTGACGACGCAGACCGGCAACGGCTCGCAGAGCCAGAGCGCCTTCACCCCGAAGGTCAGCATCGCCTACCAGCTCAACCACGACAACCTGTTCTACGCCACGTACGCCAAGGGATTCCGGCCGGGCGGGGCCAACAATCCGGTGCCGTACGCGGCCTGCGCGACGGACTTCCAGAATTTCGGCATCAACAGTGCGCCGCAGACCTTCAATTCCGATACGGTCAACAGTTACGAGATAGGCGCCAAGAACAATTTCGATCACCGGGTCAGCCTCGCCACCAGCGCGTACTACATCAAGTGGAATAACATCCAGCAGACCGTGGTGCCGCCGATTTGCCAGATCTCGTTCATAGACAATCTCGGCTCCGCCGTCGTCAAGGGTGTGGACCTGCAGGCGCAGCTCCTGCTCACCGAGCATCTCACGGCCAACCTGACCGCCGGCTACACCGACGCACGCTTCACGCAGAATGCGGGGTTCCCGGGACCGCCTCCGGTGAATCTCGTGGTCACCGGCGAGGCCATCACCGGCGAAAGCGGCTCCGGCACCGCCGGCACCCCGACCCCGCCGGTCACCGTCTCGCTCGGCCTTCAATATGACTTCCGACTCTTCGGTCACGGCTCGTTCATGCGCGTCGACGACGAATACATGGGCAGCAATCACTGGCTGACGCCGCAGGAAGATCCGCTGAGCGCGCAGTACGATCCCGCATACTATCCGTTGGGCTCCACCAATCTGGTATCGCTGCGCGGCGGCATGCGCTTCGGGGCCTGGCGCGTTGAGGCGTTCGTCAACAACCTCACCGATACCCACACCACGACCGGCGAGGACTGGTCGATCGATCCGGGGGTATGCGCCAACAACGGCACTGTCACGCCGGCGTGCGAACGGGCTACGCGCCTGCAGAACCAATACACTTTCCGCCCCCGCACCTTCGGCCTTACCGCCATCTACCGCTACTGAGTCTCCCGGGTTCCACCGGCTCCCGGGGTGGCGTCCCTTGACGCCCCCCGGGGGCGGCGGGATCGAGCGGCACCGCTTCATCCGGGGCGGGGGCGACTGCGGCATGGATTCCTGCCGTAGCCTTCAGCTTTACCGGGTTTCCGTCCCGATCCGGACGGCTTGCCTCTGGACGTCCGAGGCCCGTAGGCTTCATTCTTCCCCCTCGGTACCCGAGACGTCACGAATTTGATCGGAATTTCCACCGCGACCGATTCGCGCGTGATGAACGGCTTCTCGCCCACGAAGGGCGTAGCGCAGGAAGCGGCATCACGGGCGAGTTGGTGGCATGAGGTGCTTCACGCGACGGCGCGCGCCTTGGTGCGCCCCCGCGAACATCCCATCGATGGCCCGATCCGGGTGCGCTTTCGTAGGGCTGGCTTGCTCGGCGTGCTGGCCGTCTTCGGTGCGGCCCTGTCCGCGCAGGCCTCGCCAGCCCGGTCGGTCCGGTCCTTGCCGCCGCCGCCCCAGCCTCAGGCGCAAGCGCCGGCCCAGCCACCTTCGCCGCAACCGCAACAGTCGTCTCAGACGCAGACCCCGGCATCGGGCCAGGCGCCCACGCTACCGTCGGTGCCACAACCGCAGGCGACGGCCCCACTCCCGCTTGCGGCGTATCCCGCGTGGCGCCTGGCGACGTTCTTCCGAAACCACTATCGCAACATCGCGCGCCGCACCGCCGATGAGTTCTGGCACACGACGGATCTCATCACCCAATTGGCCCTGGAACGGGCGGCCATGCCCGCCGCGCTCGCCACGATTGCCTGTGCGCAGGCCACTTCGTGGCAGCCCTGGCCCCCGACTCCAGTGCCCCTCATCGCCCAGCCCTGCGTGCAGAGCCTCGCCTCGGACCCCCGTCTCATGTATCGCGACATCGAGCGCAGGACATTCGATTACTTCTGGAACACGGACGACCCGGTCACGGGGCTGTCTCCGGATCACTGGCCATCCGATGGCCCATCGAGCATCGCAGCCATCGGCTTTGCACTGACGGCGGACGTGATCGGCGCCAATCGAGGGTACGTCACCCGGCACGCCGCAGCCGAACGCGTGCTGAAGGTTCTCACGTTCCTCTACAGCCGGCCGCAGGGCGCGGGGCCCAAGGGATATGCGGGCTACCATGGTCTCTTCTATCACTTCCTCGACATTCACACGGGCCTGAGATATCGCAACAGCGAACTCTCCACCATCGATACGGCACTGCTCATGGCGGGTGTCCTCACGGTCGAGAGCTACTTCGATCACCCGACACCGACCGAGACACAGGTTCGCAAGGTGGCCGACCAACTGTACCGGCGCGTCAACTGGGGCTGGGCCGCGCCCGGGCTCAACCCCCTGGTGAGCATGGCGTGGTTCCCCCGCAAGGGCTTCTCCAAGGCGCGATGGGCCGGATACAACGAGGCGTCGATCCTCTACATTCTCGGCATGGGCTCACCCACCTATCCTCTGCGCAACAACGCGTGGAGTGCGTGGACCGCCACCACCGGAGGTGACTGGCGTCAGCTCGATGGCCAGACCCTGCTGGCCTTCGGGGCGCAGTTCGTCTTCCAATACACCGCCGTGTGGGTCGATCTGCGGGGGATCGCGGACCCGCTCATGCGTGCCCACGGAGAGAACTACTTCGTGAATGGTCGCCGGGCAACCCTCGCGCAGCGCCAGTACGCCATCGACAACCCCAACGGCTGGACCGGCTACGGCCCCGACATATGGGGCCTCACCGCGTGCAACGGCCCGGGAAATGTGCGCGCTCCCTATCACGGCCAGATGCGCCAGTTCTACGGCTACTATGCACGCGGTATCACCAGCCGGGACCAGGACGACGGCACGCTGGCGCCGACCGCCGTGCTCGGCTCCCTGCCATTCGCCCCGGACTACGTCACCCAGGCAACACAGGCGCTGCTGCGCGAATACGGCGACATCATCTACACGCGCTACGGATTCCTCGACTCCTTCAACCCCAGCTTCACCCATGCCCGGCTCGCCCAGGACGGCTACGTGGTGCCGGGCCGCGGCTGGATCGATGATGAGTTCATCGGCATCGACCAGGGACCCATCATCGCCATGATCGAGAACCAGCGCAGCGGCCTGATCTGGCGGATCATGCGCAACAACCCGTACGTGCGGGCGGGATTGCAGCGCGCCGAATTCACCGGCGGCTGGTTCGATGCGGAACCGCCCGGCGTGCCGGCCGCGAGCGAGCACCGCTGATCCGCTCTTCGCCCGTAGAGGCCACGCTCCCGGTGGCTCGTGCTCCGATCGGCCACGCGCCGGCAAAAATCATCAGATGCGGTTTTCCGCATGCCGCGAAGAGCGCTGCGGCGCGGCCACATGCCTATACTCGCCGGTGGAACACCCGGCTCACGGGACTGATGTGCCCGGGGCCCGGCCGGACGGGTTCAGCCAGGAGGACAGGCGCAGATGGCATTCCTTCAGCGGCAGTTGTCCCGGGCCCTCGAGCGAATCGCACCGCTCGAGGCCGATTCGCTCATCGCAACCTCGCTGCGTCGCGGTGGACGCAAGGACTTCTCGGACTGGACGTTCACCGCGGCGCTGCGCAATCTCCTGCGCGCCCTGGAGGGAGAAGCGCAGCTCAGCCTGTTCGGCCACCTGGCTGCGCGCTTCGACACATTGCGTTGCCTCGACAATCTGCTGCGGCTCGATATCGCCGAGGAAACCGATCCGGCCATCGTGCGCAGGCCCCTCAACCGGCCCATCTTCATCACGGGCCTGCCGCGAAGCGGCTCGACGTTCCTGCACTCCCTGCTCTCGCTCGATCCGGACAACGCCGTGCCCCGCAGCTGGCAGCTCATCTACCCCTACCCCAGGGGCCGGCTGCTCTCCTCGACCGACCGCCGCCGGGCGCGGGTCGAGCGCGAATTCGCGCTCTTCCGGCTGCTCTCGCCCGAGCTCGCCGCCCTGCACCCGCTGCAGGCCAACGCCCCGCAGGAGTGCACCGACATCACCGCGCAGGTCTTCCAGAGCCTGCGATTCGACACCATGTACCGCATCCCTTCCTATCGTGAATGGATGGACCGCCATGGCCATGACATCGCCTATCTTTTCCACCGGCGTTTCCTGCAGCATCTCGATGCGCAACTGCCGCCGGGCAAGCATTGGGTGTTGAAATGTCCGGATCACGTATTCGCGCTCGATGCGCTGCGCGCGGCGTACCCCGACTCACACATCATCATGTTGCATCGTGATCCGTTGCGCGTCATCGCTTCGGTGGCAAGGCTCACCGAGGTGCTGCGGCGTCCCTTCTCGCTCAGGGTCGCCGCCAAGGAAATCGGACGCGAGGTGAGTGAGCGCTGGGCGGAAGGCGCCGAGCGCATGATCGCCGCGCGTTCACAGGATGGAGATATCCTCCATCTGTACTATGGGAACATCGTGGGTGCCCCCATGCACACCATCGAGAGACTGTACCGTCACTGTGGCATGACATTGAGCGGGGAAGCCGAATCCCGCATGGCCGAGTACCTGCGATTGCGGCCGCGAGGCGGCTACCCCATCCACCGATACAGCCTCGAAGCGTTCGGGCTCGATGCTCCGCGGCTGCGGGAGCGCTTTGCCCGATACATGGAGGCGTTCGACGTGAAGCCCGAGGGCGCGGGCCCGGCGCGGAAAGGCGCGTTGTCGGCGAGCCCGGCATGAGCCGGACGAAACTCGTTGCCGCCGCCATCGGCGCCGCGGCGCTGGTCGCGATCATTGTCTACGCGGGCGCCGGCGCGGTGGGCCAGGCAGCCGAGCGGGTGGGCATCACCGGCCTCATCCTCATCGCGCTGATTCATCTGCCCGTGACGGCGGTCACCGGATCGGCCTGGTCCCTGATCGGCACGGACACTCCCGGCGCCTCGCCGTGGAAATTCATCTGGGCACGTTTCGTCCGAGAGGCGACCGGCGAGGTGCTGCCCTTCTCTCAGCTCGGCGGCATCGTGGCCGGCGTGCGCGCGTTGACGCTCACTGGTGTCGGCGCCCTGCCGGTCACCGGCCTGATGCTGACGGACATCCTGATCGAGCAGGCGGCGAAGCTTCCCTACGTAATCACCGGCGTCGCACTTGTGCTGACCGCTCACCGCGGCGCGCCCACTCAACTGATCGCATGGGCACTGCTGCCGGCGTTGGTGCTCGCCATCGCGGGAATCGTCGGCCGCAGGCACCTCACATCCATCCTGGAGAGGGCGGCGCGCTCGCTCGCGAGGCGTATGCCCGGCTTTCGGGTCGGCGCAACCGGGGAGTCGGCGACGCTCGATCGGCTCCTCGTGTGGGACCGTCGGACACTGGCCGCTTTCGCCTGCCACACGCTTGCCTGGGCGCTCGGTGCGGCGGAAACCTGGGTCATGCTCCATCTGATGGGTATTGCCGTCACGGCCACCGGCGCACTCATCATCGACAGCCTCTTCTGCGGCCTGCGAACCTTCGGGTTCGCGGTTCCGGCGGCGCTCGGCGTGCAGGAAGCCGGATATGTGCTGGTGTGCGCGCTGCTCGGCATTCCCGCAGCCCCCGCGGTCACCCTGTCGCTCATCCGCCGGGCGCGCGAGCTCCTCATCGGCATCCCGGGACTCGCCTCCTGGCAACTCTTCGAGGGCAGGCGCGCGCTCGCCGGGCTCCCGGAAGAGTAAGCCCATCAAGATTCCCGCCTGCTCGCCTATCCCTTGGGGGCCGCCGCAGGGGCCGGTCTCTCCAGCTCGCGCAGGTCGCGGCCGCGGGTTTCCCGCCCGTAGAGGCCGATGAGTCCGAGTCCCAGCAGGACCGAGATCGCGATTGCAACAGCCGCCGTGCCGATCCCCGGTACGAGCGCGAGGGCGCTCATCCCCTGACAGACGAGGCCGCCGCTCTTGCTGCAGCCGGCCACCCATCCGGTGGCGCGGCCGCGGATGCGCAACGGGTAATTCTCGGCCGTGTAAGGCAGGAGAATGGAGATGACGCCCGTGGAGCCGACGATGAGCAGAGTGAGGGCGATGATGGGATTGGCGGCCGCGGGCACGCCGCTCTGGCGCATGACCACCGCGAGCAGCCCGAGCGCGGTCACGCCGGTCATGACGAGCAGCGCGCCCTTGGTGCTCCAGCGGGCATAAAGGAGCGCGGCGACCGCCACTATGGGCACAGCGATGAAAGACGAGCGGGCGATGATGGCGGCGGCCACCCCCATGTTGCGGCCTTCCGCGATCAACTCGCCCGGCAGCCACAACAACAGCCCGAAATTGACGAAACCCCAGGACAAGGCGGCGACGGTGAGCGCGATGGTGGTGCCGGCGAAGCGCCGGTCGACGGGGGGCAGATGCGAATGATCGAGTTGGGCTTCCTCGTCCCAGTCCCTCGTCTCGCTCACCACGATCGAACCGAAGCGCGCCAGCGTCGCGCGCGCCTCCGCGGGCCGGCCGATGTGCATCAGGAATCTCGCCGACTCCGGAATGAGCGGGCTCACCGCGATCAGCGCCAGGCCGGAAGGCAGGTTGAGGAACCACATGATGCGCCAGCCGAACTCCGGTTGCAGCAGCGCCGAGAAGCCCGAGGCGGCCAGATAGCCGCCCAGGGCGCCCGCGCTGCCTACGACGATGAGGCTCCAGCCGCGATGGCGGGTCGGCATGATCTCCGCGAGCAGCGCATAGGCGACCGGCAGCATGCCGCCCGCCGAGGCTCCCATCAGGAAACACATGAACAGGTTCCATTCAAACGAGGGCATGGCCCCGCAGATGGAGGTACCGATGAACATGACCGCCGCGAGCAGGATGGTGGCGCGGCGGCCGTAAAGGTCGGCGAGCGCACCCCAGATGAACGACCCCAGCGTGGCGCCGGTGAGCGCCGAGAGCGGCAGCAACGCCACTTGGGCCTCGCTGATTCCGTACTCCACCCGCATGCCCGGGATCACGAAGCCGAGGCTGCTCACCTTCATGATGTCGACCACGAGCGCCACCGCCAGCGCGGCGCCGGCGGCCCAGTGCCAGAGGGTCAGCGGCGCATCCTCAGGCGCGACGATGCGCTCGTGCATCGCCGCGGCATCGACGCTCGCCTTCTTCGGCTGCAGCCCGTAGGCGGCCGCCGCTGCGCCACCGACGATGAGCGCCATGCCCCAGAGCATGCCCGCGCCCATGGGCATCCCGGCCAGCCGGTAGTGCATCGCACGCGCCATGATGAACATGGGCAAGTGCAACAGCACGCCGACGACCACGAACAGGCTCCCCAGCCAGAATGCCGGCGCGCTGCGCCGGTCGGCGAACATGAACAGCTCGCGCATCAACCTCCCCAGGGGGACGCGGTACGGTGTGGATCACCCGCGGCGGGAGGCCATCGGGTCGTCGAGCCAGACTTATACCGTGACACGATCTATTCGCCCATTGCCATCGCGCACGTGTTCACCTCAATACGACCAGCAGATCCTTCGCATCGACCTGCTGGCCGGGAACAACCAACACTTCGGCGACCTCGCCGTCGATCTCGGCGCGTACCTGGGTTTGCATCTTCATCGCCTCGAGAGTCGCGAGGACGTCGCCGCGGGCGACCCTGCGCCCGACGCTCACGGCGATGGTGGCGATGGTGCCGGGCATGGGGGCGCCCACCTGCTTCGGGTCCTCGGCATCGGCTTTGCGCTGGGGCGGCCGGGTGGCGACCTGGCTGCGATCCGGCACGCGCAGCGAGCGTGGATGCCCGTTGAGCTCCAGGAACACGGTGCGGGTCCCATCGTCATGCGGCTCGCTGCAGGCGACGTAGCGCACGAACAATGTCTTGCCCTTTTCCAGGTCCATCGAGATCTCTTGTCCCGGCTCCATGCCATAGAAGAACACCGGTGTCGGCAGGATGCCGACGTCACCGTACTGTGTCCGCTCATTCGCATACTCGTGCCACACGCGCGGATACATCAGGTATGAAGCGAGGTCGTCGTCGGTAACCGGACGCGGCAGCCGCTGCTGGATCTTGGCCCGCTCGGCATCGAGGTCGACCGGCGCGAGCGAGGCGCCCGGCCGGCTGGTGAGCGGTGCCACCCCTTTCAGCACCTTGCGCTGCAGCGCCTGAGGAAAGCCTCCCGCGGGCTGGCCGAGGTCGCCGCGGAACAGCTGCACCACCGACTCCGGAAATGGCACATCGACATCCGGATCGAGCACCTGCTGGGGCGTGAGCCCGCTCGTGACCATCAACAGCGCCATGTCCCCGACCACCTTGGAGGTCGGCGTGACCTTGACGATGTCGCCAAACATCTGGTTGACGTCGGCATAGGCCTGGGCCACCTGCGGCCAGTGGGCGTTGTCTATACCGAGGGATCGGGCCTGCTCACGCAGATTGGTGTACTGCCCGCCCGGCATGCCGTGCACGTACACCTCGGATGCCCCGGAGCGGATGTCGCTTTCGAAGGCGGCATAGAGCCTGCGGATCTGCTCCCAGTACGAGGACAGCATGCGCAGCTTCGCGGGGTCCACTCCCGGATCGCGCGGACCGTGGCGCAGCGCCTCGACGATCGAGCCGAGATTCGGCTGTGAGGTCAATCCGCTCATCGCATCGATGGCGCCGTCGACGGCATCCGCGCCCGCATCGATGGCCGCCAGTACGCTCGCCGCAGCGATGCCACTGGTGTCGTGTGTATGGAAGTGCACCGGCAGGCCGATTTCCTCCTTGAGGGCCTTGACCAGGGTGTGGGCGGCGCGCGGCCGGCACAGTCCCGCCATGTCCTTGATGCCGAGCACGTGTGTGCCGGCGGCTTTGAGTTCGCGCGCGAGCTCGAGGTAGTAATCGAGGGTGTACTTCTTCTCGCGCGGGTCGCTCAGGTTGCCGGTGTAGCAGATCGCGGCCTCGCAGAGCCTGCCGGTCTCGAGCACCGCATCGATCGCCACGCGCATGTTGTCGACCCAGTTGAGCGAGTCGAAGATCCGGAACACGTCGATGCCGCGCTCGGCGGCGCGACGCACGAAAAAGCGCACCACGTTGTCCGGGTAGTTGGCATAGCCGACCGCGTTGGCCGAGCGCAGCAGCATCTGCAGCAGCAGGTTCGGCATCCGCTCGCGAAGCGCCGAGAGCCGCTGCCAGGGGTCCTCGCGCAGGAAGCGCATGGACACATCGAAGGTGGCGCCTCCCCAGCATTCCACCGAGAACAGCTCGGGCACCAGGGCGGCGTAATACGGTGCGATGGCCGTCATGTCGAGCGTGCGCATGCGCGTGGCGAGCAGCGACTGGTGCGCATCGCGCATCGTGGTGTCGGTGAGCAGCACCCGCTCCTGTTGCAGCATCCACTGCGCGAAGCGCTCGGGCCCCAGCTCGTCGAGTTTCTGCCGGGTTCCGGGCCGGGGCTCGGCAAGGGCGAGCGGCGGCAGTTTCGCGCTCTCGATGCGCGCGGGACGCGGTCGGTTGCGGGTCTCCGGATTGCCGTTGACGATGGTCTCGGCGATGTACGTGAGGATGCGCGTCGCCCGGTCCCGCTTGCGCGGCCAGCGGAACAGCTCCGGTGTCTCGTCGATGAATCGGGTCGTGTACTCGCCCCGCGCGAAACGCGGATGGGTGATGACCTGGTCGAGGAAGCGCAGGTTGGTTACGACGCCGCGGATGCGGAATTCCCACAGCGCGCGGTGCATGCGCGCAATCGTCTCCTCGGGCGTGGAGGCCCAGGAGGTCACCTTCACCAGCAGAGAGTCATAGGAGCGCGTGATGATCGCGCCGGTGTAAGCGGTGCCGGCGTCCAGGCGGACGCCGAAGCCGGCGGGGCTGCGGTAGGCGCTGATCTTGCCGTAGTCGGGGATGAAGTCGTTCTCCGGGTCCTCGGTGGTGACCCGGCACTGCAGCGCGTGCGCATGGATGCGGATCTCACCCTGTGGCGGGACGCCGCTCTCGGGTGTGCCGAGCCGCGCGCCTTCGGCGATCCGGATCTGGGCCTTCACGAGATCGATCCCGGTGGCGCACTCGGTGACGGTGTGCTCCACCTGGATGCGCGGATTGACCTCGATGAAGTAGAACTTTCCGGTCTCGGCGTCCTGCAGGAACTCCACCGTTCCCGCATTGCGGTAGTGCGCGGCACGCCCGATCGAGAGCGCCGCCTCGCAGATCTCGGCGCGCTGCGCATCGGTCAGAAACACCGCGGGAGCGCGCTCGACGACCTTCTGGTTGCGCCGTTGGACCGTGCAGTCGCGCTCGTACAGGTGGACGAGCCCACCGTGCGCGTCGCCGAGAATCTGGACCTCGACGTGGCGAGCGCGTCGTACCAGCTTCTCGAGGTAGACCTCGTCGTTGCCGAATGCGGCCTTGGCTTCGCGCCGGGCCACCGGCAGCAGTTGCTCGAGCTGCTCGTCGCTTTCCACGATGCGCATGCCGCGCCCGCCGCCGCCCCAGCTTGCCTTGAGCATGACCGGATAGCCGATCCCATTCGCCAGGCGCCGGGATTCCTCGAAGGGCTGAGGCAGGGGTGTCGTGGCGGGCATGACGGGCACGCCGGCCCGGGAGGCGAGCTCACGGGCGGCCACCTTGTTGCCGAGGATCCGCATGGTCTCGGGCTCGGGACCGATGAAGCGGATGCCGGCGCGCGCACAGCCCTCGGCGAGGCCCGGGTTCTCCGAGAGAAAGCCGTACCCCGGATGAAGGGCATCGACTCGGGCCTCGCGCGCGATCCGCAGGATATCCTCGATGTCGAGGTAGGCCTCGACCGGTCCCTTGCCCGGTCCGACCTGATAGGCCTCATCCGCCTTGGTGCGGTGCAGCGAGAAGCGGTCCTCCTGGGAGTAGACCGCCACCGTGCGCAGCCCGAGTTCGCTCGCGGCACGCATGACACGGATGGCGATCTCGCCACGGTTGGCGACCAGAATGCTGCGAATCTTCTGCGACATGGACTCTTTCACCTTAATATGCCCGCCGATCATAGCGAGTGCGGGCCCGCTGTGCCCGCGATAGCCGGTTATATATGTATGCCATTGCGATCCATGGCGGGGCGGGCGAGCTGTCCCGGCAGGCTCTCTCGGGGGAGCGCGAAGCGCACTATCGCGACGGTCTCGCGCAGGCCCTCGATCTGGGTTACGAGGTGCTCGAGCGGGGCGGCACCAGCCTCGATGCGGTGACCGTAGCGGTCCGTTCCCTGGAAGACAATCCCCTCTTCAATGCCGGTCGGGGCGCCTCGCTCACGCGCGAGGGGGTGGCTGAGCTCGATGCGGCCCTCATGGAAGGACACACGCTCAGGGCCGGCGCCGTAGCCGCGGTCCGACACGTGAAGAACCCGATCGAGCTCGCTCGCCGTGTGATGGACAAATCCCGGCACGTGCTGCTCGTAGCGGCGGGCGCCGAGGAATTCGCGCTGGAGGAGGGACTTACCCTCGTTCCCAATACCTATTTCCGCACGCCGGAGCGTCAGGCCGAGCTCGATGCCCTGCGCAGCGGCCGGCCGGCCTCCGAGCTCATCCCCTCGACTCAGGGAACCGTCGGAGCCGTGGCGCTCGATGCGGCGGGCAATCTCGCCGCAGCCACCTCCACGGGCGGAATGTCCAACAAGCGGCCCGGACGGGTGGGGGATTCCCCCATCGTCGGCGCAGGCACCTATGCCCGGAATGGCGCCTGCGCGGTATCGGCCACGGGCCACGGGGAGTACTTCATGCGCATCGTCGCGGCCCACCACGCCTGCGCAGCGGTCGAGTACCGGCGTCTGACGGTGCAGGATGCGCTGCGCGAGACCCTTGGCCGCCTGCGTGAGCTCGGCGGCAGCGGCGGGCTGATCGCCGTCGATAGCGCCGGCCGGATCGCCATGGACTTCAACACCCAGGGCATGTTCCGCGCGGCCCGCGATTCCGCGGGCCAGCGGCAGATCGTGATCTAGCCTGTCATGACTTGCGGCGCGCGCGCGCCGCGGCCGCGACGTCAGCCTCGACGAGCCGCATTCCATGCATGCGCGCATGTCGATGCGCGTTTCCACCCTCTACACCTGCCGAGAGCAGCTCACGCCAGATCTCCGGTCTTTGCGCCCACCGGGGCGTAAGCCACGTCCACGCGCGCTCAGCCATCTGCTGCATCTCGAGGATGGAGTGCGCGGCGATGATGTTGACGCATTTCGGATGCATGCCGAGCGCGAGGCTTGCGTAGGTGCGGTGAAGCAGCACCATCGAAGCGGCGAGCACGAACACCGATCGCGTGACGGCCACGGCGTCCGGCACGGAGAAAAACGCGGCATAAGGCGGGTCTTGCCCGTCATTGACGCGCGGCCCCTCGAGCCGTTGCCAGCGCTGTGGGTCGGCGAATCCCGCATCGAAGAGGAGGAACGGGTAATCGGCGGCGCGCCGGCGCGCCGCCTCGTCGAGCCCCCGCCACCACTGGATGACCTCACTCAGCGCCAAAGGGTGTGCGGCGCTCGCCGTCGCCTGCCGAGCCAGGAGCTCGAGACACTGATGGTTGAGGCCGCCCAGCGACCCGACGATCCGGCACGAGACAGTGCGCGAGCTGGATATGCCCTCAGATTCCTCATCGTAACCCGCCATGATCACGACTCCATGCGCTCAGGCCCGCCTCGCATGGTAATCGGGCCGCCGCGCGAATCCACCGCGCATTTCGACGCTTTTCGCGCAATTACAGGGGTTGTATCGGCGCGCCGGTCTCCAAAGAATGGGGCCAACGGATCGTGATGCCGGCATCAACGAGGGGGCACTGGCCATGCGTATCGTGGAATCGCGCTATGAGGGGGAGCTTCGCAACTTCGGTCTGGCGATGCGGTTCATTCAATATGAGGCGCGCACCTCGACCATTCGCGCGTTCACCGGGCTCACCGCGGACCGGATCCGCAAATTCCGGCGCCGCTACGGCGGCGACGCCAGACGCCACCGTGGCAAGTCCCCTCAGCAGGCCAATAGCTTCATTCACTCCTCACGCGAGCAGCGCGAGGCATCGCTCCTTGGCTCCATGCTGCACGCCTGCGGATTATTGCCCGAGGAACCGTCGCTGCGGGCCCTCGAGGCGCTCACCACGTTGCACAACGGCACCCTGCTTTGCGACGCCTACGGGTACTACCTCTGCGGGGTGTACCCGCCCGCGCTCACCTTCGAGCAGGCGGTATTCCTGGCGCGATGCCTGGTGAGCGGCGAGCAGCTGCGGCTGGCGCGCTGCGCAGGCTGCGGGCTCGGCATCGTCGCGGAGCGGCTTCCGGAGGAGCCCCGGTGGTGCGAGCACTGTGCGCCGCCCCGGGGGCACAGGCGAACCCACTGAGCTCGCCGCCGGCTCCGGGCGCACGGGCTGATACACTCCGCTCATTCCTATGCATCCGGACCAGGCGAATTTCTTTTCGGGCCCCTACCTCGACCGGCGCACCGAGGCGCGCGAAGACCCCGACTGGCTGGCGGCCTCGCTCGCGGACCCCGGAACGCGGTATCTGCTGAGCCAGGGCACGCGTCAGCTCCTGTCTACCGGGGCGCCGCCTCGTATCGCCTTCGTTGCGGGCGACGACCCCACCGTGCGCCGCGCAGCCGCCCATCAGTTCGTGCTGCTCGGCTGGTTCCGCGAGCGGCGCTGCGTGCTCCTCGAGCTGGCCTCATCGGTGGAGGATCTGCCTCGCGGCTCCGGCTTCGAGGAATTGCGAGCCCTTTCCCCGCAGCTCGATGCCGAGGAAGCAGGGCTGCTCGCCTATGCCCGGGCGCTGAGCTTCTGGCGCTCGCGCCAGCGTCATTGCGGCGTCTGCGGCGCCGCGACCCTCCCGGGGCATGCCGGACACAGCTTGCGCTGCTCGGATAAGTCCTGTGGACAGGTCTATTTCCCCCGACTGGATCCGGCCATCATCGTTCTGGTCACGGATGGGGAGCGCGCGCTGCTCGGACGCCAGAGTGCCTGGCCGCCCGGCCGTTATTCGACCATCGCCGGATTCGTGGAGCCCGGCGAAAGCCTCGAGGACGCGGTGATCCGCGAAGTCATGGAGGAGACCGGCGTGCGCGTCACCCGCTCCCGCTACGCTTCCTCCCAGCCCTGGCCCTTTCCGGCCTCGCTCATGGTCGGCTTTCACGCCTGGGCGTCGGCTGCCCCCGTACGGATCGGCGGCGAGCTCGAAGACGCCCGCTGGTTGACCCGCGATGAGCTGCACGCGGGCCTCGTGCTTCTCCCGCCTCCTCATTCCATCTCGCGCCGCCTGATCGACGGCTGGCTGCACGGGCCGGCTCCCGAGGCGCGCCCGGGAGAGAGCCGCTAGTGTGTCTGCTGGTGCTCGCCTGGAACGCTCACCCGCGCTACCGGTTGATCGTCGCCGCCAATCGCGATGAATACCACGACCGGCCCGCCGAGCCGCTGACGTGCTGGCCGCCGCCCGAGGACATGCTCGCGGGCCGCGACCTGCGAGCCGGTGGCACCTGGCTCGGGGTGGACCGCCGGCGCCGCTTCGGCGTCATCACGAATTACCGCGACCTGCAGGGCACGCCGGCCACCGCACCCTCCCGCGGGGGCTTGATTCCCCGCTATCTGCGCGAGACGGGCGGACCGGGGGAATATCTCGCCGCCCTCGAGCGCGAGGCGGCCGCCTACGGTGGATTCAACCTGCTGCTCAGCGATGGCGAATCGCTGTGGTACGGCTCGAACCGCATCACTCCTTTCGCACGTCCGCTTGCACCCGGGGTCCATGGCCTCTCAAACGAGCACCTCGATGCGCCGTGGCCGAAGCTCCTGAGGGTGCGTGCGAGGTTCGAGGCGTGGTTGCGGGAAAGCACGCATGGACAGGCCACCTCCCCCGAGGCATTGTTTGCGCTGCTCGATGATCGCCGGCCGACCCTGCCGCCAGGGCCGGCCCCGGGCAGGGCCG
The DNA here is from genome assembly GCA_021777555.1 of Pseudomonadota bacterium. GTDB lineage: Bacteria > Pseudomonadota > Gammaproteobacteria > Steroidobacterales > Steroidobacteraceae > 13-2-20CM-66-19. The sequence goes on along the minus strand of JAJYDK010000013.1, from coordinate 32,931 downwards.
ACACCGCAGGCCCCAGCTCGCGGGAGTTGATGAGCGCATCGGACTGGGAGCGGGCGCTCTCAGCGCCCTTCGTTCAGCACCCGCAATACGGCACGCGCTGCTCCACCGTCGTGCTGATGGAGGCCAGTGGAAGCCTGCGGGTCGCCGAGCGGCGCTTCGACCGGGAGGGACGGCGCGCCGGCGAGACCGAGTACCGGCTGTGCGGGGACGAGTGGACCGCATGAGCCGGGAACCTGCGCCCCGTGGCGGCGGTCAGGAAAGACTACAATCCCAGGATCAACGACCACTCTGCCGGCTTCGCGGACCTCAATGACGAGTTGCAATTCGCTACACGGGGCACGGCTCTGCTCCGCCTCGGGCGCGCTCATGTTGCTCTTCGTCAGCCCCTTGGCTCGCGCGCAGATCACGGTCCTCATCCACGGGTTGCGCCAACCGATCCGGAACAATGTGCGCGCCTACCTGAGCTTCGAGCGGTACAAGGACAGCAAACACCTCACGGCCGATACCATCGAGCGGCTCGAGAACCGGGTCGAGACCGAGGTGCGCTCGGCGCTCGAGCCCTTCGGATACTTCGAGCCCGTCGTGCATCTGCACGTGACACAGACCGGCCCGGGGAGCTGGCGAGTGGTTCTCGACATCGAGCCCGGTCCGCCGGTCATCCTGAGAAAGGTCAATGTGCATCTGACGGGGGCCGGGGCGCTCGATCCGCTGTTCACGCGCATCACCGCGCGCGCGCCCTTTCATCCGGGCGCGCAGCTGAACGAGTCCGACTACGAGCAGTTCAAGAGCGCGCTGCTGCACACGGCCGCGACCTATGGCTATCTCGACGCGCGCCTCACCCGCCATGAGCTGCTGGTCGATCCGAAAGCGCACGTGGCCACCATTGCGCTGACGCTCGAGACCGGCATGCGCTACCGGTTCGGCGCGACGACCATCGACCAGCATGCCGTGAAGCCCGAGCTGGCCCGGCGCTATCTGCGCTACCGCCAGGGCCGTCCTTTCGATCTGACCCAGGTGCTGCGCACCCAGTTCGCGCTGGATGATTCGGGGTATTTCTCACACCTGACGGTGCTGCCGGGGACTCCTGACACGGTGCATCACACGGTGCCGGTGCATGTCCAGGCCAGTGCCAGCCGACCCAATGTCTACTCGGTGGCGGGCGGCTACGAGACCGACACCGGGCCGCGCGCGATCCTGAGCTGGCAGGACCGCAGGGTCAATACCGCAGGCCACCGGATGAGCGTCGACCTGCAGATCGCCCGGCTGGTCAAGTACAGCCTGCAGAGCCGCTATGTGATCCCCATAGGCGACCCGGCCACCGAGAACCTGACGCTGGCGGCCAGTGTCGAGCAGCGTCAGCTCGCCGCCATCGATGCGCGCACCCTGACCATCGGCCCGAGCCTTACCCGGGTCACGGGACGCTGGCAGACCGTCTGGTTCGTCAATTACGTGCACGCGACCGGCTCGGTGAGCGGCACGATCTGCGAGCAGCCCACCAGCTCCGGCGCCCCGAGCGCCGCCTGCCCCACCTCCCCCTATACGCTGCCCACCAGTGTCCTCACCAGCGCCGGCAACAGCGACATGCTGGTGCCGGGGGTGGACATCGCTTCGGTCCCGGTCGGGTACTTCGGCGAGCCGATCTTCCAGCACGGCGTTTTCATCGAGGTGCGCGGCTCGCACGGCACGCTGGGCTCGGGCTCGAACTTCCTGCAGATCCACGTCCAGCTCGAGCGGGTATTGCGTCTCGCTCCGAAGTGGCATCTGCTGCTGCGCGACGAATTCGGCGCCACAGCCGCGTCCCATTTCGATCGGATGCCGCCGGTGATGCGCTTCTTCGCCGGCGGCGAGGGCAGCGTCCGGGGCTTCGAGTACAACTCGCTGAGTCCCACGCAGACATTCTATGCCGGCCGGATGAGCCAGCCGTGCCAGAACGGCGTGACGGCGGGCCCGACCGCCCCGGTCGGCTATCAGTGCCCGTTCCAGGCGCAGGCCGGCGGCAAGGACCTCATCACGGGCACCGTGGAGCTCGACCGGGATCTGCCGCGCAACCTCGCCATCGCCGCGTTCTTCGACTACGGAAACGCCTTCAACAGCTTCCATCAGCCGCGGCTGCTGCAATATGGCGTCGGCCTGGGCATCCGCGTGAGGCTGCCGGTTCTGACACTCGGTCTGGATGTGGGCGAGCCCTTGTCGCTGAGGGGGCATCAGTTGCCGCGCCTGTACATCAACTTCTCACCCAGACTGTAGGTGGGCCGGACGATGCGTCGGTTCCTGACAGTCACCGGATTGCTGGTTCTGCTGGCGGCGGCGCTCTCGGGCGCGATCTTCTACTTCGCGCTGTTCACTCAGCGGGGGTTGCGGTTCATCGTCGATCACCTGCCCCAGCGCTTCGGCGCCGTGGAGGTGAGGATCGAGGGCGCAAGCGGCACCCTGGCTTTCGGAGTGCACGCCCGCCGGGTGGTCATCGATCAGCGGCGGGTGCATCTGGAGTTCGACGGCGTGTACACGCGCGTGCTGCTGCCACCATTGTATTGGCGCACGCTCGACACACCGGACACCTCGGTCGACAACGCTCTCGTTGAGATCAGGCGCTCGCACCTGCCGCCTCGCCCACATCCGCACTTCCTGCCCTGGTGGCTGGTGATCCGCATCCAGCACGCCCACATCGGGCACGCCGTGGTGGTGTTGCCGGATGGAAAGCGGCTGCAGGGAACCGACATCGACGGCTCGGCGCGCCTGGCTCATCGCGACATGCGCTTTTACCGGGTCGCGCTGACCATGGGGACGGTGCGCTACAGCGCGGCCGGAGCGCTGCACGCCGCCCGCCCGCTGCAGCTCTCCGCCGCCGGGCGCATCCTCTGGCGGGCGCCGCATCAGCCCGCGTGGCGGGTCGAGGCGTCGCTCGCCGGAAACCTGAACAGACTGACGCTCGGGGCCAAGGTACTCGAGCCGTTCCAGGCGGACTTCCGCGGTCTTGCGCTCGATCTGCCGCGCGCGTGGCACTGGCGGGGCGAGGCCAGGGTTCGCAATGTCGATCTGCGCACCTGGCACCGCGGCGCCGCGCTCGGGCGCATCGATGCGCAGCTCGCCCTGAGTGGCGATGCAAAGGGATTCAAGGCCGGCGGCACAGCGGATCCAACAGGCTTGCATGCAGGCCGGTTTCATATCGAGCTCGATGGCGATTACTCGAACCGGGTGCTGACCGCGCGCCGCCTGGCCATCACGCACCTCGCGTCGGGGGCGCACCTCGCCGCTTCCGGAAGCGTGCGTCTGGCCACCCGAGGACCACGCCTCGATCTGCGCGGCCGCTGGCGCGATGTGCGCTGGCCGCTCACCGGCACCGCCGCGTTCCACAGCCCCGCGGGCGCCTTCACGCTGACGGGTGGAGGGCCGGTGGACGTGACGGCAACCGGCGTCGCACAGATCGGCGCATTCCAGCCCGTACCGACCCGTATTGCGGCGACCCTCGACAGCCGGGGGCTGACCGTCACTGGCGCGACGTTGGAAGCGCTCGGCGGACAGGTGCAGGCGCGCGGCGAGTTGGGCTGGCAGCCGCCCAGACCCTGGAGCCTGCATGCGCGCGCCGTGGGAATCGACCCCGGTAAGCTGCGGCCCATGTTGCGCGGCGCGCTCGACCTCGTGTTGAGCGCCTCGGGAGAGGGATTCGGCGCCTCGGCGCCGCTCACGGTTCGCCTCGAGAGCCTGCGGGGCCATCTGCGCGGGTTGCCGGCGAGCGGCAGCGGCGCGCTGAGCCATTCGGGACGCGTCTGGATCTTCCAACAGGTGCGCGCAAGCCTCGGCGGGGTGCATCTGGCACTCGATGGCCGCATCGATCGGCGTCAGGCGCATGCGCGATTCTCGGTGGGCGGGGACCTGCGGCTGCTGGCGGCGGCGGACCAGGGCCGGGTGGAGGCGGCGGGCACCATCGGCGGTCCGCTCGATGCGCCGGATATCCGGGCATGGGCCACGGGCAAGGGGGTCAGAATGGGGAGCCTCGAGCTTGCCTCGGCCGAGGCCAAAGTCGATTTCGATCCGACGTCGCGGCGCCGCTCTGCCGTCACCGTGCGGCTGCGCGATCTGCGCTTCCACCGCCGGCTCCTGCATGACCTCGACTTCATCCTCGATGGAGCGGCGTCGGACCTCACCGCGCACCTGACGGCCCATGCGCCAGGGTTGAGCGTGCGAGGGAGCGCGCGAGGCAGTTTCGACGCCGGGGTATTCGCAGGACAGGTGACATCGCTTGCGGTATCCGGCGCTCAGGCGTTGAACCTGCATCTGCTCAAGCCCTCCGCGCTCACTCTGTCGCCTGCGCACAGCGAGCTCGATGATCTGTGCCTGGCGGGAACGCCGGGAGGCCTGTGCACGGGCGCGAGCTGGACGCCCGAAGCCTGGGCGGTCACGCTCTCGGCCAGCGCGCTGCCGCTCGCCACGCTGACCGCTGGCCTGACACCGGCCGTGGAGTACCAAGGCATGATCAGCGCGCAGGCGCGGCTGGCAGGCGGTGGCGGTGCACCGGCGCAGGGAACGCTCCGCACGACGCTGGCCGATGCGGTGCTGTCTCGACGCCTCGTGAGCGGAAGGATCGAGCGCACCACGATCGGTTCGGGACTGCTGACCGTCACGGCCCTGCCGGGCACGATTCAGGCGCACGCCTCACTCACTTCGGGAGCCATCGGCACCTTCGACGCCACGCTCGAAGCGCGCAGAGGAGCGCCGGACTGGCGGGACATGCCCATTCAGGGAACGGCGCAGGCGCAGACCTCCAAACTCCAGCTCGTCTCGATCTACCTTCCGGGGATCGACGATGTCTCGGGGCATCTCATCGCCAATGCCTCGATCGCCGGCACCGTGGCCGATCCGCGGCTCACCGGAGAAGTCAGCGTCTCGAACGGCAAGGCGGATCTGTACCAGAGCAATCTGCGGCTGCGCGATGCCGCGCTCACGGCGAGACTGGTGGACGGCGGGCTGGTGTTCGACGGCTCGGCCCGCGTCGGTCGTGGCGTGGCGCGCGCCAGCGGGCGGATGAATTGGCGAGGTGCGCTCCCCTACGGACAGCTGCATCTCGAAGGCGATGATCTGCGGGTGGTCGACACGCCGGAGGCGCGGATCGATGCCTCGCCGGATCTCGATTTCAAGGTTGCCGCCCACCGGATCGATGTGACGGGCACGGTCTTCGTGCCGCACGCCGCCATCCATCCGAAGGATCTGACGGGTGCCGTGCGCACTTCCTCCGATCAGGTCATCGTCGGCCAGGAGTCCTCGAACCCGGAGCACCGCTACCAGGTCATGAGCGTGATCTCCCTGGGCCTCGGCAACGATGTCAACATCGACACCATGGGACTGACCGGGCAGCTGACCGGGGCGCTCACGGTGCGCAGCGGCTACGGCTACGGGACGCACGCCACGGGGGATCTGTTCATGGAGCGGGGACAGTATGCCGCTTACGCGCGCAAGCTGGATATCCAGTACGGACGGTTGTTCTTCAGGGGTGGTCTGTTGGACAACCCGGGGATCGAGATCCGCGCGGTGAAGAGCTATCCGGACGTCACCGCGGGCATCAATGTGAGCGGCACGCTGAAGCAGCCCCAGGTGTCCTTCTTCTCCAACCCGTCCCTGTCGCAGTCGCAGATCATGTCGCTCATCTTCTCGGGCGGGGGGGGCGCGCTGCAGGCCCTCTCGACCGGCACCGCGCAGAGCCAGCAGAACACCGCGGCCGGGGAGCTGCTCGCCCAGGGTGGGGCGCTCCTCGCCCAGCAGCTCGGCAGCCGGATCGGCCTGCCGGAGTTCACCCTGCAGACCGATCTCAATGACGTGACATCGCTGGTGCTCGGCAAGTACCTGTCGCCGCGGCTGTACGTCAGCTACGGCGTGGGACTGACCGAGCAGCTGAACGAGATCAGGCTGCGCTACAGCATCAGCGAGCACTGGACGATCAGAGTTCTCGCCGGCCAGGGAAAGGGCGCGGCGCAGAGCAAGAGCGGCCAGATCGGCGGCGCCGATCTGGTGTTCAGCGTGGTGAAGTAGGTGCCCTGCCGATGCGCGCCTTCCAGCCGGTGATCCGCTCCCTGCTCGATACGGATCTGTACAAGTTCACGATGTGGCAGCCCTTCCTGCATTCGTTCCCGGGCAACCACGCCGTGTATCGTTTCGTGTGCCGCAGCCGTCCCCGCTATCCGCTCGCCTCCCTGGAGAGGGAGGTACGCGCGCAGCTCGAGCACCTCTGTACGCTGACCTTCACTGCGGAGGAGCTCGCCTACCTCGGGGGCTTGCGCTACCTCAAGCCCGATTTCATTGAATTTCTGCGCATCTTCCGCTTCCAGTCCCGGTTTCTCTCGGTGGGAAGCGACGGTGAGCGGCTGATGATCGAGACGCGGGGACCCCAGATCCATGTCATGGGATTCGAGATCTTCGTGCTCTCGATCGTGAATGAGCTCTACTTCAGGGCATTCGCGCGCCAGTCGGCGCAGGCCACCGGGCGCGAGCGCCTGGCGCGCAAGATCGCCCTGCTCGGGGATCTCTCGAGCGGCCGCGGGAGCCTCGCGCAGCCCAGGCGCCATCCGTTCCAGTTCTTCGATTTCGGCACGCGCCGGCGCTTCTCGCGGGCCTGGCACGAGAAAGTCGTGGCCACCCTGGCGCGAGCCGCGCCAGAGCAGTTCCGCGGTACCTCCAATGTGCATCTGGCGCGCAAGTACGGGCTCACCCCCATCGGAACCATGGCGCACGAGTACCTGCAGACCTTCCAGGCGGTGGGTGTGCAGCTGAGGCACTTTCAGAAGGCTGCGCTCGAGAACTGGGTCCAGGAATACCGCGGTGACCTCGGGATCGCCCTGACCGACGTGGTCGGAATGGATGCCTTTCTCCAGGACTTCGATCCCTACTTCGCCAAGCTCTTCGATGGCCTGCGCCACGACTCCGGCGACCCGGTGCTCTGGGCGGAGAAGGCGCTCGCGCACTACGAGCGGCTGCGGATCGACCCACACGGCAAACGCCTGGTGTTCTCGGACAGTCTGACGCTGAAGAAGGCGCTCTCGCTGTACGAACGCTTCGCCGACCGGATCCCGTGCGGCTTTGGCATCGGCACGCACCTCACGAACGATCTCGGCGTCCCCACCCTCGACATCGTCATGAAGCTGGTCGAATGCAACGGCCAGCCCGTCGGCAAGCTCTCCGACGAGCCGGGCAAGACGCTGTGCGACGACCGGACCTTCCTCGCCTACTTCCGCCAGGTTTTCAAGCATCCCGGCTGAGCGTCGCGCGTGCTCTTGACTCGCACGAATTAAAATGCACAATACGTGCAACTTTATGCACGCACACGACTGCACCTGATCTCATGGACGCGGACCAGCTCGAACGCCGCCAGACCGTCGTGCGCATCCTGCGCGAGGGTGTGGTTCATCGCCAGGAGGACCTGGTGCGGCTGCTGCGGGCGCAGGGCCACGATGTCACCCAGTCCTCGATCAGCCGTGACCTGCGCGACCTCGGAGTGCTCAAGGCGAGCGGCCGCTACGTGCTGCCTTCCGATGAGGTGTCGCGCACGCAGGGGGATTTCGCGATGCTCGCCCAGTTCGTGCGCGGACTGAGGCGCGCCGGCTCCTCGCTCACCGTGCTCAGGACCACCATCGGCGCCGCCCAAAGCGTTGCGGTCGCCATCGATCGCGCCGAGTGGCCGGAAGTCGCCGGCACCATCTCCGGCGACGACACCATCTTCATCGCCACCGCCGACGGCCGCGCGCAGGATGAGCTCATCGCGCGGCTGCAGGCCACCTTTCGCATCTAAGGCGCCCTATGCCGACACCCTCCCCCTCGGGCGAGCAGCCCATCGTTCTGGCCTATTCCGGGGGTCTCGACACCTCCTTCCTGGTGCCGTGGCTGAAGGAGACTCAGCGCCGCCCTGTCATCACGGTCACGGTCGACACCGGCGGCATCGACGAAGCCGCTGCGCGCATGCTCGCCGAGCGTGCGCGTGCGCTCGGGGCGATCGGGCACCATCAGGTCGACGCCCGCGCCGATTACTTCGAGCAGGTCCTGCGCTTCCTGATCATGGGCAACGTCAAGCGCGGCCAGCTCTACCCGCTGTGCGTCGGCGCCGAGCGCGTCATGCAGGCACAGACCATCGCGCACATGGCGCGCAAGCTCGGCACCAACATGATCGCCCACGGCTGCACCGCCGCGGGCAATGATCAGGTGCGCTTCGAGGTCGCCATGCGTACCCTGGCTCCGGAGCTGGAAGTCCTCGCGCCCGTGCGCGATCGGGCGTTCAAGCGGCAGGAGGAGCTCGCATACCTCGAGGAGCGCCATCTGCCGGTCCCGCCGTACGGCGCCGCCTACTCGGTCAACCGCGGCCTCTGGGGCGTCACCATCGGCGGCAAGGAAACCCTGACCTCCTCCGGCAGCATTCCCGACCACGCGTGGGTGCTGACACGGGACGCCTTCACCCGGCCCCGCGCTCCCGAGACCCATGTCCTCGCCTTCGAGCGAGGCCGGCCGACCGGCCTCGATGGCCGCTCGCTCCCGCCGGTGGCGCTGATCGAAGCGTTGGAAACCCTGGCGGCGCCCTTCGGTATCGGGCGTGGCATTCACCTGGGCGATACCATCATCGGCACCAAGGGGCGGGTCGCCTTCGAGGCGCCGGCCGCGGAGGTTCTCCTCACCGCGCATCGTGAGCTCGAGAAGCTCGTGCTCACCGGCCGCCAGCAGCGCATCAAGGAGCTTCTCGCCCAACCCTACGGCGATCTGGTGCACGAGGGCCAGCTGCTCGATCCGGTCTGCCGCGACATCGAATCCTTCCTGCTGTCCTCCCAGGAACGGGTCACGGGCGAGGTGCGCATCTCGTTCCGTCCGGGGAACCTCTTCGTCGAAGGCGTCGAGTCACCGTTCTCCCTCATGGCCGCCTCCAAGGGGGTCTACGGCGAGGCGGCGGGCGAGTGGACGCCGCAGGATGCGCTCGGGTTCTCCAAGATCGTCGCCCTGACGGGCGTGTTCCACAGACGCGCCGGAGAGCGTTCGGCATGAACAGCGGCATGAGAAGCGTCGTCGTCGACAAGATCGCCTCCGTCGCGCAGGCCTGTCGCCTGTCGCACGAGGTGCGCATCTCCCCGGACATTCCCGCCGAGGAGGGCGTGGTGATCGTGGTCGAGGTGCTGACCAACAAATCCACCTACAACACCCTGGAGCTCACCTCGGGTCGCATGGCCAAGGTCGGCAAGGGCGACATCGTGGTGGGCGCGCTCGGGCACCGCAAGGCGCTGTTTGGCTACTCGGGCCACATCCCCGCGCAGGTCAAGCCCGGCGATGTGATCCAGATGCTCAACATCGGCGGAGTGCTCGGCGCCTGCGACTCGGTCAATCCCGAGAAGGGCAAGCCGTTCGATTGCCGCGTGCTCGGTGTGGCGCTGCACTTTCCCTATCTCGGCGAGCGCATCGGCGTGCCGGCGCGCGCGGGCCTGCGCCGCCTGGACCAGGCTGCGAAGCTCGAAACGCGCAAGGTGCCGGTGGTGGCGCTCGCCGGGACCTGCATGGAGGCGGGCAAGACGGCGGCCGCCTGCGCCATGATCGCCCGCATGCGCCACCGGGGACTCACGGTCGATGCCTTCAAGGCGACGGGCGTATCTCTGCGTCGCGACATCCTCGCCATGGAGGATGCCGGGGCGCGCCGCTCGGCGATCTTCACGGATTTCGGCGTGGTCACCACCACGCGACACAACGGTCCCGCGCTCACGCGCACCATGCTCACCGAGCTCGCGGCCGGAAAGCCCGACGTCATCGTGTTCGAGCTCGGCGATGGGATTCTCGGCACCTACGGCGTGGACGCCATCCTGGAGTGTCCGGACATCCGCGACGCGCTGACCGGCGTTGCGCTATCCGCCAACGATCCCGTCGCGGCGTGGGGCGGGGTGAAGCTGCTGCGCGAGCGCTTCGGCATCGAGCCGTGCGTGGTCACCGGTCCCGCCACCGACAACCAGGTGGGCGTCGATCTGATCACCAGCCAGATGCAGGTCGCCGCCTTCAACGCCATCACCGACGGCGTGGCGCTCGGCGACCGTGTGATGGAGGCCGTGGGCCTGCCCCGGACGAGCGCCGGATGACGACCGTGCCCGAAGGGCGGGGCGCAGCAACCGAGCCTCGCAACACATCCATTGCGGCCGTGGTGCTTGGAGGCACAGGCTACGTGGCGGGCGAGCTGCTGCGCCTGCTCGCGGCCCATCCGAACTTCAGCGTGGCCGCCGTCCTGTCGGACAGCCAGCCGGGTGAGCCGGTCGCGGAAGCTTTCCCGCACCTCGCCGCTGCCTACGGCGATACCCGGTTCGCCTCGCAGGCCGAGGTGCAGGAACTCATGACACGCTCGCCGCGGTGCGCGGTCTTCTCCGCCGCACCGCATGGCGTGTCGGCGCAGCTGATCGACTCGCTCCTCAGCGCCGCCTCGGCCGCAGGTACGCACCCGCGTGTCGTCGACATCTCCGCGGATTTCCGCTTCAGCTCCGCGGCGGCCTACGAGGCGGTGTACAAGCACCCGCACGGCGCACCGGCGCGTCTGCCGGAATTCACGTGCGCCGTGCCGGAGCACCTGGGGAACCTCGAGACGACTCACGTCGCTCATCCAGGCTGCTTCTCGACGGCGACGCTGCTGGCCAGCGTGCCGCTGCTGTCGCTGGGGCTCGTCACGCCGACCCTGTTCGTCAGCGGCGTCACCGGCAGCACCGGCGCGGGCCGCAAGCCGGTCGCCGGCACGCATCATCCGCTGCGGCACAGCGACCTCTACGCCTACAACGCGCTCTCGCACCGGCACGCGCCGGAAATCGGGGCCTGCGCGCGGGCGGCGAGCGGCGTCGAGGCGGAATTCGCCTTCGTGCCGCACTCCGGGCCCTTCGCGCGCGGCATTCATGTGACCGTGCAGGCGCAGCTGAGGAAACCGCTCGACACGGCCGGGGTGTTGGCGGCGCTGCGGGGGTTCTATGCGAACTCGCCTTTCATACGAGTCGCCACCGGTGCGCCCCGTGTGAAGGACGTCGCCACGACCAACTACGCCCATCTGTCGGCCGCGGCCAATGCTCATACGGTGGCCGTGATGTGCGCCATCGACAACCTGAACAAGGGCGCCGCCGGCGGCGCCGTGCAGTGGATGAACCGGATGTGGGATCTGCCGGAGACCTCGGGTCTCACGGCCACCGCCCCCGGCTGGACCTGAGGAGCCTCCTGTGCGAGACGCCGTGAGCACCACAGCACCGACCGCGCAGCCCGGGACCCCGGCTGATGGCCTGGCGCCGGTCTATGCGCAGTATCCCTTCGAGGTGGCCTCCGCGGAGGGCGTCTGGCTCGTGAGCGCCCGCGGCGAGCGGGTTCTCGATCTCTACGGTGGGCACGCCGTGGCGGCGCTCGGCTACGGTCATCGTGGCTGGACCGAGGCGCTCATCGCCCAGGCGCGCGCGTGCCAGTTTCAGACCAATGCCATCCCGATGCCGATCCGCGCGCGCGCCGCGCGCCGACTGTTGGAATTCTCGGGGCTGGATTTCGCCAGCGTATTCCTGGTCAGCACCGGCGCCGAGGCGAACGAGAACGCGCTGCGCCTGGCCTTGCGCATGACTTCCCGGCCGCACGTGGCCGCAGTCGAGGGCGCCTTTCACGGCCGCACCGCGGCGGCCTCGGCGGTCACTTGGGGCGCCGAAGCCTGGTACGGTTTTCCCCGCAAGCCCTTCGATGTCAGTTTCATGCCGCGGGGGAACCTGGCGGCCATCGACGAACACGTTACCGAGCGCACGGCCGCGGTGATCGTGGAGCCGGTTCAGGGTCTTGCCGGCGCGGTGGATCTCGGCGCGCAGTACCTGTGGGCATTGCGCCGCCGCTGCGACCAGGTGGGCGCACTGTTGATCTTCGACGAAGTGCAGTGCGGCTTCGGCCGGATTGGAGCGCCCTTCGCAGCCACCCTGTACGGCGTCGCGCCCGACATGATCAGCACCGCCAAGGCGCTCGGCAACGGCTTTCCGGTGGCCGCCCTCCTGACCTCGGCCAAGGTGTCCGCCACGCTGAAAGTGGGTCTGCTCGGCACGACGTACGGCGGCGGCCCGATGGCGTGCGCCGCCCTGCTAGCGGCGCTCGAGGCCATAGAGTCCGAGGGACTGCTCGGGAATGTCCGCCGGGTCTCCGACTACATCCGGCGCACCTGCGTGGTGGGTCCGGTGACTGCGACCCAGGGCGAGGGGTTTCTGCTCGGTCTGCGCACGAGCGCGCCCGCCAAGCACGTGCAGGCGGAGTTGCTGCGCCGCGGCATCCTCACCGGCACGGCGACCGATCCGAATATCGTGCGGCTGTTGCCACCATTCATCCTCCAGGAGCAGCATGTCGATCTCCTGCGGGATGCGCTCACGGGCATTGGCGCATGAAACGCTTCATCGATCTGGCGGACCTGACGCGCGAGGAGGTGATCGCGCTGCTCGAGCTGGCACGGCGCCTGGAGACGCGTCCGGAGCCGCATGCGCTGGCGGGCAGGATCCTGGGGCTGGTGTTCCTCAATCCGTCGCTGCGCACCCTGGCGTCTTTCCAGGCGGGCATGGCCCGCCTCGGTGGCAGTTCCTTCGTCATCACCCCGGGCCAGGGTACCTGGCAGCTCGAGACGAATCCGGGCGCGGTCATGGACGGAGCTGCGGCCGAGCACGTGCGCGAGGGAATTCCCGTGCTGGCGTCGTATTGCGACGCGCTGGGGATCCGCGCCTTCGCCGATGGCAAGGACCTGGCGGCCGACCTGGCCGAAACGAGGTTCAATGCCATGGCGGGCCTCCTCGACAAGCCGCTCATCAACCTCGAATCGGCCATCAATCATCCCTGCCAGGCCCTCGCCGACTGGAAGACCCTGGATGACCTGGCCGTGCCGCGAGCGGGCCGGTTCGTGTTGTCGTGGGCATATCATCCGCGCGCGCTGCCGCTCGCGGTTCCGGCGGCGGCGGTGCACATGGCGGCGCTGCGCGGCATGGAAGTGGTCGTGCTGCGGCCCGAGGGGTTCGCCCTGCCCAAGCCGCTCATGGACAAGGCGCGCAGCGCAGCCGAGCTTTCGGGGGGCTCGGTGCGCGAAACCGATGATCGCGACGAGGCGCTTTCGGGCGCGCACATTCTCTACGCGAAGGAGTGGGGCGCGACCGCGTGCTACGGGCAGCCCGAGGCGGATGCCGCGTTGCGCGCGCGGCTCACCGACTGGTGCGTGCGCAATGACTGGTTCGAGCGCGCCGCTCCGGATTGCCGGCTGATGCACTGCCTGCCCGTGCGGCGCAATGTGGCCGTGGCCGACGAGGTGCTCGACAGCGCACGCAGTATCGTCCAGCGCGAGGCATACAATCGGCTGACGGCGCAGATGGCGGTGTTGTACGGATTATTGAAGGAGAAATAGCTCACCATGATCATGCACTCCGGCGATCAGGCACTCGCCATCCGCGCGCTCAAGAACGCCGCCCCGTATATCCGCATGTACCGCGGCAAGACGTTCGTGGTGAAAGCCGGCGGCGGCGTGTTCGCCGACGAAGACTCCACGCGGGTCCTCATCGAGCAGCTCGCCATTCTGCATTACTTCGGCGTGCGGGTCGTGTTCGTGCACGGCGGCGGACCACAGCTCACCGAGCTCGCCAACGCCCTCGGAGTCTCCACGCGCATGGTGGAAGGCCGCCGCGTCACCGACCGCAAGTCGATCGATGTCAGCGCCATGGTGCTCAACGGCACCATCAACACCACCATCCTCGGCTTCTGCCGGGAACTGAATATCGAAGCCGTCGGGGTCAGCGGCGTGGACGCGGGACTGGTGCGCGCGCACAAGCGCCCGCCGGTCAAGGTGGAGTCGACCGGAGAGATCGTGGACTACGGTTTCGTCGGCGACATCGATGAGGTCGATCCCACGGTGTTGCGCAAGCTCCTCGACAATGGCCTGATGCCCGTGGTGAGCCCCCTGTCGGCGGACGACTCCGGGATGCTGCTCAACATCAATGCGGACACCGTCGCTTCCGCCATCGCCTCGGCGCTCGGCGCCGAGAAGCTGATCCTGTGCACCGGCGCGCCGGGCATCCTGGCCGAGCTCAGCGACCCCGGCTCGCTCATTTCCTATACGGACCTCAAGGGTCTCACGCGCCTGAGGCAGGAGGGGCGCATCGCCGACGGCATGCTGCCCAAGGCCAAGGCCATCGAGGCGGCGATCCGCGGCGGCGTGCGCCGCGTGCACGTGGTCTCATACAGCGCGCAGGAGGGGATCCTGGGTGAAGTGTTCACCAACGAGGGCACCGGCACGCTGATCGTGGAGGATGTCAATGCGCTGACTGCCGCCGAGCAGCAGGGCGGGAAGAGCTGAGCGTGACTCGTCTCTGGGACAAGGGCGCGCCGCTCGATGAGCGGGTATTGCGCTACACCGCGGGTGAGGACTACGCGCTGGATGAGCGCCTCGTGCCGTATGACGTGCGCGCCTCGATCGCGCACGCCGAAATGCTCCACGAGCAGCGGCTGCTCTCGGCGGCGGACCTGGAAGCGATCTGCGCCGGGCTCACGGCGCTTGCCGATGAGCACGCGCGCGGCCTGTGGCGCATCGAGCTGGCGGACGAAGACGGCCAGACGGCCCTCGAGCGCCGCCTGACCGAACGGATCGGCCCGGCCGGCGGGCGGGTGCACCTCGGGCGCTCGCGCAATGATCAGGTGCTGACGGCGCTGCGGCTGTACCTGCGCGATGCGACCGAAGAGCTGAGTGGCGGCGCGGTGGCCGCGGCGGAGGCCTTGGACCGTCTGGGCGCGCGCGAGCGCGACACGGTTCTGCCCGGCTACACGCACATGCAGCAGGCCATGCCAAGCTCGGTCCCGCTGTGGGCCGGTGGCTTTGGCGCCGAGCTCCGTGACGATGCCGAAGGGTTGCATCAGGTCCAGCGCCGCCTGGGCCGCAGCCCGCTCGGCTCGGCGGCCGGCTATGGCACGCCGGGGCTGCCGCTCGCGCGTGAATCGACCCGGGACAAGTTGGGATTCGTGGCGGTGCAGGAGCCGGTGACCGCGGTGCAGCTGTCCCGGGGGAAGGCCGAGGCCGAGCTGCTGCTGCAGATCGCGCTCCTGATGCAGGATCTCGGCCGCCTGGCCGCGGACGTGCTGCTCTTCTACACGCAGGAGTTCGGCTTCCTCGAGCTGCCCGATGCCTTCACCACCGGCTCCTCGATCATGCCGCAGAAGCGCAACCCGGACGTCTTCGAGCTGATCCGCGGCCGCAGCGCCACGGCGCAAGCCTGTCTCACCGAGGCGCTCGCGATCTGCGCCAAGCTGCCTTCGGGATACCAGCGCGACCTGCAGCTGCTGAAATTTCCACTGTTCCGCAGCATCGACATCGCCCGGCAGACCCTCGGCATCCTGCCCGCCGCGCTCGATGCCATGGCCTTCCGGCCCGATCGGATCAGCCTCGACCCCGCGATCCACGCCGCCGAGGAAGCCAACCGGCTGGTCGTGAGCGAGGGCATCCCGTTCCGCGAGGCGTATCGGCGGGTCGGGGCGAAGCTCAAGGGGAAGGACTGACGGGCCTCGCCGGCCATCCGTGACTGTTTCACGTCCTGCTTCGAGGAGTACGTCAATGACGCCGTCCGCCTGCCGCGGGATCCCGCTATCCATCCTGGCCGCTGGTCTGCTGTTTGTGGGCGCCGTGACTCGACCTGTGATGGCGGCCGACGCTCCCGTGGTCGCCGCGGCTGGGATTCCGCTGAATACGCCATGGAAGGTGAAGATCTATGAACTCGCTCACGATGGCTTCCGGCATCCGGCGTGGGGCTGGCAGCATTCCGTGCGCGACTACTTGATGGCGCTGCGGCTCGCCAAGGACGATCATCTGAACATCGACCGGGATGCGCTGTTCGCTGCGGCGTTCCTGCACGACATGGCGGCATTTCGCCCCTGCGCACGGAAAATGGAGCATGGCGACTGCGCGGCGCTGCAAAGCCCGGCGCTTCTCAAAAGCGTGGGGTTCCCGCCGGAGAAGATCGCCATCGTGCAGCAGGCCGAGCGCGGTCACATGTACTACGACGATCCCGGAAAAGACCCCACCGCGATTGTCCTGCACGATGCGGACTCGCTGGATTTCCTCGGCGATATCGGCGCTGCGCGCATCCTGTCGCTCACGGGTGCGAAGGCGCCGAGTTTCGCTCCTGCGGTCAAAACGCTTCGTGGTTTCCTGAAATCCATTCCACCGCGACTCATCACGCGCGCCGCGCTCCGCATCGGGCGCCAGCGGGCGGCCGAGCTCGAGAGATTCCTGGACGGCCTCCAGCGGGAGACTTACGGCGGCCGCGCGATGTAATCCCTGGCGAGGGCTCCGCGCTGCCCATGCGCTCTGATGACACGCCCGGTCGAGCCGAGACCTGCCCGGAGCCCTCGGCGCCTGAGGCGTGACATCCGCCGCGGCGCGTCGGGGTGAGCGCCCGTCAGCGTCCTCTGGTCTGCCGCTTTTCCCGCTTGGCCGCGCGCTTCTCTTCGAAGGTTTTCGCCGGCTTCTTCTTCGTCTCCTTTTTCTTATCCATGCCCTTACTCATACGATTCCCCTCGGCCTCTATTGAAGGTGGATCGAGTATACGTCTGCGCGACCAGGCAGTTCTACGCCCCCTCTTCGATGAGCGCCGCCGCGACGTCCCGTCCCCAGCCCGATGCACCGGCGGTGCCGCGGGGTGACACATGTCACCTGCGGATCCTGACGAATCAAACTGCCGCCTCCGGGCCGTGTGGTCTATGTTCCGGTCCGGGGCGTGATGGAGGGGGCTGATCGTGGACACCGACACCATCTTTCCGGTCATTCAATCGGCCTGGTACATCGCCGCACCATCGAGCCGCCTGGCGTCCGGGCCCCTGAGCTGCCGCGTTCTGAGCCACGACATCGTGCTGTTTCGGGACGCGGCCGGCACTGCGCATGCGCTCCTCGACAGATGTTGTCACCGCGGCGTAAGGCTCTCATTGGGCGCGGTGAGCGGGGATCGGCTCGCGTGCGCCTATCACGGCTGGGAATACGACGGCCAGGGCTGCTGCGTGCACATTCCCTCCCTGACGCAGGGCGCGCAGCCCGGTCAGCGCGCGCGGGTCAGAAGCTTCCCGTGCGTGGAACAGGATGCCTACCTCTGGGTGTGGACCGGCGCCGAGGCATCGCCGGCGCCGCCGGCGCGGATCGAGCCGATGGACGCATTCCTCTGGCAGCAGGGAACGCTGCCCATGCAGTGCGCCGCGACGGTCGGCATCGAGAACAACCTCGACTGGTGTCATCCGGTCTTCGCCCACCCCTGGACGCACGGACAATTCTTCCACAACCAGATGGCCGGCTTCACCGAGCACGCCTACGAGACCCGCCTGATCGACACCGGCATGGTGTTGTTCGGACCGGCCACCGAGAACGAATCCGAGCCGATTCCCGAGACCTCCTGGTTCAAGGCGCGCTTCGATCTGCCCGACCGCCTGACGCTCGAGCTCGGCGCAGGACAACGCATCATCATCATCCTGCATCTCGTGCCGACCGGGCCGCATACGTGCCGCCTCGAGTGGCTCAACTCGATCATGCCCTCGAGCACACCGCTCGCGGGCGTGCGGGTGCGCTGGAGCGAGGAGGAGCCGACGGTCTTGGTCCAGGATCGTCTCCTCATCGAGAGCGCGCAGCGCGCCTACGACGGCGAAGGCGTCGAATTCGAGAACAGCGTTGGCGCAGACACTTCGACTCTGCTGGCGCGGCGCATCATCGCGCTCGCCGCCCAGGGGCGCTGGCCGAGCGCGCGCGGCACCCTTCCTCACCGGCGCGTCGTCCCGGTTCGCGCCTAGGAGAATCCCCATGCCTCCACATGAGCAGATCCCGCCGGCCGATGATGGGTTCGCTGCGTCGCAGCGGCCCGGTGTCCTGCCGATGATGCGGGAGATGGCGATCGATGCGGGAATTCCATTCGGCTGCTACTGGCTCTCGATGCACTACTTCTCGCGCTCCGAAGTCGTTGCGCTGCTCGTGGCGAGCATCTTCCCCACCCTGAAGAGTCTCCATGGGCTGCTGCGCCGCCGCGAGCTCGATCCCATCAGCGTGCTCATCCTGGTCGGCCTGCTGTTCGGCCTCGCCGCCCTGCTGGTGGGCGGCAGCGCGAAGCTGCTGTTGATCCGCGAATCGCTGTTCACCGGGGCGTTCGGGCTCGCCTGCCTCGTCTCGCTGCTGTTTCGCTCGCGCCATCCGGTGATGTTCTACTTCGGGCGGTTCTTCGCTGCGGGCAGCGACCCGCTCCGGCGCGCGCGCTTCGATCAGCTCTGGCAGTACCAGGGCTTCCGCCGCGTGCAGCGCATCATGACGCTGGTGTGGGGACTGGTCTTTGTCGGGGAATTCACGGTGCGCGTCGCGTTGATCTACACCGTTTCGCCGCCGACGGTTCTCGCCGTGTCGCCCATCGTTCTCGGCTCGGCGACGCTGCTCACGGTGCTATGGACATTCAGCTACGCGGCTCGCGCGCGCAAAGCGGGTGCCGCAGCCCGCATGCGGGCTTCGACACAGAGTCTGTGACTCCGATCATCGCATCCATCATGGATGGATCGTCGCGGTTGAAGTAGAAGACGCCGAACTTCCAGAAGCGGTCCTCCGTACGGTCTCCCACCGGTTCCGGTGAATCGGGCGCGGGCTTCCGCGCCGATTGCAGCCTGCCGCCACCCTGCCCGAGCCACATGGAGACCGCGACGAGCGAAACCGCGATTCCTGCGTGCCTTCGGGTCCGCTGGCGTAGATCGGACGCCCCGCATCCGGTGGAGTACGGCGTTGCCCTCTATGTCATTGCGCAGTCGACGAAGGTTTGAATCCCCCGCCCAGAACGGTGCGCAAATGATCGATCACGCACTGCACGGCGCGCGGGGTGCGTGGCGCCCACGGTCGGATGGCCTGCAAGCGCTCGCCGAAGAAGCCCACGGGTCTCCAGTCCGGCAGTACCTGCACCAGGCTCACCGGGGCCGTACCGCTCCAGGCGGTGAAGTCCGGGAGCATGCCGATGCCAAGGCCGCCGGCGACGGCTTCGCGCAGCACCTCGCTGTTGTTGGCCTTCAGTGGGCCTCGGACGGGAACGTTGACCCGCTCCGCGCGCCGGCGGCCAGAGCCGAGCTCGAATGACCAGCTCGGTGTGCCGTCGCGCAGGTAGAGCAGACAGTCGTGGCGTGCCAGATCCGCCGGATGCCCGGGCGTGCCGCGTCTTGCGAGATATTGCGCGCTCGCCAACAGCACCGAGCGCGTATCGCAAAGTGACGTGGCGATATGGGACTCGGGCACGCGGCTCGCGTGGCGGATGGCGAGGTCAAATCCCTCCTGCACGAGGTTGACGAACCGGTCGGTGAGCTCGATCTCCAGGCGGATGTCAGGATAGCGCTGGAGCAGCCCCGGGATGGCGGGTGCGATGTGCTGGCGTCCCAAGGCGACGGGTGCCGTGATGCGCACCAGCCCGCGCGGCGCGCCGGCCAGATCCTTCACACCGGCTATTCCCTGCTCGATGTGCGCAAAAGAGCCGCCCGTCTCGCTCACCAGCTGTTGGCCGGCGGAGGTCAGGGTGATGGAGCGGGTGGTGCGGCGCACGAGCGGCACGCCGAGCGTGCGCTCGAAATTCTTCAGGCGCATGCTGACTGAGGACTTGGCCACCCCCAGCCGGCGCGCGGTCAGGGTGAGGCTGCGTGTCTCGGCGATCACCGTCAGCATGTGCAGATCGGGCAGAATCGCGGCGGTCTCCGGAGCTCCCATGGACGTACCTCATCGTTCAATTCATTGAACAGTGTAGTCGGCAGCCGCGGATTCTCAACCTGGGCGCGCTGGCCTAGACTCGAGTCCATCGCCCGTGCCCCGGATACGCCCATGACCTCCCCTGCGCAGACTGCTTCGAGCCCGGCCGATACCGGAATGGCGGACATCGGCCACTGGATCGGGGGCCGCAGCGCCGCTCCCGCCGGCCGCAAGATGGATGTGTTCAACCCGGCCACCGGCCGGGTCGTGCGCCGTGTCGTGATGGCCGACACGGAGACCGTGAGCCAGGCCGTGGCCGCGGCTTCCGCGGCCTTCCCGGCCTGGGCCGACACTCCGCCCCTCCGCCGCGCGCGGGTGCTGAACGGTTTTCTCGCCCTACTGAATGAGCATCGGGACGCTCTCGCCCGGCGGATCACCGAGGAGCACGGCAAAGTGTTCTCCGATGCCCAGGGCGAGGTCATGCGGGGCATCGAGGTGGTGGAGTTCGCGTGCGGCGTCCCGCAGCTGCTGAAGGGCGGCTTCACCGACCAGGTGTCTACGGGCATCGACAACTGGACGATACGCCAGCCGCTCGGGGTGGTCGCCGGCATCACGCCGTTCAATTTTCCCTGCATGGTCCCCTGTTGGATGTTTCCGTTGGCCCTGGCCACTGGCAACACCTTCATCCTCAAGCCGAGCGAGCGCGATCCATCGGCATCGCTTTTCATGGCGGAGCTGCTCAGCCGGGCCGGCTTGCCGGACGGCGTGTTCAACGTCGTGCAGGGCGACAAAGAGGCGGTGGAGGCTCTGCTGGCGCACCCGGAGGTCAAGGCGGTGAGCTTCGTGGGCTCCACGCCCATCGCCCGCCACCTCTATCAGCGCGGCGCGGAGCTCGGCAAGCGCGTGCAGGCCCTCGGCGGGGCGAAGAATCACCTGGTCGTGATGCCCGACGCCGACGTGGACCAGGCGGTGGACGGCCTCATCGGGGCCGCCTACGGCTCGGCCGGCGAGCGCTGCATGGCGATCAGTGTCGCCGTGCTGGTGGGCGAGGCCGCGGACCGCGTCGTTCCGAGACTCATCGAGCGCACCCGCGCGCTCAAGATCGGCAACGGCATGGATTCCGGGGTGGAGATGGGGCCCGTGGTGACGCGGGCGGCGCTCGAGCGCATCCATCACTATATCGACGCCGGTGTGCGCGAGGGAGCGACGCTGCTGGTGGACGGTCGGGGATTCGTGGCACCCGGCCACGAGGGAGGATTCTTCCTCGGCGGCACCCTGTTCGATCAGGTCCGGCCCGAGATGACCATCTACCGGGACGAGATCTTTGGCCCGGTGCTCGGCTGCGTACGGGTGGCGGATCTCGATGCGGCCATCCAGCTGGTCAACGCCCACCCCTTCGCAAATGGCGTCGCCTGTTACACCCGCGATGGGGCCGTGGCGCGCGAGTTCGGGCGGCGCATCCAGGTTGGCATGGTCGGAATCAATGTGCCCATTCCAGTGCCCATGGCGTGGCACGGCTTCGGTGGATGGAAGAGCAGCTTGTTTGGTGACATGCATGCCTACGGCGAGGAGGGCGTGCGGTTCTATACCCGCCAGAAGTCCATCATGCAGCGGTGGCCGCAGGTCCGCGGGGGTGCCGACTTCCACATGCCGTCCTCGAAGTAGTGTGACCCGGTTCGCGATCCGCGCCGATACCCCGACGGACTGATAGCCTCTACAATGGGGGCGCACGGTCCGGTCGTGATGCCATCGACTGGCTCACGACCGGCACGGGCCCATCCGCAATTCGTCCCGAGCGATCAGCCAGAGACCCAGTGGCCACTCCAGGCGGCACCTTCCGCGGCAACGCGGACGCCTTCTACCTGCCGGACTTCTGCGCTTCCCGCGCGGCGTTCGCCATCGTGCTGATCGCGGAGCTGACCGCCATCGTGCTCTCGATCGCCCGGCAGAGCGCCTCCGTCGATTTCTGGGGGGAGCTCGCGCGCAGCTCGCTGTTCCTGCTGTGGGTCGGCCTGGTGGGCGCGGCGCTGCTGTGCGGGCTGCGGCCACGGCTGGCCCGGCTCAGCGTCGTGCGCGGCTCGGTGATGGTGCTCGCGATGTTGACCGCCATGATTGCCGTGATCTCGGCGGCGGTGTTTCTGCTCGGCCGCAGCGCGTTCGTGGCCGGTGCCGGCGGCGCCGCCTTCTTCCCGGCGCGGCTCTGGCCGTTCGTTTTGCGCAATACGGCCATCGGCTTCGTCATCTGCGCCGTCGCGCTGCGGTACTTCTATGTGACCCACCAGTGGCGGCGCAACATCGAGTTGGGCGCCACCGCCCGGGTCCACGCGCTGCAGGCGCGTATCCGCCCGCACTTTCTCTTCAACAGCATGAATACCATCGCCTCGCTCACGCGCTCGGACCCGGCGCTCGCCGAGCAGGCGGTGCAGGACCTGGCGGACCTCTTTCGGGCCTCCCTGAGCGACCGGCACCAGACGATCACCCTGGCCGAGGAGCTGGAGATCGCGCGCACCTATCAGCGCATCGAGCAGCTGCGGCTCGGCGCGCGGCTGCAGGTGACTTGGTCCGTGGCCGGTCTGCCGCCGGATGCGCGGGTGCCGGGCCTGCTGCTGCAGCCGCTGCTCGAGAACGCGATTTATCATGGCATCGAGCCGCGGCCCGAAGGCGGGACGGTGACCATCACGGGGGAGCGGGCCGCGGAGCTGATCTCCGTGGTGGTACGCAATCCGGTGAGCGAGCGGCAGAACGAGCGCGAAGGCAACCGGCTGGCGCTCGCCAACACCCGCGAGCGCCTGGCACTGCTCTACGGCGAACGCTCGCTGGTGAAGGCCGGCCGCTTCGATGAGGAATACATCGTGACGCTGCGTTTCCCCTACACCACCAGCGCGCCGCCCGCGGCGGGCTGACCTGCGCATGCTGAGGACCCTCATCGTCGATGATGAGCTTCCGGCGCGTGAGCGCCTGAGGCGCCTGCTGGCGGAGATCGGCGGGGCCGAGGTGATCGGCGAGGCGGCCACCGGCCGGGAAGCGCTCGAGCAGGCCGCGCGCAGCGGCCCGGACGTGGTGTTGCTCGATGTCCGGATGCCCGGCATGGACGGTATCGAGACGGCGCGCCACCTGGGCATCCTGGACGAGCCGCCGGCCGTCATCTTCACCACCGCCTACGACCAGTACGCCATCAACGCCTTCGAGACGCGGGCCGTGGGCTATCTCCTGAAACCGGTGCACCGGGACAAGCTCGCCGCGGCGCTCGCGCACGCCGACCGTCTCACGCGTCCCCAGCTGCAGCGCCTCGCCGCGGTCTCCGGAGAGTCGCGCCGCACTCACATCGGCATTCGCCGCCGCGAGGAGGTCCGCCTCATTCCGATCGAGGACGTCCTCTTCTTTCAGGCGGGCCAGAAATACATCACGGTGCGGCACCTGACCGGGGAGGACCTGATCGAGGACTCGCTGCGCACACTCGAGGAGGAGCTCGGGAGCGGCTTCGTGCGCATCCACCGCAACGCCCTGGTCAACGTGCGGCATCTGGAGCGCATCGAGCGCCACCCCGATGGCCATTACGGCGTGCGGTTGCGCGGCTGCGTCACGGCGCTGCCGGTCAGCCGCCGCCTGGCCGGCGAGCTGCTGGAGCGCTTCAAGTAGGGAGCCTCGGCCCGATCCGTTGCGGTATGCTCGCGTCGATGCGCATCGACTTCACCAAGATGCACGGCCTGGGCAATGACTTCGCGGTGTTCGATACTCCGGCCGGCACGCGGCCGTTCTCGACCGAGCAGCTGCGCCGCCTCGCCGACCGTCACACCGGCATCGGCTTCGATCAGGCGCTGATTCTCGAGCCGCCCAGACGCGACGGTACTGCGGTGTTCTACCGGATTTTCAATGCCGACGGCATCGAGGTCGAGCAGTGCGGCAACGGTGCGCGATGCATCGGCGCATTGCTGGCATCCCGGGGCCTGGCGAAGGACGGCGCGGTCACGATGGACAGCCCGGCGGGCCTCATCCGGGCGCGGACCCGGCCCAGTGGCGCGGTCTCGGTGGACATGGGGCCGGTGCGCCTCGATCCGCGAGCCCTGCCCTTCGAGGCGCCCGCTCAGGCCGAGCGCTATCGGCTCGAGGTCGGGGCCGAGACCCTGGAGATCGGCGCGGTCTCGATCGGCAACCCGCACGCCGTCCTGGTTGTGGAGTCGGTCGACTCGGCTCCCGTGGCGCGGCTCGGTCCGGTGATCGAGGGGCATGCGCGTTTCCCGAACCGGGTGAATGTCGGGTTCATGCAGGTCGTGGACCGCGCGCACATCCGCCTGCGAGTCCATGAGCGCGGCGCGGGTGAGACGCTCGCTTGCGGCACCGGCGCCTGTGCGGCGGTGGCGGTGGGACGCCTCTGGGGGCTTCTCGAACCGACCGTGACCGTCATGACGCGCGGCGGCGAGCTCTCGGTGAGCTGGGCGGGCCCGGACGAGTCCATCTGGCTGACCGGGCCGGCCGAGATCGCTTTCGAAGGCCACATCGAAATCTCATAACTCAGGATCACCATGACAACACGCGAAGCACGCGGCGTATCCGCCAACCAGATGGACGAGGAGTCCATCGCTGCGTACCTGCAGCACAACCCGGACTTCTTCGAGCGCCACCAGGCCGTGCTCCTGAAACTGCGCCTGCCGCATGCGCGCGGCGGCGCGACCATCTCGCTGGTGGAGCGGCAGATCGAGGTGATGCGCGAGAAGCACGCTGCGCTCGAAAGCAAGCTCACCGAGCTGGTGAACGTCGCACGCGCCAACGACGCCGTCGCGGACAAGCTTCACCGCTTCACCCGCCGCCTGCTTCAGGCCTCCTCCCGCGCCGACGCCGTGGCGCGCATCGAGGCGAGTCTCAGGGAGGACCTCGATGCCTTCCACAGTGTGATGCTGCTGATCGGCGAGCACTCCGACCTCTTGCCGCAGCGCTTCGTGCGCACGCTGGGGCGCGACGATCCGGGGCTCAAGTCCTTCGACACGCTGTTCTCGGGAGGCAAGCCGCGCTGCGGCCAGGCACGCGACTCGCAGCGCGAGCTGCTGTTTGGCCCGGACTCCGCTCAGATCGCCTCGGTGGCGCTCGTGCCCCTTGCCGACAAGAGCGGCGCGCTCGGCGTGCTCGCGCTCGGCAGCCCGGATCGCGACCGCTTTCATCCGGGCATGAGCACCGAGTTCCTGGCGCGGATGGCGGATCTGATCACCGACGCCCTCTCGATGCGCACATGATGGGCAGCGATGACTCCCGAGGCTCTCGCATGGCTCGAGCGGTTCCGGCGCCACACCGCCACTGAGCGGCGCTTCTCGCCGCACACGGTCTCGAACTACGCCCGCGACCTCGAGTCCCTGGTGTCATATTGCGACCGCACGGGTCTTGCGCGCTGGGCCGAGGTCGATGCGGTTCACGTACGCACTTTCGCCGCCCGGCTTCACGCCGCGGGCCTCTCTGCGCGCAGCATTCAGCGCAGGCTCTCCGCGGTGCGCAGTTTTTTCGATTTCCTGCTGCGCGAGGCGCAGGTGCGCCGCGCAGGTGGCGCCGCGCGCGGAACGGGCGAAGCGCAAGAAGAGGACATTGCTGCGCTGCGGAGCAATCCCGCCCATGAAGTGCGCGCGCCGAAAGGCGCGCGTCGCCTGCCCGAGACACTGGATGCGGATCAGATGGCGAGGCTCCTCGCTGTGACCGAGGATTCGCCCATGGCGCTGCGTGACCGGGCCATCATGGAGCTGCTGTATTCCTCGGGACTGCGCCTGGCGGAGGTCTGCAGCCTGGATACCGGGCATCTCGACCTGAAGGATCGCAGCGTGCGGGTGCTCGGCAAGGGGCGCAAGGAGCGCGTGGTTCCGGTCGGACGGGTCGCCCTAGAGGTGCTCGCGCGCTGGCTGACGGCGCGGCAGCAATGGACCTCCCCCGACGAGCGGGCGTTGTTCGTCGGCCGCACCGGACGGCGGCTCGGGCGCCGGATGATCGAGAAGCGGGTCGCCTACTGGGCACGCCGGCAAGGCCTGCCGCAGCACGTCTACCCTCATCTGTTCCGGCATTCCTTCGCCTCGCATCTGCTGGAGTCGGGCGCGGAGCTGCGCGGCGTGCAGGAGCTGCTCGGTCACGCGGACATCGCGACCACGCAGATCTACACGCATCTTGATTTCCAGCACCTGGCCCGCATCTACGATCAGGCTCACCCCAGGGCCCGGCGCAAATCCTGAGGGTAGCCCCCTCCTCTGAACCAGGCCGCCTCATGACCGATTCCACCCGATTCGACCCGCATGGCACCACCATTCTCGGCGTTCGTCGCAACGGCATCGTGACCGTCGGCGGTGACGGGCAGGTGAGCCTCGGGAACACCGTGATGAAGGGCAATGCGCGCAAGGTTCGCCGGCTCTACAATGACAAGGTGCTCGCCGGGTTCGCGGGAGGCACGGCGGACGCCTTTACGCTCTTCGAGCGCTTCGAGGGCAAGCTGGAGAAGTACGGCAATCTCACTCGCGCCGCCATAGAGCTCGCCAAGGACTGGCGTGCCGACCGCTACCTGCGGCGCCTGGAGGCGCTGCTGCTGGTCGGCGACCCGCAGAAGCTGCTGGTGATCTCCGGCAACGGCGATGTCATCGAGCCGGAGGCCGACGCCGCCGCGATCGGCTCGGGCGGGCAGTACGCGCTCGCCGCTGCGCGGGCGCTGCTCGATGCGACGGAGCTGGGAGCGCGCGACATCGTGCAGCGATCACTCGACATCGCCGCCGACATCTGCATCTACACCAACCACAATCTCACCATCGAGGAGCTCGAGCAGGCCGCCTCCTGAGGGCGCGCCCGTAGCCGCACCATGTCATCACTCACTCCCAGCCAGATCGTCCAGGAGCTCGACAAGCACATCATCGGCCAGGATGCGGCCAAGCGCGCCGTGGCCATCGCGCTGCGCAACCGCTGGCGCCGCATGCAGGTCGATGAGTCGCTGCGCCAGGAGATCACGCCCAAGAACATCCTCATGATCGGTCCGACCGGCGTCGGCAAGACCGAGATCGCGCGCCGCCTGGCGCGCCTGGCGAACGCGCCGTTCGTCAAGGTGGAGGCCACGAAGTTCACCGAGGTGGGTTATGTGGGCCGGGACGTGGATTCCATCGTCAAGGATCTCGTCGACATCGCCGTCAAGATGACGCGCGAGCAGGAGATGGAGAAGGTCCGCCAGCGTGCCGCCGAGGCCGCCGAAGAGCGGGTCCTCGATGCGCTGCTGCCCAAGCCGCGCATGATGGGGTTTTCCACCGACGAGCCGGCGCAGCCGCGCGATGCGGAGACGCGGGAGAAGTTCCGCCGCATGCTGCGCGCCGGTGAGCTCGACGAGCGCGAGGTCGAGATCGAAGTCCGTGCGCTGCCGGTGGGAGTCGAGATCATGGCGCCGCCCGGCATGGAGGAGATGCAGCAGCAGCTGCAGTCCATGTTCCAGAACCTGGGAGGCAACCGCACGCGCAACCGCAAGGTCAAGGTCCGCGAAGCGGTGACGCTCATGGTCGAGGAAGAGGCGGCGAAGCTCATCAACGAGGAAGAGCTGAAGGTCAAAGCCCTGGCCAACGCGGAGCAGAACGGCATCGTCTTCATCGACGAGATCGACAAGGTCACCCGCCGTCAGGAGACCATGGGCGCCGATGTCTCGCGCGAAGGGGTGCAGCGCGACCTGCTGCCGCTGGTGGAGGGCTCGACGGTGACGACCAAGTATGGTCCCGTCAAGACCGATCACGTGTTGTTCATCGCTTCTGGAGCCTTCAGCCTTTCGAAGCCTTCGGACCTGATCCCAGAGCTCCAGGGACGATTGCCCATCCGGGTGGAGCTCGACTCGCTCAAGGTGGGCGACTTCGTGCGCATCCTCACCGAGCCCGATGCCTCACTTACCGCGCAGTACCAGGCGCTGATGCAGACCGAAGGTGTGTCGGTGGAGTTCTCCTCCGAGGGCGTGCAACGTCTCGCGGAGATCGCCCACCAGGTCAATGAGCGTACCGAGAACATCGGTGCCCGCCGGCTGCACACCGTCATGGAGCGGCTGCTGGAATCGGTGTCGTTCGATGCCTCGGAGCAGTCGGGCTTGCGCATCACCATCGACGCGAAGTACGTCGAGGAGCACCTGGGCGGCCTCGCCAAGGACGAGGACCTGAGCAGATATATTCTCTAGGATCTGCCGGGTCCACCCGCTCCCGGTTGGCTCTCAAC
This sequence comes from Pseudomonadota bacterium, assembly GCA_021777555.1. Classification (GTDB taxonomy): domain Bacteria; phylum Pseudomonadota; class Gammaproteobacteria; order Steroidobacterales; family Steroidobacteraceae; genus 13-2-20CM-66-19. Next base: position 5,045 of record JAJYDK010000013.1, on the reverse strand, counting down.
GACGCCCGGACGTCTTCGAGAGGTGCGGATCACTTCGAGTGGTCGTGATCCCACTTCGTGAGGAAGTTGATCAGCGCGATGGTCCGGTTGTTCATCCCCGTGAGTGAGGTGTCGCCGCGCCCGGCCAGCGACGGCCCGGTCTTGTAGCGGCCGTCGATGATGATCGTGGGGGTGTTCATCACCTGGTAAGTCTGTCCTAGCTGCTCGGCCTGCTGCAGCTCGGTGTGGACGTCGAAGGAGTTGTATGCGTTGGCGAAGGCGGTGGCGCTGACGCCGTGTTGCTCGGCGAAGGCTTCCTGGAGCCTGAAGGTCTGCGCTGGCGTGGCGCCGACCATGACGTTCTCGTTACCTCCCGCGGACACCTCGAGCTGGTGGATGGTGTTGAATGCGGTCTCGACCAGGTCATCCCGGCCCAAGGCCTCCAGCGTGTAATAGAGCCGGGCATCGGCCACCTGCAGGGGCGCCCACATGACCGGCACGCGCACGAACTGCACGTAGGCCGGCTTGGTCTTGCGCCAGGCGAGCATGTGGGGCTCGAGGGCATGGCAGAACGGGCAGGCGAGGTAGAAGAATTCGATCACCTGGACCTTGCCCGCGGGCGCGTTGGTCGGCTGCGCGGGGGAAATCACGGTGTAGTTGACGCCGGGCTTCCATTGGGCGGTGGCCGGCGGCAGGGGGGCGCCTTGCGCCGCGGCGCCGGCTGTGAGGCACAGACCCAGGACGACTGTCGCCGCGGATGAATATCGATGTCTCATGGAAGGTTTCTCCTGACTATTCACGTCGCGAGCCCGACGCGTCGCATGCGACGAGTGCCCGTGCGGGACCGCCGCCCCGCACCGGCGCGATCGCGCCCGATGCTGGTATCGCGGCTCACCCCTGGTGATCGTGATCCCACTTGGCGAGGAAATCGATCAGTGCAATCAGCTTGTTCTCGCCGCCGGCCTTGGCCGGATCGGTGCGATAACGGCCGTCGATGATGATGGTCGGGACCGACTGGATCTCGTAGGTCTGGGTGACCTGTTCGGCCTGCTGCAGCTGGGTATTCACGTCGAAGGAGTTGTAGGCATTGGCGAACGCCGAGGCGCTGACGCCGTTGTGCGTCGCGAAAGCCTCCTGCATCTCCAGCGTGTTCGCCGGACTGGCGCCGACCATGATCGACTCCGAGCCGGTCTGGTTCTCGAGAGTGTGGATGGTGTTGAAGGCCGTCTCCACCAGGTCATCGCGGTTGAGCGCCTCAAGTGTGTAGAAGAGGCGCGCGTGCGCCTGCTGCACGGGGCCCCACATCACCGGCACGCGCACGAACTGGACATAATCGGGCTTGCTCTTGCGCCAGGTGAGCAGGTACGGCTCGAGCTCGTGGCAGTGGGGGCACGCCAGCCAGAACACTTCCATGACCTGCACCTTGCCGGGCGGCGCATTGGTCGGCTGGGCGGGCGAGATCACCTCGTAGTCGACCCCGGGCTTCCACTGGCTGCTCTCGGGCAGGGCGAGCGGCCCCTGGGCGGTGGCGCTGGCCGCCGCGCCGCCCGATGCGCCCGCCCCGTTCGCGGTGGACGGACTCACCGGGGCCCCCGTCGCCGGGGTCGCCGCGGAGGGTGGCTGCGCGGGTTGCGAAGCCGCGGGCGTCTGCGGCGTCTGCGCCTGCTTCGGGCTGCAGGCGCACAGGGCGAGGATGAGCGCGGCGGACAGGGCGAGCGTGCGGGTCATGTGCAGCCTTTCTCGAGGAATTCCATTCAGCGCAGGCCTTGCACGTAGGACGCGACGGCCTGGATCTCCGCGGGCGTCAGTCGCTTGGCGATGGCGAACATCATTTTGCTGTTGGGGGTCGCGTTGACGGCCTTCGGTCCGCTGTAACGGGTGCCGTTGGCGTAGTTCTGCAACTGTGTCACGACATAGACCGATTGCTGCGCCCGAAGTGCCGGAAACCCGGCGGCCGGATTGCCGCGGCCGAGCGGGCCATGGCAGGCCACGCAGGCGGGTACGCGGCGCTCGGGATCGCCGGACAGATACAGGGCCTTGCCGGCTTTCCATAGCGTCGGATCGGCCTCGAGACCGGTCGGCGTCTGCGCGGCGAAGAAGACCGCCAGATTATCGATGTCCTGGTCGCTCAGGGTCTGGGCCATGGGGTCCATCACCGGATTCTGGCGCACGCCCGAGCGGAACAGATGCAGCTGCTCGGCGATGTAGACCGCGTTCTGCCCCGCAAGGCGCGGGAAAGTGGGAGCGATACTGTTGCCGTTCGGCCCGTGGCACGCGAAACACACCGCCGCCCGGGTGGCCCCCGCCTGCACCGAGCCGGCGCTGTAAGGGTCGGGCGTCACGGGCGCAGGGACCGCGGGAGCGGGCTGTGCGGCCGTAGCGGGTGCCGCGGCGGTCGCCGCCGCAGCCGGGGCGGCCGCGGGCGGTGGACCGGCGGTGCCGGCGGTGCCGGCGCGCGAGAGCGTCGGGCTCAGTGCGGCCAGCAGAAATGCTGCGGAGGACAAGAGAAGGAATCTTTTCGCCATGGTTCGCTCTTTCTGGTTTCGACCCGTGTTGCGAAAGCCGGGAATTGTACACTACGGCAATGGCTCGATTTCCCCAAGCCCGGTTTCTGCTGAGCGCTGCCGCCCCGGCGCAGTATCCCACCGACCTCGGCGCCGAGGTTGCCTTCGCCGGCCGCTCGAACGCCGGCAAGTCGAGCGCCATCAACGCCATCGTGGGCCGCCAGGGCCTGGCGCGAGCGAGCAAGACCCCGGGGCGCACCCGGCTCATCAACTTCTTCGAGCTTTCCGCGCTCACGCGTCTGGTCGACCTGCCGGGCTACGGTTATGCCAGCGCGCCGGAGAGCGAGCGGCGCGCCTGGCCGCTGCTGCTCGAGGCGTTGCGGCGGCGCAGCTCTCTCAAGGGATTGTTCGTGATCGTGGATGCGCGGCGCGGGATCACCGAGGGCGACACGGCGTTGCTCGAATGGGCAGGTCCGGGTCAAAAGGTGCACGTACTGCTCGCCAAGACGGACAAGCTGAGCCGTCAGGAGGCTCGGCAGGCGCTCGCGGGCGCAGCCTCGAGGCTGGGCGACGGGGTGTCCGTGCAGCTATTCTCCGCGCACGCCCGCATCGGCATCGAGGAGGCGCAGCGCGTGCTGTCTTCCTGGCTGGAAGAGTCTTCCGACGGGCGGTGAAAAAGGCATACGGACTGGCTTGCCGGCGCCGAACGCCGCAGGTGATCGGACGCCTGGGATAAAAATACCCCGATGGCCGTGAGGCCACCGGGGCAGACTAACCCGGCACAGGTCTCGTGTGAACCGGGTTGTACCCGCTCAGGGAGGGAAGCGGGGAGTGCCGTAGCACTCAGTAGATTCGACCGAGGTCCATGCTGAAAGTTCCGGCTTTCGGGTGTGAGCTTTCATTTCCCTCGCCCGCTCTGCGCTGCCGCCCTTCTCGACTCGCATCCAATTGTTTTTGAATATCTTTTTGTCGTGCAAGCGTCGCATGCCGAGCCTTTGTGCCGGCTTTGGAATGCCCGATTCGGCATGCCTTAGCTGGTGCTCTGGGTGCACCAGATCGGATGCGCCCCGCACCTTCCGCCGATGATTTCGCCATGGGAGACTCGGGCCGCTCTGGTCAGGGGGATCTTCATGGATACGCGAGACATCGACACACAGCTCACCGCGCGCCGCGCGGCCGCAGTGGCGCGCGGCGTGGCGAGCGCCACTCCCGAATTCGCCGTGCGTGCGCAGAACGGCGAAGTGTGGGACTCATTGGGTCGCCGCTACATCGATTTTGCTGGGGGCATCGGCGTGCTGGCCACCGGGCATCGCCATCCCAAAGTGGTGGCGGCCGTGACCGAGCAGCTCCAGTGCTTCACGCACACCGCGTTCCAGGTGATGGCCTATGAGCCTTACATCCGCCTGGCCGAGCGGCTGAACGCCATCGCCCCCTTCAAGGGCCCGGCGAAGAGCCTCCTGTTGACCACGGGTGTCGAAGCGATCGAAGCGGCGGTGAAGATCGCGCGTATCGCCACGGGCCGAACGGGGATCATCGCCTTCACCGGCGCCTTCCACGGGCGCACCAGTCTCGGCATGGCGCTGACCGGGCGCGCGCTGCCGTACAAGCACGGTCTCGATGCCGCGCTTCCGGGCGTTTTCCGCATTCCCTTTCCGGCGCCCCACCGGGGTGTGAGCGTGCAGGAGAGCCTGCGTTCCCTCGATCTGCTCCTGCGCAGCGACGTCGAGCCGGCCCGGGTGGCCGCCATCCTCATCGAGCCGGTGCAGGGCGAAGGCGGATTCAACGTCGCGCCGCCTGAGCTGCTGAGCGCCCTGCGCAGTCTTTGCGACACCCACGGCATGCTGCTCATCGCCGATGAAATCCAGTCGGGCTACGGGCGAACGGGCCGCATGTTCGCCATAGAGCATGCCGGAGTCGAGCCAGATCTGGTCACGCTGGCGAAGTCTCTGGCGGGCGGCGTGCCGCTCTCGGCCGTGATGGGGCGCGCCGAGGTCATGGACGCCGTGGAGCCGGGCGGACTCGGCGGTACCTACGGCGGCTCGCCAATCGGCTGCGCCGCAGCGCTCGCGGTGTTGGATGTGATGCGGGAGGAAAAGCTCCTGGAGCGCGCGGAGGTCATCGGCGCGCGCATCCGGCGGCATCTGGAGGTGCTGGCCGCACGGGGTGGTGGCGTCGCGATCGGCAATATCCGGGGTCTTGGCGCGATGATCGGGTTCGACGTTCTCAAGAGCCGCTCGGGCGGTGAGCCGGACGGCGCGGGCGCCAAGCTCGTCGTCCGGCGGGCGCTCGAGGCAGGACTGATTCTGCTGACCTGCGGATCGCAGGGCGAGACCCTCCGCGTCCTGCTGCCCCTGACGATCCCGGACGCCCACCTGGAGGAAGGACTCGGCAAGCTCGAGCAGGCGTTGAGCGCATGAATCTTCGCGACGAGCGGCTGCTGCGCCCGCAGGGGTATGTTGGAGGGCGGTGGGTAGATGCGCATGGAGGGGCGGTGGTGGAGGTAATGAACCCTGCGACGGGGGAGTGTTTGGGGACGGTTCCGGACATGGGTGCGCGGGAGAC
>JAJYDK010000050.1 GCA_021777555.1 Pseudomonadota bacterium | reverse complement strand
GCGGCCGACGACGAGCACAGCGCGGGGCTGTTGGTCCAGAGGCTGCCGGAGGCGGGCGAGCAGGCGGGTGAGGCGTGGGATTCGGCGCAGCGGGGCTTCGAGCGCCTGACCGCGAAAGACCTGCTGCAGCGGCCCGTGGAGGACGTCCTCGGGCGCGGACTGCCCGCGTATGACCTGCGCCTGTTCCGGGGCGCGCCCGTACAGTTCGAGTGCCGGTGCGGGGAAGGGCGGGTGACGGCGCTGCTGCGGGCCCTGGGGCCGGAGGAAGTGCGCGACGTGCTCCAGGACCAGGGGGCCGTGACCGTGACGTGCGAGTTCTGTCATCGACCCTATCGGTTCGATGCCGAGGCGATCGATGCCCTCTTCGCCGATACCGGAAATGCCCCACCGCTGATCCACTGAGGGCGCGCCGGGCCGTCCGGCCTATCGTCTCGCCATTATCCTTTTTAATCAATAAGATACGAGTGAGAGACTTCTCGCTTTCATGGGCCGGTCGTTTCTGGTAAAGTACGTTTCAAGAATTGTGCAAATATTGATATTCAAGAGATGGCCGATTCCCAAGCGCTCCTCATCTGGCTCCGTGCGACCGCCGAAGCAACGCGGCTGCGCCTGCTGGCGTTGTGCGCGCAGAGGGAATTGAGCGTCTCGGACCTGGCGGAGGTGCTGGGACAGAGCGAGCCACGAGTGTCACGGCACCTGCGGATCCTGACCGAGGCCGGTCTCGTAGAGCGCGTGCGACAGGGCCAGTGGGTGCACTACCGCTGCGCACAGGGGACGCCGGCTGCCACGTTCCTCCAGGGCCTCCTGAGTCAGCTCGACCGCGCGGACCCGACTCTGGTCCGGGACCGGGAGCGGGCCCAGGCGCCGGGCGCCGGGGCCGCATCACCCACCGCATCGCGCCTGGGCAGAGAGCTGCGGGCCGTCGTCGAAGCCGAGCCCATGGCACAGGCGGCCTCGGCCCTGCTCGTTGGCGCCGAGCACCCGGAACTGCTGACCGCCGTTGCCGCACTCGGCGGGGAGTGCGCGGTCATCGCGCACACACGGCGCGCGGCGCAGGCCATCAGGGCGGACGCGCAGCGGCAGGGGCTCGCCTGCCGCGTATTGCTCGCCACCCGCCCCGGAGAGTTGGTGCAGCGAGACCTGGACAGACTGGGACGCACCTTCGATGTGGTCCTGCTCGATCACCTGGCCGCCCCACAGAGCGCCCTGCCGGCGCTGCTCGCGGCGGCGCGGCGAGCCCTCGGCGCGAGTGGTCAGCTGTGGCTGTTCGAGCCCTACGACGCCCAGGAGAGCTCGCAGCAGCGAGTGGTGGAGCACCCGATCGCACGCCTGCGCAGATGGCTCGCCGAGGCGGGCTTCAGCTGCGAGCGCATCCGGCCGATCGAGGCAGGCCGGCACGTGCTCGCAGTGCGCGCTGCGCCGGCGGCAGCCGGCGCGTTGAACCGCGCGAGTTGAAACGGAGGCAATCGCCCATGATGAATGTTTCTTTCGAGTTTTTTCCGCCCGCGGACATCGCCATGGAGTCCACGCTGTGGCATTCCATCGAGCGCCTGGCGGCGCTCGGGCCGCGATTCGTGTCCGTCACGTATGGCGCCGACGGCTCCACCCGCGCGCGTACGCATCACGTGGTCAGCCGCATTCAGCGTGAGACGGCGTTGATCGGGGCCCCGCACCTGACCTGCATCGGCGCGAGCCGCGGGGAGATTCTCGACATCGCGCGCCAATACTGGGATCAGGGCATCCGGCACATCGTCGCCCTGCGCGGCGATCCTCCCCAGGGCGCCGAGGGCTACGAGCCGCACCGGGACGGCTTCGCCTACGCCGCGGACCTGGTGGAGGGCCTGAAGAGCGTGGCGGATTTCGACATCTCGGTCGCCGCCTACCCCGAGACCCACCCGGAAGCGCCTTCACCGGGCTTCGACCTCGAGAATCTGCGACGCAAGCTCGATGCGGGCGCATCCCGCGCCATCACGCAGTTCTTCTTCGACATCGATGCGTTCCTGCGCTTTCGCGACCGCTGCGCCGCCGCGGGCATCGATGCGCCCATCGTGCCGGGGATCCTGCCCATCACCCGCTTCCCGCAGGTGCTGCGCTTCGCCGCCCGCTGCGGGGCCGCCATTCCCCGCTGGCTCGAGGAGCGCTTTCGCGGACTCGACGATGATGCGGAGACCCGCCGCCTGATCTCCGCCAGCGTGGCGATCGAGCAGGTGCAGCAGCTCAAGCACCACGGCGTGCGTGATTTCCACTTCTATACGCTCAATCGAGCGGAGCTGACCTATGCGATCTGCCATGCGCTCGGGGTGCGTCCCGGCAGGCAGAGCCAACCGAGCCAGGAGCCTGCGCTGGCCGTCGGAGGAATCTGATGACGATCTGCGATCACCTCGAGCATCGTGTGGGATTGAAGGAGGCTGCTCCCGCGGCGGATGCGCCGCGCGCCAGCGCGGCTCCGTTCGCCGTGGAGCCCCCGGATGAGGCGGCGCGCCGGGAGCGCCTCGAGCGCCTGAAGCGGCTGCTCGATGAGCGCATCGTGCTGCTCGATGGCGCCATGGGCACCATGGTGCAACGCCACAAGCTCGATGAACGCGCGTTTCGCGGCGAGCGCTTCCGCGACCATGGCCGGGATCTGAAGGGCAACAACGACATCCTGACGCTCAGCCAGCCGCAGATCATCGCCGGGATCCACCGGGCGTACCTCGAGGCGGGCTCGGACGTGATCGAGACCAACACATTCAACTCCACCTCGGTGTCGCAGGCCGATTACGGTACCCAGGCGCTGGTGCAGGAGCTGAACTACCGGGCGGCGTATCTGGCGCGCACCACCGCGGACGAGTTCGCCCGCGTTCACGGGCGTCCGGCGTTCGTGGCCGGCTCTCTCGGGCCGACCAGCCGCATGACCTCGCTCTCCCCCGACGTCAACGATCCCGGCTACCGCAGCGTGTCGTTCGATGATCTCGTCACGACCTATCGGGATGCCGCCCGCGCCCTGCTCACGGGAGGCGCGGACCTGCTGCTCATCGAGACCGTGATCGACACCCTCAATGCCAAAGCGGCGATCTATGCGGCGCTGCAACTGTTCGATGAGACGGGCATCGAGGTGCCGATCATCATCTCCGGCACCATCACCGACGCCTCCGGACGCATCCTCTCGGGACAGACGCCGGAGGCCTTCTGGAACTCCATCCGACATGCGCGGCCGCTCGCGGTCGGGTTCAACTGCGCGCTCGGCGGGCGTCAGCTCCGCCCCTACATCGATGAGCTCGCCCGGATCGCCGATACGCGTATCTGCGCCTATCCCAACGCCGGGCTGCCGAACGCCTTCGGCGAATACGACGAGGGGGCGGAGGAGACCGCGGAGATCCTGCGCGAATACGCCGATAGCGGCCTGATCAACCTCGTCGGTGGCTGTTGCGGCACCACCCCGGATCACATCCGCATGCTGCGCGAGGCGGTCGGGCGGAGCGCTCCGAGGGCGATTCCAGCCGCGCCGGTGAAGTGCCGTCTGTCGGGTCTCGAGCCGGTCAGCATAGACGAAGGGTCGCTTTTCGTGAACGTCGGTGAACGGACCAACGTCACCGGCTCGGCGAAGTTCCGCAAGCTCATCGAGGCGGGTGATTACGCCGCGGCGCTCGAGATCGCGCGCCAGCAGGTGCTGAGCGGCGCGCAGGTGATCGACATCAACATGGACGAGGGCATGCTCGACTCCGAGGCCGCCATGGTGCGCTTCCTCAACCTCGTGGCCGCCGAGCCGGACATTGCGCGCGTGCCGGTGATGCTCGATTCCTCGAAATGGACGGTGATCGAGGCGGGCCTGAAGTGCCTGCAGGGCAAGGGCATCGTCAACTCCATCAGCCTCAAGGAGGGCGAGGAGATCTTCCTCGATCATGCCCGCAAGGTGCGCCGCTATGGGGCGGCCGCGGTGGTGATGGCCTTCGATGAGCAGGGTCAGGCCGACAGCGTCGAGCGCCGGGTGGCGATCTGCGAGCGAGCCTACCGGCTGCTCACCGAGCGGGCGGGTTTCCCGCCCGAGGACATCGTCTTCGACCCGAACATCTTCGCCATCGCCACGGGTATCGAGGAGCACAACGGCTACGCGCTCGCCTTCATCGAGGCCACCCGGCTCATCAAGGAGCGCCTGCCGCACGCGCTGGTGAGCGGCGGGGTGAGCAACGTGAGCTTCTCGTTCCGCGGCAACGACCCGGTGCGCGAGGCCATGCATTCGGTGTTCCTCTACCACGCCATCAAGGCCGGGATGGACATGGGGATCGTGAACGCCGGGCAGCTCGCGATCTACGAGGAAATCGCCCCGGAGCTGCGCGAAGCCGTCGAGGACGTCGTTCTCAACAGGACCCAGGACGCCACCGAGCGGCTGCTCGCCCTCGCCGGGCGGTTCAAGGGTGACGGCGGAGCCAGGCGCAAGGATGACCTCGAGTGGCGCTCGCTCCCGGTGGCCAGGCGCCTCGAGCACGCACTGGTGAAGGGCATGGATGATTTCATCATCGAGGACACCGAGGAGGCACGCCTCACGTTCGCGCACCCGCTGCAGGTGATCGAAGGGCCGCTGATGGACGGCATGAACATCGTCGGCGACCTGTTCGGCGCCGGCAAGATGTTCCTCCCCCAGGTCGTCAAGAGCGCCCGTGTCATGAAGCGGGCGGTGGCGCACCTCGTGCCGTTCATCGAGCAGAGCAAGGAGGGCGGTGCGCGACGCGCCAACGGCCGCATCGTGATGGCGACCGTCAAGGGGGACGTGCACGACATCGGCAAGAACATCGTGGGCGTCGTGCTGCAATGCAACAATTTCGAGGTGATCGACCTCGGGGTCATGGTGTCGTGCGAGAAGATCCTGGAGACCGCGCGGCGCGAGGAAGCGGATTTCATCGGGCTCTCGGGCCTGATCACCCCGTCGCTCGATGAGATGGTGCATGTCGCGAGCGAGATGAAGCGTCAGGGCTTCACGCTGCCGCTGCTCATCGGCGGCGCCACCACCTCCCCGGCCCATACTTCGGTCAAGATCGCCCCCCAGTACGATTCCGGGGTGGTCTACGTGAAGGATGCCTCGCGCTCGGTCGGCGTTTGCCAGACTCTCGCCAATCCCGAGGCGCGCGCCGCCTTCATCGACAAGGTCAACCAGGAGCATGAGCGCAAGCGCGAACAGCATGCGGGCCGCAAGGTCAAGGCTCCGGCGCTGAGTCTCGCGCAGGCCCGCAGCAACCGCCGGCGCATCGATTGGGCCGCGTACGCGGGGCCCGTGCCCCGCTCCCCCGGCGTGCAGTGCTTCACGAATTACCCGCTGACGGAGTTGCTGAGCTACATCGACTGGATGCCGTTTTTCAACGCGTGGCAGTTCGCCGGAAAATTCCCCGACATCCTCACCGACGCGGTGGTGGGAGAGGCGGCGAGCAACCTGTATGCCGATGCGCGGCGCATGCTCGACCGGCTCGTGGCCGAGCGCTGGCTGAGCGCCCAGGCCGTGATCGGGGTCTTTCCCGCCAATTCCTCGGGCGACGATGTCGAGATCTACTGCGACGAGAAGCGCGCCACGCCGATGCTCAGCCTCGCGTTTCTGCGCCAGCAGAAGGACAAGCCGGCGGGCCAGCCGCACGAATGCCTGGCCGACTATGTCGCACCCAAATCGAGCGGGGTGCGCGACTACATCGGCGCATTCGCCGTGACGGCGGGCCTTGGCATCGAGGAGCACGTCGCGCGCTTCGAGCGCGCTCACGACGATTACTCCGCGATCATTCTCAAGGCGCTCGCGGACCGGCTCGCCGAGGCCGCCGCGGAGCATTTCCACGAGCGGGTGCGGCGCGAGCTATGGGGCTACGCCGGCGCGGAAGAGTTCACCAGCGAGCAGCTCATCAGGGAGTCGTACCGCGGCATCCGACCGGCGCCGGGCTATCCAGCCTGCCCGGATCACACCGAGAAGGCGAAGCTCTGGCAATTGCTCGATGTGGACCGCCGCACCGATATCCGCCTCACCGACAGCTACGCCATGTATCCCGCCGCCGCGGTGAGCGGCTGGTACCTCGCTCATCCCGAGTCGCACTATTTCGCAGTGGGCAGGATCTCCCGCGACCAGGTGGAGGATTACGCGCGGCGCAAGGGCATGACGGTCGCGGAGGCGCAGAGATGGCTCGGGCCGAATCTCGGGTAGCCGCGTTCGCGTGTCAGTGTGGTTGGATTGCCTTGCGCGCCTCGAGGTCACCGAACACGGTCAGCGTGATGGCGGTATAGAAGGTCAGGCCGATCGCCCCGACCGCCAGGATGGCGGTGGTCGTCACGGCCCGCTCGAGCGCCATGAGGTGTCCGCTCTCGGGCATCACCATCGCGGCCATGACCGCGGCGAGCAGGTAGAAGACCGTAATGATCGACAGACCGATGACATACATGGCCGCCGCCCGCCACCAGTTGCCGCGGATGAGGGCCATGCTGTACGAGAGACTCTGCAGGACGCCCTTGTGGGCGAGCATCCTCGCGGGCAGGGAAAACGACAGCGCCACGAACAGGTAGATGGCCGGAACCAGCATCACGGCCAGGCCGACGGAGCGGTAGGGTTCCACCAGCGTGAGCGGCGGCAGGATGAGCACCGCCACCGCGGCCCCGCTGAGGAGCGAGATGGCGGTGATGGCCGGGGCGTTCTTGAGCACATCGAGCAGATCGGTGCGGCTCGCCGCCCGCCCCGAGGCCACCAGGGATTGACGGAGGAGCGTCGCCATCCACAGGATGACGGCCAGCACGGCGCCGACCAGGTAGAGTGTGACCCAGATCGGATCGTTCACATTGAGCGCATCGGGCAAGTGCCCGCGCGCGACATCGTAGAAGGTTGTGAGCTGGCCGGCGAGGATGGCGAGCGTTGCGAAAGGCAGGCATTTCAGCAGCGAGACCCGGAAGATCTTGAGGCTGGCATCGAGGAGTTCCGCCAGGGAGCGGGGCCGCGTAGGGGGGTAGAGGCTCGTGGACATCCGCCAATCTTAGCCGTGCGATGATGCGTACCGCCATCGAACATTCCGTCACCGACGTGGCAGCGCTGCTGGTTGCGGCGGGACGACGCCTGCGCGTCGGCCTGTCACACGAGCCCGACTGCACGCCGGAACTCGATGCGGAGTTGCTGCTCGCGCACGTGCTCGGAGTCTCCCGGACGCGGTTGCGCTCGCATTCCGAGGTCGTGCCCGATGCGCCAGCCGCGCAGCGCTTCGTACAGCTCATCGAGCGCCGGGCCTCGGGCGAGCCCGTCGCCTACCTGCTCGGACACAGGGCATTCTGGACGCTCGAGCTCACCGTGGGTCCCGCGGTTCTGGTGCCCCGACCGGAGACAGAGCTGCTGGTGGAGCGGGCGCTCAGCCTGCACCCCGGGTCTTCCTGCCAGGCGGTGGACCTCGGTACCGGCTCGGGAGCCATCGCCCTCGCTCTCGCGCGGGAGCGGCCGCTCTGGCGGATCACGGCGACGGATGTCTCGCTCGAGGCGTTGGAGACGGCCCGCGCCAATGCGGCGGCGCTGGGACTCGATCAGGTGCGATTCGTGCACGGCAGCTGGTTCTGCGGACTGCGCGGGCGCACCTTCGATCTGATCGTGAGCAACCCCCCCTATGTGGCGGAGGATGATCCCGCGCTCGGGGCACTGTCGTACGAGCCTCGCCGGGCGCTCACGCCGGGGGCTGACGCAATGGCCTGCCTCCGTGAGATCATCCGCGCCGCCCCGGATCACCTGGTGCGGGGTGGGTGGCTGCTGCTCGAGCACGGCGCAACCCAGGCATCCGCAGTGGCCGGCGAGCTGGCCGCGCGCGGCTTTGTTACAGTCCGCCCGCACCGCGACCTGGCGGGGCATGAACGCATGACGGAGGGGCAATGGCCCAAGGTTCCCTGATTCGCTTCGAGACATCCCACGGTGGCTTCTCGGTGGAGCTCTTCCCCGAGGAGGCGCCCGTGACGGTGGAGAATTTCCTCGCCTACGTCGAAGAGGGATTCTTCGACGGCACGATCTTTCATCGCATCGTGCCGGGCTTCGTGATCCAGGGCGGTGGACTCGACAAGGAGTTCCAGAACAAGCAGACCCGCGCCCCGATCCGCAACGAGGCGAAGAACGGATTGAAGAATACCCGTGGGACGCTTTCCATGGCGCGCACCAGCGTGGTGGACAGCGCCACGTCTCAGTTCTTCGTCAATCTCGCCGACAACGCATTTCTCGACCACAGTGCGCGCGACTTCGGCTACGCCGTGTTCGGCCGCGTGACCGAGGGGATGGATGTCATCGACAAGATCGCCGGCGTCGCGACCGGGCGGCGCAAGGGCTACCAGGATGCGCCCATGGAGGATGTGGTGATCGTGTCGGCGCGGCGGGTGGACGCCTCCGCCTGAGCCTGTCGGACGCCTGAGCGGCTCCGGCCATGGCAAAAAAGGGGGGCGGGGGGTGGCTGCGCCGGGCGCTGCTCAAGGCGGTGCTCGCGTGGCTCGTCATCACCATCGTGCCCGTGCTGCTGCTGCGATGGATTGCGCCCGTCACCAGCGCCTTCATGCTGGAGGCGAAGTGGCGCGCGCTGCACGCGGGTGAGCGGGACTACCGCACCGATTATCACTGGGTCGGGTCCCGGCAGATCTCGCCCCAGGCGGGCATCGCCGCGGTGGCCTCCGAGGACCAGACTTTTCCCTACAACCACGGCTTCGACTTGCGCTCCATCGATGAGGCGATCCTGACCGCCGAGCGCGGCGGCAGGCTCCGGGGCGCGAGCACGATCACCCAGCAGGTGGCGAAGAACCTCTTTCTCTGGGGTGGGCGCAGCTTCGTGAGGAAGGGGATCGAGGCCTACCTCACGGTGCTGATCGATGTGTCGTGGCCGAAGGAGCGCATCCTCACGGTGTATCTGAACATCGCGCAGTTCGGCCACGGAATCTTCGGGGTGCAGGCGGCCTCCGAGAGGTTCTTTCACCAGCCGGCTTCGCGGCTCACCGCCGCGCAGGCGGCGCTGCTCGCAGCGGTGCTGCCCGATCCGGTGCATTGGCACGTGGCGCGACCGTCGCGCTTCGTGCTCTGGCGCCAGCAGTGGCTGCTGCACCAGATGGCGAATCTCGGAGGGCCGGCGTACCTGCGCAGCCACGGCCCGCCGCGGATGGCGCGACCGCGAGCGAGGAAGGTCGTGCGCAGGGACTGAGCCCCTCTTCAGCTCTCGATTTCCGCGAGCAACTCCGCCTGGTGCTCGTGCGCGAGCGCATCGAGCAGCTCATCGAGGTCGCCGGCCATGATCTGCTGCAGCTTGTAGAGCGTGAGATTGATGCGGTGGTCGGTCACCCGGCCCTGCGGGAAATTGTAGGTGCGGATGCGCTCGGAGCGGTCGCCGCTGCCGACCTGCAGGCGGCGCGAGTGCGCCTGCGCGCTCTGTTGCTTTTGCTGCTCGGCGGCGAGCAGCCGGGCGCGCAGCAGCGACATGGCGCGCGAGCGGTTCTTGTGCTGGGAGCGCTCGTCCTGACACTCCACCACGATGCCGCTCGGCAGGTGGGTGATGCGCACCGCGGAGTCGGTCTTGTTCACGTGCTGGCCGCCCGCGCCCGAGGAGCGATAGGTGTCGATGCGCAGTTCCGCCGGATTGATCTCGATCTCCCCGATCTCCTCGAGCTCCGGGAGGATGGCGACGGTGCAGGCCGAGGTGTGGATGCGCCCCTGCGCCTCGGTGGCCGGTACGCGCTGCACCCGATGCGTGCCGGACTCGAATTTCAGGCGCGAGAACGCCCCGCGCCCCGCGATCCGGCTGATGATCTCCTTGTAGCCGCCGTGCTCGCCCGGGCTCTCGCTCAAGACCTCAACGGCGAAGCCCTTCGATTCGCCATAGCGGGCATACATGCGAAAGAGGTCGCCGGCGAAGAGCGCCGCCTCGTCTCCGCCGGTGCCGGCGCGGACCTCGAGGTAGAGGTTCTTCTCATCGCGCGGATCCTGGGGCAGCAGCAGGGCGTGCAGCCCCTTCTCGGCGGCCTCCAGCGCCACCTGGGCGCGGGTCTGCTCCTCGGCCCCGAGCGCGCGCATTCCCGGATCGGGGTCCGCCTGCATGTCGCGCGCGGCGCCGAGATCACGCTCGAGGGCGTGGTAGGCGCGCAGCTGCTCGGCGAGCGGCTGCAAGCGCGAGTACTCGACGGAGAGGTCGCGGAACTGCGCCGAGCCGCCATCGATATCGGGTGAGGCGAGCAGGCGCCCCACTTCTTCGAATCGATCGGAGAGCTTCTCGAGCCGTTGTCGGATGGAGTCCTTCATAGTGCCGCTGCTGGTCGGAGGCGCGGCATTCTCCGGGATCGTGGCCCCTCGGGACAAGGCGCCGTGCGGGATATCCGGCGAGCCACTATAGTGCGCGCCCATGTCGTTGCGATTTTCCATTCCGGCCGCGCTGCTCGGGCTCGCTGCTCTGGCGCTCACGGCCTGCCAGACCGTGCAGGTGCCTCCGGCGCCCACGATGGCCTGGGGCGTGCGGCTCGCCCAGCTGCAGTCCCTCGAGCGCTTCCACCTGACGGGCCGCGTGGCGGTCGCGGTGGCGAGCCAGGGATTCAATGCGAATATCCGCTGGGCGCAGCGCGGCAGGCGGACACGGATGGTCCTGAGCGGCCCGCTCGGGGCGGACGCGGCGCAGGTGACCGCCGATGGGTCGAGCCTGAGCGTCATCACGCCCCACGGAAGGCACCTGGGCGATGCCGCCGCGCAGGAGATCCTGGAGCGCCAGCTCGGCTTCGAGCCGCCGCTCACGAGCCTGCGCTACTGGGTACTCGGGGTGCCCGATCCGGGCGCGCCGGCCACCATGACGCTCGATGCCGAGCACCGCCTCCTCAGGCTGGGCCAGGATGGCTGGTCGGTGGATTACCAGTCGTACATGTCCGTGGGCGCGGCGTGGCTGCCGAGACTGATGACGGTGCGGCGCGCCGGAGTGAGGCTGCGCATGGTGGTGGACGAGTGGCACCTTCAGTGAGCGGTGAGACGCTGTGGCCGGCGCCGGCGAAGCTGAATCTCTTCCTGCACGTGACCGGGCGGCGCGCCGACGGCTATCACGAGCTGCAGACCCTGTTCCAGCTCATCGACCTGTGCGACACCGTGGGGCTGGAGGTGCGTGAGGACGGGGTGATCGAGCGGCGGGAGGGACCCGGGGAGGTCGAGCCGGAGGCGGATCTGACGCTGCGGGCCGCCCGGGCGCTCAAGGCCGCCACCGGGACCGCTCTCGGAGTCTCCATCCGGGTGCACAAGCGCATCCCCATCGGCGGGGGGCTCGGGGGCGGCAGCACGGATGCGGCGACCGCGCTCCTCGCCCTGAATCACCTCTGGGGCTGCGGACTCTCGGTGGACGCGCTGTCCAGAATGGGACTGCCCCTGGGCGCGGATGTGCCTGTATTCGTTGGAGGTTTTTCGGCCTGGGCCGAGGGCGTGGGCGAGAGGCTGACCCCTGTGGAGCTGCCCGGGCGATGGTACGTGGTCATCCGACCAGGGGTGAGCATTCCCACCCGTGACGTATTCCAGAGCCCTGAATTGACACGAAATTCCCCCCTCATCACAATACGCGCCTTTTTCGAGACCGGCGGACGCAACGATTGCGAGCCGGTGGTGCGGGCGCGCTGGAGCGAGGTGGCCGAGGCGCTCGACTGGCTCGACGGGCAGCTGCGCACGGATGTCCGGCGTGCTCCGGCACGGCTCACGGGAACCGGCTCCTGTATCTTCGCTTCTCTGGCGACGGCTGCGGAGGCCGAGCGCATCGCGGCGCGCGCGCCGCAGCGGTGGCGGAGTTTCGTGGCGCGTGGACTGAATGTTTCGCCGGTGCACGCGCTCCTGCAGAAATCCGTGCGATGAAACGGCTCCGGGGAGGCGAGGATCGCCCATCGAGTCAGGTCTGGATCGAGAGTTTGTTCGGAGTGCTGGGGTGTCGCCAAGTGGTAAGGCAGCGGGTTTTGATCCCGCCATACGGAGGTTCGAATCCTCCCACCCCAGCCAGGTCGATGACATAAGGCACCCATGAGCACGAGCGACACACTGGCGCTGTTTGCCGGCAATGCCAATCCGGCGCTGGCGACCGATATCGCGCGGCATTTGCAGACGCCGCTCGGGCGTGCTTACGTGGGGCGCTTCAGCGACGGCGAAATCAACGTCGAGCTGATGGAGAACGTGCGCGGGCGCGATGTATTCATCGTGCAGCCGACCTGTCCTCCCACCAACGACATGCTGATGGAACTGCTGGTCATGGTGGATGCCTGCCGGCGCGCCTCGGCTGCGCGCATCACCGCCGTGGTGCCGTACTTCGGCTATTCGCGCCAGGACCGCCGGCCGCGGGCGACGCGCTCGGCGATCACGGCGCGCCTGGTCGCCAACATGCTGTCGATCGCGGGCGTCAACCGCCTGCTGACCATCGATCTGCACGCCGACCAGATCCAGGGATTCTTCGACATTCCCGTGGACAACGTATACGCCTCGCCCGTGCTGCTCGGTGACGCCTGGAAGCAGGCATACCGCAACGTCGTGATCGTTTCGCCGGATGTCGGCGGTGTGGTGCGCGCGCGCGCCTTCGCCAAGCGTCTCGATGATGCGGAACTCGCCATCATCGACAAGCGCCGGCCGCGGGCGAACGAGTCGAAAGTGATGAACATCATCGGCGACATCGGCGGCAAGACCTGCGTGCTGGTCGATGACATGGTGGATACCGCCGGGACGCTGTGCCAGGCCGCGAAGGCGCTGAAGGACGAGGGGGCGCAGAGAGTGGTCGCCTACATCACCCATCCGGTGCTCTCGGGCGAGGCCGTGCAGAAGATTTCGCGCTCGGAGCTCGATGAGCTGGTGGTGACCGACACCATTCCACTGTCGGTGGCGGCGCGTGATTGCGGCCGCATCCGCCAGCTGTCGGTGGCGGCGCTGCTCGCGGAGACCATCCGCCGCATCCGCGACGAGGAGTCGGTCAGCTCTTTGTATGTCGATTGAGGGCGCCTCGCGAAGGCGCTGACAGTTTTTCGGGTGCGCCGGGGCCTGGTCGCGGGCCGCGGCGCGTTGTTATCGTCAGTTGGAGATCATCATGCGTATTTCATTCAGCTTCGGCGCGGAGCCGCGCGGGGCGCAAGGCAAAGGTGCGAGCCGCCGCCTGCGCAACACGGGAAAGGTTCCGGCCATCATCTACGGCGGGCACAAGGATGCGGAGGCGGTCTCGCTCGTGCACCACAAGCTCCTCGCCGTCATCGAGGATGAGCGTTTCTACTCCTCGATCATCGAGGTCACGGTCGAC
This sequence comes from Pseudomonadota bacterium, assembly GCA_021777555.1. Lineage (GTDB taxonomy): Bacteria > Pseudomonadota > Gammaproteobacteria > Steroidobacterales > Steroidobacteraceae > 13-2-20CM-66-19. Next base: position 8,432 of record JAJYDK010000050.1, on the reverse strand, counting down.
GGCAAGGCGCAGCCGGCCATCGTCAAGGATGTGCAGATGCATCCGGCGTGCAACCAGATCGTGCACCTCGACCTGCAGCGCGTGATCGAGAACGAGCCGATCCGCCTGCACCTGCCCATCCACTTCAAGAACGAGGCCGCAAGCCCGGGCGTGAAGACCCAGGGCGGCATCGTGTCGCACATGCGCACCGATGTCGAAGTGAGCTGCCTGCCGAAGGATCTGCCGGAGTTCCTGGAGCTCGATCTCGCCGAAATGAACCTCAACGAGACGAGGTTCCTGGCGGATGTCCCGCTGCCCCCAGGCGTGACCGTCCCGGAGCTGGCGCACCGCAACGCTGCGGTCGTCTCCATCCACAGTCCGCGCGCCGCAGAGCCCGAGCCGGTCGCGGCCGAGGTCGCCGCAGCGCCGGCCGAGGGAGCTGCCCCGGCTGCCGGGGCCGCCGGAGCCGCAGGAGCGGCGGCCGCGGGTGCCGAGGCGAAGAAGGGCGAAGAGAAGAAGGAAGGCGGCAAGAAGTAGCGGCCCGTGCCTGGGACGCCGCTCAGGCTGGTGGTGGGGCTGGGCAATCCCGGCCCCACCTATGCCCGCACGCGTCACAACGCGGGGTTCGCGCTCGTGGACGAGTTGGCCCGGCGCGCAGGCGCCGGCTTTCGCAGCGAGCCCCGGCACCAGGGAGAGGTTGCGCGCGCGCGCATCGCGGAGCAGGAGCTGTGGCTGCTCAAGCCCATGACCTACATGAACCTGAGCGGAGCCTCGGTGCAGAGCCTGGCCGGGTTCTACAAGATCGCCCCCGAGGCGATCCTGGTGGCCCATGACGAGCTCGATTTCCCGCCCGGTGTGGTGCGACTGAAGCTGGGCGGCGGTGCGGGCGGCCACAATGGGCTGCGCGACATCATGGCGCGGCTCGGCGAGTCGTTCTGGCGGCTGCGCATCGGCATCGGACATCCGGGCGATCGCTCCGCCGTGTTGGATTACGTGCTCGGCCGGCCGCCGCAGGCGGAGGCCGCGCTGATCGAGGAGGCAGTCTCGGCGGCCGCCGATGTTCTGCCCCACATATTGCTCGAGGGTGCCGAGAAGGCGATGAACCGCCTGCACCGGCGCGGCAACGCAGAGCCTTGAATGCGCCCGGCCCGAGGCCGAAGGCGCAGGAGTCCATTTCATGTCCATCCGCTGCGGCATCGTGGGATTGCCGAATGTCGGCAAGTCGACGCTGTTCAACGCGCTCACGCAGGCTCAGAACGCGGCTGCCGCCAACTACCCGTTCTGCACCATCGATCCGAACGTCGGCATCGTGCCCGTGCCCGATCCGAGGCTGGACGTGCTCGCCGGCCTGGTGCATCCCGAGCGGATCTTACCCGCCACCGTGGAGTTCGTGGACATCGCGGGCCTGGTGGCCGGCGCATCCAAGGGCGAGGGGCTGGGCAACCAGTTCCTGTCTCACATCCGCGAGGTGGACGCGATCTCGCACGTGGTGCGGTGTTTCGAGGGTGGCGACATCGTGCACGTGGCGGGCAAAGTCGATCCCCTGGCCGACATCGAGGTCATCGACACCGAGCTGGCGCTAGCGGACCTGGCGACGGTGGAGAAGGGCCTGGAGCGGGCCGCGAAGGCCTCGAAGGGCGGCGACAAGGATTCCTTGAGGAAGAAGGCGCTGTTCGAGCGCGTGAAGGCGCACCTCGACCAGGTGAAGCCCGTGCGTGCGATGGCGCTGACCGTCGAGGAAAGGCGGGACATCCGCGAGCTTCAGCTGCTCACCGCCAAGCCGGTGATGTACGTGGCCAACGTGGCCGAGAATGGGTTCAAGGGCAATCCATTGCTCGTGGCGGTCGAGCAGCGTGCCGCGGCGGAGGGGGCGGTGGTCGTGGCGGTCTGCGCCGCCATCGAAGCGGAGATCGTGCAGCTGGATGCGGCGGACCGGGCCGGCTTCCTGGCCGAGCTCGGGCTCGAGGAACCGGGCCTGGACCGGGTGATCCGTGCCGGCTACCGGCTGCTCGGCCTGCAGACCTATTTCACCGCGGGGGAGAAGGAAGTGCGGGCCTGGACCGTCCCCGTCGGGGCCACCGCGCCCCAGGCGGCCGGGGTGATCCATACGGACTTCGAGCGCGGGTTCATCCGGGCCGAGGTCATCGGCTATGCGGATTACGTCGCCTGCAAGGGCGAGGCGGGCGCTCGCGAGGCGGGGAAGCTGCGCCTGGAAGGCAAGGAGTACATCATGCAGGAAGGGGACGTGGTGCACTTCCGGTTCAACGTCTAGGCGGTTGACACCCCTGGCGCATCCCAAGGACAATGCGCGCCCCCTTTTGGTCGCGCTGGCGGCCCTCCGGCCCGGGGTTGGCGGGGCCGGCACCGAAAACGTGTGGAAAGGTAGCTCAGCCGGTTAGAGCACGGCACTCATAATGCCGGGGTCGAGGGTTCGAGTCCCTCCCTTTCCACCAGAAATTCAAACAAAACCAATAAATTACGCCTCGCACGAGGCGGCACTGCCCGGCACAAGAAAGCACGATTTGGCACAGTCGATGTGCCAGATTTGTGCCAAAGCCGGATGGGCGGCCGGTAGGTTCGGTGAGATTGGGGGCGGGGTAGTGCGGCGGTGTGCCGCCTACCGCACGGTCTTGCCGCGTGGGGTTCGGCCGCGGCGTTTCTCGTCCCCGGCTTCATACCGGGCTAAGCGTTCGGGGGCGATGGCCAGGCGCTCTCGCACCTGCTGATCCTCGTTGAGCAAGAGACGCTGCACGACCTCGGCCTGAGACAGACCCCGAAGGGCTGCGATCCTGCGCAGCGCTGCCAGCCCCGAGGGAGACATCCGCACGTCTAGCCTCTGCATACCTCGTCCTTTCAGCTTGTGGCGATAAAGCGCCTGCACCTGTGCGCTGGTCTGGCGGTATTTCTCAGTGCGGTAGGCATATCGGGGAGTGTTGAATCGAGGAGGGCGGAGCAGCTCCCGGCGGCCACGCTTTTTCTTCCGCTGCCGCAGACGTGCGGAGAGCGCAGCGGGAACATCAGGCGTCAACCGAAACTCAGCCATTACGTATGCCAAATTTCTCAAAGTATTGCCGGGTATTCTAGCGCGAAGCGGAGCCAGACGGCACGTCGAGGCACGCGAGGGCCCATCTCGCCGAGGAGCTGTGCGGCCGACGTGGCCGCGCAGGTCCGAAAAGGAGGCGTCCATGGCGCCATCTTCAACCCCAACCCTTCCGCCCGTGACCCTGGATGCGGCCGGATTGGCCGCGATCCTTCATTGTGCCGTGGAAACCATCGTCAGCAATGCCCACCGGGCTCCCGGACGCCTGCCGCCCCAGATCAGAACCGGCGGCCGGCGGCTCATCTGGCTCACCACTGACGTGATGGACTGGCTGGAGGCGCGCCGCACCGGGCCTGCGCCCGCCGCCCTGCGTGTTCCCGGTGGGCGCGACGCCACCGCCTCTGTCGCCACGTCACCACGCCGACGTGGGCGGCCCACGAAGGCCGAGCAGCTCGCCCGTCGCCGCGCGGGAGGTGGGCAATGAGTGCGCCGACACGCGATTCCGCCGTGCATCTGGCCGCGCTCCGTGACCGCCAGGCGGACCTCGGCCATTGGCTCGAGCACGAGCCCCCGCCGCTCGATTTCGTGCTGCCGTATCTCCTCGCAGGCACGATCGGCGTTCTGTACGCGCCGGGTGGGCGAGGCAAGAGTTTCTTCCTGCTGCAGGCGGCGATCGCGGTCGCCTGTCGCGGCCCCGGAGCTGACCCGATGGAGTTGGGCGTAACGAGCCATGGTCGGGCGGTCTACATCTCGGCTGAAGATCCTGCGACTGTGCTGCACCACCGATTTCGAGCAATGTGTGCGGGAATGCCGGCCGCAACCCGCGAGGAGCTCCGCGAGCGGCTCAGTGTCGTGCCTGCATACGCGCTCGGGATCGATGTTGGATCGCCCGCATGGTGTGATGCGCTCGCGCAATACTGCGAGGGTGCGCGCCTCCTCGTGGTCGACACATTTCGCCGCGTGCATCACGAGGATGAAAACGACAACGGCAAGATGGCCGACATCATGGGCCGCGTAGAGCAAATCGCGGCAAAAACCGGCGCGGCGATCCTACTGGCGCATCATGTGAATAAAGCCGGCGAGGCGGCGAGAGGCGCGACAGCAATCATCGACAATGCCCGATGCGGTATGTCGCTCATCACTCTGCAGACGGATGCGACTGGCCTGAAAGAGACGCTGCGCGCACACAAATTCTCGATCGCGCGAGGCGGAAAATCGTTGCCCGAATCTGCTGCGCATCGATTCGTTCGCGTGGAACACACAAAAGTGAACTACGGCCACATCGTCGAGGAGGTGGACGGACAGCGATGGTTAGAGAAGGGCCTCGGCGGAGTGCTCCATGCAGTGACGTTATATCCGGTGGACGCAGCGGCGACAGAGGGTGGGCGCACGAAGAAAACCATGAAATCGGAGTATGGCGCGGGCGCCGCAGCGTCACGGGCCGGTGGCCGCGCCATGGAAGGCGTAAAACCCACGGAGGCCGAAGATGACTGGGATTAAAGGCAACGCAGTGATGCAGACCACTACGGTCACTCCTGCCAGGATCAGGCTGTTCCAGCCGACGAAGCGACCACGTTGCACAGACAAAGATGGAGAATGGATCGTCACAGCATGGGGTAGATGTCGTGTCGGTGGTCGTCTTGGTCAGCGCCACGCGGACCTGCTGGAGGCGATCATGTATTGCGCGGAGCGGCGACGGGAGGAGGTGGATCGCACGATCAAACTGCTGGTCGATCCTGCACGCCTCCGGAAACTGCTCGGCGAGCACTACAGTCTCGAGCAGGTGTGGGTGCTACTCGGCGAGCTGTGCGGCGCGGTCATTGAGATAGAGTCACCTCATCTGAGCACCACAGAGCGCATCATGGGGCCGGTGCTCGCTGTGGCAAAATACAGCCGCACGGAAACTCGGGTGGACCCATTTGCGGGCCGGGTGGGGCGGAAGAACCCACCCCGGTCCGGAGACCGGCGGATGCTGACAGTCCGGCTCGGCGAGGCGTGGACGACACTGATCCGTCTCGATCTGCCGCTACGCTATGACCCTGCACCCATCGCTCGGCTCAAGCATGGAGTATCGCAGGCGGTGGCGCGTCACATCCTGACACATCGAGGTGCCCCGAACGGAGGCTGGACTGTGGACAGATTGGTCGCTGCGGTAGCGGGCGAGGTGCACGGTCAGGCGCTGCGGGATGCGAGGCGGTGGCTCCGCGCAGACGCGCTCGGTCTCGCCGAGATCGGGATAGTGGTGGCGGGTGACAGAGTGCGCGTGGGGACTTCGCCCGGAGGCGTGGGACACCCGCCCGGAGGCGTGGGACACCCGCCCGGGGGCGTGGGACACCCGCCCGGGTGGACGGCGCCTCTTCAGGATCTCTAGGACTCCACAGGAGTCCTAGAGAGGTGCTTCGCGCCGCCCTTGCTGGGCGGCGCGGGCGCCGCAGAAGAAGAAATGCAGCGGAAGAGGTGGATCCAGGGACTGTGGGGCGGCGACGGACCGTGCGGGGTGACGGTCTCGCCCACGCCTCCCCAATCATCCCCCGATGATTCCGCCCTCCCGGGCGGGCGGGCCCTGACCACAGGGGAGGGGAACGGGGCAGATCGCGGCGCGCAGGGCGCTACGGGCGGTCCTGCGGCGCGGCTCCGGCATAGTCTTGGGCGGCACAGGAGCTGAATTCCCGGGAATTGCGATTGTGCACCGCCACTCACACTCGGTTGGCGGCGGCAACGAACTCCCCAAAGGGACTGTGACCCCAATCACTGAACACAGGGTCGGCATGCGTAGACTCGTCGAGGTCTCGTCCAAAGATATGGGCACATGGAGGCATCCATCCGCACCATCATTGGAATCTGCAAGGTATTGCGGCAATCAACGGAGGCGGCGCACCTCAACGCTGTGGCCGCGCGATGGGCGGCCGCTGCGGCATTACTGGGTGGAATGGCGGCCATCTTGGAGAACGGCCACGTTCTCTTACTCGTGATGGCACGCCTGTGAACCCCTTTGACCTTAACCGATGTCCGTAAACATACTCCTTCCCGCGATAACTGGTCTGCTTGGGGCTTTGATCGGCTTTCTGGCCTCGATCGTCACGAGCGTCATTCAAAGTCGCGCCGAGCACCGGCGTGAGCGCATTCGCCTCGCCGTCCAGCTTACAATCGAGCAGCATCGAATCTGGGCGGATGTTGACAAGGCAAATGGACGAGAAAGTCAGGCGCCGGTGCTGACGCTGCTGAGTTATTTCGATACGCTTTCGGAGATGGCGGATGGGCGTGAGATTTCTCCAGACCGCCTCGTGAAACAATACGGTCGCTTCATGCAGATGCGTGACACCCTTGAGGAGCTGCGCGCAGCGGATCCAGGGTAGGGGATCCGCGCAGCTACCCCTGCCACGGACCATCAGCGCTTCCAGTAGAGGGCCTTTATTTCGGTTGCAATGTGTGCGAGCTGCGGATTGTTCGTATCAGCGACTTCAGCATCCGCCGCTATCGCCTTGGCGACTCGCGGCGCGAGCGCGCGGAAGGTAGCAACTTCCGTCGCAGAAACCATTTTGGGCTTTGCGGCGATCAAGTGTTGCAGGTATTGATTGCACGCCTTCGGTTGAGGTGCGTTGGGGCACGCGGCGCGCAGTTGTCGTTCCGCGGCGCTCGCGTCGAGCGGCACGTCGACGATCATCTGCTGGATCACCGAGACCTGCGCAGCATCCTGCTTTCCGAGGGACTGAATATCCGCCACCTCCTGGTCTCGGAGATGGTAGTCGTAGAGGACGTTTCCGGGACACGATCCCCAATTCGCTGTCGGCACCCCATCGCCATTGAGTGAGCGGATCTTGGCGAGACACGCGTCGTAGTATTTGGCCTTTTTGGCCCACCAGAGGCGTACGCCGCCTTGGTGCGAAATTCTCTGCTGGCCCCAGGCTATGTAGCGCTTGAGTGCTGCGTGAAGGCGCAGGGCAAGTTTGACGGAGTTCTTGACGCTCCGCGCGGCCGAAAGTGTCGCATTAATGTTGGACTGAATGCGCCGAAGCGCGGCGAGGCGGTTCTGGTAGCCGGCCGCGGACGTGAGGTACAGCGTGAAGGGTGAGTGTCCCTGCAGACTCAGGGTCAGGCGATCGCCGTCGAGCGTCCCGACATACACCGCGCTCAGTAGGCCGAATAGGCCGGGTGTCTTTAGCGTGATGTTACCACCGGCGATGCTGCCCTGGAGTGTGCGCCGGGTGACGTCAGGAGCTGATCCGCCCTGATCGACGGTGGTCACGACCAACGCGCCGCTTAAGTGCCCGCGGGGAGCCTCAACAAGCCGGACCATGATGGTGCTGGCGGCGCTGCCGCGCGAGACGTAGTACCCGTTCACAAGTGGTCGGCCGAACCACGGCCCGAATCCGGTGAGAGCGATGAGGCATACCAGCGCCAGCGCGCCTCGCGCAACTCCAGACCGCAGCACACCCAATAAACTGGCTTCTCCGTCCATGTGGGTACCCCTTTAGCGTATCGGCTCCGATCGTGACACGGTGATCCTGAAAAATGAGAGGTGGGCCTCGCAAAATCGAGTGGCGGCACACTGATGGATGGCGATTGGGGATCGCTGTGACTGGAGTCACGGAACCTGCATGGGGACATCGCGCGGTGGTCGGATTCGCTGCACGATCCTCGCACCCCGCGTGAGCCGCCCAGCGCGACCCCGCTGACGGGTACTACCGGTCTGATTCCCTGAGGGCCTCGGCGAGCTCCGCAAATCTGATCGATAATTGGCTCGCCTGATCCCGCCGCCGACCACTGAGGCGGCGAGAGACCGCCAGGATCTTCTGTGTCATCACCAGGTCGGCCACGGCCACGCCGGGGATCCCGGGCTCGAGGATAGCGAGACAGGCGGCCCGCTCGCGGGAGTCAAGAGCCCACCCCCGCGCCACAGCCCGCAGACACCAGCTCAGGGCGGCGAGGGAGGCCGCCGGATCCGGCGGGGACGGAATTTCCGGACCGCCATCCCCCTCGAGACAGAGGTCCGCGCTCATCGGCCGAGGTCCCGCTCGGCGGCCCGCTCGGCCCCGTCGACGGAGCCATCCAGGCCGGCGACGGAGAGCGTCTCAGGGGAAACGGCCCACCCCGCAGCGATCGCTGCCGCGGCCCACGAGCGACACTCGGCGCGGACGATGTCGATGTCGTCGCTGCAGGCCCGAGACCACTCGGCGTCCGAGCACGCATAGTCACCCGACTGCATCATGTCGCTGATGAGCCGCTGGCAGACCGTCTGTGCGCGCGCGAGCTCCTGCGCCCGGTGGTCTCGCTCGGCGGCCGGCCGCGCCCGTGGCGGCTCGCCGCGGCGCATGCGCTCCTGCTCGTCCCGCACGATGTCGGCAAGATCGGCATCCGCGACGCGGATGCCTTCGCGGGCCGCAGTACGCGCGGCTCGTTCGCGAAACTCGCT
>JAJYDK010000097.1 GCA_021777555.1 Pseudomonadota bacterium | reverse complement strand
CATAGAGATACGACTGCCATTGCGGCTGCAGCAGCGGCGCCGGCACGGGCAGTCCGGGGAACGCCGCGAGTTGCGTGCCGGCAGGAACCAGTTTGGCGATTGCAAAGCTGACGTCCGCCGGAGCCAACCCGCTGAGCGGAACACCGTTCTGATCCGTGAGCGTGAAATTGACCACCGGATGACCGGAGCTCGGAATCTGTACGGCCGTGATCGTCGCCTGGATCTTAGTCGCCGTCGTTATGGGAACTGCGCTCACCGCCCCGCCAGTTCCCGGCGCACCCGCCGGACCGACGCTCCCGGTCGGTCCCGCGGGACCGGGCGCGCCGGTCGTTCCACCGCACGCCGCCAGACCCAGGACCACCACGACCAGCGCAACCCGCAGGGTTCTGCCGATCGACGCCACCCTCAGCCCCTGACTCCTACTCACGCCGGCCTCCTCGCACGCATCACGCACACTCACGCCGCGCTACGGTCCAATGCAATCAGATGTTAGCGTCGCTTCCGACACGAATGCAGTAAGGAAATTCCGCAGTGACGAGTGCCATATCGAGGGCGATACTGACGCACCCCGCTCTCCTCGGAGACTCTCGATGACATCGGCGCGCCACTGGTACGAGCAACTCTTCAGCACGATCGATGCAAAGAACAGTCAGGGTTTCGCCCAGTACCTGACTGCAGAGGCCGTCTTTCGCTTCGGCAATACGCCGCCCGTGACCGGCACCACCCGCATCATCCAGGCGCTGGACCAGTTCTTTGCCAGCGTCGCGGCGCTCGAACATCGTCTGAGTGATTTTTGGGACCTGCCCGAACACCGCATTTGCTGCGGCACGGTGCACTACACTCGCCTCGATGGCGATAGCGTGATCGCTCCGTTCTGCAACGTATTCACGATGGATCATGGGAAAGTGGCCCGGTACGAGATCTATCTGGATCCCACAGGACTCTTTGCACCCCGTTGAATCTGCACGGTCCCGCGACCGGCTCGGCGCGGATGTGTCGACGCATCGTCGCTCTGAGTTCATTCACGGCGGTAAAGAACTCCGCCATCATGAGCATCCAGTAATACATGCCCCGCTCGGTCAAATGCAGCGCGTCGCCCTCAGCGCGGACCGCCCCGGCCACGCGCAACGCCGCGAGCTCCGGGGCGAGTGCACGACGCACATGGCGTCCGTATTTCGTCTCGAGCGTCGACCACGGTAACGACAATCCGAACAGGCCGACGAGCAGGTCGTAATGCAATCGCTGCCGAAGCGTCAGCGGCCGATACGCGGTGATCGCCGATTGACCGGAACGAATCCGCTCCCGGTACGCATTCAACGAGAAAGTGGTGGCGTACAGCCTGCCACCCACATAGCTGAATGCGCCGCTACCGGCGCCGACGTACTCGCTCGAGCCGACGATGTACTCATCCAGAGCGACTGAAGGCGCTACCGCTCTACGCCGCGTGAAGCACCAGGCCGACGACGGCTGATACTGCGAGCGCAATCCATTCACAATCGCGCCGTAGAAGTCCCGCCGCCGCGAGGGCTCCACCGTGCCGAGTTCATGGCGCATACGACGGCGCGTGGCAGCTGCACTCATGAGCGGATAGTATGAAACCTGGTCGATTTCGAGATCGCGCACCGTCGCGACGTCATTCTCCAGTGATCGGATGCTCTGGTGCGGAAAGTTGAAGATCAGATCGACATTGAGCGCGCCGAAGCGACCGCGCGCGCCCTCCAGGCGTCGCGCGATGTCGGCCGCTGTACCGTACGGCTGCAAGCGACCCATTTCCGCCAACAACGCATCATCGAAACTCTGCACTCCAACCGAGAGCCGATCGACCCCGCAGCTCTGCAGTCGCGCCATCGTCTCGGCCGTCAAGTGGTTCGGATTGGTCTCGACGGACATCCGTCGGACGGGCCAGAGCGAGCGGATGAGACGCAGGGTCACCTCGAGTTCCGCAGGCGCCACGGTCGGCGTTCCGCCTCCGACATAGACCTCCGCAAAGAGGAAGCCGCGCGCATGGTATTGGCGGAGTTCTTCGCGCAAGGCTTCGAAATACAGGTGCGCCTTCTCCGCTCGATACGCCACTCGGTGAAAGGAACAGAAGGGGCACAGTGATTCACAAAACGGCACGTGAACGTACAGCGTACAGGAATGCGCAGGAGGGTTGAGTGGAACGTCCGGCACGGAGAATTCGCCCTGCATCGCCGCGGCATACGCGCGCCGTAGAAGCACCAATGCGGCGGACTCAATTCCGGCGGAAATGACGTTCGACTCACGCATCGTGCCTCCTGGTCAGCTCGACTCTGGTCAACAGTAGTTCTGCCCCGCTCAGCAGCTCGACGCGCCACTCTCCGCAGTGTGCACACAGCAGGCGCGCGCTTGGAACCTCCGACTCCCGCGCGCAGCTCGGACAGCGCACTTTGACTGGGGCACATTCAATGACCAGACGCGCCCGCGCGGCACCGGTTCCGGCACTGGCGAGTGGGAACGCACTCTCGAGCAACTGCGGCTCGATGCCTGACAGTGGACCGACGCAGACCGTGATGCAGACCACGCTCTGCGCCTCATGTGCGCGAGCCACCGCTTCAACCTCGCGGATCAACCCCTGACAGACAGCGAGTTCGTGCATGGAACGAACGGCTACCCGCCTCAGACCACCTTCACCTGCAGCAGCTCCTTACCGCCCGGAGCGCTCAGATGGACCGCGCATGCGATGCAGGGGTCGAAGCTGTGGATGGTGCGCAGAATCTCGAGCGGCTGATCGATCACGGCCAGCGCCTGACCCTTCAGCGCCGCTTCGTACGGCCCCTCCTGTCCGACCGAATCACGGGGACCGGCATTCCAGGTACTCGGAACCACGGCTTGGTAGTTGCTGATCAATCCATCATCGATCACGACCCAATGAGCGAGCGCACCGCGAGGCGCCTCGGTGAAACCGACGCCTCTGGCATGCGATGGCCAAGACTGCGGATCCCATCGCTGCGCGTTGAACGTGTGTACGTCTCCGGTATTGATATTCTTCATCAGCGACTCGTACCAGCCGGTCATGGCGTCCGCGATGATCTTCGCCTCGAGCGTTCGCGCCGCCGTACGCCCCAAAGTCGAATACAGCGCCGCAAGGGGCACATCGAGCTGCGCAAGGGCTTTGTCGGCGAGCTCACGGGTCGGCTGGTGTCCGCTCGCATAGAGCATCAGGACCCGCGCGAGCGGACCGACCTCCATGGGGTGCCCTTTCCACCGAGGCGACTTCAGCCAGGAATAGCTGGCCGCGGGATCGAGGTGTGCGTACGGGGGCTTCGGTCCGGAATACTGCAGGTGGGTCTGTCCCTCATAAGGGTGCAACCCAGAGTCCTTGCCGCTCGTGTAGTCGTACCAGGAGTGCGCCACGAATTCCTCGATTTCAGCCTCCGCATTCAAGTCCACCTCATGAATCCGCGTAAGGTCGCGCCCGAGGATCGCACCGCGCGGGATCATCATCTGCGTGGGATTTGGGATGCCGCTCGCGGGGAAGTCTCCATAGCAGAGAAAATTCCCGATACCTTCGCCGTGACCCGGCGTCAGCCAGTCCTTGTAGAACGACGCGATCGCGAGCGTATCGGGCAGATACACCTGGTCGACGAAGCTGCGCATGTGCTCGATGATTTCCGCCACCCGCGCCAAGCCCACGGTGTTGACGGTGGTCGTACCGGTACCACTGGCTTCGTGCACACTGATGCCGACCGGACTACCACCCACCACGAAGTTCGGGTGCGGATTCTTACCACCGAAAATCGCGTGCAATTCCGCAGCCCGGCGTTGCCACGCCAACGCTTCCAGATAGTGTGCGACCGCCAACAGATTTGCCGCCGGCGGGAGCTTGTACGCCGGGTGCCCCCAGTAACCATTGGCGAAGATCCCCAGCTGGCCGGACTCCACGAGGGTCTTCACCCGACGCTGCACATCTGCAAAATATCCGGGCGAGGACATCGGGTACGTGGAGATCGATTGCGCCAGAGTCGACGTCTCCTTCGGATCCGCGGACAACGCGGAAACGACGTCCACCCAGTCGAGCGCATGCAAGTGATAGAAATGCATGACGTGGTCGTGGACGAATTGCGCGCCTATCATCAAATTTCGGATTAAGTTCGCGTTCGGTGGTATGTCGTAGCGCAGCGCATCTTCCACTGCACGCACCGACGCGATGCCATGCACGAGCGTGCACACTCCACAGATGCGTTGCGCGAACGCCCAGGCATCACGCGGGTCACGGTTGCGCAGAATGATCTCTACGCCGCGCACCATGGTGCCGGAACTGATGGCTTGTGAAATGACGTTTCCGTCCATCTGCGCTTCGATGCGAAGATGGCCCTCGATGCGCGTGATGGGATCAACGACTATCGTCTGGGTGCTCATCGATGGGTCCTCTTACGCGTTGCGCAAGTGCGCGGCGAGCAACTCCACCAGACTGCGCGGGGTCTGCTGCCAGTTGAAGTGCTGCTTGCCATCATCGAAGGTCCGCCGACAATCCGAGCAACTCGTGAGGAACGTTTGCGCTCCTGTACGGTCGATTTCATTGAACTTCTCTTCGATGACGCGGTAGCGCAGCGGTGCCGCACGCTTGATAT
>JAJYDK010000096.1 GCA_021777555.1 Pseudomonadota bacterium | reverse complement strand
ACGGCAGCGGCCGGGGCGGCTTTCTCGAGGTGCTGACCGCCGAGCAGCATCAGCTCGATACCGCCCTCGGACTCGCCCGCGCGCAATCGGAGTACTTCGATCGGTGGGCCGAGCTCGAGCGACTGAGCGGGAGCGGGCTTGCGAGACGGAACACGACGGGGACCTCGCCATGAAGACGAATTACCGTTTGGCATTTTTCACGGGGCTGGCCATCAATCTGCTGCTCCTCGGCGGCGGGGGGGCATTGTGGTGGCGCGCGCATTCGACGGCGGTGTCGAAGGTGGCCCCGGCGGCGACCGTGGTTCCGGCGCCTGAGGGGAGCGCAGGGACCGGGAGCCGTGGGCCTTCGCACGAGTCGCCGCTCGCGCCGGTGCCCATCTCCTCCCAACAATTGCAGCGTATCGGGGTCAGGATCGGCGAGGTCCGGCGCAAGTCCGTCAGCGACGTGATCCGCACGACGGGCAGCGTCGCGGTCGACGAACGAGGGCTCGCCTACGTGCAGGTGCGCGTCTCGGGCTACATCCAGAAGGTATTCGTCGACTCCACCTACCAGTACGTGCGCCGGGGACAGCCGCTCTTCAGCATCTACAGCCCCGAGCTCTTGTCCACTGAGCGGGAGTACCTGCTGGCACGGGAAAGTCAGCGACGGCTCGCACGCAGCCCCGACCCGGCGGTTGCGCGCGATGCGGCCTCGCTGGTGGATGCCTCGGCCGAACGGCTTGCGCTCTGGGGTGTCCCGCGCCGGGAAATCGAGCGACTGCGTGCGACGGGGCGAATCAGGCGGGATTTCGTCATCGACTCTCCGGTGACCGGCTACGTCACGCAGCGCGAAGCGCTGCCCAACGCGTACGCCGAGCCCGGAACACGCCTCTACACCGTGGCGAATCTCTCGACGATCTGGGTGTTTGCCCATGTATTCCAGAACGATCTCGGGCGGCTCAAGGTCGGCGATCGGGCACGTCTCACCGTCGACACGTACCCTGGGCGGCGCTTCACCGGTCGGGTGGATTTCATCTACCCCGAGATCGACCCCTCGACCCGCACGGCGCGGGTGCGTCTGCGATTCGCGAACCCCACCCTGAAGCTCGTGCCGGGCATGTTCGTGAACGTCTCGCTCGAGGCCCCGATGGGTGAGCAGGTGGTGATTCCGGCCTCCGGGGTACTGCAGACGGGCACCCGGCAGATCGTGTTCGTGGACCGCGGCGACGGGTATCTCGAGCCGCGTGATGTGCGTCTCGGTGCCGAGGTCGGCGATGAGTACATCGTTCTGAAGGGTCTGAAGCCGGGTGAGCGCATCGTCACCTCCGCCAACTTCCTCATCGATTCCCAAAGCCAGCTTGAGGCCGCGTTGTCCGCCTTCGCACCACCGCCCGGGGTGCCCCGAGCCGCAGGTGCTCCACAGGTGCGTCTCGCCGTATCCCTGCAACCGAATCCTCCGCGCGTCGGGCGCAATCTCATCCGCGTGACGCTCACCGACCGCAAGGGCGGGCCGGTCAACGGTGCGCAGGTGAGTGCGACTTTCGTGCTGCCGGCGATGCCGGCCATGGGGATGGCAGGCAAGCAGGTTGCGGTGCAATTGAGTCCCGCCGGAAACGGTGGGTACCAGGGTTCGGTGACCCTGGCGGGAGGCGGCACCTGGCAGGTCGCGGTCGTGGCCCGAAAGGGGGATCAGGTCGTGGCCACCCACCAGCTTTCGGTCGATGCGGCGGGGGGACTGTAGATGGTCGCCCGAATCCTGCACTGGTGCGCTGCGAACCGCTTCCTCGTCTTCACCGGGACCCTCCTCGCGATTGCGGCGGGCCTCTGGTCGATGCGGCATATCCCGATTGATGCGCTGCCGGACATCTCCGACGTCGAGGTCGTCATCCATACCCGCTGGGCGGGTCAGCCGCCGAACCTCATCGAAGATCAGGTGACCTATCCCATTGTTACGACGCTGCTCGCTGCGCCACGGGTGAAGGCGGTGCGCGCCCAGACGATGTTCGGCGACTCATACGTGTTCGTCGTGTTCAAGGACGGGACGAACCTTTACTGGGCCCGCTCGCGCGTGCTCGAGTACCTGCAGCAGATCGAGGGTCGCCTCCCGCCAGGGGTTCACCCGGAGATGGGACCGGATGCGACCGCCGCCGGGTGGGTCTACGAGTACGCGCTCGTCGACCATACTCATCGGTACAGCCTCGCTGAGCTGCGCAGCCTCCAGGACTGGTCCCTGCGCTACCAGCTGGAGACCGTGCCGGGAGTGGCGGAGGTCGCCTCGATCGGCGGCTTCGTCCGCCAGTACCAGGTGAATCTCGACCCCGACAAGCTGCGCGCCTACGACATCCCGCTCTCGCGAGTGATCGAGCGCATCCGCGCGAGCACCAACGAGGTCGGCGGCGGGGTGCTCGAGCTCTCAGGCGCCGAGTACATGGTGCGCGGACTCGGGTACATTCGATCACTCAAGGATCTCGCCGACATTCCCGTGGCCGTCAAGAACGGCACGCCGGTGCTCGTGAAGGACCTCGGCACGGTGAATTTCGGTCCCGCCCCCCGGCGCGGCGTTGCGGATTGGCAAGGGGAGGGCGAGACCGTCGGCGGCATCGTCGTGATGCGCTATGGCGAGAACGCCCTCAAGGTCATCCAGGCGGTGAAGGCGAAACTCGCCGCGATCGCCCCCTCACTCCCGCCCGGCATCACGATCCGCTCGGCCTATGATCGCTCCGGTCTCATCGAAGCGTCGGTCCACACCCTCGAGCGCGATCTGATCGAAGAGGCGCTGGTGGTGAGCCTGGTGATTGTGCTGTTCCTGTGGCACTTCCGCTCGGCGCTGATCCCGATTCTCTCCATCCCGATCGCGGTCATCGCCTCGTTCATCCCGATGTACTTCCTGCATGTCTCGAGCAACATCATGTCGCTCGGGGGGCTCGCGCTCGCGATCGGGGTGCTGGTCGATGCCGCCATGGTCATGGTCGAAAACGGCTACCGACGGCTCGCCGAAGTGGATGCGGGCGGCGAGGGGCCGCCGGCCCACGGGCCTCCGGGCGCGGGAGCGGGAGCGGCGGTGGGGAAGGGTGGCATTGCGCCCGCGGTCCCATCGCCGCAGGACCGCCGCGCGCTGCTCCTTGGCGCCGCCGAGCAGGTGGCCCCGGCGCTCTTTTTCTCTCTGATCATCATCATCGTCTCGTTCCTGCCGGTCTTCCTGCTCGAGGGGCCGGAGGGGCGGCTCTTTACGCCGCTCGCCTGGACCAAGACGCTGGCGATCGCCTGCTCGTCGATTCTCGCGATCACGCTGGTGCCGTTGCTGATGCCAATATTCATCCGCGGACGACTGCGACCCGAATCGCGCAATCCCATCTCCCGCATCACCCGAGCACTCTATCTGCCGGTGCTCAAACTCTGCCTGCGCTATCGGCGCACGGCGCTCGCGGTGGCCATGATCCTCCTCGCACTGACGGTGCCACTCGCCGAGCGCATCGGCAGTCAGTTCATGCCGGCGCTCTACGAGGGTTCGCTGCTCTATATGCCCACCGCACTGCCGGGCATCTCGATCACGCAGGTCACTCAGCTCCTGCAGGAACAGGACCGCATCATCCGCTCATTCCCGGAGGTCAAGTCCGTGTTCGGGACAGCGGGGCGCTCCGATAGCGCAACCGATAACGCCCCGCTCGACATGTTCGATACCACGATCATGCTCAAGCCCCGCCGGCAATGGCCCACCGGGATGACCTACGCGAAGCTGATCCAGCAGATGGATGCAAAGCTGCAGTTTCCCGGGCTCACCAACACCTGGGCCATGCCGGTCGCCGGCCGTCTCGATATGGAACTCACAGGCATCAAGACGCCCGTGGGTCTCAAGATCCAGGGGCCGAGTCTCGCAGGGATCGCTCAAGTTGGGCGGGGCGTGAGCGATCTGCTCGCCCGCCTGCCCGGCGTCGAGTCGGTGTTCGCCGAGCGTGTCGCGCAGGGCCTCTACATCAACATCGCGGTCCACCGGCTCGAGGCGGCCCGCTACGGTCTCACCGTCGGGGATGTTCAGCGCGCCATCGAGTCGGGTATCGGCGGTGAGGATATCGCCGAGACCGTGCAGGGTCGAGAGCGCTTCCCGATCAACGTGCGCTACGCCCACGACTTTCGCAACGACCTCCCGCAGCTCGAGCAGGTCGTGATCGCCACCCCCACGGGTGCCCAGATCC
The DNA here is from genome assembly GCA_021777555.1 of Pseudomonadota bacterium. Classification (GTDB taxonomy): domain Bacteria; phylum Pseudomonadota; class Gammaproteobacteria; order Steroidobacterales; family Steroidobacteraceae; genus 13-2-20CM-66-19. The sequence goes on along the minus strand of JAJYDK010000096.1, from coordinate 483 downwards.
CGCTCGGCGAGGTGGCGTCGATCACCTTCTCCCGCGGGCCTTCCATGATCCGCGACGAAGGCGGGCAGCTCACCGGCTATGTGTATCTCAACCTCAGCACCTCGAACTATGGCGGCTTCGTCGCGCGCGCCAACCGACTTCTTCAGGAGCGGCTCACGCTGCCCCCCGGGTACACGTACAAGTGGTCTGGCCAGTACCAGTTCGAGATGCAGGCGAAGCAGCGCCTCGAGCTCATCCTGCCGATCGTCTTTGTGGTGATCTTCCTGCTCCTGTATCTGCTGTTCCGCTCCGTGGCCGAGGCGGCGCTGCTGTTTTTCCCTGCCTTCTTCGCGCTCATCGGCGGACTGCTGCTGCAATGGCTGCTCGGCTACGAATTCAGCGTCGCGGTGGCCGTCGGCTACATTGCTCTTTTTGGTATCGCCGTGGAGACGGCGGTGGTCATGGTCGTGTACCTGCGTGGCGCGCTCGAGGCGCGCCTGAAAT
>JAJYDK010000049.1 GCA_021777555.1 Pseudomonadota bacterium | reverse complement strand
TTCGATGAGGGCGTGGATCGCGCGATGCAGCAGTATGCGTTGACGGTGGAGAAATTTCTCGACCACGCCGCCAAGTGGCATGGTCGGACCGAGGTGGTGTGCGCAGGCGGCAACGGCATCGTCAAGCGCATCGCCTATGCCCGGCTCGGGGAGCGCTGCCGTCGGCTGGCTGGAGGACTGCGCACCTTCGGTCCGCCGCCCGGGGAGCGGATCGCGACACTGGCGTGGAACAGTGCGGATCATCTGGCCGTGCTGTACGCGGTGATGGGCGCCGGATTGGTCTGCCACACCCTCAATCCTCGCCTCAGCACGACTCATCTCGCCGAGATGGTGAATGAAGCGCAGGACCGCTGGCTCGTCGTCGGCGCAGGCCTGCAGCCGCTCGCCGAAGAGCTCCTGCAGCGCTGCAGCAGCATCGAGCACGTCGTGCTTCTCGACGGTGAGGTTGCGGAGGCCTCGACGGGGAAGGCGGCCACCTGGAGCACGTTGGCGCAGCTCGAGCATCGCTGCGGTGATGCGGCGGGCTGGGCGCGACTCGAGGAGGAGTGGCCGGCGGGCCTGTGCTACACCTCTGGCACGGTCGGCAGTCCTCGCGGGGTGCTGTATACGCACCGTTCGAACTATCTGCACACCCTCAGAGCGCTTCAGGCCGATGCGATCGCGCTGACGGCCACCGACTCGGTGCTGGTGGCGGTGCCGATGTTTCACGCCAATGGCTGGGGGTTCCCGTTCGCCGCACCGGCGGTCGGCGCCAAGATGGTGTTGCCGGGGCGAAGTACCGACCCGGCACATCTGCGTCATCTGATTCGAACGGAGAACGTCACCGTCGCAGCGGCCGTGCAGACCGTATGGCTCGGGCTGGTCGAGCTGCTCGAGCGGGACGGCGGCGAGCTGCCGTCACTGAAGCGCATCCTCATCGGCGGTTCACATTGCCCGCAGTCGCTCCTGGCGCGGCTCGAAGCGCGACTCGGCGCACGCGTGCAGACCAGCTGGGGCATGACGGAGCTCTCGCCGCTCGGCACCATCGAGGCGCCGGACGTCGCGCCCCGAACGGCGGGGCGCGCCTCGGGTCGCCCGGTGATGGGGCTCGATCTGAAATTGGTCGATGCCGAGGGTCGGACTCTGCCCGAGCAGCGCGGGGTGGTCGGGCATCTGCGCGTCAGGGGTGCGAGCGTCGCGGAGCGGTATTTCAACGACGAGGCGCCCGCGCTCGATGAGGAGGGGTACTTCGATACCGGCGATCTTGGGTTCATCGACGCCGAGGGGAACCTCGCCATCACCGGGCGCGCGAAGGATCTGATCAAGTCCGGGGGAGAGTGGATCAATCCGCGCGAGATCGAGGACATCGTCAGCGCGCTGCCCGGTGTTGGACTCGTGGCCGTCGTCGGACGGCCGGATGCGAAGTGGGGCGAGCGGCCGGTGCTGGTCGTGGAGCCGCGCGCCGAGCAGGCATTGCGCAGTGAGGCGATCCTGGAGAGTCTGCGCGGCAGGATTCCCTCGTGGTGGATGCCGGATCGCGTGGTATTGGTGGAGAAAATGCCGTTGGCCGCCACCGGCAAAATCGACAAGAAACGTTTGCGCGAGCGGGTCGCGGAGGGCTAGGTCGTGAGCGCATCCGTTCGGCGATTAGTGGTACTCTTCGATCTTGAATCGCCGCTTTTCGTCGAAGGTTGCGTAGATGGCCAAGCGTCTTACGAGCAAGCACAAGACCCGCACCAAAGCGGAGCAGCGGGCCGAGACTCTCGAGCGCATGTTGGATGCAGCCGAGTATCTCTTCTCCAAGCACGGTTTGAACGGCGTGACTCTGCGGGATGTGGCCCTGAAGGTGGGCGTGCACACTTCGCTGATGCATTATTATTTCGTCGACAAGCGCCGTCTGTTCGAGGCGGTGTTCACGCGCCGGGCGGGCACGACCAGCAGCCGAAGGCTCGATGCGCTCGATCACTACGAGCGCGAGTGCGGTGGCGCACCGACGGTGGAAGGGGCGCTGCGCGCCTTTCTCGACACGGATCTCGATTTGTACATCAATGGCGGCGAGGGCTGGCGGAATTTTGCGGCATTCGCTGCGCAGGTGAGCAACTCCCCGGAAGGAGCGGCCATGATGGACCTGCACTTCAATCCGGTGGTGCTGAAGTTGATCGGCATCTTGAAGAAGGCGCTGCCGGGCTGTTCCGATGCCGACATCTTCTGGGGCTACGACTTCGTCAGCGGTGCGTTTCTGCACGTGCTGGGTCGCACCGGCCGTATCGATCACCTGTCTGGTGGAATCTGCCAATCCGAGGACTTCGCGGCCGTGAAGGACCGTCTGGCCCGCTTCATGGCCGCGGGCCTGACCGCACTGTGCGTTCAGCCCGGTCGAGCCGCCAAGCCGCGCAAGAGCGCGGCAGTGCGAAAAAAGAATGCCCGTTGAGTGGCCCCTGCCGCACCGCTCAACGCAGCCCTTCTCAGTGCCTCGCGCGTGACCGGTGGAAGGGCGGCCGGGCCCGCGCCCGTCCGATGGTGCGCGACGCTCGCGGCGCTGCATTCCCGGAGACCTTGGCGCAATGACGCTGCCGCATGACCGGCTCGCGGGGGCGGGGCTCGATGTGCCCTGCAGGGTGAAAACGCCCCTGGGTGAGCTCGCCGGTCTCGAACAGCCTGATGGTCTGCGGATGTTTCACGGAATCCGCTATGCGGAGGCGCCCACGGGCGCACAGCGCTGGCGGCCACCGGTTCCCGTGGGGCCGTGGACGGGAGTGAGGACGGCGCAGCACTTCGGAGCGGCCTGTGTGCAGGTGCCCTCGGTCGCCGGCAGCATTTACGGCGGCACCGTGCCGCGGGCGAGCGAAGATTGCCTGTTTTTGAATGTCTGGGCGGCGCGCGGCAGCGCTGGCGCCGCGGTCATGGTCTGGCTGCACGGCGGTGCGCTGCGCACCGGGGATCCGGCGAGCGGCATGTACGATGGAGCGGCGCTTGCACGTCTGGGCGTCGTGGTGGTCACCGTCAACTACCGCCTCGGTGTGCTCGGCTACCTGGCGCATCGGGAGCTCAGTGCGGAGTCTGCGAACGACTCGTCCGGCAATTATGGTCTTTTGGATCAGATCGCCGCGTTGCACTGGGTGCGGGAGAACATCGCCGCGTTCGGCGGAGACCCGGGTAATGTCACGGTATTCGGCGAGTCGGCCGGCGCACTGAGCGCCATTGAGCTGATGGCGAGTCCGCTCGCCCGCGGCCTCTTCCACAAGGTGATCGCGCAGAGCGGGTACCTGGTGTCGAATCTGCAGCTCACCCAGCCGCGCTTCGGATTGCCCTCGGCACACGAGAGAGGCGAGGTGCTGGTGCGTCAAATGGGTGCGAACGGGATCGCCCCGCTGCGCGCGATGGACGCCCAGACCCTGACGGAGTGCGCCGCCGCCGCGGGCTTCGATCCGCAGGCGACGATCGACGGTTGGATCCTGCCTCGGCAGATCCTCGAGTGCTTCGATCGCGGGGAGCAGTCTGCGGTGCCGCTGATGGCCGGCTTCAATGACGGGGAGGTCCGCTCCCTGCGATTTTTCCTGCCGCCGCTGCCGCCAAGCGCGGCCGAATACGAGGAGCAGGTGAGAGGTATTTATGCTGACCTCGCGCCGCGCTACCTCGAGCAGTATCCGGCCACCCAGATCGAGGAGAGCGCCCTCGCGGCCGCGCGGGATGCCTTCTACGGGTGGAGTGCTGAGCGTCTGGTGAGGTCTCAGGAGGCGCTGGGATGCCCGGCGTACCTGTATTACTTCGCCCATCACTATCCGGCGCAGGAGGCGCTGCATCTCGAGGCGTTCCACGCCAGTGAATTGCCCTACGAGTTCGGGCGAATCGGGGCCGAGGAGGGGTGGCCGGCGCTGTGGCCGAGACCGCCGGATGAACCGCAGGAGCGGGCGCTGAGCGCAGCGATCATGCGCTACTTCACGAGCTTTGCCCGCACGGGCGTCCCCGAGGCGCCAGGGGTGGCGCGGTGGTCACGGTACGGACGAGACCGGGCGTATCTGGAATTTCACGGCGAACCCCGGGCCGCGCGGCACCTGCATCCCGGGACCTTTGAACTGCACGAAGAGGTCATCACCCGGCGGCGGGCTGCCGGCACGCAGCATTGGTACGTCAATGTAGGCCTCGCGTCCCCTCCCGTGCCTCCCGCGCTCCCTCCCGAGAGGGGTACCCGATAGGGGCCCGAGCGACGCGAGCATTGTTCGGCAGCCCCGGGGCGTGTAATCTTGCCGCCCCGCGCCGCAGGGCACTCCTGTGGAGCGATATTGAGCGCCGGGTCCCCATCGTCTAGAGGCCCAGGACATCGCCCTTTCACGGCGGTAACAGGGGTTCGAATCCCCTTGGGGACGCCACAGATAGCCACTTCCGCTCACCCGGCACCGCCTTGAATTCGATCTGGCAGGTGAGGGCCTCGGGATCGAGGACGACTCGTTCGACCAGGACGTCAAGGGCCTTCTCTGGCCGTTGCTCGGCGAGCAGGTCGCGAAGCCCTTCTACGGTCAGCGCGGCCACGTGGTCGGCGAGCGCGTTGTCCTTGCGTACCGCCGCCATCTCCCGCTGCAGCGCTTCGATGTGGCGGCTCTTCTCCGCCACGAGCTTGATGAACACCTCGTCGTCGGTGGAGATCGCCAGTTCTGCGGCGCGCGCTTTCTCCTTCTCCAGCAGGCGGATCTGCTCGGCGATGGGGGCCGCCGGATCGGTGGTGGCATTGAATCGCTTGGCCGTCGTCAGCAGTTCGCTTAGGAACGCATCAGAGGCCATATCCGCCGATAATTGACCGAGGACGGCCTGTTCCACCAATGCTGCTGGCACGAGTTTCCCGCGCCGTTCGCCCTTGCGCTTCAGCCGGTAATGCGTACCGTGACCCACCCACAGGGTGCACTCTGGCGTACAGAGCAGACCCGCCAGCAGATGCTTGGTGTTCGTCGAGGCCTTTGCTCGGCTCACGGCATCCCCGACCCGGCTCGTTTCCAGCCGCGTGAGAATCGTCTCGGCCTCGGCATCCGTGATCAGAGCACGGTGTGTCTCACGCGTCATCTGCCACTCAGAGCGCGGCCGGCGCTTGTGTCCTGTTCCGGCTGCGGCATGGCGGTTCCAGACGGTGTGGCCGGCATAGGTCAGCGCGTTCCATTCCACCCCGACCAGCGACGACGCATTCATCGGGACGTGGCGCTGGGCAATTGTGCGGGGTACCCCTGCCGCTCGATCCTTCAGATACCGACGGATCTTGGGGGCATCGGCATTCGGTACCAGCTTCGATTTGGTGACGGGCTGGCCGTCACGGATCGCACCCGTGGGATGTGATTCCAGCCCGTACCCAAATGGCGCCCGACCGCCGGCTCGCCAGCCTTGGCGAACGTTCTCGGACATTCCGGCAAGGCCCTTCTCTCGGGACATGATCGAATGCGCCTCGTCCATTGCCTCGAAAACCGACTCCAACACAATCTCGGAGACCGGATCGAGATCAGTCGGCATGCGGGCGTACAAGATCGTGACACCGTGCTTCTTGGCCTGATGCTTGATGGCCTGAGCGATGTGTCGACGCCGTGCGATTCTGCTGGTGTCATACACCAGCAAAGTGGACCAGTTGCGATGGGGATCCTTGAGACTTCGAATGAGCGCAAGGAAGCCAGGACGGTCCTCCGTAGCGCCCGACTCGACCGCATCTTCGAAGCACTTGACGACTTTCAGCGAACGCGCCGTGGCGAGTTTATCCAGTTCGTGTCGCTGAGCCGCAATACTGACGTCGGAGCGATCTTTACTGCTTCGCAGGTACATGGCCGCGTTCATAGCTTGCTCCGCAGGGCCTCGTATAAAAATTCCACGGCCAGCTCGGGTGCCGGTCGGCCTTTTGAGGGCAATAGTGTAATCGACGGCCGTTGCCGTGTATCCCGCGCGGCGTCGCGACGCGAACGCGTTTTTGATCTCGGTTTAAAACCGGAACACTGTGGCTGGGAGACCTTGTCCATTCCCAGTCAAGCACCCGAGTTTATCCATCGGGCTATCCGCACTGACGGCGTTATGGCTGTATAGCGGGCATCGGACTGGGTGCGTGGGGTCTACTGCTAAGACAATGTTTTAGTTTGGTCGACCGCAGGGCGCTTTTCAAGCGATTCAGCGGCGCGGTAATCCTGCGCGCGCTTGTGCGTCTGGAGATACGCAGATAAAGACACGCGGATGACCTGCATCCGCGGGGCAAACCATATTCGCGGTAGGGTCGGTGGTCGCGTGGCCCGTCCATGGCGAGCAGACCACTCATAACGGATCAGGCGATGGAGCGACTTGATTTGCCGACGCACACCGGCGAACCCCGGCGCCCCACGCAGGACCTTGAGTACCTGCTGTAGATCCAAATCGCTCCCACGTCGTATAACGTCGATGATGCGCTCGCGCCACGCTTCGTACGTGTCCCGGCTCATGCGCCATGTCCACGGCGGGTGCTCCACGCCTGCCTTGGGCTCGCGTGCCAGGTTGTAGCCAAACAGGGTTACGGGACTCAGTTCTGCGCGGCATAGTTTCTCCAGTCTGTGCGCGGGGTGATCACCGTCGCTCACGAGAAGGATCCAGCCGAGCCTCTTCGTCTCAGGCGACCGATCCAGTGGATAAAAGAGCAAGTACGCGGAGCCGCGACCGGCTTTCTTTGCGCGAGCGCGTCGATTCCGATCCTGCTCGACTTCGTACAGTTTGATGGCCTTCTCAGACCACGCCCGAGCGCGCTCAAGCGGGACCGTCCCGCTTGCCCAGTGTCGGTATCCACGGCGTACGTGGTCACTCACCTGCTGCATCAGGTGTGCGCGTGCTTGTATTACATCGGTCATATGTCCCCTCCCGGTTCACGGTCATTCACGAGGTATAGCAACCAGTGCAAGCACGAACGGCGGTGGGGACCGACGGGGCAGAATCTGGGGATCTGCGGGCGAAAGAGGCTAAGGTCGATCAGCAGCTGAGCAAGAACAAACTAGGATTCCATTCGGCCAAGGCGGCCGAGGGTTCGCAGGCCGTCAGGCCGAGGACCCGCTGCCCGCCGCAGGCCCAAAAAATTTGAAACGGGTGGTTTCTATACTGTGTAGCTCTAACAGGAGCATGGGGTGCGCCAACACCCTCGCCAGCCATAAGCGAAGCGGGGGTCGCCACCCCCCGCTTCCACACGTCGAGCGTCCCGGACGGGACATGCCAGTTGCCAACTGGTAGATCGCTGTAGCCGCATGCCCTTCATCGGGCTGGTGCGGCCGCAACACGGCTGAGGCGGGTGAAATTCCCGCCGACTGACCGTATTCCCATCGACCCGCTGATTGAAGTCAAAGGTCACATGAAGGCGGGGATTGGGCGACCAGGGCACGGCTACCGCAGTAATGCGGGATGCCTGTCCACAGAAGACTCAAGGATGAGTCGCGGCATGCTCGAATCGGTCCTTAGGGACCAGCGAGGGTATGACGCGTACCGACAGGTGGGCGAGTGAGGCGTCAGTAATGGCGTCGGGCTGTCAGCAGTGATGTGTGGCGGTCAGCACCTCGCGGCGCAAGCCGGGAGGGTTCTCGAATAGCTCAAGCCTGTAAACGCAACCCGGTAATCAGTCCAGGGTGCAATCGGAGTTATAGCGTGTAGCCGGGGGACACCCGGCCAAGTCAGCGGCAAACGATGATCGATGAGAGTAGCGGTTCGTCTTGGAATTCTGGGACCGCGAAAGCCCGCCATCCGGCGGGGGAGGTGCGTTGCACTAGAGCATTCATCGATTTGATGTCGACACGTTCAATGACTGGAAATTCTGTGGAAGAACTGAGGAATCTCCTACCCCTCGGGCGCTAAGCACGGCAATGCGAGCGCTGCACTTCGGTGCGAAAAGAGGGCGGAGAGGGAGACTTGGCAAGTAGAAGCACCCATGGGTGCAGAGCGCGGGCTGACTGACTGGTGAGTCCAAGCGATTCCGAAAGCCGAGGGCGATCGAATCTCGACGTAATTGGGTCTGGCAGGCCCAGGAAGTGAGTACGGCAGGATGCCATTGGGGCGGTCGACCTTGGCGGGTCGACCGGTAACAGAGCTTCTCGATTTGGCAGATCGGGAAGACCCTGCAAACGTTCAGAGCGAGCGGCAACGGGCTGTCTGCCCGGGGTCAACTGCTGCCTGAATCATTCTATAGGTCACAATCAGGTGGAGAAATTCATGAGGTCATAAACTGGTTTTATCATTCACAGGGGCCGGCTCGTCCGGCCCCTTCGCCTTCCTGTTGAACGAACGACGCCGCGTGTGATAGAAGTTCCACAAAGAGTGCTCGTGGCGAGGAATTTTATGGTCCACAGATCGTGCTCACCCTACTATTCGGTTCGAAAATTGATTGCGCTCAGTTGCGTCTTGGCCTTGGTGTTGGGTATGAATCCCTCATTGGCCAAAGCCTGGAAACCACAGACGATCCCACAGCTGAAACGCAACATCGGTCATCTCTATCATGCGTTGCTTGCTCAATTGCGAGGACCGGCGCGCGCGCAATTGATGAGGGATGAGGCCCGATGGGCGACCTATCGGCAGCGGGAATATCGCGGCTCGCCGAACGTCCTCAATTCGTATGCGGCCCGGCTGCAACGCTTGCAGGAACTTGAACGTCAACGACCGATGGGGCCCTGGCCATTCGTCGGTGGCTACGCGATCATTGAGCACAAGAAATTTCGATATGGGGAGGCGCGTGACGCCGCGCACTATCCACAATTTGATAGTCATGAAGCGGATACGATCTCCACAAATCACTTCTTCGCGAAGTCTGCCGCGCAGCGAGTCAGATCACTGAATTTTGAAGCTGCCGGGCTATTCAATACTCCTCCTCCGCATGGAGAATTTTATCCCCCAGGCTATGCGTACGACCAGTCATTCGACTTGTATCGACCGGGGCCGTACCTGCTGGATATTGTTCTGTTCAGATCGCGTTATACGGGGGGCGCGCAGGCGATGCGCTCCGGGGCGAGCTATCTGATTGACCTGCACACCGATGGCATCGTCCCATTGGCAAAGGTGTTCGCAGCGAACGTGCATTGGCATCGTCGGCTGCGGGCCGTTGTTCACGCGGATTTCGCCAAGCAGTGGCCGAAGTCTATGTGGAACACTGTTGAAAGCGGGCCAATGTACATCTTTGAAGCTCACATGCTTGATGTGGGATACACTGCGTCTGTCGGCGCTGTGGATGTGACCGTTCCGTATTCCCAGATAAAGAGTCTGTTGCGCGCCGACGGTCCACTGGGTCAGGCGTTGCGACAGGCGCGACGAGATCCTGGCAAACCGTGAGATACGCAATGGCGTAATCAGGCGTGCACCGCCGCTGCGAAGCGATTGATGCGAGAGGACCAGTGACTTTTGAACTCATGTCCGCGTTTAGGCTCTTGTCAGCAATTGTGGGGTTTATTCACTGAGTCTGACTGATTGCACCAGTGCGGGTGGCGATCTGTGGCGTCGCCTTGGGGACGCCACAGATCGCCACTTTCGCTCGCCCGGCACCGCCTGGAATTCGATCGGGCGGGTGAGGGCCTCGAGATCGAGGCGGACTCGTTCGACCAGGGCTCCAAGGGCCCGCTCCGGCCGCTGCCCGTCGAGCAGCTCGCGAAACCCTTCTCCCGTCAAGGCGGCCACAGGGTCGGCAAGCGCATTGTCCTTGCGTACCGCCGTCATTTCCCGCTGCAGGGCTTCGATGTGGCGGCTCTTCTCTGCCGCGAGCTTGAAGAACACGTCGTCGATGGAGAGCGCCAGTTCGGCGGCGCGCGCCATTTCCTTCCCGAGCAGGCGAATCTGCTCGGCGACGAGAGCAGCTGGACCGGTGGTGGCCCTGGATCGTTTGGCCGTCACCCGCTGTTCACCTAGGAAGGTGTCAGAGGCCATATCCGTCGCTCATTGACCGAGGACGGCCAGTGTCACCAAATCCGTGGGAACCAGCCTCCTGCCCCGTTCGCCGTTGCGCTTCGGCTGGCAATACGTCACGCGACCCGCCCAGACGGTGCCTTCTGGCGTACGGAGCAGGCCCGCCAGCTGATGCCTGGCGCTTGTCGAGGCGTTTGCGCGGCTCACGGCATCCCCGACCCGGGTGGGTGCCAGCCGGGCGAGCATCGTCTCGGCCTCGGTATCCATCATCAGGGCGGGGCGTGCATCACGCGTCATTTGCCACTCGGAGCGCCGCCGGCGCTGATGCCCCGTTCCGGCGGCGGCACGGCATCTGCAGACGGTGCGGCCGATCTGGGCAGATCGGGAGGGCTCGGTAACGGGTCAGTGCGATCTGCAACGGACAATCTGCCCCAGAGTTACCTGCGCCTGAAAGTTCTCGCACGACACCATCAGGCGGAGTAACTCATGAGGCCATGAATAGCGCTGTTGTACATCGCGTCCGGCTCGTCCGGTCCGTTGCTCTTTGTCTATTGAATGCTAGACCCAGCACATGGTAGAAGTGCCGCAGAAAAGGGCTGGCCCGTCAGGAATTCCATGACCCACAGATCGTGCTCGGTCCGCGGTCCGCTTCGGATACTGACTGCACTCAGTTGCGTCATGGTCTTAACGTCCGGTGTGACTCACGCATCGGCTCAAGGCTGGAAAATACAGACCATCCCGCAGTTACAGCGCAACATAGATCATCTCTATCACCGGTTGCTTGCGCAATTGCGAGGACCGGCGCGCGCACAATTGGTTGCGGACGAAGCCCGATGGGTCACCTACCGACAACGGGAATATCGCGGCTCGCCGAACGTGTTGAATTCGTATGTGGCTCGGCTTCGACGTTTGCAGGAACTTGAACGTCAACGCCCGATGGGGTCATGGCCGTTCGTCGGTGACTACGCGATCATTCAGCGTAAGAATTTTCGGTACGGGGACGCGCGTGACGTAGCGCACTATCCACAATTCGATAATCATGAAGCGGATTCGGTCTCCACAAATCAATTCTTCGCGCAGTCGGCCACGCGTCGCGTTGAAGCACTGAATACGGATGCTGCCGGGTTATTCAACACAGCTCCGCCCCATGGGGAGTTCTATCCTTCGGGGTTTGAGTACTACCAGTCATTCGACTTATATCGACCGGGACCGTACCTGCTGGATATTCAGCTGTTCATTTCGCGCTATACGGGGGGTGCGCAGGAGATGCGCTCCGGTGCGAGCTATCTCATTGATCTACGCACGGATGGCATCGTGCCGCTGGAGAGTCTATTCGCAGCCAATGTCGATTGGTATCAGCGCCTCAACGCCATTGTTGATGCTGATTTCAATAAGCAGTGGCCGAAGGGTATGTGGAACACTGTTGAGAGCGGACCCACGTACGTCTTTGAAGCTCACACGCTTGAGGTAGATTTCAGCGGGTCTATCGGCGCTGTGGATGTGAGCGTCCCATATTCCCAGATTGAAGGCCTGTTGCGCGCCGACGGACCACTGGGTATGGCGTTGAAACAGGGGCGAGGACGTGCTGTCACGCGGTGATGTGCGGATTGATCTGGTCAACTTTCCACCGGATTCGCGAATGTGACGGATGCGGCCCGATCGGTAAATCGGGAGCTCATTTTGACCTTTTGAGTTTCGGCTGAAATTGCGGAGTGTATTCGAGTGTTGTGACTGATCGCTTGAGCGCGAGTGGCGAACTTCCGCTTCTCCCTCGATCGGCACCTGAGCGACTTGACGCGATCGTCGTCGCGAGCACTCTCTTCGGTCCGGTGCTGATGAGCCGAGCATCATCCATGGGGCCGAGAATGAAGGTTACAGTCGGTCGAGCGCCGCTTCGGGCCCCGGGCATGGCGCGCCATGGTAGGCGCTTACGGGCATCGGCGGCGATGCTTCATCGCACGATGCGTGAATCACAAGCCGCAATTACCAGTCGGTTCCGGACCAATGGGTCAGGGAAATGGAGCAGAATCCGTGCCATGGCTCAGAGTTTCGTGAAGCCATCACTGCTCCACTCCTCCGAGCCGACTCCGTGGTGAGCAAAAAAGAGACCGTCCGGATCGTATTGGCGCTTGACCTTGGCGAGTCGAGCGTAATTGTCTCCCCAAAACGCCTGCTGCCATCCCTTTTTGAAGTAGTTCGTCTCATTCAAGTACGATCCGCCCGGCCCCGCGACGGCGCGCAGCTGCTCCATGCAACGCTCGATCCCCTTCGCTGCGGTACGACCCTGGGCAACTTCGGGTGCATGCCCCTGAATACCCGGATACGAAGGACCCTGGCCGCTGCTCACGATCGCAAGTGCAAAGGCATTGAGGACCGCAGGATTTGTCGCGGTATCGCGTGCGGCAGCTATGACCTCGGGCGGCGCGCCGGCGAGACCTTTGTTGAAGTGCATCTCGACCCAGGCGTGTCGAGATGCGGCGAACAAAGCATCGGCAAGCCGACGCTGGGAATCACTTGCGAGCAGCGACTCAGGCATCCACAGCGAATCGTAGCCCCAGATGTACCATGCGACCTGACCGGCATCGGCATCCCACCAGAAATTCGAGCGATTCCCACCGGGCCGCTCGTCTCGATGAAACATCGGCTCGGGCATCACGCGCACCAGAATATCGTCGAGGACAGCATGGATCAGATTGCCGTCGACCGGGTATACGATCTGCGGCCAATGCTCGGCAAGCCAGTCGGCGTCCCACATGCGTCGAGCGGGCAGGCTTCCGTTTACGATCCGCCCGGGCATGGAAAATCCGAGCGGCGATGATGTCACCCAATCCAGGAATGGTTGCCAGATTGCCTGCAATTGCTCGTTATTCAATCCTTGCGAGAGCATATTGATCGCAAGGACGTTGTCACTGCGAACGTGCGCCTGTTCTCCCCAATGCTCGTTGAATAAGTGCGCCGAGTAAAACCTGACGAACTCTCGTATGAGTGCCTGATACGCGTCGTCCGAGGGTGCTTTGACCTTGAAGTTCGTGACGCCGAAATACTCGGGAAGATCGTGCGTACGAACGGTGAGTTTGCTCACTGCCGCGAACGTGCCGCCTCCGCCGCCTTTGAGCGCCCAGAACAGATCCGGGTGAGTGCATGCGTTCACGATCAGGGTGCGACCGTCCGCCGTGATGACCTCGGCCTCGAGGAGACTTCCCGCCGCGGTTCCATAGCGCTTCGAAAAGCTTCCGAACCCCCCTCCCAGGATGAGTCCGGCGACTCCCACCGACAGGCAGCCTCCGCCCTGGACGTATCGCCCGTGCTCGGTTGTCACTGCTTCGTATGCCCTGAGCCAGAACGCGCCCGCGCCCATCGTAACGGCGGGTTGTGGCGCAATCTTCCCGTTGCAGCCCTGTGGCACGAATGAGGCATGCACCTCGACGTCGGTCATGTAACGTGTCCAGATTAGGAGCGAGTCGGGCGCATTCGAGGTGCCAACGTAGCTGTGCCCGCGACCCTTGACGACCAGTCGAAGATTGTTGTCCCGTGCGAAGTTCACCGCGGCGGCGATGTCGCGCGCACTTCGTGCTACCACCGCATAAACACTTGGTTGGCTGTGCCATGCATCGACCCAGCCTAGAGTCTCGGTCAGTCCAGGCTGATCGGCGATAAAGTAGGGGTTTTCAATCTCTGTCCTCAGCTGCCGGGCAGCGGCGCTGTTCGGCGCGGATTTGACGATGTCGATCGGAAAACTCACTGGAATCAAGTTACCGTCGACTTGCTTCTTCAGAGCCTCCCAGTCGCGCGACGTAGGCCAGCGGGGATCGGTGGGCCGTAATCGACGAATGAGTCGCCTCTTGCCTATCCAAAACGCAGACGCCGCTCGAGACAGAACTGGAGCAAAGACGGAAGCGATTGCCACGCCCTTGAGGATCTCTCGTCTGCGCATGTCCGCTCCATTCTCGCCGCTTTGAAGGTACGGATCCCCTGCGTTCATGAGGCGGCGGGCCTCGCGAAGTGGCCGCCTGCCGCAGGTCTGATGGATGGCGTCTAATCGACCGCATCTTGCGCGTAATCCCTTCGGGGGCGCAAGTATTCAAGTGGTGAGTGCAGGCGGGCAGACGCGCAGTCCGAACGTGTCTTTCGCGGCTGCACGCTGCGCCTCGTGCTTCTTCGCGCCAAGGATCAGCGGATCCTTCGTTGATCGTGTCGCGCACGATGAATCAGATGAGACCCGGTAGGAGTGCCTGAACGCGCCGCGCATATGTGTCGTAGGCATTCCCGAATTGCTCGCGCATGAATCGCTCCTCGATGACGATCCGTTGTGCTATGGCGATGAGCGCCAACGCAACGGCCAGCACTCCGCGCCATTGTCCGATCGCGACAGCGGTTCCGACAAACCCGAGTGTCAAACCGGAATAGATTGGATGTCGGACCCATTGATATGGGCCAGTAGTAACCAACTCATGATCGGCCTTGACGGCGGCCACGGAACTCCAGTTGCGTCCGATGTGGAGTCGTGCCCAGATCGTCAACAGCACGCCCATGAGCGTCATGGTTGCACCGAGGGCACACCAGATTCTCCAATGAGAACTGGGGAGAAAGGGCATTGCGAGCCAACTCATGGGGGTGAATGGATCTGCCAATAGGCCGGCCGCGGCATAGAGAAGCGCTAGGTTCATGAGACGCGGCAGCGCGGCTTGGCGCCTGACCGTGGATTTTACGTTGCGCGCAAGCACCAACCAAAAGACGATCATTACGAGCCAAATTGCGTAGAAGAAATATCGGTAGAAATTGCTCAGGTTCATGCGAATCTCCGCTGCGGCTGTCGACCGGACTCTCATGATGCGTGCGGCGGCGCCCGATACCAGTGCCGGAAGGCATGCGCGAGGGTGCCGGAAGTCATTTTCAGGGTGCGGATCTTGAAGCGAACGCCATTTCGCGACTATCGTCTGGCATGCGTTCAGTTCGCGACCTATCGGCATTGGCGCCCACTCCGCTCTCGTGTGCCGGTTATTTGGCGTGGGCCACGGTCGCCATCGGTCTGTGGAGAGCGCCACCTCACTGGGCACCTCTTGAGGCAACGGTGACTCGCGCGATTGCGGCGCTGCTCATGCTCGCCTTCCTCGCTGGATTTGGCTTGCGTGCCAGGGCGATTGCGGACCCCACGAGAGCTGCTCGAAACGTCCTCGCGCTCTCCTTGATGGTGGTCTCTGCACTGGCACTACTCGCCTTCGGGCCGTCGACTTTCACGCCGATGCTGCTGATTGTCATTGCAGTGGCGTTCGGTGCGATTGGTCCGGCGAGATTCGCGGTCACGGCCGTGGTCATCCTGAACGTCGCATTCCTTGGGATTCTCATCACCCGCTGGCGTCATGATGACCCGTGGTTCCAACTTTTTATTTATGGGCTCTTTCAAGTATTTGCGCTGTTGACCACATTGGACCGCATGCACGCCCAGCGAATATCGCGAGATCTTCGCGAGGTGAATGCGCAATTGCTGGCAACTCGAGAGCTGCTCGCAGAAAGTGCGCGCGACGGTGAGCGTTTGCGGGTGTCGCGCGAGTTACATGATGTTGCCGGACACCGGCTTACCGCCTTGGCAGTCAATCTGGAACTCCTCGGCCAAGAGGCACGAATATCGCGGCAGCATGAATGGCGCCTTTCGCGTGCGCTGGTGACTGAATTGCTGTCGGACCTGGGAAGTGTGGTGGCTAATCTGCGTCGCCACGATGGAATCGACGTGCGTGCGGCGTTGCGACGGATCGCAGAGGCGTTTCCGGTGCCACGGATTCACCTTGATCTGGCCGATCCGGTTCGCGTCGACGGTACGGAAAAGGCCGAAGCGATCGTGCGCGCGGGACAGGAGGGACTCACGAACGCTGTGCGCCATGCCAATGCGCACAATATCTGGCTATCGCTTGCGCAGAGCGCGAGAGAACTGTGTCTCGAGGTGCGCGATGACGGCAAATGTCCGGCAGCGCACGAGGCGGGATTGGGACTTCGCGGAATGCGCGAGCGCGTCGCGCTGCTCGGCGGTCGAGTCGAGACGGATACCTCGCGCGAGGGGGGATTTAGGCTACGGGTGATTCTCCCGACAGAGCGCCAGCCATGAGAGTGCGCATCGCCCTCGTTGAGGATCAGGACCTCGTACGGGAAGGCCTGCAAGCGTTACTCGAGCGTGCCGGGCTCGAGGTCGTACTGCGAGTCGCGTCGGGATTCGCTCTGCTCGAGCAAATAGGGGCAACACCGGTCGATGTGATCGTAAGCGATATCCGCATGCCTGGGCTCGATGGTATCGCGATGGTTCGGGAACTGCGCACACGGGGCGACCGAACCCCAGTGGTGATGCTGACGGCATTTGAGGACACCGACCTGTTGCTCGCAGCTGTCGAGGCAGGCACTCAGGGATTCCTGCTGAAGGGAGCATCAGCGGAGGATCTGCTCACTGCGATCGAACGTGCTCGCCATGGTGAACGATGGCTGGCGCCGGTGGCGATGCAGCCGATTCGTCAACGTCTGTCGGAGGCGGGTGTGCCGGTGGACGTGGAGGCGGGGCGAATCGAGCTGGTGCCACGTGAGCTTGAGATCCTGAGACTCTTGGCCGGCGGTTATTCCAATAAGGAAATCGCGCGCAGCCTCGGGCTCGCCGAGGGCACGGTCAAGAACTATGTCTCGGAGATTCTCGCCAAGCTGGACACGAGGGATCGGACGCGAGCGGTATTGAAGGCGATCACGTTGCGGCTCGTTTGACGGTCTTTGACAGGCATCTCGTGCGCCCTAGATTCTGCCTTCGTGGCAGGTCGTATGAGCGATCTAAAGTGGGGGATCTGAGGGGCTGCGCTTGACGGTCGCGAGCGGCCGAGCAATGCCTTCAGCGCTCGAGGTATCGTTCTCCGTATCCTCGAGGGTCATTGGAGGATGTGGAGTGCCGATGTGAGCGGCGGGACTCCAGGAGACCCACCCCTGGAGCGTTCGGATCGATCTCGATGCCCGCGTCGTGGATCGACGCAGGATCTCGCCGTCAGCGCAGGGCCAGTCCGGCTGCTCTCGGGCATGGCGCGCTATGCGCGCAAGCGTATAGAGTGCGATCTGTCGCTCAGCAGGCAACGGCGCGCACCATGAAAGACCCGACAGAGACCTTCGGCATCGGCACCCGGCTAGCCCAGCTCGGCCGAATGTCCGATGCACATTACGGCTTCGTCAATACGCCGCTCTACCGCGGCTCCACGGTGCTGTTCAAGACGCTCGATGATCTGCAGCACGAGCGCGCCCGGTACAGCTACGGCACCGCCGGCACGCCGACCGTAGAGAGTCTCGAGAGCGCCTGGAGCGCACTCAGCGGAGCGGCCGGCACGTCGCTCGCCGCCTCGGGTCTCGGAGCGGTCACCTTGGCACTGCTCACGGCGCTCAACAGCGGTGATCATCTGCTCATGCCCGACAGCGTCTACCTGCCGACCCGGGCGCTGTGCGGCAAGCTGCTCGCGCGATTCGGCATCGAGACGACCTACTACGACCCGATGGTGGGCGCGGGCCTCGCGGCGCTGATCCGACCGAACACCTCGACGATTTTTCTCGAGTCGCCCGGCTCGCAGACCTTCGAGGTCCAGGACGTTCCGGCCATCACCGCGCTGGCGCGCGAGCGCGCACTGACGACGATCATCGACAACACCTGGGCCACGCCGCTCTACTTCCGAGCCCACGAGCACGGTTGCGATCTGGTGGTGGAAGCCGGCACGAAGTACCTCAGCGGCCACTCGGATATCCTCCTCGGACTCGTCAGCGCCAACGAGCGACTCTGGCCGCGGCTGAAGGAGACCTACCAGAGCATGGCCATGCTGCCGGGGGCCGAGGACTGCTATCTGGCGCTGCGCGGCATGCGCACGCTGCACATCCGTCTGCAGGAGGCCGAGCGGCGCGGTCTGGCGCTCGCCGAGTGGCTCGCGCTGCAGCCGGAAGTTGCGACGGTATTGCACCCGGCATTGCCGTCGTGCCCGGGGCATGCGTTCTGGAAGCGCGATTTCACCGGCTCGACGGGCGTGTTCTCCTTCATCCTTCACCCGGGATTCACTCGCGATGACCTCGCGCGCATGCTCGATGCGATGCGCATCTTCGGCATGGGCTATTCCTGGGGTGGCTTCGAGAGTCTCATCATTCCCTTCGACTGCCGTACCTACCGCACGGCAACCGACTGGTGCCCGTCCGGGCTGTGCCTGCGGGTTCAGGTCGGGCTCGAAGACCTCGAGGATGTGCGCAACGATCTGCGGGAGGGCCTGGACCGGCTCGCCGGCCGGCGCCCGTAGCGCGGGCCGGCCTCATCGGCGGGGCCACTCAGAAGCGTCGCGGTGCGCCTGCTCCGTGCTCGGCAGACTCCACTAGCGCTCCGGCCGTGCCGGCGAGCACCCGTCCGCCGCTGATCTCTCCGCGTGCGTTACGCGAGAGTTCCACCTGACTCTGATCCTCCCATCCCTTCAGCAGTACCGTCAGCGTGCGGTTGTAGCGCTCGAGCTGGTCGCGTTGCTTGCGAACCTCCCGCAGCGCAAGCCGAGCATACAGATGCGTCAGCAGCCAGGCGATGAGCGCACCGAGCACCGTGCCGGCGAGTGTGGAGAGAAGAACGGGCAGTACCTGGGTCATGAAGGGTGATCCGCGGGGCAGTCACAGGCCGCACCGATATCATCGGCCTGTTCGCGCGGGGAGTCCACTTCTGCGCCGCTCGGCGGTCAGCGTCGCGGCGTGCGGGGCGCCGATCCGGTGCGCGGATCCTGAAATGGCAGCAGGAGCTTCGTGACGAGCGTATCGCTGTGCGCGGCGGGCAGGGCGCTCGAGGGCAGCGATGCGCGTACCGTCGCCTTATCGATCCGACCGTTGGCGTACAGCACGGCGAGCGCACCGGCGAGACGGCCGAAGTGCAGTGAGCGGCCGAGTGCGCTGCCGGGTGCGCTCGGTGAAGTCTGTTCGGCGAGCGCGGCCAAGGCCGCATCCGACAGCTGCCAGTCACCGCCGATTCTCTGCGCGAGCGGTGCGGCGTGGACTCGGAGCAAAGTGTCCAGCAGTCCGGCAGCCGCCGGAGTGCCGCCGCTGGCCGCCGCGCAGCGGGCGCGTACCGCGCGGAACAGCACGATTTCCGCCATGCCGCTGATCAGGCTGAGCAATTCCGCCGTGAACGGTTCGATGCGCTCGGCCACCGCCGCATGGACCACCGCGGCCTGCGCCGAGCGCAGCGCGTGCTCCCAGACCAGCTGGGGAAATTTGGGGAATTCTGCGGCCGCGACGGCGTTGAAGATCGGCTGCATCAGCGCCGTGGCGATCACCGAGCGCAGGCCATCGCTGCCGAGGACTGCGACCGCCCGCTCGATGGACTCCACCGGCTGCGGACTGAGGCGATAGAAGGAGCTGTTCGCCATGCGCAGCAGACTGTCGACCAGCGCCGGGTCCCGAGCGATGATGGCGACCAGCTGACGCCGTGCGACGGACTCGTCGTGGATGGCGTGCATCAGCTGCGGCAGCAGGTTGGGGCGCCGCGGGAAGTAACGCCGCTCGGCGGCCGCATCCCCGATCGCACCGAGCGCTTGGGCAATTTTGCGCTCATCGGGGGCCTGCGCGCGGGGCGGGGCGGTCAGACCGAGTTCCAGGGCGCGCAACTGCGCGAAGACCTCCGCGGCCTCGAGCGGCGCGCAGGCAGGGAGGGCAGCCGCAGCGGGGGCGGGCGGGAGCAGCTGCGCCTCCGGAGGTGCGGGTGGGGCGGGGGCGACCTCGGGATCGGGCGCGGTGTCGACGGCCGGCGCATCGCCGGCGCCGTGCCCGCCTGCGACCGCGCCAAAAGCACGACGCAGCGCCGGTCGCAGTGCGACGGCGGCGACGGCGAGCAGCAGCGGCGTGAGCAGCCAATATCCCATCGTGACAGCATCCCCCGAAGCGCGGACGAACGCTTCGCAACCGATTCAGTTTTTCGGCAGCACGGCGCAAAACTCCGCCACGGGAGTGCTGATCTGTGACTTACCGCACGCTGCGGGGGGCCGCACGGGGCGCTGCGGTATGATCGGAGCGGCTTCCCGTCCCCCCTCGCACCGTCTCATCGCCGCCAGGAGCGCCGCGTGCCCAGTAAGCTCAAGACCCTGACTGCATTCGGGATCATCTATCTGGTCTGGGGCTCGACCTATATCGCGATCCGCATCGGGGTGCGTGAGGTGGCGCCGCTGCTGCTGGCGTCGATCCGCTTCACCGTCGCCGGGGCGATGATGTGTGCCTGGGCGCTCGCCCGCCGCCAGCCTCTGCCGACGCTGCGCCAGTGGGGATCGATCGTGCTGCTCGCGGTCCTGATGTTCGTCATCGACTACGGGCTGCTGTTCACGGCCGAGCGGCAGGTTCACTCCGGGATGGCGGCAGTGATGCTGGCCACGATCCCGGCCTTCACCGCGGTCGCGGAGATCCTCTGGCTGCGCACGCAGCGGCTGACGCTGCGGCTCGCTTCGGCGCTCATCGTCGGCCTCGGTGGCGTCGTGGTGCTGGTCGACCCCGCGGTCGGACTCGCCGGCGCGCCCATCTATGGGCCCTCGGCGCTCGCGCTGGTGATCGCCGCCATGAGCTGGTCGATCGCCTCGGTGCTGATGCGGCGTCTGCCGTTACCCGCGGCGAAGACGATGACGGCCGGGACCGAGATGCTCGCCGGCGGGCTGCTGCTCGGCGTTGCCGCGGTCGTGTTCGGACAGGAGCGCGGTTTTCATCCGGCGACGGTGTCCACGCAGGCCTGGGTGGCGTTGGCGTATCTCATCGTGGCCGGATCGGTGCTCGCCTTTGGCGCCTACACCTGGCTGATCCATCATGAGTCGCCCACCAAGGTCGGCACGTATGCCTATGTCAATCCGCTGGTCGCGGTCATCATCGGCTATCTGTTCGGCAGCGAGTCCCTGGATGCACGCACGGTCTTCGGCACCCTGCTCGTGATCGCCAGTGTCGTCATCATCATCAGCGGGAAGACCCCGCGCACGACGGGCGCCGAGTCGGCTGCGCCGGGCCTTCGAGTCGAGCGCTCATAGCGGTGGGGTCGGCCCGCCGCGACACACGGCTCGGCGTGCCGGCGGAGCGGGTCGGTACAATGTGATTTCAGCCCCCGAAGGGCCGCAGCGCGCGGCCGTCGCAGTCAGAGAGGAACCATGAAAATTCTCGTCACCGGTGCGGCCGGATTCATCGGCTATCACACCGCCCAGAAACTCCTGGCGCGCGGCCACGAGGTGGTCGGCATCGACAACCTCAACGATTACTACGACGTCGCGCTGAAGGAGGCGCGCCTGCAGCGGCTGCGCGCAGCGCACGGTTTTCGCTTCCTGCGCCTGGACATCGCCGATGAGCCGGCCATGGCCCGGCTCTTCGCCGAGGAGCGCTTCGCCCGGGTCATTCACCTCGCCGCGCAGGCCGGGGTGCGCTATTCGATGAAGGACCCGTACAGTTACGTGCGCAGCAACGTCTCCGGGACGCTGACGGTGCTCGAAGGATGCCGTCACAACGGCATCGAGCATCTGGTCTACGCCTCGACCAGTTCGGTCTACGGCGCCAATACCGACATGCCGTTCTCCCCGCACCGCGGCGCCGATCATCCGCTGTCGATCTATGCGGCGACCAAGAAGGCCAACGAGGCCATGGCACACAGCTACTCGGCATTGTTCGGCGTGCCGACCACGGGGCTGCGCTTCTTCACCGTCTACGGCCCGTGGGGCCGGCCCGACATGGCGCTGTTCCAGTTCGCCCGCAACATCCTCGACGGCAAGCCCATCGACGTCTACAACAATGGCCGTCACAAACGCGACTTCACGTACGTGGACGATATCGCCGAGGGCGTCGTGCGTGCCTGTGAGCACGTTGCCGCGCCCGATCCGCACTGGGACGGCGTGACACACGATCCGGCGAGCAGCCGCGCGCCGTACCGTCTGTACAACATCGGCAACCATCAGGCGGTCGAGCTGATGCGCTACATCGAGGTGCTCGAGCAGTGTCTCGGGCGCCAGGCCGAGAAGCGCTTCCTGCCGCTGCAGCCGGGCGATGTTCCTGAGACCTGCGCCGATGTCGAGGACCTCGCTCGGGACGTCGGGTACCGGCCCGCAACGCCGGTGGAGGTGGGGGTGCGGCAGTTCGTCGAGTGGTTCTGCGAGTACTACGGGGATCCCCGGGCGCATCAGGGTACGGCTTGACGCCCGCCGGCTGAATAATCAGACTAATCAGATCTATGATCGAGCGACTGCCGCGGCGGTCCAGAGGGGATGCATTGCAGGGGTTTTGCACACCACCTCTCCGGGGTGAGCGCTGGGGTTTTCACGCCCTGCGGCCGCAGATGACCCGGCGCTCGTGATGCACGCCGAGCACGCCTTTTCGCTCGGGGCGGAACTCGGCGAGGGACCTCTGTGGGTCGCCTCCGACGCGGCGCTGTGGATGGTCGATATCAAGGGGCTGCGCCTGCATCGGCTGCGGCCGGGTCGCGCCGAGCACGAGAGTTGGGCGGCGCCGGCGCCACCGGGATTTCTGGCCGCCCGGGCCGGCGGCGGCTTCGTGGTGGGGCTGGGTGGTGGGCTCACTCTGTTC
>JAJYDK010000095.1 GCA_021777555.1 Pseudomonadota bacterium | reverse complement strand
CAGCGCCGAGCGAATCCGGTTGTTGTTCATGGCTGGTCTGTCAGCTCCAGCCGCTTCTCAATGCGCTCGATGCGCCTTGCGAGGCGGTCCATGCGCGCCTCCTGCTCGACCTGGGTTTCCTCGGCGTGTGCCGAGTCACGGCGGAGGCCGACGATGGATGCTTCGATGCGTCCGAGCCGTTGCATCAGCTCGTCGAAGCGCTCGTCGTGCCTGTCCAGCTTGGCGCGGATCGCGCGCAGCATCTCAAGCACCAGGTTTTCGGACTCAGCCACGTGAGATCTCCACTTGCTTCGATCGCGCAGCCTCGATAAGCCTTTTTTCCTGCGGCGTCACGCGCAGCAGCATCGTGTCATCGCCACGTTCCCGCCGCGCTCGACGTGCCAACCCCCGTGCAGCGTCCGATGACGACGCGCCGACGCGCCGAGCAACCTCGGCCCACTCTAAGCCCTCGGCCCGTAGCCGTGCGGCCTCAGCACGACGGGCGGCCTGCTCGGCCAGCCATTGAGCGCGGGGGATCGCTGCCCACCGTTTCACCGTGCGCACGCTGCGCCCAACCTTTGCCGCGACATCTGCGGCTTTTGGCCTCTTGCGAGTCTTAACCTTCACCGCGATAGTCCCGTCGAACAACCTCAATCAGTGATGCGGCACGAGTGCGTCGCGCCGCACCAGATTTCCGCCCCTTCCAACTCTGCCGCGCGCGGAACGCCGCCAGGGCGGTGGGGTCGCGCTGCCAAACCCACTTGGCCACTGATCGGGCTATGTGGTTGGTCTCGCGCGGATCGAGCGGGCGGCGAAAGTCCGCGTTGTGTGTGAGCGCGTGTTGGTAGCACTCGTTTTGCCACGCCAGGAATGCACCCGGTGCGCAGCGGCCCTCGCCGCGATACAACCGAATCGCCGAATAGGCCCACACCCGCAGCCCATCAAACAGCATGCAGTTTCGGCCGAGGCCGATCTCACCGGCCTTGGTGCCGCGCTTGGGCAGGTGCCGGCGCAGATCCACATGGTCCGCGAGCTTCGACAGCTCATAGAGCGCACCGCTCGTGCGCGTGTCCCACACCGGGTGGCGTGGGTTCTTCGTGATGAGGCCGGAATAACCCGGATCACCACGCACTGCGGCGCGGATGCCGCCCTCGACAGCGGCCAGATACCGGACCGGTCCCTCGTGCAGGCCCTCGGCATCGACCAGGACCGGGGCCGAGAGGCCCCAGACCAGGTGCGCGTGATCGTTCACCCGGTTGCGGCTGATCCAGGTCGGGATCGGCAGCACATCGAGCCACGCGCCGGCAGCGCCCGCGTAGTCGCAATCGAAGATCGACCAGCAGCGCAGGTGCGGGGGATTCGCCTGGATGTACTGCCGCTCCAGCGCTTGCCGCAGCGAGCGGATCGCCAGCCCCCGGCCCAGGTCATCGGTGCAGTACGGCCGGCTGGGCCAGCGGCTCTCGTCGATCCAGTCCAGGGTGTTCCGATCCATGGGCTTCCCTTATACGCCGCAACTACTCGGCGAACAAGTGTGCCATGAACCTAAATCAGGTAACAGCGCCCCGGGGGGCGTCCTCTCTCCGGCAGGAGGCTGTAAGCCGGAAGCCGAAGTGGAGGCCCGGCGAGGCCCGAGGCAGGAGCCGATGGGCCGAAGCGGGCAGACCGGCCTGGAGCCGGTCCGGGTGCCAGGGAAGGCGAGGCTTGGGCAGGGTGAGGCCCTGCATTCTGGCGCAGGCGGGGAGAGGATCGGGTCTGCTCTTCGTTTTTGCCGGTGGCAAAAACATGGCTTGCTACTCTCTGCCCGTGGTGGTGGTGTAGACATGATGTGGTACACGAAATCGCACACCTTGTGGCCTATTGGGACGGCCACTTCGTGCGATTTACAGTGTCATTTACAGTGTCGTTGGATAGGCCACGAACACC
This sequence comes from Pseudomonadota bacterium, assembly GCA_021777555.1. Classification (GTDB taxonomy): domain Bacteria; phylum Pseudomonadota; class Gammaproteobacteria; order Steroidobacterales; family Steroidobacteraceae; genus 13-2-20CM-66-19. The sequence continues at coordinate 2,847 of JAJYDK010000095.1, read as the reverse complement.
GACACGGCACCGTCAGGTGCCGCCGTGGACACCGCCATAGATACCGTCAGGGGCGTGGCTACCTGTTTGCGTGGCCCGTCTCGATCCAGGGCCAGCCTGAGACGCCCTCCTCGGCCAGGGCCGCGCGAACCTGCTCAGCGGCGGCGAGCATGGTGCTGGTCTGCTCGTCCCGCACTTCCTTGGGCAGATGCGGATACAGGTAGCCGGAGGCGTCGCTGTGCGTGATTTTCTCGCACAGTCGAAGGAGCGCCGCCGCGCGGTCCGCGTCGAGTTCGAGCGTGATTCTCACCACAGCTCACCCCTTCGGCGGCAGATCAAATAACGCCCGATCATCCGCTCGGGTGAGGTACTGATCGAGCGCGGCGGTGATCTTGCCTCGCGCGTCGGCGTCGGCGCGCATCTTTTCGAGATAGAACGCACCGATCAGGATTTTTCGCCGGGTGTCCCGCTTGCGCTCGGCCTGGGCGAGGCGGGCTTCCGCCTTGGCCTTCTTCGCCTTCACCTGGGACAGCCGCTTTTGCAGGGCGGCGATTTTCGCGTCGTAGTCGTTCGGCATGGCTTCCTCCTTGGCGTAGAATATCAGCTCATCAGGCCGGAATGGTGAGGCGCGTCACGAAGACCCGAAGCGAGCGAAAGCGAGAGAAGGGCGCACTTTAGCATTGCCCCTTCGAGTCAATGCGTGCGCAGGGGCTTCGCCCCTTGACCCCGAGAGCCGGGGCAGCGGCCCGCCCGCTTACGCGGACGGTCCTCGGCCCGGCAAGAGCGAGAGTAAGAGCGGTGGCGATTTATCACTTGTCGGCAAAGTCGGTCGGGCGCAGTGGCGGGCGTAGCGCCACGGGCGCTGCCGCCTACCGCGCGGGCGAGCGCATCACCGATGAGCGCACGGGTGAAGTCTTCGACTACACCCGCAAGGGCGGGATCGCGTCGGCCGAGATCGTGATGCCGGCCGGCGGCGATTGGCAGCCGAGTCGCGAGCAGCTCTGGAACGCAGCCGAAGCGGCCGAGCGGCGCAAGGACGCCAAGGTTGCCCGGGAGTTCGAGATCGCACTGCCGGCGGAGCTGTCCGCCGAAGAGCGCCGGGCGCTGGCGCATGAGTTCGCGCAGGAGGTCGCCGACCGGTACCGGGTGGCGGCGGATGTGTGCATCCATGAGCCGCACCGGGCCGGCGATGAGCGCAACCACCATGCGCACATCCTCGTCACCACCCGCGAGATCGACGGCCAGGCGCTCGGGGCCAAGACTCGCGTCCTCGACTCGCCAAAGACCAGCGGCGCGGAGATCGCGGCGCTGCGGGAGCGGTGGGCCGAGATGCAGAACGCGGCGCTGGAGCGCTCAGGCGAGCGGCAGCGCGTCGATCACCGCACCCTGGAGGCGCAGGGCATCGAGCGGATGCCGACCCGGCACCTGGGACCGGCCGCAGTCGGGTTCGAGCGGCGCACCGGCGAGGCGAGCGAGCGCCGGAAATCCTGGCAGATCGAGGCGGACGCCTCGGCACGCATCGCCGCGGCGGTGGCCAAGGCCCCGGAGGTGCGTGACCTGGCGCGTCAGGAGATCGCTATCGACACCGATCTGGGCGCTGCGCTCAAAGAACGCGAGCGCGAGCGCGCGGCTCAGACCGTCGCGCGGCAAAGGCCGCAGCCCGCGATCAACCCAACCGCGAGCCGCCAAGCCGAAAAACCGGAGGCCCCCGGCGCGTCCCGCGCCCCGGAACGGCAGCGTCCCGCCGCCGACCTGGCGGTGCTCACCCGAGAGCGTGACGCCCTGGTTGCGACGCGCGATCAGCAGCGCGGGGAAGCCGTGCGCGGGGCGTTTCGCGATCAGTCCGAGGAATGGGAGTCCCACCGTGCGGCAGAGAAGGCCAAGGGGTTTTTCACGCGCAACCGCGAGGTGGTGCTGTACCTACCGAGCGGCGAGGACCTGCGGGAGGCGCTCGGTGCGGTGGAGCGCAGCCAGCGGCGGGGCAAGGTCAGCGCCGCCAATCCGGAGCACGGCGGGCACTACATCGAGTTGGCGGACGGCAGCTATTTGCGCACGCGCACCGAGCAGGGCGAGCAACTGCGTCAGTACCCGCGCCCCGAGGTGGCCGAGTGGGCGGCCGAACACTTGCAGGCCGGCGTGGATCGGGTGACGAGCGCTCGGCAGCAGGTGCTCGACCGACATCAGCCGCAGATCGACGCGATGGAGCGGCAGATCGCCCAGGAGCGCCAGGCGCGGGACCGAGCCGAATATCTGCGGCAGCAGCAGGACTGGCAGCAACGCCAGGAGCGGCTACGCCGCGAGGCCGAGCTGGCGCGCGAGCGCGAGATCGACAAACAACTAGCGAAGTCCCTCGAGGAACTGAAGCGCCAGGGCTACGACGTGGACCAGCCCGGCTTCAGCGCTGGGCTGCGAGCGGAGCTCGTGAAACAGCGCGACGCGGCGGAGCGAGCCGCGCAGGAGGCCGAGCGTGACAACGGGTTGGATTACAGCCGCTGAGACCTAACATCGACCGCGCAGGATCGCCCTGGCGCGGCGATCAGGCAGGGGGGGCTACCTCACTACCCCTGGATTTCGCTTCAACGTCGGTGCTCGCGCTCGTAGTGCTCATGGAGCTGCGCCTGGATCGCCTCGCGCTCGGCCGGCGAGGTCGCCCGCCGCTTTGCAACCAGCAGTTCATTGCGCCGCTCAGCCCACCGAGTCCGGTGGATCTCTGGCAAGAACGTCTCGTCGATCTGTTTGCGCAGCGCCGAGCGAATCCGGTTGTTGTTCATGGCTGGTCTGTCAGCTCCAGCCGCTTCTCAATGCGCTCGATGCGCCTTGCGAGGCGGTCCATGCGCGCCTCCTGCTCGACCTGGGTTTCCTCGGCGT
>JAJYDK010000094.1 GCA_021777555.1 Pseudomonadota bacterium | reverse complement strand
CTTCCGCCGCGACGCTCGAGGCGAGGCCGGACGGCAACTCCTTGCGGAGCATGCCGAGGAAGCCCGGCTCGGCCATGAGCACGATCCGATCGAACTTCCCCTCGCGCTGTGCGAGCGCCAATGCCTCGCCAATGCGGCGCGCGAACAGCATCTCCACGTGCCGGTGCGGTCGGCGCTCGCCTCCGGTCCCATGATGCGCGACCGCCCCGCGACGGCCGCTGCCGAAGGGCGCATGATCGAACACCCGGCCCGGCCGGTCCGAAACCAGATCCCGGTCGTGCAGACGCGCTTGCGCTTCCGTGAGCCGCCCGGCCGCATGCAGCACCGGATCCGGGGGCTCGACATCATAGAAGCGCGCCTCGGCCTCATCCGCCACCACGATTCGCACTCGCATGGAATCCCCCATCGCACCTTCGCCCTACAGATGGGAATCACTCTACGCGGCGCCCGCGATGTGCCAATACGTACTTATGAGGGCACGCGCGAACTGCGGCGCGGCCGCCCCTGGCGCGAGGCAAGTACGTATTGAAGCAAACGCACCACGATCGCAATTCTTGGCGTGCGATTCGAGCGATACGTCGCGGTCCGTTCCCGGGTCAACATCGCAACAGCAGGCAACCGCATGTACAAGAAAATCCTCGTTCCCATCGACGGCAGCCCCGCCTCCACGCGCGGTCTCGACGAGGCCATCCAGCTCGCCAAAGATCAGGGTGCCGAGCTTCGCCTCCTGCACGTGCTCAACGAATGGCTCACCGTGTCCCCGGACGCCACGGGCGCGGCCACGGGCGCGGTCTCTGAAGGACTGCGCGTGAGCGCCAACCTCATTCTGGACGAAGGCGACGCCCGTGCCCGGCGCAGCGGCATCACACCCAACACCGTGCTCCTCGAACAGATCGGAACACCCGTCGGAGAGGTCATCCTCAAGCATGCCGCGGAATGGGGCGCCAATCTCATCGTGTGCGGGACGCACGGACGGCGCGGCGTGCGCCGCCTCGTCATGGGCAGTGACGCCGAGTACATCCTGCGCCACACCCGCGTACCGGTCCTGCTGGTCCGCGAGCCCGAGGAGCCGCAGAAAAGCGAACAGCGCTGAAGATCAGGAATCCGTCATGCAAATGCCGCTGCAGATCACCTTTCGTCACATGCCCGCGTCCGAAGCGCTCGAGGCCCGCATCCGCGAGCTCGCTACGCGTCTCGAACGCTTCAGTGCACAGATCGTGCGTTGCCACGTCATCGTCGAGCCCGTATCGCACCATCAGCATCAGGGCGCGCTGCACGATATACACATCGACATCACCTTGCCCGACGAGGAGATCGCAATCCGCCGGGCTCGTCCGGCCGATCACGCGCACGAGGATGTGTATGTCGCAGTGCGCGACGCATTCCTCGCCGCCCGCCGCAAGCTCGAGGACTACGAGCGCAAGCGCCGGCTCGATGTGAAGAATCACGGCGAGCCGACCCGGGGCCGGATCCCCGCATCGCCACCGGCGCGACGAGGGCGGCCCGGCGCCGGTCAAGCCCGTGGACCGAGGGGCCCGGCTGCGCCCCGCAAGGGATAGACGCAGGCGTGCCATGGACCTCGAGCGGGCCATCTATTCCCGGCGCTCGGTGCGCAGCTACACCGATGAGGCCATCGATCAAGCGACCCTCCGCAAGCTCATCGACGCGGCGGTCCAGGCACCGAGCGCGGTGAATGAGCAGCCCTGGTCGTTCGCGGTCATCACGGACCGCGCGCTTCTCGGGCGGATCTGCGCGAAGTCGAAAGCCCATCTGCTGCGCGGCGCCGCCGGGCGCAAGATTCCGGAGTCCTTCCGCGGCCGGCTGGAGGATCCGGCGTTCGACATCTTCTATGACGCGCCCGCGCTTATCGTCATCTCCAGCGTGGACCGCGGCCGCTGGGCGGTGGAGAACTGCGCGCTGGCGGCGCAGAACCTGATGCTTGCCGCCTGCGGCGAGGGGCTCGGGAGCTGTTGGATCGGATTTGCCCAGATCTGGCTCACCTCCCGCGCCGGGAAAGCCGCGCTCGGCCTGCCCACCTCCTACCTGCCGGTGGCGCCGATCATCGTGGGCCGGCCCGCGGCGCCGGCCGCGGCGGTACCGAGGAAGGAGCCGAGGATCCGTTGGATCGCCCCCTGAGCTGTGTCGATCGCTCGTGTGAGACCACCTGGAGTTGCGCTCATGCCACCCGTCACGCCCTCTTCACCCGTCTGGATGATCACGGGCTGCTCGAGCGGCCTCGGTCGGGAGCTGGCGCGAGCCGCGCTGGCACACGGATTCCGGGTTGCCGCGACCGCACGCAATCCGGCCACACTCGATTGGCTGGCCGATGGGCACGCGGGCCGGGTGCTGACCTTGCCGCTCGATGTCACGAGTACCGAGCAGATCCGAAGCGCCGTCGCCGAGGCCGAACGGGAATTCGGCTGCATCGATGTGCTGGTGAACAACGCCGGCTACGGCTACCTCGCGGCGGTGGAGGAAGGCGAGGACGAGGACATCCGCACGATGTTCGAGACCAACTTCTTCGCTCTGGCGGCGATGACGCGCGCCGTGCTGCCGGCGATGCGCTCGAGGCGCTGCGGCACCATCGTCAATGTGGCCGCGGTGGACGGGCTCGTCGGCCAGGCGGGCTGCGGCTATTATGCAGCGAGCAAGTTCGCGGTCGTGGGGCTCTCCGAATCCCTGGCGCGAGAGCTCGAGCCACTCGGGATTCGGGTGCTCATCGTCGAGCCCGGATCGCTTCGCACCGACTCAGGCGGCCGCTCGCTCAGGCAGTCCGCCAATTTCATCTTCGACTACGAGCCCACCGCCGGCCATCATCGCCGCGAGACCCTGGCGCGCAGCGGTCACCAGCCGGGAGATCCGGCCCGGGCGGCCGAGTGCCTCATCCAGGCAGTGCTCGCCGCGAAGCCGCCCGAACACCTGGTGCTCGGGCGTCATGGCTACTGGATGGCGGAGCACCAGCTGCGCGCCATGCTGCGCGAGCTCCACGCCTGGCACGCGCTCACCGTCAGCGCAGACTTTCCCGAAATGCCCCCGCCTCAGCGCGATGCGCCGGATGTCTACATCCCTCCCGCCAAGGAGACGCGGAAGCGGTGACGGCCAAGCGCTCACTGCCGCTCGCCCAAGTCTATCGTCTCATCGAGCCGGGACCGGTGGTCCTCCTCTGTACCGCCAGCGGCGGCCGGCGCAATGTCATGACGCAGTCCTGGCACACGATGATCGATTTCGAGCCGCCCCTCATCGGCTGCGTCGTAAGCGAAGCCAACTACACCTTCGCGGCGCTCGAGAAGACGCGAGAATGCGTCATCAGCGTGCCGACGGTGGAGATCGCAGCCGCCGTGGTGGGTTGCGGCAACACCTCGGGACGGACCGTGGACAAGTTCCAGGCCTTCGGCCTCACGCCCGAGCGGGCCTCGCTCGTCGCGGCGCCGCGCATCGCGGAGTGCTATGCGGACCTGGAATGCAGAGTCATCGATGCGAAGCTGAGACACCGCTACAACCTCTTCGTGCTGCAGGTGCTCAAGGCCTGGCGCAGCATCTCGCGCAAGCCTCCGCGCACCCTGCATCACATGGGCAAGGGACGCTTCATGGTCGCCGGCAGGACGATCTCGCTCCCCTCTCGCATGAAGTGAGCCTGCTCGCTCAAACTCGAGGAGGGTCACGCGTCGGACGCGCGCGGCGCACCCCGGGCGGCCCCGGCATCAGCGACTCCCCGGAACACTCCCCACTCCAGGAGGTCATGGTGAGCCCTGCCGGATGGCCGACAGATAGCGTGCCAGCATCTTCGGGTCCTCGATTGAGCCATGGTGGTGAATCTGGCGCCAGCGATCGCCCACGCGCCGAAAGAGCCGCGTCGTGCGGATGGCCAGATCGAGCCGCTCATCGCCCCGGGTGAGTCGCCCGCGCTCGCGACCGACCACCCAATACACCTCCTGCGAACGGTGCTCCGTGTAATCCCAGAACTCGAATGAGTACGTCCAGTCGCTCTAGAACAGCCGCTCGTAGATCGAGCGGATCTCAGGCCACCCGCGCATGATCCCACCGAGGGGGTTGTCCATCGCCGCTTCCTCGGAGTGATCCCAGTTACGACCCATCAGATCGAGGTCACGGGCATTCAGGGCACGGTAGAACTCCGCCAGGGCATAGCCGGGCGCCGTCCGATCGGCAATCTCCTCGCGGCCGGTCACTGGAGCCTCCATGGGCGTGATGCGCTTCGACATGAATCATCCTCCTCGGAAGTCTCTTGCTGGACGCCAACGGGCGGCCTGTCGGGGATGAGAGTAGCGTCCCCATGGGAGACGCCCCAGTGGCGTTATTGCCTTTTATACAGTCATTACTGCCATCGGCTCGACTCGCCGTATCGTCGCATCTTCGCCAATCGTCCGGGGTGCTGCGCCGGGCGCGCGCCACTGCTCCGCTTTGGCGATGTAAGGTCGCGTCCGCTCTATTGCTGCTCTCTGAGCCGGATGCTCCATTTCCGGCCGACAACGCAGCGCGCTTCGCCCCCCTTGCATGCGTCCAACCCGTGTGCTATACACTGAACCATATGGTTCAGTATTATCGGACGCCCTTCGATACCTCGTTCGCTGCGCTCTCGGACGCCACCCGACGCGGCGTTCTGGAGCAGCTCGGGCATGCAGACGCTTCGATTACCGACCTCGCCGAGAAGTTCTACATGACCCTGACGGGCATGAAGAAGCATGTCAGCGTGCTGGAGCAGGCGGGGCTCGTCACCACGGAGAAAGTCGGGCGCGTGCGGACCTGCAGGCTCGGCCCGCGCCGACTGGAGGAAGAGGCGGCATGG
>JAJYDK010000093.1 GCA_021777555.1 Pseudomonadota bacterium | reverse complement strand
CAGCATGCTCGATGGCCATGCCATGCAGCTGATCGCCGTGCCCGTGCGTGCGCCACTTACCATTGGCTGGGTGATCGTGTGCTTCCCGCTCGACCGAATGCTCGCCGAGCAGCTGCGTCAACTGACCGGGCTGGAGGTGTCATTCGCAGTGGAACGGGACGCGCATTGGACGGTGGCGGCCACGACGCTGCCCTCGAGCGATGCCGTCGTGCTGCCGTTGCGGCTTTCTCTGAGCAAGGCAGATCTGAAGAACGCCGTCCTGCAGATGCCCGGCGGTGCGCAGCTGACGCGTCTCCTACCGTTGAATTCGCGCGGTCCGGAAAAGATCGTGGCGGTGCTCGCCCAGCCGATCGCACCGGCGCTGGCGAGCTTCCGGGCGCTTCGGGAGACCCTCGTAGGTCTTGGCATCTTCAGCCTGCTGGTGTCCGTTCTCGGCAGCATCCTGATCGCTCTGGGGTTCACGCGACCGCTTGCGGCGTTGCTCGATGCGGTCAAGCGCATCAGGCAAGGTGACTACTCGCGGCTCGTGGCGATCCGCCGGGATGACGAGATCGGAACGCTGGCCCGGGGTCTCGACCACATGCGAGCGGGGATTGCCGAGCGCGAGCAGCGCATCCTCAAGCTCGCGTACGAGGATCCTCTGACGCACTTACCGAATCGCTCGCAATTCTCGGAATCCCTGGAGAAAGCTCTTGCGGGTGCGCGCGCCAGAAAGCGCTGTCTGGCGATCCTGATCATGGATCTGGATCGATTCAAGTACGTGAACGATACGCTCGGTCATGGCGTCGGGGATCACGTTCTGAAGGAAGTCGGTGAGCGTCTGCGCTCGGTTCTGAGCGCCGCCAGCTGCATTGCGCGCTTGGGCGGCGATGAATTCGCGGTGCTTCTGGAGGACTCGGGGAGCGAGGAAATCGTTCGTCTGGCCGAGCGGGTCGTGGCGGTTCTCGAGCAGCCGATACTTTATGAGCAGCAGCCGCTCGATGTCGGGGCGAGCATCGGGATCGCGACATTTCCGGTGCATGGCGGGGACTTGCAGACGCTGGTCCGAAATGCGGACATCGCGATGTACGTCGCCAAGAGAACCCGCAGTGGCTACAGTGTGTACGACTCGAGCTACGACACCAGTCAACAGGAACATCTGTCGCTGCTCAGTGAGTTGCGCCGCGCGGTAGAGCAGGGGGAGTTGCGGCTCTATTATCAGCCGAAGATGACGTTGTCATCCTCCAAAGTCCTGGCGGCAGAGGCGCTGATTCGCTGGGTTCACCCGGTTCGCGGACTGGTGCCGCCGGCGCTGTTCATTCCGTTCGCGGAGCATACCGGATACATCAAGGCGCTGACCTTGTGGGTCCTGAAGGAGGCGATTTCGCAGTGTGGCCAGTGGTGCAGGGAAGGGCGCCCGTTGCAAATTTCCGTCAACATCAGTGCACGCGATCTGACCAGTCGTGATTTACCGGAGAGAATCGCCGCGCTTCTGGACGAGCATGGCGTGGCGGCAGAGATGCTGTGTCTGGAGATCACCGAGAGCGGCTTCATGGAGGATCCGCAGCATGCGCAACGGGTTCTCGACCGCCTTGCGCAGCAGGGGGTGCAGTTGTCGATTGACGACTATGGAACCGGCTACTCATCCTTGAGCTACATCATGCGGCTTCCGGTCAAGGAGCTGAAGATCGATCAGGCGTTCGTGAGTCGCATGAGCGAGAATCCGAATCTCGCCACGATCGTGCATTCGACCATCGAGCTCGGCCATAGTCTGGGATTGAAGGTGGTGGCGGAGGGGGTCGAGGATTTTCGCGGCTTCGAACTGCTGCGCGAGCTCGGGTGCGACAGTGCGCAGGGATATTATCTCAGTCCGCCCCTGGCACCGGCCGAGTTCACGGCGTGGCTCGAGGGAGCGCTGCCCGCCCGACAGACCCGGGAATTGCGTGGCATGGGCGAGCAGGAGGATTTCGTCTCGAGTGCCATGAGTGACGCGGACGTCGCCTAGGGCGATGAGCGCGGGCTCTGGAACGCGGTTGCTTACCACCTTTACAACGCCAGAGAATCCACCTCCGCGTCAATAGATGCTTGGGCGGTCGGAGTCTCGGTCGCTGTAGAGGCGGTGGTGAGTGTGATCGAGTTGCCCGATGATCGGGAGAAGGCGGAGAGCTGGGCGAATTTCAGTGAAGTTGCACTGAACTGGCTCGACGAGCAACGTACTCTTTCGGATTACGTCAAGAACCGCGCGCAAAAGCTCATTGAGAAGACCGGGAGCAGGCACGAAGCAGAAGCTTCGCGAGCTGGCCGAGAAGGGCTATGTGGACCGGAAGTACGTTGACGCCTGGGACAGGCTGCGCAACCGTCACGTGCATCCCAACCTTACGGACCTGAAGCTCCCAGGTCCGAGCGAGTACCGCGAGCTGTTCCAGCGGCTCTGGCAGGTTGGGACGCTGCTCCACCAGCTCACGTTCTATATCATCGGATACAATGGACCATTCACGGATTACGGCCGAGCGGGGTGCCTCTCACGACACTATCCGCTATCGGAGCACGACGACAGCGTCGGTGGAACGCGGTGATTGCGCAGAACTGTCCGGCAAACCCCAGAGTCATCGGAATTCCCGCTCCGCGCTTCTCTAGGCCGCTGCCTCCAAGCGCCCGCGAGCGACTCGGAGGACTGGCGCAGCCGCGCGAATGATGCACGCCCGGGCTCGGCGGTCGCCGCGGGCGGGCGATAGGGACGGGATCACCGACCGTCGGATCGGTCTAATCCTTCCAGGTACCGCTTCACGCGTGGCCAATCACCTGGCCGCACCCAGATCTGACGCAAGACAAAGCCCGCCTTCCGACGCCGCTCGCGCTCGGCGCGCTTGCGGCGTGCCGCGGAATTGGCGGCCGGCCCGCTCACCGGTTGCCATCCTCGCGATCGGGTTTCTCCCCCGGATGCCCCTGCCGCTGCGGTTTTGCTCCTTTCTCCTCACTGATGAGCTGCTGCAAACGGCCGACCGCGGCCCGCAGGGAGGGAAGGTGGCTCTTTACGATGTCCCATATCCGATCGGGCTCTACTTCCGCGTATCCATGGACGATGACGTTCCTCGCACCAATGACTTGGCTCCAAGGGACATCCGGTGCCAAGTCGCGGGTCTGTTGGCTCAACTTACCCGCGGCTTCGCCAATGACCTCGATGTATCGCTCGATGGCTGCCTGCAAATCCTCGTTGGCGAGAAAACCAGCGAGATCGACCCCGGATGTCGCCCGCTCAATTCGCAGGATGCGGTTCGCTATGTGTTCCAGATAGTCGAAATCCCGAAATCTCTTGGATCTCACAGCGGTACCGCCTCGGAATTGGCTTCGTTACGCATCCGCTGAGGCAGGTCAGCGGAAGGGACGACATCGACCGGTCGCCCAATGAGAGACGAAATGTCGTAGTTCATGCCACCGAGTGCGAATAAATTGAGACGGCGACCTTCGGGATCGTCCACCAGAATATCGAGATCGCTGTCTTCTGTGTCCTCTCCCCGCGCGACAGACCCGAAAACTCGCGGATTCACGCCGCCATAATGTGCCACGATGGCGCGAATGCGCTCACGGTGTATTGCAAGGGCCTGTGACGGTTTCATGAGTTCACCATACCCCGGTGACATGTCACGGTCAAGACACTCCCCACGCGGAAGATCTCGGCGGTACCGGTCAGCCTGCCGGAAGTGCAGGTTCCGGCGACCGAGTGCCTTTGGCTAGGAGAGCCGAGCTTCATTCTGGATGCGCCTCAGTCAAAACCCGCCATTCGATCAACCTGCACGCAGATCTCAGGTCCGCCTTGAGCGCATAAGCCAGTCCGACCTGCTCCTGCAGTCACCGCTCCCGCTCGCTCCGGGCGACTTCCGCGGCAGTGGCGCGGGATCAGCCGTTCAAGTCGATGGTCCAGGTGATTGGCGCCGCAGCGTCGAGTGAGGAGCGGACGCTGCAGTACTTGGTGACCGACAGCTCCACGGCCCGCTGGGCCTTCTCCAACGTTGCGCCCGGCGCGTGGATGCGAAAATGCAGCGTCGCGCTCGCCAGATGCCGCGGCACCGATTCGACGCGCAGGGCCTCGACGCGCACCGAGAGGGACTGTACCGGTGTGCGCTGTTTGTTCAGGATGGCGACGACATCCACCGAGGCGCAGGAGGCAATGGCGGCCAGCAGGAGGTCGAACGGACTGGGAGCGTCGTGCGCATCGCCATCGATACGAACCGTGGGGCCGTTCGGGCGGCCGGCTTGAAACCTCAGGCCATCCACCCATTCCACGTCGATCGGGGAGTGGGCGGAGGCGTCTGCAATGGAACTGATCACCGGTGACTCCTGATGCCATGGACACGGGCCAGTCGGCGCGATCGGTGCTCGGGTGAGGCGATCGCCCGTGCGCGGCGGATCTGCGACCCCGGCGCGTGCGCAGCGAGCGTGCTGCGGGGATCGCTGAGGACCGAGAGATGCGCTCGCGCCGTTGGCGCACGCAGGATATCGCAGCGGGTACGGTTGCGGCAAAGCGCACAAGGAGGTGTTCGGGATACCGAGGCGCACCCGCATCCGCGGCTTCCAATGCGGGCAGATCAGATCGGGGGCCCACTAGCCCGCATCGCGCGCAGCGCGGAAACTCGCACCCAGATGTGAGCCTTTTCCGAAGTAGTGACGGAACTCGTAAAAGAGCGGTGACCATGCGCCGACATCGAAGCGCGTGGCGCTCGGATTGAGGACTGCGCGCTGGGCGTGGACCAGGAGCTTGCGGGTTTCCAGGTAGACGAAGGGGGCCTCGCCACTGGCGGGGTGCACCGCGGTCACGGAGGCTTCGATTTGCACCGGGCACTGCGCCACGCGTGCGGGCGCGACGCACTGCGCCGGCAGCGGGGTGAAGCCGGACGCGGCGAACTTGTCCTT
>JAJYDK010000092.1 GCA_021777555.1 Pseudomonadota bacterium | reverse complement strand
CACCGCGCCGGCATGGCAAACCTGATCATCATCTCCTGGCGCGACATTCCCGCCCAAGTGATCGTCAAGCGCGCTCGCGAGACGGCGAAGGTGCAGCTCTCCCAGCGCTTCCAGGAAGCGGTGGACCGGGCCGCCATGCGCGCCGGCCGCGGCACCTCCAACGCCTATCTCGCCGATTGGCGGCGCAGCCCTCCCCGTCCCTGCGCAGAGGACCTTCAGGCCGAGGCGGCCGCGGAGGCGGCACGAATCGAGGCGGCCTACAGCGAGGAGCGGCTGGAAGCGCTCGTGCGCGCCAAGGGCGTGGATGCCTCTTCAGACAATCCCTTCTCTCCCGAGCCGAGCGAGACCTGATGTACGCCGTACGACTCTGGTCGGTGCGCCACGCACGCGGCCTGAACACCTTCTATCGTGGCTTCGAGACCGCACTCGCAATGCTCCATCCGCTCTTCAAGCGTCTGGGCTACGAGCGCCTGGAGCCTCCGGTGGCCGCCGTCGAGCGCACGGTCAAGGGCTTTCTCTTTGACTGCAAGATGTGCGGCCAGTGCGTACTGTCCTCCACGGGCATGTCCTGCCCGATGAACTGCCCCAAGCAACTGCGCAACGGCCCCTGCGGCGGGGTGCGCGACAACGGCCACTGCGAGGTGCGGCCCGAGATGAAGTGCGTCTGGCACCAGGCAGTCACCGGAAGTGCGCGCATCGCCGGCGGCCGCGAGGCGTTGAGCCAGGTGCAGCCCGCGGTAGACCGGCGTTTGCAGGGCCGATCATCCTGGCTGCGCGTGATGCGCGAGCGCGCGGGAGAGCCGGCATGATCTTCGAGGACGAGCCGGTTCCGGGCTACCCGTTGCCGATTCTTCCCGGGCACACCTCCCCGGGGCGTCTCGAGCGGATCCTGCGTGCGGGCCAATTCGCCGTGACCGCCGAGCTCGCGCCGCCCGATTCCGCCGACCCGGAAGAGGTCTTCCAGCGCGCCAAGATCTTCGATGGCTACGTGGATGCCATCAACGCCACCGACGGGAGCGGAGCCAACTGCCACATGTCGAGTGTCGCGGTCTGTGCGCTCCTCACCCGCCTGGGCTATGCGCTCGTGATGCAGATCTCCTGCCGCGACAAGAACCGCATCGCCATCCAGGGCGACATCCTGGGGGCGGCCGCCATGGGGGTGTGCAACATCCTGTGCCTCACCGGCGATGGAGTGCAGGCCGGGGACCATCCCCAGGCCCTCCCGGTGTTCGATCTCGACTGCATGTCGCTGCTCTCGACGGCACGGACGCTGCGCGACGAGCATCGGTTCCTGAGCGGCCGCAAGCTCAGCTATTCCCCCCGGGTATTCCTCGGGGCCGCCTCGAACCCCTTCGGCAAGCCGCGCGAATGGCGCGCCGATCGGCTCGCCAAGAAAGTCGCCGCCGGCGCCCAGTTCGTGCAGACGCAGTACTGCTATGACGTCCCGATGCTCAAGACCTTCATGCAGCGCGTCGAGGACCTCGGGCTCCTCGGCAAGGTCTTCATCCTCATCGGCGTCGGCCCCTTGCGCTCAGCCAAGACCGCCGAGTGGATGCGCACGCACGTTCCGGGCCTGCACATCCCCGATGCGATCGTGAAGCGCCTCGCCGGCGCCCAGGATCAGGCGCGCGAGGGCAGGAACCTCTGCGTCGAGCTCATCCAACAGCTCCGCGAGGTCAAAGGCGTCGCCGGCGTGCACCTCATGGCCTATCGCCAGGAAGAAAGCGTTCCCGACATCATCGATCGCTCCGGAGTGCTCCAGGGTCGCATCCCCTGGCACCCGGGCCGCGATCCTCAACGCAGCCCACAAAGAGTAGCCGCATCATGACCGACACCGTCCTAAGCTCAGCCACCCGCGAAGTCGTCATCGGCTTCGAGCGTCCGTTCGTCATGATCGGTGAGCGCATCAATCCCACGGGCAGAAAGATCCTGGCGGCCGAGATGGCCGCGGGGGATTACTCACGGGTCGAAGCGGACGCCCGGGCCCAGGTGGCTGCCGGCGCGCACATGCTCGACGTCAATGCCGGTATCCCGCTTGCCGATGAGCCGGCGATCCTCGCCAAGGCCGTGCAGCTGGTGCAGTCGGTGACGGACGTGCCGCTCTCGATCGACTCCTCCATCGTGGCGGCTCTCGAGGCGGGACTCGCCGTCTACAAGGGCAAGGCTCTGGTGAACTCCGTCACCGGCGAGGATGAGCGTCTCGAGTCGGTGCTCCCGCTCGTGAAGAAGTACGGCGCGGCGGTGGTCGCCATCTCCAACGACGAGACCGGGATCTCCGAGGACCCGGATGTGCGCTTCGAAGTGGCGAAGAAGATCGTGCACCGCGCCGCCGATCACGGCATCCCGGCCAGCGATGTCGTGGTCGATCCGCTGGTCATGCCGATCGGCGCCATCAACAAGGCGGGCGTGCAGGTGATGCACCTGCTCAAGCGCCTGCGCAGCGAGCTCAAGGTGAACACCACCTGCGGCGCCTCCAACATCAGCTTCGGACTGCCCGCGCGCGAAGGGATCACCGCCGCCTTCCTCATCTCCGCGATCGGCGCCGGCATGACCTCCGCCATCATGAACCCGCTGCACACCGAGATCGTGCGGGCCATCATGGGGGCGGACGTCATGATGGGACATGACCCCGACTGCGCGCGCTGGATCCGCCGCTTCCGCGAAGTGCCCGCCCCTGGAGCTGCCGGGGCAGCCGGTGAGGGCGCCGCACGTGGCCGTCGCGAGGGAGGACATCGCCGCCGTGTCAGCTGAGCCCAGCGCCCTCGTCGTCTTCACGCCCTCGGGCAAGCGCGGCCGTTTCCCACTCGGCACGCCGCTCCTTCAGGCGGCCCGCTCGCTCGGCGTGGACATCGATTCGGTGTGCGGCGGACGGGCGATCTGCGGACGCTGCCAGGTGCTCGTCATGGAGGGCGAGTTCGCCAAGCACGGCGTCCTCTCGAGCGCCACGCACCTCTCGCCGACGGGCGAGGCCGAAGCGGGCTATGCGCGCCGCCGCACCCTGGCGAGCGGCCATCGCCTCTCCTGCCAGTCCCTCATCCAGGGGGACCTGGTGGTGGATGTGCCCCCATCGAGCCAGGTGCACCGCCAGGTGGTGCGCAAGCGCGCCGACGTGCGCGCCATCACCTTGGATCCGGTGGTGCGCCTGCACTACATGGAGGTGCGCCAGCCGGACATGCACGACCCCGCGGGCGACCTGCAAAGGCTCAAGGAAGCGCTCAGGCGCGAGTGGGATCTCGGCACCCTGCAGTGCGACCTTCAGGTGCTGCAGCACCTGCAGCCGGCGCTGCGCAAGGGAGAATGGAAGGTTACGGTCGCCGTGCATGCCGGCTCCCAGATCATCGGCATCTGGCCGGGCTTCCACGAGCTTGCCCTCGGGCTCGCAGTCGACATCGGCTCGACCACCATCGCCGCGCACCTCTGCAACCTCGAGACGGGCGAAGTCCTCGCCTCGAGCGGCGCCATGAACCCGCAGATCCGCTTCGGCGAGGACCTCATGAGCCGCGTGTCCTACTCCATGATGCACCCGGGCGGCGCTGCGCAGATGACCGCCGCCGTGCGCGAAGCACTCAATCAACTCGCCACCGAAGTGACGCACCAGGCGAACGCCACCCCCGAGGACATCCTCGAGGTGACCCTCGTCGGCAATCCCATCATGCACCACCTGCTCCTCGGCATCGACCCGGTGGAGTTGGGCGGCGCGCCCTTTGCGCTCGCCACCGATGAGGCGACGGTGCTGCGCACCTCGGACCTGGGCCTGAACCTTCACCCCAACGCACGCGCATACGCACTGCCATGCGTCGCCGGTCACGTCGGCGCCGATACCGCCGGGATGATCCTCTCGGAGCGACCCGATCTCAATGACGACATCACATTGCTCGTTGATGTCGGCACCAACGCCGAGATCGTCCTCGGCAACCGCGAGCGCCTGCTCGCCTGCTCGAGCCCGACCGGCCCCGCCTTCGAAGGCGCGCAGATCAGCTCCGGTCAGCGGGCCGCCCCGGGCGCGATCGAGCGCGTGCGCATCCACCCCGAGACCCTGGAGCCCCGCTTCAAAGTGATCGGCTCGGACCTGTGGTCGGATGAGGCGGGATTTGCCGAGGCGATCAAAGACACCGGCGTCACCGGCATCTGCGGCTCGGGGATCATCGAGATCATCGCCGAGATGTATCTCGCAGGCATCATCAACCAGGACGGTGTGGTCGATGGCTCACTCGTCTCACGGAGCCCCCGCATCGTCCCCCAGGGCCGCACCTTCAGCTACCTCGTGCACCAGGGCGAGCAGACCCTCATGGTCACCCAGAACGACGTGCGGGCGATCCAACTGGCCAAAGCCGCCCTCTACGCCGGCATCAAGCTGCTGATGGAGCACTTCGGCACCGAGCACGTCCACCGCATCCGCCTCGCCGGCGCGTTCGGTGCGCACATCGACGTCAAGTACGCGATGCTGCTTGGAATGATCCCCGACTGCGATCTCGCTCAGGTCGCATCCGCAGGCAACGCCGCGGGCACCGGCGCGCGCATCGCGCTGCTCGATGTCGGCTCGCGTAATACCGTCGAGACGCTCGTGCACAAAGTCGAGAAGATCGAAACCGCCATCGAGCCGCGCTTCCAGCAACACTTCGTCGAGGCCATGGGATTTCCCCACTCGACCGCCCAATACGTGCATCTGCGCAAGGTGGTGGACCTGCCCGCCCCCAAAGCGATCGCCCCGCGCGAAAGCGCCCGAGGCCGTCGGCGCCCACGGCCGGAGCCGGCCGAGAGCACCTGACGCAATCCATACCTCGCTGAGTGAGTCATCGAACCAACCCATGAAACGCATACTGGTCGGCATCAAGCGCGTTGTGGACTACAACGTGCGCATCCGTGTGAAGCCTGATGGGAGCGGTGTGATCACCGAGGGGGTGAAGATGAGCGTGAACCCCTTCGATGAGATCG
>JAJYDK010000091.1 GCA_021777555.1 Pseudomonadota bacterium | reverse complement strand
AATGGCGATAGGTGATGTCCTATTTACACGGCGAATGTCGGGGGTTCGAATCCCTCAGCACCCACCATTCCCTCATTTGTCCATTCCGGACAGATGGGTAACAGATTATTCCGAGGACATGGGTAACACCCTGGACTTGAATGGATGATCTGCGCATTCGACCCGTCCTGTCTCGTGGTCGAAGAACCCCAAGTCGTAGCGCATGAAGGACACCCACCAGATCGGGTCGGCGACCTCGCGGATGCCGGCCTTTGGGCCGGCAAGCCGACGAGCGCCGCCACCCTACGTCAAGCCCCGCGCCGGCTCGGTTCGGGTCCGGACCGCATCGTGCCGCAGGGATTCCGCGCGATGGCGAGCACTGCGCTCAACGAGCAAGGGCACCCGCCCGACATCATCGAGTTGCTGTGCGCGCACTCTACAACCGCTCGATCCGCCTGTCCGAGCGACGGTCGATGATGCAATCGTGGAGCGACGATCTGGACGCGCTGCGCACTGACGCAAACGTGGTGCCGTTTCGTCGACCCGGCGGCGCTGCCTGAATCATCCGAGCGCCAATCATTGCATCGCGTATCGTTACGCGATACGTTAGAAAATGATCGGAAGCTTCCGGCATGATGGCCTCGAGCGCTTCTTCCGCACCGGCTCGAAGGCCGGCATCCGGCCCGAGCGCGCCAAACGGCTGAACGTGCAGCTTGGCCGCCTGGACGGTGCGACCTGTCCGGACGATATGAACATGCCCGGCTGGCACTTGCACGGACTGCACGGCGACCTTGCCGGGTACTTCGCGGTGTCAGTGAGCGGCAACTGGCGGCTCACCTTCAAATTCGAGGGCAAGGATGCCGTGCGGGTCGATGATCAGGACTATCTCTGACGGAGACACCCATGACTCGCATGTACAACCCCCTGCATCCCGGCGCGGTCCTGGCGGATACCGTGCTGCGCAAGGACGTCGGCATCACCGTGACCGACTTTGCCAAGCGGCTGCGCGTATCTCGCGTGGCGCTCTCCCGCGTGGTGAATGGACACGCTGCGGTGAGCGCGGAGCTTGCCATCCGGCTTGCCACCGCACTCGGCGGCTCGGCGGAATCCTGGCTCAATATGCAGACCGCCTACGACCTGTGGCACGCCGAAAAGAAGCGTCGCCCAAAGATTGCACCGCTGCGCGCGGCAACGGACTGAGCTGACCTACGAATCGGCGGCGCCGACTTGCCGCCGATCCCGGCGGAGAGGAACGCCGCCATCCTGACCGGCCTGGCGCGGCGGCGCTCACTCAGACGCGCTACACGAGCGCGACAGGAGAAGCAAACCGCTGCACACCAAGGGCGCTACCACTCGAAACCGAAGACGACTGGCCCGATGCCGGTACGGCTGCGAAGCGCACGGGCACGGCTACGCGGCATTCGACCTGTCGGCGGGTCGAACGGCCCAGGCGCCGGGATGACCGAGGCCGGAGTACCCTACACCGCGGAGTCCTACGGACCGCCATGCCCGCTCCAAACACGGGCCCATCTGCGCCTTCACCGGAGCGAGCACTGGTCGCTCGTCCGCGCAACGCCTGGCGCATCACTGGATAGCAACTTCCCTGACGGGGGTCGAGGCGGCGCAGCTCAGGTGCGTGCCGTTCGCCATGACGCCGAGGTGTCCGCCGGTCGGCGATTCCCCTCGCGCACTCACCCGGTTGACACGAGACCGAAGCGAATCCCGTGGGGACGGGCTACGGCATGAGGGCGGGCACCTGGTGCTATGATCTGTTGAGCGCCTCTGTGGTTTCACCCAACGCAATCGATGGAGGGAACGCCATGAAACTTCGATCGTGTTACCTGATGGCCGTGATACTCCCCTGCGCTCTGCCGGGGTTGGCCCGCGCCGCGGCGCCCGCCGGCTGGACCATCGCGGGCAGTGCGCCCACGCATTATGTGTTTGCGCTCGAGGCGAGCAGTCCTGTGAAGCAGAGCAAGAGCGCCTTGATCGCCGCAAAGCCCGGTGCGACCCGCAACGGCTTCGGAACGCTGATGCAGATGATTGCAGCAGAAAATTATCGCGGCAGCCGTGTGATGTTTTCCGGCGACCTGCGGACTCGACGCGCCGGGCGCGCGCAGATGTGGATGCGCGTGGACGGGGCCTATCACCAGGTGCTGGCATTTGACAACATGAGTTCACGTCCCATCAAGGGTACCACCCGATGGAAGCGCTACGACATCGTGCTCAATGTGCCGAAGAACAGCGTTGCCATTGCCTTCGGGTTCCTTCTCGGCGGCCCGGGGAAAGTCTGGGCCGCTGACTTTCGGCTCAAGAAGGTAGGCGATGCGGTGCCAACGACCTCGACGGCCCCGGTGTTGCACCGAACGCCCAGGAATCTGAATTTCGAACAATGATATTCCCCGCCGCGACGGGTACACGCTGACAGTCCGATCGAAGTCGATCGGCTGATGCCGCTCACGGGTGTTTGAGATGTCCGGCGACGGCAGGAGGAGAGGCGGAAATGGGGCCGACGAAATAGTCCAAGTCGTATGCGGGATCCGACGACGGTCTGATGGAGAACGCGCTCACCGCGGGTCCGGGCTTGCCAAACCGGTGCAGCCCGCACGTGCCGTAACATGCCCAAATGCTGCCCCCGTCGTGGATGATGTTCAGGTGCAGGTACGGAAGATCCCGAAGCCGATACCCGAGCGGCTTCGCGTTCGCGGCGTCGGGGGGCGCATTGATGAAAGGCAGGCCCTTCGTCTTCCGTGCGTGAACGTTTCCCGTGAAGATGATTGGAAATGCTCCGGGGGGGAGCCCGGCGAGTTCTGCGCGCAGTTGCGCGGCCATTCTCCCGTCGCGCGCATTGAAGCGGGCCGTGCCGGTCACTCCCCGAGGGGGCTCCCAGCCGAAGGCCACGACGCGCACTGCGGCGCCTTCGGCAATTCGTCTGCGGATCCAGTTCAGCAGCTGCAGCATGGCACGCGAGGTCCGGCCATCCTGCGTAGGGCGGCGCCAGAAGGGACTTGCCAGGAGCGCTCGTGACGGATCCGTCGAGTGTGAATGCAGAAACGAATGGAGAAAATGCTGCTGGTCGCTCGGATATTCCAGCGCCAGCATGACGGCACGCCCTGATTTCAAAACATGACAGATGAGCGCCTTGACGAAAGCCGGTGATTGCACGGTGCCATGCATGTCGCCCACGAAGACCCCGGGCGCGTGCAGCACACGAGAAAGACCGGAGATCGGCGTGCAGGTGGGGGCGGTGTATCCCGAGGCAGAACATGGGGCAGCCACGAGACACAGCAGAACGCTCAGCAGAAACGTCCCGCGGGCGCCGGTGGCGCGTGTCGATCGAGAGGGGCGGCGACCCTGTCGTCTCGGCAGCCTCATGGATTTAGCGTAACAGAATGGGGATACGGCCGACAGGCGTGTGTCGGGGGGCGAGTGAGGCGCGGCAGAGCGACGGATCGTCTGATGTACGCTGCTCGCGACCGGCGTATGCTCGGTGACCTGACGGTATAACCTTGTCACGGGCGGGGGTCCCATGAGGTTGCAGAGCGTCATTCGAGGGGTGTCGGTCAACGCCGTTGCCGTCGCGCGCGGGGTGTTTGCGCTCGCCTCCACGAGCCTCGCACTCTGGATCCTGGTGTTCGGGCAATGGGTGCCGCAGCCCCTGCCCGCCGGGCTCGCGCTGCGCGACATCCTGACCTACGCGGGGGCCGTGGTGATTCTGCTGGCGAGCGTCGGCCTCTGCATCGCCCGCACGGCGGTGGCGAGCGTGTTGACGCTGGGAGCCTATCAGGCGGTGTCAGCTGCGCTGGCGGTGCCGCAGGCACTCGCAACGCCGCAGAGCCTCGACGCGTGGTATCCGTTTGTCGAAGCCGTGACGCCCCTTGCCGGTGCCGGGGTGCTCTACGTGATGGTGCGCCGCTCGATGCGCGGGCCCAGTGCGGCGCATGCCGAGCGGACGACACTACGCGCCGCACAGAGTCTCTTTGGCGCCACGTGCGTGTTTTACGGTGCGTCTCACTTCGCCTACGCCGCCTATACGGCGACCTTGGTGCCGGCCTGGCTTCCTGCTCCCTTGCTGGTCGCGTATGCCACCGGCGCCTGTCATGTCGCCGCCGGACTGGCCCTCATCATCGGAATCGCGCCTCGGCTGGCGGCGGCGCTCGAGGCCACGATGATGAGTCTGTTCGGTCTGGTGGTCTGGATCCCGAGCTTCTTCGCCCAGCCGCACCCGTCGTGGGCCAGGCCCGCTGCGCAGCGGTGGTCCGAACTCGTCGTGACCTTCGTGCTGGCGGCGGCCGCCGGGGTCGTCACGCTGTCCTTCGGCCGCGAGCCCGGCGCGCACGCGTCCGGCGCCGGTCTCCGGCACCGGCCCTCCGGTGTGGCACCGTGAGGTTCAGGATCCCCGGCGGTGCGCCGGACAGCGCGGGAAGCCCGTATCGACAGCGGGATGGCCTGCGCGTATCGGTGGACCCATGAGTGATCGTGAGCCCTTTCGGGTGGCCTCGGGCGACCGGGTGACGCTCGCCGCCATCGATCCGGCGTTCAAGGGGCATCATTCGGACCACGCATCGGCCGCAGCGGAGCTGCAGCATTACACCGAGCGTCTGCGCGCGCTGCAGGAGCTCCTCTACGCCGACGGCCGCCATTCGCTGCTGATCTGTCTGCAGGCCATGGATACCGCAGGCAAGGATGGCGTGATCAACCACGTGCTCGGCGCGATGAACCCGCAGGGCTGTCGGGTGGCGCACTTCCGTCACCCCTCCGCGGAGGAGGCGGCGCACGACTTTCTCTGGCGGGCGCATCGGGATGCGCCGGCGCGCGGTGAGGTGGTGATCTTCAACCGCTCCCATTACGAGGACGTGCTCGTGGTGCGCGTCCACAAGCTCGTCAGCAGAGCCGTCTGGACGGAGCGCTACGCGCGGATCAACGAATTCGAGCGCGCGCTCGCCGACGACGGCGTTGTGATCCTGAAATTCTACCTGCACATC
>JAJYDK010000090.1 GCA_021777555.1 Pseudomonadota bacterium | reverse complement strand
CAGTTCGTCACCGCCACCTGGCTCGGCTTTCAGCACAATCAGATCCAGGCGCTGCGCGCCCACATCGCACCGCGCCAGTTCATCACCACGAACATCGGCGGGCTCGGCTGGAGCGATAATTGGGATCACTACGCGATCACGCGCCCGCTCGACGTCGCCGCCTGGGATGATTACGTGGGCGAGGGCCAGCTCGATTTCTACCGCAACGGGGCGATGAGCGACTTCGTGCGCGGCTGGAAGCGGCAGGATTACTGGGTGATGGAAACCCAACCGGGCTTCGTCGACTGGGCGCCAGTCAACGACTCGCTGGTCAAGGGCGGCGTGCGCGCCATGACCTGGGAGTCGATCGGGCACGGTGCCGATGCGGTGCTGTTCTGGCAGTGGCGCAGCGCGCTCGGCGGCCAGGAGCAGTATCACGGTGCGCTGGTGGGACCGGACGGCAGACCCGAACCGCTGTACGGCGAAGTGCAGCGCATCGGACGTGAGTTCAAGCGGGCCTCGAAGCTCATTGCCGGCACCCGTCCACGCTCGAAGGTCGCACTGCTGGTGTCGTACGACAGCCGCTGGGCGATCGACTTTCAACGGCAGAGCGTCCGCTACCGCCAGCTGCCGGTGCTGCTCGATTACTATCGTCCGCTCGAGAACCTCACGCACGCAGTCGATGTCGTCTCGGCGAACGCGCCGCTCGCGCGCTACCGAGTGGTATTCGCGCCCAGCTTGAACGTAGTGTCGGAGTCCCTGGCGCAGCATCTGAGTGCTTACGTTCGCGACGGCGGCGTGCTCGTCCTCGGTCCGCGCAGCGGTATGAAAGACCCTTACGACCGGCTCAACGTCGAGCGACAGCCCGGTCCTCTGGTGCCACTGCTCGGCGGGCGCGTCCAACAATACTACGCGCTGCAGAAGCCCGTCGTGGTGAGCGGCGCGCTCGGCAGCGGCACGGGCCGCATCTGGGCTGAAGCGCTCAGCGTGAAATCCCCGGCGACGCAGGTCCTGCTCCGCTACGGAGTCGGCAACGCCTGGCTCACCGGGCACGCCGCTGCGATCGAGCACCGCTACGGGCGCGGCGCGATCATTTACCTCGGTACGATCCTCAATCGGCGTTTGATGCACGCGTTCGTGGCGCAGCGTCTCGCCAGCGCCGGCGTGCACTCGCCCTTCGGGGTGCTGCCGGCCGGAGTCGAACTGATGCGCCGCGTGGGCCAGGGCCACGAAGTCGTGATCGTCATCAATCATGCCTCGGTCGCCCACACGGTACGGCTCCCGTATGCCATGCACGACGTGCTGCACCGCGACCACGTGCTGCGTGTGCTGCACCTTCGCCCGCAGGGCGTCGCTGTCCTGGAGCACTCGCACACCTCATGACCCTTCCTTCCGTCTCCGCACCGAACGAGTCTGCCATGCCCCATGTTCGCGCAACCCCACGGCCGCGCACCCCGAGTGCGCGCGCTCACCTCTTCAGCCTGTCAGTACTTGCGGCTTGGTACACCGTCGGTGCCCTGACGCCGGCCTGGGGCGCGAGCGCACCCACGGCGACGCACCCGGTGCGCAGTGTCCACACGTTTCCGCCGTTGTGGGACGAGCCGAAGGACTACGAGAAGCTGCTGCGCCAACAAATGCACAAGGTCGCTGCGACCGTGCGACGCGGCCCGTTCAAGGCGAATTGGCACTCGCTCGAGGCGTACCACGTCCCGCGCTGGTTCCGGAACGCGAAATTCGGCATCTTCATTCACTGGGGCGTCTTCTCGGTGCCTGCGTTCCAGAACGAATGGTACTCGCGGAACATGTACGTGAAAGGGTCCGCGGCCTATGAGTATCAGCGCGCGGTGTACGGCCCGCTCGCGAAATTCGGCTACAAGAACTTCATCGCCCGCTTCACGATGGCGAAATTCAACCCGCGCGCCTGGGCCGCGCTATTCAAGCGAGCCGGCGCACGGTACGTCGTACCGGTCGCGGAGCACTGCGACGGATTCGCGGAATACAACTCCAAGTTCACCCTGTGGGACGCAGTGCGCATGGGACCGAAACAGGACTTGGTCGGGGAACTCGAGAGGGCTGTACGCGCTGACGGTATGCGCTTTGGCGTCTCCTCGCACCGCGCCGAGCACTGGTGGTGGTACCACCCGGGCACGAAGTACGCCTCGGACGTCGACGATCCGCGTTATGCGGGATTGTACGGGCCGGCCGAACCGATGCACCTGCCGGGTGATCACTCGCATGGCGAGCCTAATCCGAACCAGCTGCAGGATTGGCTGCCGCCCTCCAAGGCCTTCCTGCAGGACTGGCTCGCGCGCAGCACCGAACTGGTCGATGAGTACCACCCGGACTTCCTGTACTTCGACTGGTGGATCAATCAGCCGGCGTTCGCCCCCTACCTGCAGCGCATGGCGGCCTATGACTACGATGTCGCAGCGGCGCGGCATCAGGGGGTCGTGCTGACCTACAAGCTGCAGGCGTTCGCGGCCGGCACGGCGGTGCTGGACATCGAGCGCGGTAAGCTCGATACGCTGCGGCTGCGGCCCTGGGAGACCGACACCTCGGTGAGCCTGGATTCCTGGGGCTACGTGCGCGACGACAAGTATCGCTCGGCGCGCTCACTGCTCACCGACCTGATCGACATCGTGAGCAAGAACGGCGATCTGCTGCTGAACATCGGGCCGCGCGCGAACGGGACGATCCCGGGTAAAGTGCGCCACATCCTGCTTCAGATGGGTGCGTGGCTGAAGATCAACGGCGAGGCGATTTATGGCACCCGGCCCTGGGTGCTCTACGGCGAGGGGCCGACCCAGGCGCCCGCCGGCCGCGACAATGGTCAGCGGTATACGCCGGAGGATTTCCGCTTCACGCAGAAGGCCGGGGCGCTCTATGCGCTCGGCATGGTCCGACCACAGGACGGCACCGCACTGATCGAGACTCTGTATCGAGCCACGCCCTATTTGCCCGGTCCGATCACGGGCGTCACGCTGCTCGGGGACCCGCAGCCGATCACCTGGCGCCAGACCCGCGCGGGTCTGCGCGTCACGTTGCCCCCGACCCGCAGCGGGATGCCATATGCGCTGAAGATCGACACGCGTCCGACCACCGCGCGGACCACGGCGAGGGAGGTGTCTCATGCTGCTCGAGGGTAAGCGAGTCCTGATCACCGGCGCCTCGCGCGGCATCGGCCGCGCCATCGCCGTTGAGTGCGCGCGTCAGGGCGCAGATGTGGTCCTCAATTGGTTCAAGGACCGCGCCGGCATCGACGCAACGCTTGCCGAACTCGAGCCGCTCGGGCGGCGAGTCGTCGAGGTCGAAGGCGACGTCGCTCTGGCGGAATCGGCCGAGCGGTTCGTTGCGCGCGCCGTGGCCACCCTTGGCGGTGTCGATGTATTCGTGAGCAACGCCGGGATTTGTCCGTTTCACGCGTTTCTCGACACCCCGCCGGAGGTATTCGAGCGGACGATGGCGGTCAATCTGCACGGGGCGTATTACATGACGCAGGCTGCCGCGCGGCAGATGCGCGCGCAGGGCCAGGGCGGTGCGCTGATCGCGATCAGTTCGATCAGCGCGCTCGTCGGCGGCGGAATGCAGGCGCACTACACGCCCACCAAGGCTGGGGTGCACTCGTTGATGCAATCCTGCGCGATCGCCCTCGGTCCGCATGGGATCCGCTGCAACTCGGTCATGCCGGGCACGATTGAGACCGACATCAATCGGGACGATTTGGCCGACCCCGCCAAACGAGCGTACATGGAGAGGCGCATTCCGCTCGGCCGCCTCGGCGAGCCGCGCGACGTGGCCGGGTGCGTGGTGTTCCTCGCCTCGGATCTGGCCCGCTACGTGACCGGCGCGGCCGTCCTGGTCGACGGCGGACTCTTCGTCAATCTGCAATAGCGCTCCCCGGGAGAATGCGTGGCGCCGGCCATCCTGTCCGGCGCCACGCGGGGGGGCTGAAGAATCCGATCAGCTCTTCCAGGGCCGCGAACGAGCCACGGTGATGGCTCGATCGTCGTGCGGCCACTTACCGCTGACGCAGCAATAGAACTGATACAGCGTGTCGTCGGCATAGATCACCGACGGCTTGTGCGCAAAGTCCTCGTCAATCGAGCCCGGGGGGCCGACATTGACCATGACTTGCGGAACCTTGGTCAGGTGATATGGATCCGTACCGAGAGCGAGCAAGTCGCGGGCGTGTCCATCGTTGGCAAACCCGTAGTAGTACACGCCCCACCAGGGCCCCCAACGGACCACGCACGGATCGCTGGCGAAGCGGGCATCCCAGGCAGTCGGCCCGCCGTGGCGGAGAATCGGATTGCCGGGATATCGCGTCCAGGTCTTCAGATCCGGAGAAGTGGCGATGCCGATCTGCTCGTGCCAGTCGCGCAGATGATTGGATTTCGCGTTGTAGAAAAGGTAGTAAAGCCCGTTGTCGCGAACCAAATACGCCTTGTAGAGGCCGCCGGCCTCCCAGGGCAGCGACGGGTCGGGCGTGAGGATCGGTTCGGTGATCTCCCAGTGCAGCAGATCCTTGCTGAAGGCCAGACCGATCACCCCCGGGCCTTGTTCGTACCCCGAGTGAGGACACGCAAACCACGTGGCCACATATCGGCCATCGACTTTGATCAGCGAGCCCCGTGAGTGCAGTCCGTCATCGCGCAAAATAGACATCATCGCGATGTTGTAGCGCGTAACCGGATTCTTGGGATCCCGGTGGAGGATCTGCCCGACGCGCCGCCAGTGTTCGAGATCATCGGATTCGGCGAGTCCGGTCTGATAACCGATGCCGTCGAATCCGATATAGGTCATGAAGTAATGACCTTCGTTCTCGAATACGAATGGACAATCGACCAGAAGGCGGTCGAAACTCCCGGGCACGCCCGAGCCTGTGAGGATGCGCTGCTCGAGCTTGTATGGCGTACGAAACGGTCCAATGTTCGGCAGGCGTGCGGCCGGTTTCCCGACCGCACGCCGCACCGACAAGCCCGCGCCCGTCGCCAACATCCCTGTAAGCAGATTCCGTCTCTGGTGATCGACCATGGCGGGCGGGTCTCCTTAGAGCTTCAGGTTCACCCCGACCATCACCTCGCGATCATCGACCGTGGCGCC
>JAJYDK010000089.1 GCA_021777555.1 Pseudomonadota bacterium | reverse complement strand
CTGTCCTTAGTACGAGAGGACCGGGATGGACGCACCTCTGGTGTTCCGGTTGTCACGCCAGTGGCACTGCCGGGTAGCTATGTGCGGACGGGATAACCGCTGAAAGCATCTAAGCGGGAAGCCCCCCTCAAGACGAGATCTCCCTGGGAGCTTGACTCCCCTGAAGGGCCCAAGAAGACTACTTGGTTGATAGGCTGGGTGTGTAAGGCCGGTGACGGCTTCAGCTAACCAGTACTAATTGCCCGTGAGGCTTGACCATATAACCTCAAGCGGCCTGACCGCGAGAGGATGATGCATGGAACCGGTTGTGGCCGCGAGGCCGCACCCGTATGGACACATTCGAGCGCGACAAGCGTCGAAACGAAACGAACCGAATTGGAGGCGCGTGCGGCCGGCCATGGCTCGACCAGAGCCGGCCGCATGAACCTTAAACAGCTTGCCTGGCGGCCATAGCGAGCGGGAACCACCCGATCCCATTCCGAACTCGGAAGTGAAAACGCTCTGCGCCGATGGTAGTGTGCCCTTCGGGCATGTGAGAGTAGGTCACTGCCAGGCTCTTAGACGCATGACCCCCGGAATCGCGAGATTCCGGGGGTTTTTGCTTTGCGCCGGTACCGCGCGCGGCGTGCGAGAATCGCCTTCATGACCAGCCCTCCTCCTCAGCAAGCGCAGGCCGTGCCCCGGCCTCATGCGGCGCGGCAGTGCGCCGACGCCGTGCTCATGGTGCGGCCGGCCAGGTTCGCGTACAACCCGGAGACCGCGGCCACGAACGCGTTCCAGCGCTTGCCGGAGCAGGGTGATCAAGGCCCTGGCCCGGCCGCGCGCGCCGAATTCGATGGTCTCGCCGCGGCCCTCGAGGGCGAGGGGATCGGCGTCGCCGTGCTGGAGGACTCCCCGGAGCCGGCGAAGCCGGATGCGGTGTTTCCCAATAACTGGATCGGCTTCCACGAGGACGGCACGGTCGTGCTGTACCCCATGCAGGCCACGAGCCGGCGCCGCGAGCGGCGCAGCGATGCCATCGATGCGGCCGAAAGGTTGGGCTATCGCGTATCCCGGGTTCTCGATCTGACGGGTCATGAGGCGCACGACCGGTACCTGGAGGGCACCGGGAGCCTCGTGCTCGACCATCGCCACCGCATCGCCTACGCCTGTCTCTCTCCGCGCACCGACGAGCGGGTGCTCGCGGAGTGGTCGCGCGAACTCGGCTACCGCCCGGTGGTGTTCAGCGCCGCGGACCGCTCCGGGGTGCCGCTCTACCATACCAACGTCCTCATGTGCATCGGCGAGCGCTTCGTCGTCGTCGGGCTGGAGGCCATCGCGCCGTCTGATCGCGAGCGCGTGCTCGAGAGTCTGCGCGGCGGCGATCGGGAGGTCATCGGGATCGGTCTGCCCGATGTGGCGCGCTTCGCCGGCAACATGCTCGAGCTCGCCTCCTGGGACGAGGCGCTGGGCGAGTGTCGCGTGCTCGTCCTGTCGCAAAGCGCCCGCCAGACACTCACGGATGAGGCGTTCTCCCGGCTCTCGGCCTGCACCGACGAGGTGCTGGTGGTTCCGGTGCCCACCATCGAGCGCCTCGGCGGTGGCAGCGTGCGCTGCATGCTGGCGGAGGTGTTCCGGCCATGACGCTGATCTTCAGGGCCCTGCTCGCCTACCTGTTGGGATCGGTCATCGGCAGCCTCGTCGTCGGGCGCCTGCGCGGGGGCGTTGATATCCGCACGCTCGGCAGCGGCAATGCCGGTGGCACGAACGCGCTCAGGACCCAGGGCAAGGCGTTCGCGTTCTGGGTGATGCTGATCGACATCGGCAAGGGCTGGGTCGCGGCCGGCCCGCTGGCGGCGGCGCCTCTGCCCGGCCTCGCCAGCGCATCGCAGGGACAGGCATGGTCGGTGGCCGCGTGCGGCGTCGCCGTGATCCTCGGGCACGTGTACCCGTTGTGGTATGGATTCAAGGGAGGCAAGGGAGTGGCCACCCTGATCGGCGCCGTGCTGGGGGCGGCACCCATGCTATTGGCGCCCATGCTCGCAGTGTGGCTCGCGACCGTCATGCTCTGCGGCTACGTGGGCCTGGCTTCGATGCTGGGCGCCCTCGCACTGGCGGCCCTCGAGGCCCGGCAGGGCATGCACGGGCCGCTGCTGTGGTTCGCCGTGCTCGCGGCCGCCCTGATCGTGTTCACGCATCGCTCCAACATAGCGCGCATGCGCGCGGGCACCGAGCCCCGGGCCCGGCGCCTCTGGCTGTTCGCGCCCCGGGCGAGGTCCTCCTGATGCGCCGGGAGGGCGGCGGTTCGAGCGGTCTGCACGCGAAGACCCATGGGCAGCCGCTCGCGGCGCGCGTATTCGCCTGCCTCGCCGACGGCGAGTTCCATTCCGGCGAAGAACTGGCAGGCGCGCTGGGCGTGAGCCGCAGCGCGGTATGGAAGGCGGCGCACACGCTGCGTGAGCTGGGGGCGACGCTGCACGCCGTACCGAACCGGGGCTACCGCCTGCATGCGGGGAGCGAGGCGCTCGATGCCCGGCGCATCCTCGAGCAGCTCCCGCCCGGCGCCCAGGAGTGCGTGCGCAGCCTGGAAACGGCATGGACCGTCGATTCCACCAACAGTGTGCTGCTCGCCCGGCCCAACCCGCCCTTCGGGACCAGCGAGGTGCTGCTCGCCGAGTACCAGAGCGCCGGCCGGGGCCGAAGAGGCCGCGCCTGGGTGGCCCCACCCGGTGGCTCGATCTGCCTCTCGCTCAGCTGGAGCTTTCGCGAGGTGCCGCAGGAGCTGGGGGCCCTGGGGCTCGCGATCGGGGTCTGCGTGCTGCGCGCCTTGCGCGGCCTGGGTCTGGAGGGCGGTCGCCTCAAATGGCCGAATGACATTCTCGTGAACGGCCGCAAGCTGGGCGGCATCCTGATCGAGCTGCGCGCCGAGTCGGCCGGGCCCGCCTGCGTCATCATCGGCATCGGACTGAATGTCGCGCTCGGGGAGCCGCTGCTTGCGCAGATCGAGCGCACCGGCATCCCTGCGACAGACCTCATTGCCTCGGGTATGACCCATCCCTCGCGCAACACCCTCGTGGCGGCTCTCCTGGGCCACGTGGTGGAAGGGCTCAAGCGTTTCGAGAACGAGGCCATGCGGCCGTTCATCGAGGAGTGGCGTGCCGCCGATGCGCTGCGGGGCACACAGATCGAGGTCCGCACCCTGTCCGGGAGTGTGAGCGGCTGGGCCAAGGGCATCGATCTGCACGGCGCCCTGGTCATCGAGACGCCTCAGGGGATCCAGCGCTTCATCTCCGGTGAGGTCACCGTCAGGCCCGCCCAGTGACTCTGTTGATCGATATCGGCAACACGCGCATCAAGTGGGCGCGGGTCTCGGACGGGCGGCTGGGCCGGCCGCGCGCGACCCATCATGCGCGCTGGGGCGCCGGGGATTTCGGACGGGTGCTGGGCTCGGGCCCCCGATTTGATCGCATCATCGTCTCGAGCGTCGCTTCCGCCAAGATCAACGCTGCGCTTTCCCTCGCCGCACGCCGAGCGCAGCAGCCCTCGCCCGAGTTCGTGGTCACCCGGCGCCGTGCCTGCGGGGTCACCGTCGCCTACCTCGAGCCGTGGCGCCTCGGCGTCGACCGTTTTCTCGCGATGATCGCCGCACATGAGCGATACGTCCGCTCCGTGTGCATCGTCGGGGTGGGTACCGCAATGACCGTCGATCTGCTCGACGGTACCGGCCGCCACCGCGGCGGCGCCATCATCCCGGCGCCGCAGCTCATGGTGTCCAGCCTGCTCAACGGCACGAGCGGGATCCGCGAGCGCGCCGAGGGCGGAGCGGACGGCCGGGGTCCTGCACTGTTCGGACGCTCCACACGGGCGGCGGTAGAGCAGGGAGCGCGGTTTGCGGCCGCGGCCACCGTGGAGCGGGCCGTCCGCGAAGCCCGCGCACTGCTCGGGCGCACCCCGCGGGTCGTCCTGACCGGTGGTGGCGCGCGCGACCTGCAGCCGCTCATCCGTGTGCCCGGCGTTCTATTGCCCGATCTCGTGCTGCAGGGTCTGGCGGTGTGGGCCGCAGAAGGCTGACAATCCCATCGTGCGCGCCACCTTCCTCGCTCTACTGCTCGTCAACCTGATGTACCTGGCCTGGGCCGAGTGGATCGACGTGCCCGTACCTCCGCCGAATGCGATCGCGAACCTGCCGCGCCTGCGTCTGGCCTCGGCGCCATCCGCGGGCGACCCTGCCGCCCAAGCGCCCCCCCAGGCCTCACCAGCCTCCACGAGCGGTTCCGGCTCGCAGGGCTCCTCTGCCGCCCAGTGCATCTCGATCGGACCCTTCAACAGCGGCGGCGACGCGTCTCGCGCATCGACGCTGCTGATGTCCGAGGGACTGCCAGCCCGAGAGCGGGTGGCGAAGGGTCAGCCGGTTCAATGGTACTGGGTCTCCGTGCCCGCCCCGGCGAGCGCCTCCGAGATCAAGGGGCTGCTTGCCCAACTGAAGGGCGATGGGATCGAGGGTGCGCAACCCATGACGATGAGCGGCGAGCAGCGGATCTCGCTCGGGATGTTCCAAGACCAGCAACTGGCGCTTCGACAGCAGCAGCTGGCCGCACAGAAGGGCTTTCAGGCGCAGCTCACCGCCGAGCAGCTCGTCCCCCCGCCGGTGTACTGGCTCGATCTCTGGGTGACCGGTGGCACCGATACCCCGCCGCTCGAGGCGGTGAAGGCCGAAGCGGGAACGCCCATCGGCATCCAGGCCTGTCCGCCGAACCCGGCATCGGAGGCTCCGCCGGCAGGCTCGCTCCCGGTCTCACCTGGGATCCCCGCGCCGGACGCCACCGTCACGGCCGTGCCGCCCAGCCCCGCCGCGACGGGCCACCCCTAGGGGTCTTCGCTCGGGATCGGTACAATCTTCGCCCCCGTCGCGTGCGGGGGTAGTGCTATCGGCGCCGGCTTAGCTCAGTGGTAGAGCAGCGGTTTTGTAAACCGTTGGTCGGGGGTTCAAATCCCTCAGCCGGCATCAAAATAACTCCTGCAGGTTCAATGGCTTGGGAGCGTTTTTCCAGGTCGCACGCCCAAAAGAACCGTTGGTCTGTGGGAGTTTTGTGGGACTTTTCTCCAGCGCCTTCTCGGACGCTGCAATCAGGT
>JAJYDK010000048.1 GCA_021777555.1 Pseudomonadota bacterium | reverse complement strand
TCCAGGCCCCGATGGCCGGGGCGCGAGGCGTCTACCCGACTCATCCAGTGCGTTGCAAGATTCGCGGCTGGTTGGACGAGTCGGAAAGGCGGATCTTATACTGGATGTCTGTGGCTCTACTCTCAAAACGTATTGATTTGAGCTAGCATCAGGTCCTCCTCTGGGAGGATAAATGCGTAAGGCGAAGCTTAGGGCTCTGCTCTGCCAGGTTGGTGAACTCAACGAACGGGAGCTCGATGAGCTGTTTGATGCCGTGCAGAAGCGCCAATCGGCTACGAAGGCCCTGCGGGTCGTCGAGAACGCCCGATGGCCGCTGTCCTGCCCCTCCTGCCACACAGAGCGTATCGTTCGTAATGGTCGTGCCCGTGGGCTTCAGCGCTATTTGTGCAGAGCGTGTGGCCGGTCGTTCAGCGCGCTCACCGGAACTGCGCTTGCCGGTGTACATCACAAGGAGCGTCTGCATGCGTTTGCCGAGTGCATGAGTCGCGGAGCCTCTATCTGCGATACCGCGGCGGAGCTTAAGATCTCGCCAAGTACAGCACTGCGTCTGCGTCATCGGTTCCTCAACAGCATTACCGAGCACCAGCCTAAGGCATTGAATGGTATGGTGGAAGTGGACGAGACTTTTTTTCGGGAATCATTCAAGGGAGCTCGTAAATTGCCGCGAGAATCCCGTCACCGCGGCAAGTCCAAGCCCAAAAAAGGTGCTCCAAAGGGCCCTTCGAAGGACCTCATTCCCGTGCTGGTCGCTCGCTCCCGAGGCGGCCCTTATGTTGCCGATGTTGTCCTGCCCTCACTCTCGAGGACCGATATCAAGGCGGCCCTCGCACCCATCGTTGGCCCGGATACGCTCCTGGTTGCCGACGGCAGCGGTTCGATCGCCAGCGCCGCTAAAGACCTCGGCATCACGTTTGAGGCGGTACCCACCAGCTATGGCGGCCATGTCCGTGGCACGTATCACGTGCAGACGGTCAACCAGTATCACTCTCGGCTCAAGGGCTGGATAAACCATGAGCTACGCGGCGTGTCGACCAAGCACCTGCCGAAGTATCTCGCTTGGATGCGTACTTTTGCATGGTATCAAGATAAGCCAAAGCCTGAAATTTACCTGATTTCAGCGCTAGGCAAGCAGCTGATCAATACGTTTTGATAATAGAGCCATGTCTGTCCACCCGAAGGGGCGATCACCATGAGCCTGACATTCTACTACTCACCCATGAGCACGGCGATGATCACGGATGTCGTGTTGGAAGAGCTCGACATGCCCTGCGAGAGGGTCGTGATCGATCTGAAGAAGAACCAGACGCATACGCCGCAGTACCTCGGCCTCAATCCCAACGGCAAGGTTCCTCTGCTCGTGCACGATGGCACGCCCATCTGGGAATCGGTCGCCATCACGTTGTATCTGGGGGAGATCTTCGGGGTGGCGAGGGGCCTGTATCCCGTCCCGGGTCCCGAGCGCGGTGCGGCGATGAAGTGGGTCGCATGGGCGAATGTGACCCTGGCGGAGGCCGTGGGCCGCTGGATGCGCAACACCAGCGAGTACTATCCGGCCGAGCAGCACAACGCCAAAGCGGCGGAGGCGGCGACGGCGGACATCCACCAGTGCCTGCGCATTCTCGATCAGGCGCTGACTGGCCGGGACTTCCTCCTGGAGGGCTTCACGCTGGCCGATGCCCACGTCAACTCCGTGATCGACTGGCTGCGCTTCATGCAGGTGGATCTCACGCCGTATTCGAGTCTCAACGCCTGGAGCCAGCGCTGTGCGGCGCGGCCGGCATACGGGCGCGCGATGGCGCGGGCCGGAGCAGCCGTGGGGGCCTGACGGGGATCTAGGCCGGAGGGTCCTGTTTCGCCGCCTCTGGCAAGAGCCCATTTCGGCGCAAATTCGCCTGAACCGCACGGTGCGTTGCGGGCCGCGCGCCGCTGTCGCGCTCGGGCGACAAACGCACTAAAATAGCGTCCGCTTGGAGCTCAGGATGCCTGAGGCTCAGCCGCTCGCCCGGCGTTACGCGCCGGGGGCGGGGGGCCGCACGGCGCATGTGGGGTCATGATGGCCGGATTTCTTCGCGGCGCTCGGGGCGGCCTGCAGGCATCCTCGTCCGGCGCCCGAAGGCCGCGCCACGTGTCGCAAATCGCGGGGGAAGGCCATGGGCAGGCGTTCATCGATCAGCGACCTACGCGGTCGCATCCGATCCGGAGGCTGCGAAATCCCAGCCGGCATCTGCAAACTGGAAGGCCTGCAGATGCAGCGTGTACAGCGCATCGCGGTCATCGTTGTGGGCTGCGGTGAGTAGCCGTCCCCAGAACGGGCTCAGGTGCTCCCAGCGCGGCCGCAGATGGTGATGGTGATGATCGGTGATGTGCCGCAGGTGGCTGAGGCCGAGCTGCGCAACGATCCGGGCGACCTCGTGGGACATCGCGAGCAGGGTTGCCGCGAGGCGGGTGTCCTGCCGGGCCGTGCTCCAGGCCACGATGAGTGCGTCCCGCGTCAGTTCGACGGCGGGCTTGGGCGAGAAGAGAGGCGCCGCGCTCGGCGGGCTGTCGGGGTGTCCCCCAGCGTGATACTGCACCCGCTGCCACCATGGCTGGTTGCGGAACTGGATGTCCGCGAGCAGAAACGGACAGCGACTGGCGCTGCGGCGTGCCCGGGCATCCAGACCCGCCCAGAGTTCGCGGTGCGATCGCACCATCTCCGGCGCGGTGAGCAGATCGTCGCCGCGGGCGATCTCCGCCACCTGCTCGACGAACAGCTCGTTGAACTCGTGAACGAGCGCGAGGAAGGGGGTCCCCGCCCAAGGCGGGGGTGATGTGGAACGCGGTGTGTCACCTTGGGCTCTTTTCATGGATCGTTTGGACATTTTTGCGCCATGCCTCATCGGGGTGGCCATTGTGGGTCGCTGAGCGGCTCTTGCGGCACCCCCAATTCGCGTGATTTTTCATCGAAATTCGGCCTTGACCTATTTCTTGGGCAGCGAGCAGGGAGGATCATGGACATTTCAGCCAGTGACGGCGCGCTGCGCCACGTCAGGCGTCATCGTCTCGCCTGGAGACTGTTGGTGCACCAGGTGCGTGCGGGCATGATCTCGGCGATGACGAGTTTCTCGTGCCACCAGCTCTCGACGCTGCGTCGGCGCTGGGATATTGCCGCCAACAGGCACCTGCGCGGACGGTCCCCGATCTCCCCGAATCGGTACATCCACCCGCGCCGGGCGCGCAGCGAGAGTGCGGTGCTCGCGGCATTCTGCCGCATCTACGGGGTGGCTCTGCCGGGCCACCTGGCGCACGCGCCCCGCAATAGGCTGCTCACCCTGGAGCTCGGGGAGCGTCTGTGCCCGACCTATGAGGCCTTTCGCGCCTGCTTCCCCCAAAGCACGCTCGATTTCGAGAAAGCAGTCACCCTCATCGTCGAGATCGCGAAGAATGATCAGATCGGACTCGAGCGCTGCGAATCGTGCGGCGCGACGGTGCTCATCGATCGCCTCGCGCCGCGCGGCCCGATCTGCGAGTACTGTGAGCAGGAGCGGCGCCACAAACGGGCGCTGTCCCGCCCGAGCCCGAGGACGAAGGATCCGGGAGCGGCCGCGCGGCGCTGAGGCCGGGGGGCGAGGCGATCGAGGGCGATGTCGCAACAGGGCGCTCGGCGCTAAGATGGCCGCTGCGCAGCCGCGAAATGCACGCCTCGAGCCACTCAACCGAGAGGAGTCCCGTGATGGACAACCAACCCAGAAAGACCGCCACTCTCGATACACCGTCCGGGCTCTCGCCGGAGGCCGTCCGGGACATCCCGCCGGCGCTCACCGCGCTGCTGGCGGATACGTTTGCGCTCTACATCAAGACGAAGAATTTCCACTGGCACATGTCGGGACCCCATTTCCGCGACTACCACCTGCTGCTCGATGAGCAGGCGACGCAGATCTACGACATCACCGATGCCATTGCGGAGCGGGCGCGCAAGATTGGCGGCACCACGTTGCGCTCGATCGGGCACATCGCGAAGCTGCAGCGCCTGCGTGACAATGATGCGACGTTCGTCACGCCGCGCGACATGTTGGCGGAGCTTCGAGAGGACAACAGGCAGCTTGCCGCCTCCATGCGCCAGCTCCATGGACTGTGCGACGAGCAGGGGGACGTGGCGACTGCGAGCCTCCTCGAAGTGTGGATCGACGAGGCGGAGCGCCGCACGTGGTTCCTCTACGAGGCCACGCGTCACGCGGAGTAATCCGGTGGGCGGGCGCGGGGGATGCAGGCCGCGGGCAGGCAGGCCAACGGGGTGAGGACGCCCTGGCGCCATCCACGCAGGCTGCTCAAGTCAACGCCTCGACGACGCGAGTCCATGCACGCGCCAGGTTGTGCCGGTTGTAGCCGCCGCCGCCCATTGCGAGCAGACGGCCCTTGCAGTGGTGGTCCGCCAGCGCGCGCAGGCGCTCGGCCGCGTGGGCGTGCGCGGCCTCCGTGTACGCGAGGTGCGTGATCGGATCGCCAGCCAGGGAATCCGCCCCGCATTGCAGCAGGATCAGCTCGGGCCGTCGGGCATCGACGTACGCCTCGACCTTCTCGAAGGCGGCCATGAACTGCGCATCCGTGGCGCCGGGCGGCATGGGAAGGTTCAGCTTCGTGCCGGCCGCGGCGCCACGTCCCGTCTCGGCGCGATCCCCGGTGCCCGGATACAGGTAACGGCCGTCTTCATGCATATCGGCGTCGGCCAGGTCCGGATCGTCCTCGAAGCCGTAGAACACGCCATCGCCGTGATGCGCATCGATGTCGACATAGGCCACCCGCCGCAGACCGTGGCGGCGCCGGGCCGCTTCGATTGCGACGCCGCAATCGTTGAACACGCAAAATCCCGCCGCGTGGTCGCGCCCGGCATGATGCAGGCCGGCAATGGGGATGAAGGCGCGCGGGATCGGGCCTGCGAGAATGCGGGCCAGGGCCTCGAGGGTGCCACCGACGACGCTCGCGGCTGCTTCGTATACGCCGGGAAAGGCCGGCGTGTCGCCTGCGTCGAGGAAGCCGCGTCCAGCCTGCGAAGCCGCGATGACGCGGTCGATGTAGGCCGGCGTGTGAAAGTACTCCAACTCCTGGCGTGTTGCGGCCCGCGCCGCGTGCCGCTCGAGCCGTGGCCAGCACGGCGAGTGCTCGAGCTCACGCAGGAAGGCGTCGTGGCGATCGGGCCCGAAGGGGTGTCCCGCGGGGAACCCGTATGCGGCGATTTCGGGACCGGCGATGAGGATGGCCGTCGACGGCATGTCTCCCTGTCTCCACTGGCAGGCGCTCTGCCGACCCTATACGCGAGGACCCGCGGGGGCAAGATCGTGCCGCCCGGGTGGGGCGTCTCGCACGCAAGCGCGATGCGCGGGCTGGTGTCCCGGAGCGCTTCTGTCGCTCACTCCCCGCGCGAGTGACCCGGGTCGAAGCGCCCCGAGGCGCGCCGGGTGTGCTGCGTGGCGAACGAGCGGCGATCCCCGGACCACTTCGTGCGCCCGGCGGCCACTTCGAGTGCTGCGAGGACCTCGCCCGAAAGGCTCAGCCGGGCGGCCGCCGCGTTATCTTCCAGGTGCTTCATCGCGCTGTTGACCCGGCTGCGGGGCCAGCTGGAGGACTGCATCGGCTGCGGGTGCCTCTCGCTCAAGGTGTGTCACCTGCGCAATCCCTGGGACCGCCTGGCGGAGGAGGGCCCGGGTCCGCGCCGCCTCGAGCCCTAGGCGCCCGCGGCGGAAAAGAGCAGGCTGCAGCAGGTAACGCCGCCCTCCGCCTTTTCCGTCTCCGACATCTCCACCGTGTGCACCGCGATGCCGAGCCGCCGCAGACGCTCCGCGGTCCTTGGATGGGACGTCGGGTAGATGACCTGATCGCCGAGCAGCACCGCGTTCGCGCCGAAGGGTTCCGCCTCATCCACCTCGACGTACCGCATGCCGGCAAACTCCGCCCGGTCCACCCAGCTGGGGTTGATGAGCAGCCGCCCCTCGGCCACCTGTGTGACCGCGGTCTTGAGGTGCAGGCAGCCGCGTACCGCCACGGGCCGCACATGGTAGCCAAGTGGCGCGAGCAGCGCAGTGAGCTGTTCGATCGCCTCGCGATTGCTGCGTCTGGAGGTCCCGACATACAACGTCCGCTCGATGAGCAACACGTCGCCGCCGTCGAGCGTGCCGGGAGCCTCGATGCGCAGCAGCTTGCGGTAGCGGGCGAGCGCGCCGGCGATGGAGGCTGTCTCGGGTCTGCGCGAAGGCGCGCCGGGACGGGTGATGACTGCGACCTCCTCGAGCACGATGGCGGTGTCCTCCACGAACACCGAATCCGGGAGCTCCGGCTCCTCGGATAGCGTCTCGACGCGGCAGCCGAGCCTGCGCAGGACCTGCTCATAGTCGTGGTGCTGCTTTCGGGCTCGGCCGATGTCGATGGGGGCGCGCTGCACGTGGGTCAGCTCGCACTGCTCGATGGCCGAACTGACCTGCCGTGTCAGGGCGATGCGCGTGGGGGCGGGCGGCATGGGCATGGCAGGGCTCCGGAGGCTGCGCCGTACTCATGGGGAAGAATATCAGGTAGTGTAGCGGTCTCGAAGTCCGCCGGAATACGAGAACAAGCCGCACATGCCAGCCGGTGTCGAACCTCGTCGCAGTCTCGGCCTCATCACCACCACCTCGATGGTGATCGGCAACATGGTGGGGTCCGGTGTGTTTCTGCTGCCGGCCTCGCTCGCCGCATACGGGGTCTACAGTCTGTGGGGCTGGATCATCAGCAGCGCCGGTGCGCTGCTCCTCGCCTGGGTGTTCAGCTCCCTGTCCCGGCGCGCGCCGCGCGCGGGCGGACCCTATGCCTACACGCGGGAGGCGTTCGGGGATTTCGCGGGATTCCTCATCGCATGGATGTATTGGATCAGCATCGCGGCCACCATAGCGGCCATCGCCGTGGCGTTCGCGAGCTATATGACGGACTTCGTGCCGGCGCTCGCCACGCATGCGAAGGTGGGTGCCGCGGCGGCGCTTGCGGCCTGCTGGGTGCTCACCGGTGTGAACATCTGGGGTGTGCGCACCGCCGGACGACTGCAATTGATCACGGTGGTCCTGAAGCTCTCGCCACTCGTCGCGCTCGCACTGTTTGGCATTTTTCGCCTCGATCCGCACGTGCTCGCCTCGGGCCATGTCACCGTGTCGCCCGCATCCGCCATCGATGCGAGCGCGGCGCTCACCATGTGGGCGTTTCTAGGTCTGGAGTGCGGCACGATTCCGGCCGGACACGTGAAGGATCCGGAAAAGACCATCCCGCGCGCCACGCTCCTCGGCACCGGACTCGCGGCGGTGTTCTACATCGCCTGCACGACTGCGGTGATGGGCGTCATCCCGGCCGGATCACTGGCGCATTCCAATGCGCCGTTCGCCGATGCCGCAAAACTCCTGTGGGGTGGCTGGGCGGGCTATCTCATCGCTTTCGCCGCGGTCGTCTCCTGCTTCGGCGCGCTGAACGGGTGGATCCTGATGGCGGGCCAGTTCCCCCAGGCGGTGGCGGCGGACAATCTGTTTCCGAAGCTGTTCGCCCGTGAAGGCAGACGCGGCACGCCGGCTCCGGGGCTTCTGTTCTCGACCGTCATCGCCACCATCATGATCGTGATGAACTACAACCACGGACTGGTGAGCACCTTCAACGTCATGATCCTCATCGCGACGTTCTTCACGCTGGTGCCGTACATGATGTGCTCCATGGCGGAAGTGCTGCTCGCTCGCGGCGCGCAACGGCGCACCCGCAACATCGTGCTGGCCTCGCTCGGATTCCTCTTTGCCCTGTGGGCGGCGGCCGGGACCGGCGAGCCTACGCTCTACTGGGGTACGCTCGTGATGCTCGCGGGGCTGCCGGTCTACGTGTGGCAGAAGCGGGCGCCGGCCGCGGTGTCCTGAGCCAGTCCGATGACGTGGCGGAGCGCTCTTTCCAGACCACGCCGTCCGGAAACCGGTGCCGAGCGAGCGTTTGGGGGCGCATCTCGGCGGAGAACCCGGCCTTCCATCGTGCCGCTCACCGCCACTCATCGGTCATGGCGAGGTGTTGCACCCATTCGCACAGTGGCGAGGGCCACTGCGGGTCCGAGGACCTCGCAGGCGATGCGACAGCGACGGACGTCATCGCCGAGTTCGCGACCGATCGCGACCAGCTTCTTCATGTCCGTCATGTATCCGACGATCTTTGGGCTTGGGCCGCCCCGGGCGAGAAGCGGGCGCCCGACCCCGGACGAAGCCGGCTGATCCGCCGCAGATCCCTCACGGATCCGGGCCCGCGGCCCGCTTGCCGGTGGTGGCGGATGCTAGTATCTCCGGCGGAGCTCGAGGGAGGTGTTATGAGAGTCATCGTGTCACTGGTCGCCGGCTGCCTGCTCGCGACCCACGCGCTTGCGGATAACGGGACTTCCGCCGTCCGGCTGCGCTCGGCCACCCGGCTACTTCGAGTCATGGATGCGCAGCGCGCCTCCGAGGCGGGCAGTCAGGCGATGGTCGACGCCATGGTCCAAGGCAACCCCATGATGGCCCCCTACCGCAGCGTCATCATCGCGTGGACGCGCCAGTACGTCGCCTGGCGGCAGTTGGAGCCCAGGCTCGCGGCGCTCTACGCCGGAGCCTTTACCGAAAGCGAGCTTCAGGACCTGGTGCGCTTCTACCAGACCCCGACCGGGCGCAAGGCGGCCCGGGTGATGCCGGGACTGGCACGGCGCGCCGCCCTGATCGGCGCGAGCCTCGCCCGCCAGCATATCCCGGAGCTGCGGCGGATGATCGCGGCGCGCGCGGCGCAGCTGCAGAAGGCGGCGCCGCAGCACTGAGGTCGGCGAGTCAGCCGGGAACCGGGAACCAGGGATTCAGGGGACCCGGCCGGCTCTCGCACCGGCCGGCAGTTCCGGGGCGCCGGGCCGCCGGCGCGTCAGCAGGGGCAGCGCCAGGATGCCGATGAGGAGCACCACGAGACACAGCAGCGATCCTTCCGGCCCGTCCGTGCCGCCGCTGAGATAGATGTTGCCGTGTGGTAGCAGCGTGAACAGCCGCCCCGAGGCGTGCGTGCCACTGTCGGCGCTGCCGTAGAAATAACTCTCGGCCCAATCCCATCCCGCGTGGCAGCCGATCACCCACCACAGTGCGCCGGTACGGCGGATGGCGAGACAGAAGAACACGCTCACCGCCCCGGTGGTGAGCAGGCCGACGGGATTCTCGCCGGCATTGTGGCTGTGCCCCAGCATGAACAGTGCCGTGACCACTGCCGTGCCCGTCCAGAATCCGAATCCCTCGCGCACGATGGCGAACAGGTAGCCGCGGAAGAAGATCTCCTCGAAGGCGCCGACCAGGAGCGCCGCCGCCGCCCAGGCCAACCCCGAGCGCAGCGCCGCCGGGAATCCCGCCGTCGCGGGCTCGAGCCGGCCGAACCCGAAGGCGAGCAGCCCCGCCACCAGGAGTCCCAGCATGGCAAAACCGACGGTGCAGCCGGCCGCGAGGTCACGCAGCCACCGCTGCCGCGGCAAGCCCACACGGGCGAGCGGCCGGTCCTCGAGCCGGCTCATGATCCAGGTGGCGAGCAGGGTGCAGGAGAACAGTATCAGGTCGTTGACGATGAGAAACCAGGGTGGGATGTCTCCGCCGGATTTCACGGCATGCTTTGCCGCGTGCATGCGCTGATGCAGGCCGGGATCGAGGGAGATGAGCTGACCGATGATCTTCGCGGCCCCAAGCAGGATGAGCACCGAGAGGGCGACGAACGACACTGCGCGGACCCAGGGGCGCACGCCGCGCTCGTCGAATACCAGGCGCATCATGCGTCGCCGGATCCCGGAGGGGGGCACGGTCACGGGTCGCTGCAGACAGCCACGAAGATGCATGGGTCCCCCGCCGGACGATTGTTCATTCTGTGATGCCCATCATACCCCGGAGCGCCTGGCCCGCCCCCCGTTCAGCTGCCGGTCAGCCACGGTAAGTGAAGCTTCATCCCACGGCCCCCGGCCGCTTGACGAAGTGGGAGAACTCCATGAAACGCACCATCATCGCAGCCCTGTCGCTCTCGCTGCTGGCGAGCTCGCTGGCGCTGGCCGATCCGCCGCCTTGGGCCGGTCACGGGCGGCGCGACGACCATCACGACCGGCGCGGCCACGATTGGCGTCGCGAGGATCGCGGTCGCGAGCACCGCGACGATCGTTGGCGCCGTGAAGATCGCTGGCGCCGTGAGGATGACCGCGGCGACCATCGGTGGGTGCACTTCGATGCGGACGGCTATCGGCGTCCCCCGGGCTACTATTTCCGCCTCTGGGATCGGGGCGAGCGTCTGCCGATCGCATTCCGAGCGCCGCAATACATCGTTCCCGATGCGGTGGTCTACCATCTGGCGCCGCCGCCTCCCGGGTATTGCTGGGTCCGCGTCGACAACCGGGCCGTGTTGGCAGCCGTCGCCACCGGTGTCATTCTCGACGTTGTCAACAACGCATTCCGATAGCTGACTGCCCGCAACGGCCGCGGGGCGAGTCCCCGCGGCCCGGGCAACCGCCGCGCCGCTGGTGGCGCCGGGGCGCTGCGCGATACGGCGTCTGTACACCGCATCGAGGCCGATGCGTTATGGAGCAGGAGACGGTTACCCGGAGACTCTTGCATGCCCATCCCAGCGTCCCGCATCCGCAATGCGGCGATCGTCCTTGGACTGTCCCTGGGGCTCAGCGCGTGCGTGGTGGCGCCGCGAGGGTATTACGCACGCGGCTACTACGGTGGCGCCATCGTCGTCGCGCCGCCTGCGCCGCGCGTCGAGTATTACGGGCCACCGCCGTATCCCGGGGATATCTGGATCGCGGGCTACTGGCGGTGGGGCGGGCGTCGATACCGCTGGGTGCCCGGATATTGGTCGGAGCCTCGGCCGGGCTATCACTGGATGTCGCGTCGCTGGGTGCATGGGCCCAGGGGTTGGCACATGGCCGGCGGCCGCTGGAGAAGAGATCGGTAGCCTGAATCCGCCCAGGCTCCCGGTCCGAACGAGCGGCCGATCGTGGGTTCGTGGGGGCCCGCTGCGAGCTCGGCGAGCCCGATCGCTCAGCGATCGAACCCTCCGCGCCCCTGCGGGTAGCCCTTCTCCCACTCCTGTCCATTGAACGGTGCCACCGTCATCTCCTCCACGGTGCCTGCATCCAGGCAGCGGGCATTGACGCTGAAGCCATCCGGGTGGGATCGCGGCACGTAGAAC
The DNA here is from genome assembly GCA_021777555.1 of Pseudomonadota bacterium. Lineage (GTDB taxonomy): Bacteria > Pseudomonadota > Gammaproteobacteria > Steroidobacterales > Steroidobacteraceae > 13-2-20CM-66-19. The sequence continues at coordinate 12,924 of JAJYDK010000048.1, read as the reverse complement.
GACTTGATGCCGCACACCGAGCAGAACCGGTGTTGGGCGGTCCCGGTGTTGAAGGTATAGGTCGTCAACACCTCCTCGCCCGACAGCAGCTTGAAGTGCTCCGCGCGCACGATGAGGTGCAGGAAGCCCGCCTTGCTGCAGATCGAGCAATTGCAGTCCGACACGCGGATCCTCGCCGGGGCCCGCACTTCGAAACGCACGCGCCCGCAGTGGCAGCCGCCGCGATGGGTGACCAGTATGTCGTCCGGCATCTTGAGTCCTCCTGCAACCAGAAAGTATCGACCCCCGAAGGGGGCGGAAGAATACACCGGGAATGCCATGGTCGGGTGCGGGCGGCGGCTCCACGGGCATGGTCTGGTCGCATTCCGATCGCGGTGCCATGAAGCGGGCATGGACGCGAGTGACTCCGGCGGTTCAGGTCAACGCGCAGCGGGACGCCCGCCGTCAGCGAGACATTTGTCCAGTCATTGATCGGGGTTCGCTCAACTGTGTATATTTACAGGTGAGCAAGGCTCCTGCCGCCAAGTAGGCGCAACATGAAGCGCGCGGAGCGGATCTGAGGCGCCGTTCGGCATCGTCGAGCGAGGCAGTCCTGACCGCCGGGAAACGCGAACGAGCTGCAAGGCCCGGAAGGACCGAGACTGTACGCAAGCGGTCAGGAACAGCGATGCGTAGAGTCAAAGCTGGACACTGAAAACCGCTCGTCGCCTTTGCCACTCGGTTCGGCGCGCAACGGCGGACCGGGCGAGCAAAGCGGACGCAGCATCGTTAAATTGACCCGTTGTCGGTCGAGGGTCGTCTGGTTGCCGCTCGGTGGCCGCCGGAGCATGCCGCTCCCACCCGGTCCGCGACTCCATGGGAGGTTTCCGGTGCGATTTGCCACAGCTTTGCTCGTCCTCGGAACGGCCACGGCCCTGGTGGCCCATGCCGACTCCTCACCAACGGCCTCGAGAGCCGCGCGCGCCGTGCCGGCGTCTCGGGCGGCGGCCGCCACCGCCGTGGATCCTTCCGATTATCAGGCGCTGAGCTGGCGGCTGATCGGGCCGTTTCGCGGCGGGCGGGTGTTGGCCGTCACCGGCATTCCGGGTGACGCCCGCCATTTCTACTTCGGCTCGGTCGACGGCGGGGTCTGGGAGACCGGCAATGCCGGCCGGACCTGGCAGCCGGTCTTCGATCACGAGCCGGTGGGCTCCATCGGCGCGATCGCCATCGCCCCCTCGCAGCCGAACACGATGTACGTCGGCACGGGCGAGGCGGACATGCGCTCGGATATCGCCCAGGGCGATGGAATGTACCGCTCGAGCGACGGCGGCCTGCACTGGGCCCACATCGGCCTGACGGACACCCGGCAGATCGCCCGGATCATCGTCGATCCCAACGATCCCGAACGCCTGTTCGTGGCGGCGCTGGGTCATCCGTACGGCCCGAACGCCGAGCGCGGCGTGTTCCGCTCCGACGACGGCGGTCAGCACTGGCGCAAGGTGCTCTACCTGAATCCCAACACAGGCGCGGTGGACGTTGCCTTCCAGCCGGGCAATCCCGACACGGTCTATGCGGCAATGTGGCAGACGCGCCGCCCGCCGTGGAGCGTCTACCCGCCCTCCAACGGCCCGGGCAGCGGCCTGTACGTGTCTCATGACGGTGGCAATCATTGGACGCAGATCGTCGGGCATGGCTTCCCCGCTCACCCGGGCCGCATCGGGCTCGCGGTCGCCCCGACCCGCCCCAAGCGCCTTTATGCGCTCGTCGCCGGCAGTTGGAAGAGCGGCGGGCTGTATCGGTCGGACGACGGCGGCGTCCACTGGCGGCACGTCTCGCGTGACCGGCGCATCTTCGGCCGCGGCTGGTACTTCTGCTCGCTCACCGTCGACCCGAGCGATGCCGATCGCGTGTACGTGATGAACACCATCGTGCTGAGGTCCGATGATGGTGGCGCACACTTCATCGCCCTCAAGGGCGACCCAACCGGAGATGACTTCCACCAGCTGTGGATCGACCCGACCGACACCGAGCGGATGATCCTCGGGAGCGATCAGGGCACGCAGATCACCCTCGATGGCGGCAAGACCTGGAGCAGCTGGTACAACCAGCCCACGGCCCAGATCTATCACATCAGCACCGACAACCGCTTTCCCTACTGGGTGTACGGGGCCCAGCAGGATTCCGGCGCGGTGGCGCTGCCGAGCCGCACCACGAGCTACGACGGCATCACCATGGAGCAGTTCCACGAGGTTACACCGGGCGGGGAGAACGGCATGATCGCCCCGGATCCGAAGCACCCGTGGCTCATCTACGGCGACGGCACGGGCGAGGCCACCACCGTGCAGAAGCTGGACCTGCATACCACCCAGGTGCGAGAAATCGATCCGATGATGGCCTATCCGGGCGTGCACTACCGGACGGCCTGGACGCTGCCGCTCGTGTTCTCGCCCCGTGATCACAAGACGCTCTACTTCGCCGATCAGCGGCTCTTCAGCACCATCGATGGCGGCCTGCACTGGCGGCGGATCAGCCCCGATCTGACCCGACCCGAGGCCGGCATCCCGCCCAACCTCGACCCCGTGACCGCGGCGGACAACGACCACGCCGGCAAGCGCTCGGGCGTCATCTATTCCATCGCGCCCTCCCCGTTCAGCACGCGGGTCATCTGGGTCGGCACCGACGATGGCCTGGTGTGGCGCACGCAGGATGGCGGCCGGCACTGGATCAATGTCACGCCGAAGGCGCTCACTCCATGGTCCAAGGTGGCGGGCATCGAGCTGTCGCACTTCCAGCGCGGCACTGCCTACCTCGCCATCGATCGGCATCGCCTCGATGACCAGACTCCCTACATCTACCGCACCACCGACGACGGTAAGACCTGGATGCGCATCGACTCCGGGATTCCGCGCAATGACTTCGTCAATGTGGTGCGCGAGGATCCGGTCACGCCGGGGCTGCTCTACGCCGGAACCGAATACGGTGTGTTCGTCTCCTTCGACGACGGGGGGCAGTGGCAATCCCTGCAGCAGAACCTGCCGGTGACCTCGGTGCGCGACATCAAGGTGCACGGTGATGACCTGGTGCTGGCCACGCATGGGCGGGGCATCTGGATCATGGATGACATCACCGCGCTCAGGCAGATGAGCAGCGTCCACGCAGGGGTCGCGGCACTGTTCAAGCCTGCTGTGGCCATCCGTGTAAGGCCGCAGACCTTCACGGGCACGCCTTTCCCCAAGGATGAGCCCGCGGCTGCGAATCCGCCCAACGGCGCCATCATCGACTACGCGCTGCCGCGCGACACCAGGGGGCCGGTCACGGTGAGTATCCTGGATGCGCAGGGCACCCCCGTACGCCGGTACAGCAGCGAAGAGCGCGTGGCGCCGCCCGATCCAGCCACCCTCGAATTCGCGCCGGAGTGGGTCCCACCGCCGATGATTCCCTCGGCCGCGCCGGGCATGCAGCGCGTCGTGTGGGATCTGCACTACGCAAAGCCCGCGGCACCGGGGGCCAAGGGGCCGCAACAGCCCGGTGTCTGGGCGCCGCCGGGGCGCTACACCGTCGTGTTGACGGTCGGTGGCCGCGAGTATCGCCAGCCGCTTCTCGTCGACCCCGATCCGCGCGTGAAGGTGTCCGGAGCGGCGCTGCAGCGCGAGTTCGACCTGGCGCGAGAGGTCGAGCAGGCCCGCTTCCAGACCGATACGGCCATCACGGCTTCGGTCAAACTGCTCGATGCACTCGATACCCGCATGGCCTCGGCAGGACCGGCGCGTGCGGCGGTCGCCACCCTCCTGGCGCGAGCGAAGCACCTTTCCGGGGAGCAGCCCTTCCCGGATCACACTCCGGCGTTTGCGGCGCCGCCGCCCCACAACGTCAAGAGCCTCACGGTGCTGTCCCAGGAGCTTGCTCACCTCGAGCGGGCCGTCGATGGGGCAGATGCCGCCCCGAGTCCGGACGCGTTGACCGCTTATGCGCGCCTGTCGGGCGAGATGAAAACGACGCTCGGGCAGTGGCAACACCTCGAGCAGGTGGACGTCCCGGATCTCGACACGCAGTTGAAGCAGGAGGGCGGTCCGCCCCTTTCAGAGTGACTTCGGCGCTGGACGGGGCGCATGACGCGCTTCGTCCGGTCGTTGGCGTGCCGACAGGGTCCCGTGCGGAGGTGGGCCGGCGCAACACGACGCCGGTGGAGATCCGCAGCACTGTATGACGAGATCTACCGGACGATGTGCTGGCTCCGTACGAGCAGCAGGATGGCGATGGCGAGCAGTCCGAAGTTCACGTAACGTAGGAAAGAGCGGGGTTCCAGGCGGCCGTTCATCGCGCGGCCGAGGAACGTTGCCACGAGCACTCCGGGAAGCGACATCAGATAGTCGCGCGTGACCTCCGTCCTCCACAGGCCCGCGAGCCAGTATCCCGCCATGGACACCATGCTGGCGGGAAGGAAATAGCCCTGCAGCGTGGCGCGAAAGCGCGGTGGCGACCATCCGCGCAGCGTGCCGTACACCACGAGCGGCGGCCCGTTCATCCCGTAGGCGCCGCCGAGCATTCCCGCAGCGAGACCGAACGGCCAGGCCAGCCTGTCGTCCGTGAGCACCGCCTGCCTGCGATGGAGCAGGGAATAGGACGAGAAGCCGATCAGACACACACCGAGGCAGGTTGTGACGATTCCGGCGGGTAGCCGTGTCAGAACGAGCAGGCCCAAGGGAGTCCCCACCAGCGTGGAGGCGACCAACCAGCCCGCGCTGCGAAAGTGCACGTGACGCCAGTCCTGGATCAGCACGATCGTCGCCACGGTGATCGACGTCAACACCGCGATCGGGACGGCGACCCGGATCGGCATGAGCAGCGCAAGCAGCGGTACCGCGATCAGCGCTTCCCCGAACCCGAGGGTCGAGCGCACGAGCGACGCCAGGAACAGCACCGCCGGGATCGCGATGGTCGTCGGGCTTGGGGTCATCGTTGGTCGACACCTGGACGGAGCGGATCCCGATGGTAACACTCGTGGGGTCCGGAAGGTTTGCCGCGGGTCGCACGGGCGGTGGGAGAAGATAATGGTCCACCCCTGAATCGGGTGCCAAGCCTGTGCGTCGCGTAGGGGTACCTACGCATTGTCCTCTCATCGATCCGGAGCGAACCTGCATGGGGTGCGTCGGCGCGACGGAGTGCGACGCCCGGTTGAACACTCATCTTGGACCCGGTCGGCTGTTGATGGCCATGAAAATTCTCCTGATCTATGGGACCACCGAAGGGCAGACCCGCAAAGTCGCCGCGTTCGTCGCAGACCATTTGGCCGACCGGGGACATCAGGCGAGGGTGGTGAGCGTCGGCGACCCGACCGCCGCGGACATCGATCCCTGTGCATTCGATGCGGTGATCATCGCGGCGTCGATCCATCGAGGCTGCTACCAGCCCGCCGTCCTGCGGTTCCTGGAACAGCATCCTGCGGCCCTGCGCGCTCGCCCCGGTGCGTTTCTCTCCGTGTCGCTCGCCGCCGCGGGCCATGATCCGGATGACGTCCAGGGGCGTGAAGCCTGCGTCGCCCGTTTGACCCGACAGACCGGGTGGACTCCGCTGCGGGTCCATCATGTCGCAGGCGCCTTCCGCTACAGCTCGTACTCGCTCCTGAAGCGATGGACGATGAAGTACATCGCCTACCGCAAGGGAGCCCCTACGGATACGAGCCGCAACCACGAGCTCACCGACTGGGCGGATCTGGCCCGGTTCGTGGATGCATTCCTGCAAGAGATCGAGCGCGGGCGGCAGGCCATCGGGTGATTCGAAGCGCGCGCCGGCAGGTCGCGTTGAGTTCGCGTTGCGGGGCCTCCAGGCGCAGCGGCTCCCACCGCTGATCTGGGTCTGCGGCAGCCAGTCCGACGCGGCAATCACCGATGTTGCAGACGCTGTATTAGGCGTGGATGTGCCCGCGGGTCGTTTGGCGTCAGACTTTGTTTTGAGACCTCAATCATGGATCCTGTTGTCAGGTGTTCGACGGGCAACAGAATCGCAGGGGCAATGTCGCCGGGTACGATTTCCGTAATCGCCCCCTGCGGAGTCCCATCGGTGTGGGCTCCGGTCAGGGTGGGGTCAAGAAAGATGTGTCGGAGATCAAAGTGGATGTCTCGGGTATCAAAGCGCAGTTACCGCATCTGGCGACCCAGTCCGATCTCGAGGAAGTAAGGGCCGATGTCTCCGCCATCAAGGCTCAGCTGCCCCAGATGGCGGCGACATCCGACGTCAGCGACACAAAAGCGTCAATCATTCAATGGTTGGTCGTAACGACTCTCGCGGCCGCGTCGCGCGCCTGCGCCATTGCGAAATTCGTGCACTGATCCGCACGAGTCTCGACCTATCTCAGAACGCGCCTGCGGTCCGAGGCAGCAGCGGGCACCGGGCGAATTGCCGCTGGGAGGGTCATCGGCGGGCGTCCCGCTCGACCCCGCGATCCGTTCCGGCGCGGGATCGGGAGAAGTCCAGCTCGGCTGGAATCGATCCCTCCAGCGCGAGCAGCGCCTGCTTGATCGGCAGGCCGCCGCCGAAGCCGGTGAGCGAGCCGTTCGCGCCGATCACCCGATGACAGGGCACGATGATGGGCAGAGGGTTCGCGCCGTTCGCGAGCCCGACCGCGCGGGAGGCGCGTGGATTGCCGATGCGACGCGCTAATTCGCCATAGCTGATCGTCTGCCCGTACGGGATGGCGGTCAGTGCGCGCCAGACGCGGCGTTGGAAATCCGTGCCGTCGGGCGCGAGCGGCAGGTCGAACTCGCGGCGCTGGCCCGCGAAATACTCCTCGAGCTGCGCGATCGCCGCCTCGAGGGGCCCGCGTGCGGCCGTCCAGTCTGGTTGCGGACGCTGCGGGTGCGGTCCACGCTGGAAGCCGATGTGCCTCAGACGGATGCCGTCACCGGCGAGCAGCAACGTGCCGATGGGAGAGTCGATCTCGTGCCAGTACGTCATCGTGGATGTCATGAGGGCTCCCTCGATTGTGTCTTCATGCGGGGTGCGCGGCGCGGGCTGACCCGCGAAGGGGTGGCGCCCGCGGGGGGCTCGCCCGCCGCACACCAAAGATGCATCACGGCGTAGCTGCGCCAGGGTCGCCAGCGCTCGGCCCGCTGCTCCATTGCGTTCGTCGACAGCGGGCCCTGTCCATTGCCGGCCATGCGCCGCAACACCAGATCGGCACCGGGCAGCGCGTCCGGCTCGCCGAGCGCCCGCATCGCAATGTACTGCGCCGTCCACTCGCCGACTCCGGGTAACGCCTTGAGAGCCGCCACGACCTCCGCTGCCGGGCGATCGAAAGCGACCCGGCTTTCGACGACGGCTTGCGCCAACGCCTTCAAGGCAGTGATCCGCGCTCCGGTGAGGCCGAGTCCGTCGAGAGGGGCTGCAGCCAGGGTCTGCGGCATCGGGAACAGGTGGGTCAGTCCGTCGGTTCCGGCCACGGGTTGACCGACGCGCTGGACGAGACGTGCCGCCAAGGTGCGCGCTCCAGCCACGGTGACCTGTTGGCCCAACACGGCACGCACAGCGCACTCGAAGGGATCCCAGGCACCGGGCACACGCAGCCCCGGGCGCCGGCCGAGCGATGGCCGCAACAGCCGGTCCCGCCCCAGGCTATCCGCGATCCACTGGGGGTCGGCCGACAGATCGAAGATGCGGCGTGCCGCCGAGGCGATCTGGAACAGGGCGCCGGCCGGTGCGCCGCGCACTCGCAACTCGAGCGCATCGCGCCCGGGCAGGGGGCTTACTCGGATTTCGGCATGGCCGTCGGCCGTCCGGATGAGGCGCGCATAACCTTCCGCATCCACTCTTTCCACACCCGGGATGGCGCGCGCGCCGAGAAATGCATGCAGATGATCCCAATCGTACGGTGGCCGGTAGGAGAGGGCGAGCCGCACCTCGCCGGCCGCGCCGCGAGGCTCTGTATCGCCGCGACGGCGTCGAAGGGCACTCGGTGACAGCGCGTACGCGCTTCGGAACGTGTCGTTGAATCGCCGCAGACTTCCGAACCCGGCCGCGAGCGCGATCTCGGTCATCGGCAGGTCGCTGTCGTCGATCAGACGCTTGGCGAAGTGCAGTCGTCGTGTCTGCGCGACCGCGAGTGGCGAGGCGCCCACGTGTTGAGCGAACAGCCGGTCGAGGTGGCGCGATCCGATGCCGAGGCGGGCGGCGAACTGCGCGACGGTCTGTCCATCGAGCGCCCCTTCCTGGATGAGGCGCAGTGCGCGCCGGACCACGGCCGAGGTGCCCGTCCATGCGGGCGTGCCGGGCGAGGCCTCGGGCCGGCAGCGCAGGCAGGGGCGAAAGCCCGCCTCGTGCGCCGCGGCGGCCGTGGTGAAGTAACGGGTGTGGCGGCTCTGGGCGTTGGGGGCGGCGGGACACACCGGCCGGCAATAGATGCCGGTCGAGGTCACGCCGATGAAGAACTTGCCGTCGAAGCGCGGATCACGGCTGAGCCGCGCCCGCTCGAGCACCGACAGATCAAAGGGAAGTACGTCGTCCACGGCGGCAACGATACGCCGGGGGTGAAGATGGAACCAGCCGTTTTCAGACGTGGACACGCCAGCGCCGGCCGCCTTGATCGCGGCCCTCAGGGTGTGACGGTCGCTGCGCAGCGCGAAGTTGGGGGCCGATCCGCCTGCGCTGACGCTGGCAACCCGCGCACGCTCTTCGGTGCCGGATCCGGCTTCGACGAACGATCCTTGGGTCTGCTTCGCGTTCTTGGTGATGATGTTGACGACGTCATTGACGTCGTTCGAGCCCCCGCGCGCGGCGGCCGAGAGGAATTCCGAGTGTGCCTACAACGCCCGCGCGGTGTTGTATGTTTCCATCATCAGGCCCGTGCCGCCGCGCGATACGTGCGCCACGATGGCCGAGCGCCGGTGCAGCTTGGTGACGGTGCCGAGGTTGATGGCGAAGGACAGCGTAACTTGCTGGCCTTTGCGCAGACCGAGATTGGTCGTCTCGATGAATACGCCGGTGGCGCTCAGGTTGATCGCCTTGCAGAGCCTGTGACAGCCGCCCGGCACGCTGACATAGACCGTGGTGCGGGCGCGATGCCGCGTATGCAGCCGACGTTCCACTGGGATTCTCGCGAGGCGATCGCCATCTTGGGGGTGATTCTGATGGCGATTATGCATCCGATCGCGCCCCACGATGGTGCGATTGAACTTATCTTATGGGCGGTAATCGCCGGGGCGATTACCGCAAGACCCTACACGGTTGTCGCGGGCTCGGGAGCGGCCCATCGCCCGCTGCGCCGTGCCAATATTCCGGGGCGATTACCGCAAGACCCTACTTGGTTGCTGCGGGCTCGGGAGCGGCCCGCTTCGTGACGCTCAGCCGGCGAGGAAGCCGCGGATCTCGCGGCCGAAGCGCTCGGTGTCGACGAGGAAGGCGTCGTGACCTTCGATGCAGGTGAGTGGAGCGAAGCGGGTTTCGGTGCCGGCGCTCTCGAAAGCCTGGGCGAGCGCGCGTTGTTCGCTGATCGTGAACAGCAGGTCGGACTCGACCCCGATCACCAGGGCGCGCTCCACACTCGCCTTGCGCAGCACGGCTTCGGGCTCACCATGGGCGGAGAGGTCGAAGCGGTCGATTGCGCGGGACAGATACAGGTAGCAGTTCGCATCGAATCCATTCACGAAGCGGTTGGCCTGCGCCGTCAGGTATCCCTGGACGGCGAACTCCGAGGTGAACGGGGTACTGTCCTTCAGATCGGGGCGGATGGGCTGGCGACCGAAGCGCTGCTGCCATTCGGCGGCCGAGCGGTAGGTGAGTGTGCCGAGCTTGCGCGCCAGGCGCATGCCGGCGGTCGGTGGCCGCTCGACGCTGTACTGGCCATTGCGCCAAGCCGGATCCGAGGTGATCGCATCGCGCTGGACCGAGCGCAGCGCGATCGCGAAGGGCGAGGCCGCCGGCGTTCCGGAGATGCTGACCAGCTGTCGCGCGGCGCCGGGGAAGAGCGCCACATAGGCCAGGACGACCATGCCGCCGAGCGAGGGGCCCATGACGGTGTCGAGGCGCAGGATGCCGAACGAGCGCACCACCTCATGGCCGGCGCGAGCGATATCCTCGACCGAGAGGTCCGGGAATTCGAGCCGGTACGGCGCTCCGGTGGCCGGATTGATCGAGGCCGGACCGGTCGAGCCGAAGCAGCTGCCGAGCGAGTTGACGCAGATGATGAAGTAGCGATCGGTGTCGAGGGCGAGCCCGGGTCCGATCATGCGCTGCCACCAGCCCTCTCGCGGATCCTCGGCAGAGGAGGCTGCATGGGCCGAGGGCGAGAGGCCCGTGAACAGCAACAGCGCGTTGTCCCTCGCCCGATTGAGCTTGCCCCAGGTCTCGTAAGCGATCTGCGCGCCGTGCAGCTCCCCGCCCCGCCACATCGGGAAGGGCGAGGGAAGCTTCACGTACCGCCGGGCGTCAGGCTCGGCGTGCTCGGTCTGTGGGGCGGGTGTGGCCATTGCGGGGCTTCTCATGGCTCCGGATCACCGCCTTCGGAAATCCCTTCGAACAGCGGCGTGGACAGGTAGCGCTCTCCCGTGTCCGGCAGCATGGCGAGAATAACTGCGCCGGGCTCGGCCTCGGCGGCGAGCTTGAGGGCCGCTGCGAAGGTTCCACCCGAGGAAATGCCGCAGAATATGCCTTCGCTGCGCGCCAATGCCCGGGACGTATCGATCGCCTCCTGGTCCGTCACGGGCACGATACGGTGAACGACCTTCCGATCGAGCACCTCGGGAATGAAGTCCGGGGTCCAGCCCTGGATCTTGTGGGGCGAAAAGGGCTGTCCCGAGAGCAGTGCGGCCGCGGCCGGCTCACTGGCGATGACCTGCACGTCCGGCCGGGCCAGGCGGATCATCTGGCCGACGCCGGTCAGGGTGCCGCCGGTGCCCCAGCCACTCACGAAGTAATCGAGCCGGGCACCCGCGAAGTCCTCGAGGATTTCGGGTCCGGTGGTGCTGCGGTGATAGGCCGGATTGGCCGGGTTCTCGAACTGCCGGGCGAGGAACCAGCCGTGCTTGCCGGCGAGCTCCTCGGCTTTGCGGACCATGCCCGTGCCCCGCTCCGCGGCCGGTGTCAGCACCACCTTCGCGCCGAGCATGCGCATGATCTTGCGCCGCTCGATCGAGAAGCTTTCGGCCATGACCGCGACGAACGGATAGCCCTTGGCGGCGCAGACCATCGCCAGGGCGATCCCCGTGTTGCCCGAGGTGGCCTCGACCACGGTCTGTCCGGGTTTGAGAGTGCCTCTGCGCTCGGCGTCCTCGATGATTGCGATGGCGAGACGGTCCTTGACCGAGCCCATCGGGTTGAAGTACTCGCACTTGACGTACATCGCGACGTCCCGCGGAGCGAGCCGTCCGATGCGCACGATGGGAGTGCGGCCGATCGTCTCGAGAATGCTGTCGTAGATCACGGAATTTCCTTTTGCCAGAGGTCCCTTCTACGCCGGCTCAGCTCATTGCCACAACCAATGGTGGGCTATCTCCTGATGCCTGCGGGTTATCATGCCCTCCCCACCCTGGCTTTCGGTCCTCGCACTCGCATGACTCGCCTGCAAAAGCTGCTGGCCTCCGCCGGGATCGGGTCCCGCCGCCAGGTGGAGCAGTGGATCCGGGACGGGCGGCTGACGGTGGGTGGGCGGGTGGCCCAGCTCGGCGATCGGGCAGGTGGGGACGAGGATATCCGCCTCGATGGCCGCCCGCTCAAGTTCGAGGCGCCGCACGGCGCCGCTCGAGAGGTGCTCCTTTATTACAAGCCGAGCGGCGAGATGACTACCCGGCGGGATCCCCAGGGCCGTCCTACGGTCTTCGATCGCCTGCCCGCGCCGCGCCAGGGCCGCTGGATCGTGGTGGGGCGCCTCGACGTCAATACGTCCGGGCTGCTGCTGTTCACGACCGATGGCGAGCTGGCGCATCGCCTGATGCACCCGTCCAGCCAGATCGAGCGCGAGTACCTGGTGCGGCTGCGGGGGCGGCCGGGGCCCGAGACCCTCCAGCGGCTGCTGCGGGGAGTCGCTCTGGAAGATGGCCCCGCCGCTTTCGACCGGATCATCGAGCAGCCGCTAGCGGAAGCGGGGCCTGATCCGGCTGGCGATGTGCGCCATGCCGCCTATCGCGTAGTCCTGCACGAGGGCCGCAACCGCGAGGTGCGGCGGCTCTGGGAGGCGGTCGGTCACGAGGTGAGCCGGCTGCTGCGGATACGCTATGGCCCCATCGGGCTACCCCGGGATCTGAAACCCGGGGGATGGCGGCACCTCGACGAGGAGCGCATCGTGGCCTTGACCGAAGCGGCGCGTCCCCTCCTTCCCGGCGGTGCAAATTGCGCGCCAAAAACGGATTGACACGGGCATTGCCCGAAATCAGAATACGCGGCTCGTTTTCGCGGAGGGGTACCCAAGCGGTCAACGGGAGCAGACTGTAAATCTGCCGGCTTACGCCTTCGAAGGTTCGAATCCTTCCCCCTCCACCAGACCGGATCCGTGGGGCGGGTGCGGATGGGACTGCGAAGCTTGAGCGGGCGGAGACGGTGACATCAGCGGGTGTAGTTCAATGGTAGAACCTCAGCCTTCCAAGCTGATGACGTGGGTTCGATTCCCACTACCCGCTCCAGGCGCTCACGTTGTCCTGATGCAGCACACCGGGCCCACGTAGCTCAGTTGGTAGAGCACGTCCTTGGTAAGGACGAGGTCACCGGTTCAATCCCGGTCGTGGGCTCCATCGCGCAGCGGGTGAGAGCTTGATTCGATGTCAAGGTTGTTTGTCAAGATTGGCTGATCTGGTGGGGCGCGCAGCCCCAAGGCGTCGTTGAGGAACATTCCATGTCCAAAGAGAAATTCGAGCGCAGTAAGCCGCATGTGAACGTTGGGACGATTGGTCACGTTGACCACGGCAAGACGACGTTGACGGCGGCGCTGACGAAGGTGATGGCCGAGACGAACGGCGG
>JAJYDK010000047.1 GCA_021777555.1 Pseudomonadota bacterium | reverse complement strand
GGCCGCAGCGGATGCTTTGCCGGAACCCGCTCTTCCGGGGAGACGTAGCTGAACATCGCTTCCTGCTTCGAGTCCGCTCCACGCATCGGAGAACCTCTATCGTGCGCCAGATAACGTCTAATTTGCCCGAAACTCCGGGTTTTTCAACAGCCTGTTAGAACTGTCGCCTGGCTCGCAGTGCCGGTTGTCATCATCTGCGCGATTGACGACTGGGTGTTGAAACCCGCGCGGCGACTCAAAGTCGGTAGCGAACCGACCGCCGAGGCGACGATCATCCGGTTTTGCTACCGATGGCTGCCGATCGTGGTCGCGGCGGTGGTCCTGCAGATTTTCATTTCGAGATCGATCAACTTCAGCCTGGTGCTGGTGATCGTCACTGCCGCAACCGGACTGGTCTGGCTGATCGATGCGCTGCTGCTCGCGCGGCGACCCGAGCGAGCGGTTGGGAACGTGGTGCCGGCCACTGTCGAGTACGCGCGCAGCATCTTCCCTGTAGCGATCACAGTGGTGCTACTGCGCGCATTCCTGTTCGAACCCTTCCGTATTCCTTCGGATTCGATGATGCCCACGCTGCGCGACGGCGACTTCATCGTCGTCGAGAAGTTCGCCTTTGGCCTGCGGCTGCCGATCACCCACACCAAGATCCTGAACACAGGCGAACCGAAGAGGGGCGATGTGGTGGTATTTCGCCCGCCATTTAAACTCTCTCAGGATTGGATCAAGCGCGTGGTCGGTGTGCCGGGCGACCATGTGGTGGTGCGCAACGACAGGCTGTCGATCAATGGTCACCGGGTGCCGTTCAAGGTTACGGGGATCTTCAGCGACGGTTGCTACGAAAACATGCAGATTGCCACTGAGCATCTTGGCACGCACGTACATCAGGTACTGCTGTGTCCCGTTCCGCTGGAGTTCACGCAGAATCCACTTCCGAGCTGTCCGCGCACCGACGCGCACGAATACTTCTGCGGCGGTAGCCCGCCGCCGGATGCATTGCCGCTTAGCGAGAAGAGCGCGTTCGACATGATCGTGCCACCGGGCGATTACATGGTGATGGGCGACAATCGTGACAACAGCTACGACAGCCGTTTCTGGGGATTCGTTCCGGAGAAAGACCTGGTCGGCAAGGCGACCTACATCTGGTTCAACTGGGATCCTCACCGCGCCGGCGGCCCAATCTGGAGCCGAATCGGCACGCGAATTCGCTAGTGGAGTTCCCAGGATTTCGTGGACACCCTATAGGTGGTAAAACTGCGCACCGGAGGGGTCGAAATCGCCGAACCATCACCAAATCTTGGCGTTCGGAGTGCTTCGGAGTTCATCAAGGCGCATGCCCGAGAATATCCGGTCCAGAGGATGTGCGGGATCCGGGACGTAGCCCCGAGCAGGTATTATGAGCGGCGGCGCCAAGAATCCGATTGCGCCTTCGAGGAGTTCTGCTGGCTTCGCCTGATCCGCGCATTAGATGTTTTTTACAATCGATAGCGGCGCCGCGTCGAGTCCGTGGACGGTGTGGACACGGCGCGTGTGCCAGGGCGGGGCGCCACTCGCCGTCAGCCTCAATGCAATCCTGATCAAATGATTCAGGACAATATTCAACCGTTGGACACGTACGTCCGCAAGAAGGCAGACCGGTACTTCACTCTTGGAGATATTCAAATGTGTTTCGCATTCATGAGGCGCCTTTCTGAGAGAAGCACAGCTTTCGCGGTGTTCGTGCTCGCAGTGACAGCATCTGCCAATCCAGCGAACGCGCGCGATGCAAAATCAATTCCGCACGCTTACTCTCATATCCAAGACTTGAACAACGCTGGTGCAGAGCTCATTTACCGCGGACCACGCAAGGCGCCTCAACTCTTGCAGGCACTCAGAGATCTGCATCAGTCAATGATCGCGATTTCGAAACTGCGGTTGCGCGTTCGCGAGGATTCTGCGTTTTTAGCACGGGTCGCCGATCGACGCCGAGACAACCTCCGCTACCAGGCTGACGCGTATGCGAAGCTAGGTGACAGAAAAGACGCTTTGACCTGCTTGGAAGAGTGGGCGGCAGGTTCCATCTGGGCGAACGAGAAGCAGTGGCTGACCAAGGACAAGGATCTTGCCGGACTACACGACGACCTGAGATTCAAGGCTCTGGTGAGGCGCTTCGACAAATTGACTGCTCGTTGGGACGCGAGCGCATTCTTGACGTCGGCGAAATCGCTCAGCGAGGCCCAGCGCATCGCGGGGTTGTCCCTGTTTTGGTCAGAAGTCCGGTACAACTTTGCGCACTTTGATCATGTTCCGCGCCTGAACTGGGACCGCACCTATCTCAAATTTATACCCAAGGTTATTCAAGCGCGGACGCTGCCTGCGTACTACAGGGTACTGATGCGTCTCGCTCCGCTGCTACATGACGCGCACACGAATATCTATCCGCCTAAGTCTATACAGGATCATTTCTACGCGTCTCCGCCCATCGCCACTGCGTTGGTTCAGAACCATGTGGTGGTCACTTGGGTCGCTGACCCTGCACTGGCGGCCAAAGGTGTTCGGGTCGGCGACGTGGTTCTGACAGTCGATGGGCTTGCGGTGCGGCAGTACGCCAAGAAGTATGTCGAGCCCTATGTCAGCAGCTCTACGCCGCAGGACCTGGCGGTGCGTCTGTATGACTATCAATTGCTCGACGGCGACCACACACGGCCAGTGACGCTCGGGCTGGAAAGCGCGTTGGGCAAGAAACTTTCCGTGACCCTCTCGCGCGAGCCGGATCCGAGGGCCAAATGGAGGCGATCGTTTGAATTTCGGATGTTGCCCCACGGAATTGCGTACTTGTCTCTGGGTGAGTTCGCCAACGACCGCGGCGCCAAGATCTTCAAAGAACACTTATCTCAGATCCTGAGCGCAAAGGGGCTGATCCTGGACGTGCGCGCCAATGGCGGCGGGTCGACGAACAATGGCTTAGAGATCCTGAGTTGGCTGACCCGCAAGCCCATTCCGCTTCCCGTACTGCGTTCCCCGCAATACATAGCGACCTACCGGGCGTGGGACGGGCCATCGGAGCAATGGAAAGTGCTCACTGGTGCGGGCGATGCCTACCAGCAATCGCACGATCATCATTTTGATGGGCCCGTTGCGGTATTGATCGGCCCCCGCACATTCTCCGCGGCGGAGGACTTCGTCGTCAGCTTCGTAGCCATGAAACGGGGGATTCTCGTTGGCCGGAAGACGGCGGGGAGCAGCGGTCAACCGCTGATGTTCAAGCTGCCCGGTGGCGGGTTGGCGCGCATCTGTACCGCGCAGGAAACCTTCCCGGATGGACGGAAGTTCATTGATATTGGAATCGCGCCGGAGATCAAGGTTCGACAGACGATCGCTGACGTTCGCGCTGGCCGGGATCCCGTCATTGCGGCTGCTGCTGCGGCTCTGCTCGCAGAACGAAGCTCATCAAAGTCGTCGTGAACTTCATTGGTTACTGAAATCTCAGCAGGGGTTGCTGAAATCTAGCGGGACCGACAGGGCAATCTATCTACAATCAAAGCCATCTATTATTTAACATAATATACATTATGCGAACTACTCTAGTGGTGTTACACGGGCCATACCTTTGCTATGGGAGCATCCTAGCCAGGGAGCCAGGTTTGAGAGGTATTTCCGTACCTGTGCCGGTATCCGTCCGAAATACGCTTTCAGAGGTTTAATCCTGCCGATCCTAAGAGGCTTTTTTTAACGATAAGTGTGAATGCGGCAGCGGCGGTGATTCGTAACGGATGCGCGTCGATCGCGGCTGAACGTATCACCCTATACCGGTCGCTCGCGGTAGCCCG
This sequence comes from Pseudomonadota bacterium, assembly GCA_021777555.1. Classification (GTDB taxonomy): domain Bacteria; phylum Pseudomonadota; class Gammaproteobacteria; order Steroidobacterales; family Steroidobacteraceae; genus 13-2-20CM-66-19. The sequence continues at coordinate 20,329 of JAJYDK010000047.1, read as the reverse complement.
TACGCGCGACAATCCCCTCTCCTGCTCGCCTTGTTATAGTCGATAGTTACCGGAGATGTTATTGATCAGGTCTGACACGCTCGTTCTAAAGAACATTATCAGCGTTCTTGAGCAGCACGAGCCGGCTCAGGTCTCAGTTCCGGCACTGATGGGACATCAGGACACGGTCAGTCCACCGCCACAGGCAGCTCAGTGGAAATAGCTGATCGCGGCGACCGGCGTGACAGTGCCCGTCTCGTTACTCCCGGCCGACACCACGCGAATTCCGAAGATGACGCCGAGCCGTGCGCTCCAATTGTATTCCACGGCCGGCGCGACGTACAACTCTCGGCCGACGGCCGATAGGCTCTGGAAATCCGCAATCCGACCGTCTGGCTGCGACACGGCGCCCACGACGCGCGTATGGCCGTTCTCCTGGAACCAGAAATCGCACGCCAACACCCAATTGCGCGTCATGCTGTATTCGAAGGCCAAGTCTCCATAGGCGGAATTGCCAGGACTGGCGTGGCCGCGAAAACCAATGGGTGTACCGTAGACGCTCTGGTCGCCGACTGATACCTCACTCGAGATCGCATACGACAGGTCGAGGCGTGCGCGCAAAATCCTGCCGTTCGGCAGCCAGAAGTACGACATGAAATACGTCGACAGTGTCGTCGCGTAGGCTCCAGACCCAAACCCGTCACTCGGATTGCCCAGATGGTCGTAGCGGCCGACAGGCACCGTTTCCTGTACGTTGATCGATGCGATGGGAACGCGGCTATACGGGGCGATTGGCGTCAGGCGGTATTGCGCCTGCAGCGTGAGATCTCCCACCCCGACTCCAGAGCGAGCACCGCCGTCGGCCGGCCGGTCGTAGCCGATGCTGGGAAGCATGCCCACCGTCAGGCGATCGGTGAGGCCATAGTTGATGTAGGCCAGCGATCCGAAGTGGTTCCCGTAGGGAATAGGATGAGTATGTCCGCGGCTATCGAGCGCAGCATAAGGCATCTCATCATACACGTACGGTTCGAAGTAATAGTGGCCCGCAGGCACCGTCGCAGCATTGGGCGCGAGCAGTGGCCCGGTCCACCATGCGTCACTGGGGGACTCCCGTGCCGGTGCCGCATTTTGGGCAGCAGCGATGGCGACCCCTGCCAGCAACACCAAAACAAGTGCCGTGTGCAAACGTACTTTTCCAGTCAATTGGATATCCAGATATTTCGCGCAGACGCACGGCCGTCCACGGTGTATCGACATTAGAGAAGGCGCTGCCTCGAGAGGCACGACACTCAGTTGCGGGACATCGTCGCACCTGCACAGGGTGGGGCCGCCTTGAGCTCGTGCCTCCCCGCAGCGGCCACCAGTGCTCGGATCAGCACGTGAGGTGCATCTCTTTCGTGTCGCGCTTGCGGTACGTACAGCGTTCCGAAGAAAAATGGATGTCCCGACAGCTCTACGATGCGTACCTCGCCGTCTTCGCCCCAGCCGCTGACGCGCAGACCGTTCGGTTCGAGCCGTGGCTGGAACTGCGGGTTCAGACCGTAATTGCAATAGAACGGCTCGAAGACTTCCGTGCTGCCGTAGATCGCCTGCGCATGCGTGCCGGCTATGAGGCGTACGCGGTGGATCTGCCCCGCTAGTGAGCACTGCAGCGCCGTGACCGCCAGGTGCGGTGCGTCCGGATTGCTTTCCTCGTGGTCAGCATCAGTGACGCCCAGGACGTTGCGGACGAACTCGACGATCAGGTGCTGGAACCCGCCACAGGTGCCCAGCAGCGGCACGCGCTGCTCGCGAGCGTAGCGGATCGCGGTCAGCACTCCATCCATGTCACGGTAAGGACTGCCGGGCGCGATCAGGAAGCCGGCATAGCGCGATAGTACCCGTTCATCCGGCGATCGAATGCGGTCGGTCGATATCCACTCGACGGCTGGGTGATCCGGATTCTCCGCGATCGCCTGCTCGCTGGCCAGATGCAGCGCGTTGTGCGGGTTTCGATCGCCGACGATGCCGATGGTGAGCCCTCTCTCGGCGCAGGCGTTGTGCTGCATGGAACGCTCCAAGGTCCGATCCGGTTTTCGGAAACCAGTCTGCATCGAATAATCCATCAGGTCCAGCTACAATAATTGGATGAAATCATTCAGGCGCGACTTAAGTATCGACGTGCGTCGCCTGAGGCTCCTCCGCGAGCTGCGGACGCACTCGACCATCGGCGCCACGGCACGCGCATTACACTTAACGCCCTCGGCCGTCTCACAACAGATCGCCGGGTTGAGTCGCGATCTCGGTTTCCCAATGCTGACGCCGCGCGGCCGCGGCGTGCGGCTCACACCACAGGCAGAACTGCTGCTCGAGCACGCCGCACTCATCGACGCACAGCTGGAGAGGGCCCGTGCGGACCTTTCCGCGATGGAACAGGGACTCGTCGGCCGGGTAGCCATCGGTGCGTTCGCCACGGCGATCTCGGGCCTTGTAGCCCCCGCAGTGCTGCACCTTCGGCGCCAGTGTCCGAGACTTCGTCCTTGGATCGAGGAGATCGATGCACCGGAGTGCTTCACGCGCTTGGACCGCGGCGATCTCGATCTAGTGATCACCGTCGACTTCGAGTCCGGCCCACACCGAGACGATGTACGCTATCACCGCTGCGAGTTGCTTGACGATCCATTGCTGGTGGCGCTTTGCCAGCATCATGCGCTAGCTTCCCGCGAGAGCATCGATCTGCGCGACCTGGCGCGTGAGCGCTGGATCATCGGTGCTGCGCGCGGACCGTGTCGTGAAGCAGGTCTCGCGGCTTGCGCCGCAGCGGGCTTCAATCCCGACGTGGCGCACCGCGTCAACGACTGGGCAGCGCTCATTCGGTTGACCGCAGCCGACTGCGGGGTGGCATTGATTCCACGGCTGGCGCTCAACACCAGCAGCCTCCGCGGTGTCGTGGTACGACCGGTCCACGGGCTCGCGCATCCCAGTCGACACATCTACGCCGCAGTTCGCGCCGGTGCTGAGAACTCGCCAACATTGACGCCTTTGCTGTCCGCACTGCAGGCGAACGCTGCAGCGCTCTTACGCGCGCCGCATCGATCCGCACGCTCACAGAGATCCTGATTGACGATACACGCTTCATCCGGGCGGATACGTGCGGGTCGTCCCTGATGCCCCACTCGCGAGGCGCGAGCGACCTTCTCCCGACCCCGCCGCTTTACGATCTGATGAAACACATCGGGGCGGAGGGCCGAAGTAATCGATTAGGCGGAGTTCGCGGGACACGCGCGACCTACTCCTGCGCCCACCCAGCGAATCCTCCGCGCCATCCGCCGTCAACCGGACAACACTGATACAGAAAAGGCGCACGCGGGTGCATGCGCCTTTCCCTGTCAAATCGAGCGGACGGACGCTGGATTCTGGCGATTTGCCTCGCGACGGCGGCGTAGCGCGAATCCGATCGCACCCATTCCCGCGAGTCCCGCGGCGAGCAGACCAAAGCTCGATGGCTCCGGTACGCTCGTGCAGACCTGACCAGACTCGCACGCCGGCGGCAGACCCGCCTGAGCATAGGCCAGAATGTCGACGCCATTCCCGCCTGAGCCCGTGATATCACCGTTTGTCGAGAGGTCCGAAAACGTCCCCAAACCGCCACTGTCGGTATACCAGAACGATAGCGTGTACGAGTTTCCGATAGTGGTGTTGACGGCTTGATCAATGGCGTCGTACGCCTGCACCGAGCCGTCGACCCAGCAGCTGCCCGACGCAAACTGAGAGCAACCTTCGATTTGCCCTTGCGCACCAGCCCCGTACACGTTCGCGTAATTCCAGCCGTTCGGTACGCTTGAATTTCCGTACGGATCCGTGACGCTTACCGGGTCCGTGTAAGTCCCACCGGAGAAGTTTCCGTTCGTGAGCAGATTCCCACTGCTGGTCGTATTGTCGACCAGCGCGGCGTTCCCGAAATAAATGAACGCCGGGTCCTCGCGGAACGCGAAGGTGATTTGCGTGTTGCTGAGACCTGCCGTAAAGGTGACTGATTCCTGGACAGGTGTGCCGTGATTGACCGTCTGCGCGGGTGTTCCTGTTTCACCACCCCCCAAATCGAGGATGGCGCCGGCGGGCGGGGAATTATTGATGGCCGTGGCAAAGGCTGGTGCTGCAACGCACAGCAGCGCCACAGACAGCGATGCCATGGAGAGCTGGCGGACGACCCTGGAAGCCGCTCGCGAGCTATGACCGCTTCTCATGATTCTGTCCTCTGATTTACAAATTCATCCCGCGACTTGCCCCGTACGTCACCATCCCCTTAGAACGGTGAGCAGTACTTTTCAAGTGCTTCGACGTGACTAAAGCAATTCCCATGCCAGTTGTCGGTAATGTTGGAAACTCATGAAGTTACAGATAGTCAACGACGCGCATTCCAAGTGGTTGTAAAGTTCTCTGACATCGCTCCACATAACTGTGCTTTCGGCACGGCTGTAATCCCTGCGCTGATATGAGATTTGTCACAGGAACGTTCGTTTTGCCTAACGTGTTACAAAACTGACAATTGCCAAGGAAAGCAGCCGTCGGCTGTGCTGCGAGTGACCAACTCGTCAGGAGTTGGTAATGCGATCTTGTCCAGCGCATTGCTGATGAGCTAGATGACGTAAGTCATCGGCTTGATCTCGTTCGCCTTGTTGTTGCAAAAAGGCATCCCGACCGTGTGCCGGTTGAACGAATACTACTTTCCCTTGACGATGGCTCCTGGGAAGCGGGTCTGGTCGGAAATCACCATCTGCAGCGTACCGTTCGGTTCCACCACGTCGATGCGTTGAATGTCGATCGTCCCAAATATGTGTCTCTGACGAGCCATCGAGAAGGCCCATATAGCTATAACGACAAATGCGTGCGCGGAGACTGCACCATAGATTCTCCACGTGCGAAGCGCTCTTTCCATCTTCCACCGCTCTTTTCGGCTCGCCAATTTACGCACCGCGCGCCCGATATCCGCCCGATTGCCGAATTCCGTGACGCCTCAACAATGCAGCGGTCGGTGTTCTCAGGGAATGGTGGATTCTGTCTCGAAAGTCCAGTCGATCTGTGCGAGGCGCCGCGCCAAGACAGGCTCTGCGGCCAGTGCGGTAGCCGCGATTACCACAGAGACCGGCAGCAGCCAGAACTTAAGCCCGTGCGCCCCGAATCCCGTTGCAAGCAGCATGGCGGCAGACAATGCGGCGAGAGAATTCAATGCGAAATTCATTCCGCGGCCTCCGAGCTCTTTCCAGACCAGCGGAACCGCCACCAGGTAGCTGAGCCCGAAGATCAATGCCCCGATGGAGGCGCTGACGGCCAGGGTGGCCCCGTGAGAGTTCTTCATGAACCCGGTAAGAACAAGGAACGCTATGAAAGCAGTGCTTCCCGCAAGTTGTAGCGCGTTACGTCGATGGGCGCGAAACAGCGCCCGGGAGAATCCGACGCGTGTTCCGTGACGCCCCGCCAGATATAGGAACGGCCAGTCGCTGCGAATCATCAGCCACTTGCCGGTGGCGATGACGGCAACGAGCGGCAATTGCGTCAGAGCCATCACAACGCTTTGATGCACCGCGCGCGCGAGCGGTTCGTGAAATGTCCTGATCAGGATTCCGAATCCGAGCAAAAACGCCATGACCGCTGTGAAGTACAGTATCCATCCCACCGGCCCGAACGGCGTGATCAGCGTACGGGGGAGCACATCTTCCTGCCAGCGCCTCGGTTGCCAGCGCATGCATTGCCAGACGGCGCGCAACGTTCCGGCTCGGGGGAGACGTGACGCCTGCCCTGCCCTCTGGTCACTCTGATGTTCCGAGGAGTCGATGTGCAGCAGCGCTCGCGCCGGAAAATAGCGAAGTTTGGCCGCCACGACTCCCGCCGTGGCGAGCAGAAGCGGTAGCGTGACCCACAACGGAGCGAACAGCAACCGCGCCATGCTGCTGGGGACCAGAAAGAACATCGACAGCGGCAGCAGCAGGAGCGCGAGTGTCACGCGCCTACGGCGCGAATGTCCGGTGGCTTGTGGAAATGCCATCCCCCCGATCATGGGGAGCGTAGCGAGCGACAGACTACCGAGGAGTGGCGCTCCCAGCACGATCAGCGGCATCGCGAGTGCGATTCCGGCGAGTAGCAATGCGATCAAGACCGCGCCGTATTCCGCCTCCAGGAACCCGGGTAGTGCCATTGAAATCTCAGTCATGACTTGCCGCCAGTAGTGCCGGGCGATGCACGAAGGCCCGAACAGCGCGAGCATCCACCACATCATCACGAACCCGGAGACGCCGTGATCGAATACCGCAGCCAGCCCGTGAGCGTGCACGAATTCGCGTTCGTGCGGGATCCGCAGACCGACCAGCAGGATGAATAGCGCACAGGAGATGGCATGCGGATTTTCGCGAGCCACTACCGCTCGGAAGTAATTGCCCAGCGCCGCGCGCGCCAGCCGCAGATTCACCGGGTCATCTCCAGGAACGCGGCCTCCAGATCCGGCTGCCGCACGACGACGGGCGCCCCTGCATGTTGAGCCGCGTGTGCAGCGGCCCTGTCATTCCAGCCATCGACCAGCAGTTCGCCGCGTGCCCGGTCATTGGCCAGAATGGTGAGCCCCTCCGGCAGAGCTTCGCGCGCAGCCTGGACCCAGCGCATGGTGGTCCGAAACCGTTCCATGGGAGTGTCATGCACGATCACGCCCCGCCGCATGAAAATCGCTCGGGTGGCGATTTTTTCCAGATCGGAGAGGATGTGGGAAGAAATCAGTGCGCTGCGGCCGTTCTCCCTGCAAAAACGGTCGATCAGTGTGATGAATTCGAGTCGGGCCTGCGGATCGAGGCTCGCGACCGGCTCATCGAGCACCAGAAAGTCCGGCTCATGCCGCATGGCGAGCAGGATGGCCAGACGCTGCTTCTGCCCGCCGGAGAGCGCTCGGACCCGCTGCGTCATATCGAGCGCAGCCCACTCGAGCAGCCACGGCGGGACCGGACCCGGCGCGCGGGCATAGAACCGGCCAAGATATTCGATCAGCTCCCCGACCTTGAACCATGTGAAGCCGTTCAGCGCCTGCGGAACGAATCCAATCCGGCCGAGCGTCGATGGACGCAGCTCCTCGGTCTGCTCCCCGAAGAGCCGCACGGTGCCGGCGCTCGGCAGCAGGAATCCGAGCAGACAGCCGATCAGCGTCGTCTTGCCGGCACCATTGGGTCCCAGGAGTCCGACAACCTCCCCCGCGCCAATGGTCAACGACACTCCCGCCAGCGCTTCATGAACTCCGTAGTTCTTACGCAGTCCCTCTACATCCACAAATGTCGCCACTCGCCTCTCCCGTATCCTATTCTTTGCGTTGTGCGCCGCCATCGGCTCTGGGATGCTCGATACGATAAAACATCCCCCTGTTGTCCTGCGAGATTTTTCGATCGGCCGCGACACGCCTGGTCCGCGGGCAAACCCTCTCTCCTCGGGACGACGAGGCTTACTCGGGCTGATAGACGGCAGCGAAGGTTCCGGAGGAAAATCGCCGTTGGCGCCTCGTATCACCTCAGCGCGCAAAGACCTACAATAGGCGTCACCGACACCAGACCACGCGAGGCCGATGTGGGTACCGAGAGAATGGAAGCCTTCAGCGACGGTGTGATTGCCATTCTGATCACCATCATGGTGCTCGATCTGAAAATTCCGCGGGACGCGGATTTACGAGCGCTGATTCCTGTGGCGCCCGTGCTGCTGACCTATGTGCTGAGCTTCATCTACCTCGGCATCTACTGGAACAACCACCACCATCTGCTGCGCGCGACGCATCGCGTGAGCGGGGGCATTCTCTGGGCGAATCTGCATCTGCTGTTCTGGCTCTCGCTCATTCCGTTCACCACCGGTTGGATGGGTGAGAACCGTTTTGCATCCGTTCCCACGGCGGCATACGGCCTGGTCCTCCTGATGGCGGCCGTCGCATGGTGGATCCTGCAGCAGCGGATCATTGCGACCCAGGGCGATGAGTCGATTCTGCGGCGGGCGATCGGTGGCGACTGGAAGGGCAGAGTCTCTCCCCTGCTCTATCTGCTCGCCATCGTACTGGCCGCCGAGGCGCGATGGGTCTCCCTCGGGCTGTACGCGCTGGTGGCGCTGCTGTGGCTCATTCCGGACCGGCGGATCGAGCGGGTGTTGCAGGCGTGAGCGGTCCGGATCGACCGGCAGCCGCCGCTCTGCGCGCGATCAGAGTCGCGCGCCGGCGCTGACTGACACTCTCGGGGTGAAATGGCCGACCGCCCGCACGAGCTCCGGATCGTCGCAGTGAAGGGAATTGATGCGCGGGCTGACCGCGTGGCTGGCCAGCAGCTCCTCAGGAGCCGTCCGCAGCAGCGCTTTCGCCTCGACCGGGGTTCCCCGCAGCCAGGTGTCGACGTCCTCGGCCGCAATGATCGCCGGCATCTCGCGCGTCGCGCTCTGAATGGACTCGATCGGCGCACAGGCCGGCACCGTCAGGATCGTACATCCCTCGATCACATCGCCGTCCTCGGTCTCGGTACGATCCCAAAGGCCCGCCACTGAGAACACGGCGCGATCGTGGGCGTGAACGAAATACGGCTGTCGATACCCCGCCGGGGTCAAGCGCCAGGTGTAGAACCCGGCGAATGGAAGAATGCAGCGTTGACTGTTGAGCCAGGGACCGCGAAAGAGCGGACTGTCCTGGAGAGAACCGACCGCGAGGCGCAGCCACAGTCCCGCCGACGTGTCGCCGTTGGCCCACGCCGGGGTCAGTCCCCAACGCATCATCACGGCCTCGGATTGACCGGCATGGAGCCGCACCGCTGGGACGTAGCGCGTCGGCGCCACGTTGAAGCTGGCTTCGAAACGCCACCACCGGCACTGCGGTGCAAGTTCGCGCTCCGCCAAACCCTGATCCGGCACTACATATCGCTCGCACATGGACGAACCATAGTCCATGCCGACCGCAGCGCCTGTGACGCATTGCACGAGTTGACTCACCGGTGCTTGCAGTTCGTCGCCCCGAACGGCACGAATCTGTCGGCAAACAGCGTCAACCCTCAATTTATTTACGACCGACCAACTGCCGTATCGGCGGCCCCGTGTCCGTGACCACCCGCCCGCCCTCGGCGCGTCCCCCCGGGGCCGGTGCGGGCCCGATCCGAACCACGCTCCGCCCCCGCGGACGGGCGGCCCGCCGACGCCATGGCGGCCGAGGCACAGCCGACGGGCTCGTTCGCAGACGCACTCAGCGCGGTGGGCCGGTGCGCCGCGGCGATCAGGTGTTCCGCGCGCAGCGGCGGTGCAGTGCACGGGACGCAACCCCTCTGCAGCGCCGCGCAGACCGCTGGCGCCGGGGGTACGCTGTTCGCGCTGGCGACCGGGGCGTGCCACGCCGGCCGATCTATGTTTCCGAGCGAAACGTAGGACCGCTCCCTATAATTTTGGGCCGACTGTTGAACCCTCGCGCGAACCGTTCACACCCACGGTTCTGGGTGAGGTCCGTCGGACATTCAGCACGAGCCCGGGGTCTTCATCATGCCGCACGTTTCGCATGCACCCGCCGATCACTACAGTCCGGAACGCTCAGCTGTCACGGACCTCAATATCCGCCTGATCGCGCTGCGCCAGACCACACCATTTCTGCGGCGGCTGGCCGCGGGTGCGCATCTCGGCATCATCTCGGCCTGCACGGCGCTCATCGCGTACCTTCCGGCCCGGGCCCTCGGTCTGAGCGAGAGCTTCTGGAGTGCCATCACGGCAATCGCGGTCGTTCAGACGGAGTTCCGGGCCACCCAGTCGACCGCGCGCGATCAGTTCGTCGGGGCGGCGATTGGCGGCCTCTGCGCCATCGGCGCGCTGCTGGCCCTGGGCCATGATCTGGGCACGTACTCGATTGCCGTGATCCTCTCGGTGACCGTCTGCTGGCTGCTCAATATGGCCTCCGCGAGCCGTCTGGCGGGCATCACCGCGACGATCATTCTCCTGGTGCCCCACGGCGGATCCGCCGAGCAGATGCTGATCGCGCGCATCAGCGAAGTGGGCTGGGGCGTGTGCACCGGCGTCGGCACGGTATGGCTGGCGGCCCGGTTCCCCGCCGAGCGCTTGTTGCGATTTCGCGAGCGCCGCGGATGAGGGTGCCCTTCGAACGGGTGCCTCTTAAATCAGGATCTGCACATGCCGTATACCGATGCATCCCGCCGACTGATTGAGTGGCTCGGAATCGACTGGCCGATCATTCAGGCGCCGATGGCGGGAGTCTCCACGCCACAGATGGCCGCCGCGGTCTCGAACGCCGGCGGCCTCGGTTCGATCGGGGTCGGCGCGATGACCACCGCGGCCGCCGCGCAAGCGATCGACGCCTTTCGCGCTCGTTCGAGCCGCTCGCTCAACGTCAATGTCTTCTGTCACCGTCCCGCGCAGTCCGATCCGCCCCGTGAGTCGGCGTGGCTCGATCGATTGCGACCACTGTTCACCGCGCAGCAGGCGCAGCCACCGGCTGCGCTCACCGAGATCTACACCAGCTTCACCGTCAATGAAGCGATGTTCACCACCCTGCTCGGCGCACGTCCAACGGTCGTGAGTTTTCATTTTGGTTTGCCACGCCCCGAGTGGATCCGCGCATTGCGCGCGGCGGGTATCGTGTTGTTCGCCACCGCCACCAGCCTCGCAGAGGCCAAGGCCAGCGTCGAGGCGGGGGTGCACGTCATCGTCGCCCAGGGGTACGAGGCGGGCGGCCATCGAGGCATCTTCGATCCCGACGGCCCCGATGATCAGCTCGGCACGGTGGCATTGACCCGGCTCCTCACGAGCGCACTCACCGTTCCCATCATTGCCGCCGGAGGCATCATGGACGGCTGGGGCATTGCCGCGGTGCTCAAGCTCGGCGCCGCTGCGGCACAGATGGGAACCGCATTCTTGGCGACGGACGAGTCTGCGGCAGACGCCGCCTACCGCAACGCACTGTGCAGCGATGCCGCCTACCATACCGTCATGACCCGGGCGATTTCCGGCCGCCCGGCGCGCGCCCTCGCCAACCGGTTCACGGCCTGGGGGACGCAGGTTCGGGCCGACGAGGTGCCGGCGTATCCGATCGCCTATGATGCAGGCAAGGCCTTGCACGCGGCGGCACAGGCGGCCGGTGAGTCCGGCTTCGCCGCTCAGTGGGCCGGTCAGGGTGCGCCGCTGGCGCGAAAGCTCGGCGCCGGGGCGCTCGTCACCGAATGGGTGCGCGAACTGTCAGGCTGCTGAGCGCGGCCCCCGCGGCGGTTACTGCAAATGAAACTGCGTACACCACTGCGAGAGCACGTGGGCGAAGCAGTCTGATTTCACTTGACTCGCCCAGGACGGCACGCTGCCGCTCGGGATCGGCAGAATCAGATCGAGCAGAACGTCGCCGGTCTGCTGCAGTGCCGGCAGGAGGCGTGCGGACAGTGCGGTCAGGTGCGCCCGGGGATTCTTCGCGGCCACCGCCTGCGGTACCGGTGGACCGTGCACCAGAGTCTCACTCAGCGCCGGGGGATGGCTCGTCGTTCGCGGCGGCGTTGCGCATCCGCTCAGGCCACCGAGCAACAGTCCGGCCACGAGCAGTGCGAGCCGCCGGCGACCCGCCGCTTCTTGCCTGTTGATGCGCATCCGTTCACCTCCGGCAGCATTCTGCCCGCCGACACCGGCAGTTCCACCCCACCCGTGCGGCAGCCAAGCTCGAGCATCAGCCACACCGCGGCGCAACCGCTGCGGGTCGGTTCGATAGTACACCCGCAACGCGGTGCCGAGACACCGTGAGCGGGATCGGGACTGCCTTTCCCGCGTACGCCGCCTGGTGCATCATCCGCCTGGCGGTTAGATCCACAGCCACCCCGGAGGATCCTGTCATGACGCCAATGACGATGACACTCACGCCTGCGACGCAGTTGGCACAGTCGCAGCCGCTGCATTTCCCCAATGAGAGCGCCGAATATCGCGCTCAGCGCACCGCGCTGTTGGCCGAGGAGATCGAGCTGCGCCGGCACATCGAGCGCGTTGCGGCGATGCGTCGGGCGCTTCCCCCGGGAGGAACCGTGCACGGCGACTACCGCTTTCAGGGTGAGGAGGGAGAGACGGATTTCGCCGGACTGTTCCGCGGTCAGCAAACCCTGGTCGCCTACAGCTACATGTTCGGCCCGCAGCGCGCACGACCCTGCCCGATGTGCACGAACCTCCTCGGTGCCTGGGAGGGAAACGCCGCAGACATCGCTCAGCAGGTCTCGCTCGTCGTGATCGCCCGTTCGCCGATCGAGCGCCTGGTGGCCTGGAAGCAGGCCCGTGGCTGGCGCCATCTGCGTCTGTATTCGGATCTCACCGGCGCCTACTCGCGGGACTACTTCGCCGTGCTGCCCGACGGCGAGGACATTCCGGCCTTGAACGTCTTCACCCGCCGCGATGGCACGCTGCGCCACTTCTGGTCCGGTGAGATGACCTCCGCCACCGCCGATCCGGGCCAGGATGCGCGCGGTGCGCCAGACCCGGCGCCGCTGTGGATGGTGCTCGACTGCACGCCGGAGGGCCGCCCGGCCCACTGGTATCCCAAGCTCGATTACGCGTGACCCACGCGGGCAATGCCGATCGCTGCCGGAGGGGACGCGCCGGCCCCAGACGGCCGGCCGCGTCCCCTCGAGCTCAGCGCCGCAGCGCCGCCAGATCGTTCTTCGGCGATGGCGCGACCTCCCAGCCACCGCCGAGCGCCTGGTAGACCGCGACCAGACTGGTGGCAGTCTCCATCCGATCCGCAGCGAGCGCGTCCTCGGCCTGCAGCTCGGTGCGCTCGGCATCGAGCACCGCCAGGAACCCGACCATGCCGCCGCGGTAGCGCACGGTCGCCAGGTGCGCCGCGAGCGCGCTGGCGTTGGCCGCGTCGGCGGCGTTGCGCTGCTGGGCCAAATCCCGCGCATGCGTCACCAGCGCATCCTCGCTCTGCTCGAGCGCGTGCAGCACGGTGCGCCGGTACTCATCGAGCGCCACGACCTCCCCGGCCCGCGCGCGGGCGATCTCCTCGTGCACGCGCCCGAGATCGAAGGCCGCCCAGCTGATTCCCGGACCGATCGAATACGCCCGGGCCGCCGAGGCACCCAGACCCGACAAGGACACCGCGCTGTAGCCGATGCTGCCGGTGAAGGTCACCTTCGGGAACAAGTCGGCGATCGCCACGCCGACCAGATCCGTGGATTCCTCCAGGTTCAACTCCGCCGCCCGAATGTCCGGCCGCCGGCGCAGCATCTGCGCCGGGCTGCCCACCGGCACGATGTGCGGCAGATGCGGCAGCGGGTGGGGCTCGCGCAGCAGCGCATCGAGCGCATCGGGCGGGCGGCCGAGGAGCACGCTCAGACGATGCATCGAGCGACTCACCGTCGCCTGCAGCGGTGAGATGCTCGCCAGCGTCGTGCTCAACTGGGCCTGCGCTCGCGCCACGTCCAGTTCGGTGCCGCTGCCGGCGTTCAGCTGCGCCCGCGTCAGTTCGAGTGCCTGCTGTTCGATGCGCACGTTGGCGCGGGCCACTGCGAGCTCGCTCTGCTCGCCCCTGAGCTCGAAGTAATTGCGCGCCACCGCCGCGATCACCGACACCTGTGCATCGTGCAGATTCGCGACCCGGCGCTCGAGCGCCGCGTTGCGCGCCTCGATGCCGCGACGAACACCGCCAAAGAAGTCGAGCTCCCAGACGGCATCGAAGCCTGCGTTGTAGGCGCTGGTGGAATACGCCGTACCGAAGGGATTGGACGCCGCGGCCACCCGCTGCTTCGTGTAACCGCCGGCCGCCGTCACGGTCGGCGCCAGCTGAAAGAGCGACTCGTCGCGCAAGGCGCGCGACTGCATCAGCCGGCCGAGCGCGATGCGCAAGCTGTAGTTGGTGCGCAGCGAGGTCCGTATCAGCCGATCGAGAGTCGGGTCCTGGAACTGCTTCCAGAACGCCACCTCGATGTGCTGGTTCGAATACGGGCCGGACGCACCCGCCGTGAACCGCGCCGCGAGCGCGGTCTTCGGGCGCACGTAGTTCGGTCCGACCACGCAGCCCGACAGCATCGCCAGCGCGAGGCCGACCGGCAGCAACATCCTCACACTGCGCCCGACCGAAGTCCGGAGTACCTGATCACGCATGATGGGGCTCCTGGGCGAGCAGCTTCGCTCGCGCCCTTCCTCTGTCGGTGATTCGTCGCACCAGCACATAAAACACCGGCGTCAGCAGCAGCCCGAAGAAGGTCACGCCGAGCATGCCGGAAAACACCACGGTGCCGAGTGCATGGCGAATTTCAGCACCCGCACCGCTCGCCAGCACCAGCGGTACGACGCCCATGATGAAAGCAAACGAGGTCATGAGAATCGGACGCAGCCGCAGGTGCGCAGCCTCGAGCACCGCCGTGACCGTGTCGCGCCCATGCTCCTCCTGCAGGTGCTTGGCAAACTCCACGATCAGGATGGCGTTCTTACAGGCCAGCCCCACCAGAACCACCAACCCCACCTGGGTGAAGATGTTGTTCGTGCCGTGATCGAGCCATACGCCGGTGATGGCCGCGAGCAGACACATCGGTACGATCAGGATGATCGCCAGCGGCAGGCTCAGGCTCTCGTACTGTGCGGCGAGCACCAGGAACACGAACAGCGCGCACAACGGGAAGACGATCTCGCTGGTATGGCCGGAGATCAGCTGCTGGTAGGACAGACCCGTCCACTCGAAATGCATGCCGCGCGGCAGCGTCCGGTGGAGAATCTGCGTCATCGCCGCCTGTGCCTGGCCGGAGCTGTATCCGGGCGCCGGCCCGCCGTTGATGTCGGCGGATCGGTAACCGTTGTAGCGCTGCACGATGTCCGGGCCGAACGTGCGCTGCACGGTGAGGACCGATCCGAGCGGCACCATCTGGCCGGCGGCATTTCGCGTCTGCAGCATCGAAATGTCGCTGATGTGCGAGCGATACGGCGCGTCGGCTTGCGCCAGTACCTCGTAAGTTCTGCCGAACCTGTTGAAATCGTTGATGTAATCCGAACCCAAATAGACCTGCAGGGTGCGGAAGACATCATCGAGGTTCAC
The DNA here is from genome assembly GCA_021777555.1 of Pseudomonadota bacterium. GTDB lineage: Bacteria > Pseudomonadota > Gammaproteobacteria > Steroidobacterales > Steroidobacteraceae > 13-2-20CM-66-19. The sequence goes on along the minus strand of JAJYDK010000047.1, from coordinate 5,325 downwards.
GTGCTCCTGCATCACTTTGGTGCGGTTGACGTTCACCTTCAGCTGCGGCACGTTGATCTGGTAGGTGCTGAACAGCCCGGCGAGCGCCGGATTCCGATAGCCCTGCTGCAGGGCCTTCTGCACCGCGTCGTAGAGCGCGGTCGAGCCCAGATCGCCACGGTCCTCGACGTTCAGCTGAAAGCCGCCGAGCGTGCCGAGCCCGAGGATCGGCGGCGGCGGGAACACCACCACCATACCGCCCTGGATCGCGGCGAGCTTGCGGTTCAGCGCCGCGGCGATCGCCGGGGCGGACAACGCCGGCGAGCGCCGCTCGCTGAAGGGCTTCAACGGAAAGAACACCAGACCGGCGCTCGAGCTCGGCACGAAGCCGTTCACCGACATGCCGGCAAACTGCACCGCATGGGCCACGCCCGGCTGACGCAGACCGATCGCGCCGATCTCTTTGATCACGCGCGCGGTGCGCCGCAGCGACGAGGCCGGCGGCAGCTGGGCCACCGCGACCAGGTACTGCTTGTCCTGCTGCGGGATGAAGCCATTCGGCACGGCGCGAAAACCCACCACCGTCAGCACGATCAGCCCGGCATAGAGTGCAAGCGCCAGCCCGATCCGCCGGACCGAGCCGTTGATCACCCACTGGTAGCGCTTGCCGGCCCGGGTGAACCCCTGGTTGAAGCGGCGGAAGAACCCGCCGAGCAGCCGGTCCATCAGCCGCGAGAGGCGGTCCGGTGGTGCCCCGTGCGGCTTCAAGAGCACCGCGGCGAGCGCCGGAGAGAGCGTCAGGGAATTAAACGCGGAGATCACCGTCGAGATCGCAATGGTGAGCGCGAACTGGCGGTAGAACTCGCCCGTGAGACCGCTGACGAAGGCGACCGGCACGAACACCGCGCACAGCACCAGCGTGATCGCGATGATCGGTCGGCTGACCTCGCTCATGGCCGCCTTGGCCGCCTGACGAGGACTCTGCCCGCCCGCGATGTGCCGCTCGACGTTCTCCACGACCACGATCGCATCATCCACCACGATCCCGATCGCCAGCACCAGCCCGAACAGCGACAACGTGTTGATCGAGAAGCCGCAGGCGAGCAGCACCGCGAAGGTGCCGATGATCGAGACGGGCACGGCGATCAGCGGGATCAGTGAGGCCCGCCAGGTCTGCAGGAAGAGAATGACGACCAGCACCACGAGCAGCACCGCCTCGAGCAGCGTGTGCACGACCGCATCGATCGACTGGCGGACGAATACGGTCGGGTCGTAGACGATCGCGTAGCGCATGCCGCGCGGGAAGTCCTTCGCGAGGTGCGCCATCGTGGTGCGTACTTCGGTGGACAGCTGCAGCGCATTCGAACCAGGTGCCTGGAAGATCGGAATGGCCACCGCGCTCTGATTGTCGAGGTAACTGCGGATCCCGTACGACTGGGCGCCCATGTCGATGCGCGCGACGTCTCCCAGTCGGACCACCTGCCCGTCCGCCCCGGCCTTCAGCACGATATTGCGGAACTGCGCGGGCGTCTTCAGGCGCCCGACGGCATTCAGCGCTAGCTGGAAGGCCGAGCGCGGGTCCGGCGGTGCACCGATCTGACCGGCAGCCACCTGGATGTTCTGCGCCCGCACCGCATTGACGACGTCGCTGGCGGTGAGCCCGAGTGCCGCGAGTTTCTGCGGATCGAGCCAGATGCGCATGGCGTAGTTGCCGCCCCCAAAGATCTGCACGTCGCCCATTCCGGGCAGGCGCTTCAACACGTCGCGCACGTCACGCACCGCGTAGTTGCGCAGGAACAGCGTGTTGTAGCGGTTGTTCGGGGAATACAGGTGGACCACCATCGTGAGGTTCGGGGAACTCTTGGTGGTGGTGACGCCCAGTGCCCGGACCTCGGAGGGCAGCCTCGGCAGCGCCTGGGAGACGCGGTTCTGGACCAGCACCTGCGCTCGGTCAATGTCGGTTCCGACCCGGAACGTCACGGTGAGTGTGAGCGAGCCGTCCATCGCGGACGTCGAGGACATGTACAGCATGTTCTTGACGCCGACGATGGCCTGCTCGAGGGGCTCGGCGACCGTCTGTGCGATCACCTTGGGATTGGCGCCGGGGTAGGAGGCGCGCACGATGACCGACGGTGGTACCACCTGCGGATACTCGCTGATCGGCAGCTCGAACAGCGCGATGATCCCGGCGATCAAAATGAACGTCGAGAGAACCGCCGCAAAGATCGGTCGGTCGATGAAATAATGCGAAAGCTTCACCGTCCCTCCCCCGCCTGACCCGACACGCCGTGGTGCGAGGGCCGCTCGAGGCTGCGCGCGACGATGGTGTGCGGTCGAGCGTGGCCAAGACGCATGGCGACTCGCTGCGGGGTGATGTGCATCCCCGGCTGTACCCGCATCAATCCGTCGACCACGATGAGGTCCCCCGGCTTCAGTCCCGTGCGGACCACGCGCAGACCGTCAACCAGCGGGCCGAGGTGGACCGAGCGATAGTGCAGCTGATCGTGCGGCCCGACCACGAGGACGAACTGCGCGGTCTGATTGGTGCCCACCGCGCTGTCGCGGATCAGCGTGGCCTGATAGTGCTCATTGCCGATGAGCTTCACGCGCGCGAACAGCCCGGGCACGAACCGATCGCCGGGGTTGGCGAGCAATGCTCGGGCGCGAATGGTGCCCGTGGCGGCATTCAGCGCATTGTTCATGAACACGAGGTGACCCTCGTGTGGATACCCGTGCTCGTCCTCGAGTCCGACGAAGACCGGATTTCCGAGGTCCTGCGCACGCTGCTCGGCCGTGCCGCCGTGTCCGTCCCGACGGGCATATTTCTCGAACTTCAGATAGGCCTGCTCGTCGGCATTGAAGGTCACGTAGATCGGATTCAGCGACACGATCGTCGTGAGCATGGTCTGACCGCTGCGCACCAGGTTGCCGACGGTGACGATGGCGCGGCTCACTCGACCGGAAATCGGTGCACGCACCTGCGTGAAGCGCAGGTTCAGCGCCGCCGTATCGAGCGCCGCTGCGGCGGCCTCGACGTCCGCATGGGCCTGGCGGGCCGCTGCCGTGCGCTGATCGAATTCGTCCTGCGAGATCGCTCGCGCCGCATACAGCGTGACGGCGCGCTGCGCCTCCTCGTGGGCGAGGACGTTCGCGGCTTTCGCCTGGTCGAGCTGCGCTTTGGCGCGCAGATACTGTGCGCGATAGGGACGCGGATCAATCACGAACAGCAGCTGTCCTTTGCGCACGGTGCTGCCGTCGACGAAGTCGACCGCCGAGATGTATCCATTGACGCGCGGTCGCACATTCACGTGGTGAACGGCGTCGAAGTGCCCGGTGAAGGACTGGGAGTCGGTCACCTGCCGCGAAATGACCTGCGCGACTTGGACCGACGGCGGCGCCATGGCACTCACGGCCGCCTGATTCTGGCCGCATCCGGCGAGCAAGCCGGTCACGGCGAGCGCAGCGGACAGAGTGAGGGCGTGTTTGGGCTTGAAGAGCATGGGGCCTTCCTGGGTTTTCGTTGGATCGACACGCCCGTGCTCATCGAGCCGCGCGTCGGCAGTATCTATGTGCGCACCATGGGTAACCCCATGGATCATTCGGATGAACATCACTACACCTACAGTCCTATGGCGCCCTCTCTCGAAATTGGCAGATCCGGTCGCCCTCGGGATGAATTCCACGGCCCGCGCGGCGATTGACGTCGAACGCGTCGGTCTCGACTCATACAGTGTCGGGGTGGACTCCGACCTGTGTTACCCATCGCCGTGTGTGACACCAGGGTTTCGACCGGGCCTCGTCGGGGCGCACCGGGCGTCGGACGCCACCGCTCCATGGCCCACACAGCGCTCACGCGCCGCCCAAGGCGCGTGAGCGCCATTCGGCGCCGGCCGTGTCAGATGGAAATTGTCGTAGTCCCGCCCTAGACTGTCGCGGAACCTACGCGCGATTGGATCGGCCAGGAGGCAACATGTAACGAGGAATGCCACCGGCTGGACGAGAAGAGAATATGCGAGCGCGCGCGCGGCCACTAGCGCCCGGAACGTGAATACCCTTATGTCGAGATTTCATGAATGCGACGCAGCGACCTCGGAGATCTGATCGCGTTTCTGGCCGTGGCCGATGAGCGCAGCTTCACGAAGGCGGCGGCGAAACTTGCGACGTCACAATCGGCTCTGAGCCACATCATTCGACGGCTCGAGGCGCGCCTCGGCGTGCGTCTGTTGACGCGTACGACGCGCAGCGTCGCGCCGACCGAAGCGGGTGAGCGGCTCCTGGCGGAGCTGCGTCCCTCGTTCGAGGACATCAAGGCGAAACTCGCCGCGTTGAGCGAACTGCGCGAGAAACCGGCCGGCACCATCCGCATCACGGCCACGGAAGATGCGGCCCGTACCCTGCTCTGGCCCGCCTTCGAGCGCTTGCTCGTGCAGTATCCGGATATCCACGTCGAGGTGCTCGTCGAGCAACGCCTGATCGATATCGTGGCCGAGCGACTCGATGCCGGCGTGCGCATCGGCGAGCAGGTCGCCCGCGACATGATCGCGGTGCGCATCGGCCCGGATATGCGTCTGGCGGTGTTCGGCTCACCGACCTATTTCGCGAAGCGGCCGCCGCCGAAGAGCCCCCGCGAGCTCGGTGATCACGAGTGCATCCGCATTCGCCGCGCGAGCCGCGGGGATTTCTATGCCTGGGAATTCGAGCGCAACGGCCGCCCGCTCAAGGCGCGCACCGAGGGCAGGCTGGTGTTCAACTCCGTGCCCCTGGTCATCGAGGCGGCCGCGGCGGGATTCGGGCTGTCGATGCTGCCGGAACATCTGGTCGAGGGCGAACTGCGCAGTGGTCGGCTGGTTCGGGTGCTCGAGGAGTGGTGCCCGCCGTTTCCCGGGTATCACCTGTACTACCCTAGCCGGCGCCAGCAGTCCCAGGCCTTCTCACTCGTGGTCGATGCGCTGCGCTGGAAGAGCTCCCCCTGAGGCACCGGGCGCCTCCCGCTCGACGATGATGATGCGGGCGACTCGAGGGAGCGCAGGAAATTGCGCGCAGGTGATTGAGATATAAACACATTATGGTCGCCTGGAAGACGCGCCGGAGAAGGTGCTCGCTCCTCCCAGACGCCGGCGGTCGTGGCGGGCTGCAACCTTGGGCGTCGATCCGTGTTCTACCGGTGACGTCGGGCCGCCCGAGGCCCGCGCACCGTCCATTGGCCGGAACAGAGGAGATGGGGGATGATCAGATTGCCGCTCGGCGCAGGCTCGAACCCACCCCGCCGCGACGGCGCGCATCTGCCGCCGGTGTGTCCTTCGCTCGCCCCGCGACACCCCCTTCTGAGGAGTTGACCATGCCCCC
>JAJYDK010000012.1 GCA_021777555.1 Pseudomonadota bacterium | reverse complement strand
CGGTTCCGGGAGCGATCGGCGGGACTCGGCAGCGCCGAGCAGATGAAGCTGCTCGACTTCTTCAATCAGATCAAGGACGAGCATGCCCGGGTGCAAACCCTGGCCGAAGACCTGTTCAAAGACTGACGAGGAGAGCTCCATGTCCAAGCCATGGTTCGCCGTGCCCGCTCTACTGCTGCTCCTCGGCGCGGCGGTGCCCGCCGAGGCCGCGCTGGTCAACCAGATCCCCAGCTGTTACGCGGCGAGCCACTACAGTTTTGCCAGTGCGCCGCCGAAGCGTTTGCTGTACGTGCTCATCGATCAGGCGGGCGCCTTGAGCCCCGCGCTGCAGAAGTCCGTCATTGACAATATCAATCATGCGCTCGGGCCGGCCACGAAGTTCGTGATCGCGGAGTTCTCCCGCGCCACGAACAATCACTACCTGCAGGTCCTATACACGGGCATCATCGAGAGTCCGATGAGCGCCACCGAGCGCGACAACGTACCGATGAATTCCCTCGGCGGTTTCAACAGCTGTATGCGTGGCCAAGCACTGTACGCGCTGCACATGGCCGATGCGACCGCTGAGCGTGTGCTGCAATCGGCCGCGGCCGGGCCCAATCAGGCCAATGACATCCTGTTTTCCCTGAAGACCGTAGCACCCGTGATCGCCCAGGATGCGGCTGCCGAGAAGGTTCTGTTTCTGGTCACCGACGGGTTTGAGAACTCGAGCTTCGCGAACTTCGGCGCCGGCGTGCCGAATCCTACCCGGATGTTGCAGCAGGCACGCGCCCAAGGACTGCTCTCGAACTTCGGCGGCGCGCGGGTGTTCGTGCTCGGCGCGGGACTCTCGCCGTGAGTGTCCGCAGGCGACCGACATCTGCGGGATGCAAACCGCTCGGTTGGGGGGTGACACGAGGTCTGGCGTTGTGTCTTTTCACTGCCGGCATAGTTGGCGTCGGTACGATTACGAGTGCACAAGCACAGAACGCACCCGCGCTTTCAGTGCTCGTCCGGGAGGCCAAAGCGGGTATACCGGCAGCGCAATTCGACTTGGCTATTGAGTATTCCCGTGGTGAAAATGGCCTGCCCAAGAATGCTGCGCAGGCCGTTGGTTGGTACGAAAAGGCAGCCACTCAGGGATATGCGCCGGCAGAGACGAACCTGGGAAATGCATATTTCAACGGCAGGGACGGGCTGCCCAAGAGCGCCACGCAAGCCGTCTATTGGTGGGAGAAGGCAGCCGCTCGGGGGTACGCGCGGGGGGAGTTCGCCCTGGGAAATGCGTATTTCTTCAGCTGGGGTGGGCTGCCCAAGAGCGCCACGCAAGCCGTCTATTGGTGGGAGAAGGCAGCCGCCCAGGGGGATGCGGCGGCGGAATCGAACTTGGGGTCTGCATATCTCCACGGCTGGGGCGGGCTGCCCAAGAACGCGGCGCTGGCCGTGCATTGGTACGAAAAGGCAGCCGCCCAGGGCGGGACGGGGGGGGAGTTCAATCTGGGGTCTGCATATCTCCACGGCTGGAACGGGTTGCCCAAGAGTGGCGCGCAAACCGTCTACTGGTGGGAGAAGGCGGCCGCGCAGGGATACAAGCCCGCGATCGTCGGCCTGCAAGAGCTGCACCACCCACAGCAGGTCGCTGTTGCGCATTCCGCACCGCAATCTGCGCCCGCCGCGCCGCCCGCAGACCGGCAGCGAGTCGTGCAGAGTTTGCAATCATTTTGGATTCTTTACTTCCGAGCTTCCAACGCGCAGGTGCTCGACTTCGGCGCGCCGGCCCTGGTGCGCCCGGTGGGTTTCGGAGGGGCTGGATCGTGAGAATAACCGGTGTGATCTCGGTTCTTGCCCTCAGCGCTCTGCTGACGATGCCGGCTCGCAGTCGCGCGATGACGCCTGATGCGCAGCAAGACATGCTGGCATGGCGGATTGCCGAGACGGCCTGCCATCAGCAACAGCCGGGTGAGGCCAAAATCACCCAGCCGGCGCAGTTGCGCACACTGCGCAAGCCGGCGTCCCTCGGGGGCATGGCGACGCTCTTTTACTGCTTGCGTGAGATCGGGGCGCTCAGGTTCGCTACGGCGGGAGCGGCGATCCACGACCCGCTGTCGGAGTCTGTGTTGGGGGAGCTGTACCTGAACGGTTGGCCGGGCGGCGTTGCCGCCGACCCCGCCAAGTCCTTTGCTTACTTCATGCGCTCGGCCCGGCAGGGACTCCCGTTTGGAAGTTTCGCCGCCGGACTCGACTTGGTGCAAGGATCGGGAGCGGCTCGCAATCCCCCGGCAGGCGCCGCCTTGATCCGCCGGGCGGCCGTGCAAGGCTTGCCCGCGGCCATGAGAGTCATGGGCGCGCTTTATCTGCACGGTGTCGGAGTGCCCCGCAATCAGCAGCTCGCGGCTGCCTGGATCAAGCGAGCGGCCGCTGCGGGAGATCAGCAGTCCAGGCAGTGGCTTGCGGCGCAACACGCGCCGCCGGCAGAGAGCGCCCCACTATTGAGTCCGGCATCCCCTGCTGGGCAGCCGAGCGCCCAATCCGAGCCCGTTGGCGCATCGACGCCCGTGGACCAGCAGCAGAAGGTCCAACAGCTGCAGCAATTCTGGACCCTGTACTTCAAAGCATCCCATGCCCGCGTCGTCGACTTCGGGGCGCCGGCATTGGTCGAGCCCGTCGGGTTTGGCGGTCGGCCGTGATCGGAGGACGCGCGATCGCGAGCGACTCGGCTGGCGACCGCTCTAGACATGCCCTGACCAGGACCCCAGTGGCTTCACGGCATGGGCATCCTGCGCAGTCCGCGCGCCGCCCACCCTTCGATCCCGTGCACACCGTGTCGCACAAACTGCCGACTGGGAGTACGCGATGCTCGATCATGTGACACTGCGGATTCCGAAGCCACGGATTACGCTGTATGGAGTGCTGGTGACAGCCATCGTGGGCTGGGGGGCCTACTCGATGTTCTGGCAGAAGCCCAAAGTGGCACGTCCGGCAGTTTTGCCGTCGCTTGAGGTCCCAGCGCCGTCACCCGCAGCAGCGCTGCGTACTGCTGCGGCCTGCGTGAGCACGACAGCCGTTGGCGGCGTCAGCAAGACGCTGAGCGATGCGGCCAAGAAAAGCGTAGATCAGGTGACGCGCGAGATAAACGCTGTCAATGCCTGTCCGGGCGTCGCGGGATCAGCGCCTACCGCACCGGTCCGGGCCGTGAATCGCGCGGCCCACAGATCGGGTAGCCCATGATCTCGCGTGCATTTGCCGCGCCAGTCTCGACCGCCGCATCGAGTCGCGTCCGGTGATGTCGGTCGGCGTGCGATGCTCGCCTTGCGGGCCGATACGCGAAGTTCGAGTGCCATCCCGCCAGCGCCCAGGGTGTCGGGGGCGTGAGCCCCTGACCGAGGTGGGGTAGCCCCGGGCGCGAGAAGTGGCGCAGCCACGCCGAGCGCCCGGGGGCGATGGGTCACACGAGGGGAGTGCCCGGCACAGCCGGTGCGCGTAAGCGCACCCCATTCGTGTGACACAACCCCTTACCTTGTACGGAATTGGCTCGGATATGGAACGTCCGCTCAATTGTCCGCGATGGGGCGACAAAACGACCTGTGGAATGTCCCGCAGATCGGCTCATGAGCGATTCCGAACCGGGTCATTTCATCAGCCGCGCCATAGGCCGGGGAATGGGTGCAAGCAGGTACCCATGCCAAATGTGCTTGATCTGACCGGCGCCCGGCCTGCACGACGGTCTTCAGACCTGTGGGAATGGAAGGATGAAATCGCTCGCCGGCTCAAGGAAGGTTACAGCTACGGCCAAATCGCCAGAGCCCTATCCGCCGCTGGCCACCCGGTCTCGGCGTCGTAGCTTCGCAAATGGTGCCGGACCAGCCTCGGACGAGTGTATCGCCAGTGCGGCACCACGCCGGGCCCATCGGCCCGTCCGGTCCCAGTCGCGACACTGCCTGCGAGCCGGGCCTGCAATGGTGGTAGCGTGGGTGGCAAATGGGGGGTCAACGCGACACCGGTCTCGTCCGTGCGGTCGGGCCTTTGGGCTTGGCGGCTGCCACCATCAGCGTGATGATCGGCGCCGGTATTTTCGTGGTACCGAGCCTGCTTGCCGCTTCCCTTGGACCCTATGCACCCCTGGCGTTCCGTCGCCTGTGCCGTGGGGATCGGCGCGGTCGCGATGTGCTGCGCCGAGGGCGGGAGCCGCGTGCCGACGAGCGGCGGGATTTACGGCTATGTGGAGGCGGCGCTGGGTCCTCTTCCGGGGTACGTCGCGGGCACGCTCCTGTGGGTCAGCGACGTCCTCGGGATAGCCAGCGTCGCTGCAGCCCTCGCCGACGTCTCGGCGAGCCTGCTGCCCGCGACCTTGGTAACTGTCGCGCGCACGACCGTCATCGTAGGTGTCATTGGGGCCGTCGCCGCCGTGAATGTGGGTGGAGTGACGCGCGGCGCACGGCTCGTCACCGTCGCAACGGCGCTGAAACTCTTGCCGCTCGTCGTTTTCGTCGTAGTGGGCGCTGCGGCCGTCCATGGAGCGAACTTCTCGACCCCGCCGGGCTGGAAACCCGAGGGGTTGGGGCGTGCGGTCATCCTCGCGGCCTTCGCGCTTACCGGCATGGAGACCTCCCTGTGCGCAAGCGGCGAGGTCGCCCGGCCGTCTCGGACGATTCCGCTCGCGCTCGCCATCGCGTTCGCATCGGTGACGCTCCTGTACGTCGCCATTCAGCTCATTGCGCAGGGGGTCCTCGGCTCCGCTCTGACTCATTCGGTGGCGCCGCTGGCGGATACCATGGCTCGGCTCGGTCCGGGATTTCGCGTCCTGATGCTCGCCGGAACAGCGTTCGCCATGCTCGGCATGATCTCCGGTGACATTCTCGGCACACCGCGCCTGCTGTTCGCGTTCGCCCGCGACGGCTTGCTTCCGCGGGCGCTCGGCCGCGTTCATCCGCGGAGCCACACCCCGTACGTCGCTATCCTCTCGTACGCGGCGCTCGCGATAGCCCTCGCGCTCACCGGATCGTTTGCCGAACTCGCCGTGCTCGGGACGCTGGCGTCCGCCGGACTCTACATCGCCGCATGCATCGCAACATGGCTGCTGGCGCGCCGCGGCGTGGCTCTCGCGGGCACGCCGCTCAACTTCCGCTGGCTCGGAGCGGCGGCCGTGATCGGAGCGGGCAGCATGCTTGTGCTCATCGCGCTGGCCTCGCGCACCGAGATCATCGGGCTCGCAACGCTGATCGCAGTCAGCGGGCTCGTCTATCTGGTGCAAACGCGGATCGCCGCCGCGAGCAGCCCGACCTGAACGCCGGGCGCGGCAGGATGTTGCGACGGAAAGTCGGAATCGCCGCCGGGTCTTACCGTGCCGTTCGGCATACAGGCGTTCTGCATTTCCTACTGCTGGGCGCCGTGGCGGGACGGGGAGGGACTCACCGGGCACCCGAGTTCCCAGCTGTTCACGTTTGCGCGGATCAATGCCTTGGTGTCGTTCCGGAGCGCGTGGCAGAGCCGCACCACGGCTGGTAAGTCGGGCTGTTCCGGGGCCGCGACTTGACCCTCCTGTGCCAGCACATGGGCGAACCGATGGAGCTCCCGAGTGAGGGCTCCCAGCTCGGAAACGGCACACCGGAGGGCCAGGAGCTCGTCCCTGGGCAGGGGCGGAGACTTCGGAGATGGGATCGGACCAGCACGCCGATGTACGTCGCCGGACGCATTCCGCGTGCAAGAGCGCGAGTCTTGAGCAGCAGGGAATCCTCGGCACCGAAGCGCACGTAAAGGCGGTTCTCCCGGTCCCCTGGCCCCTCCTCCGGCTCACCGCGCACGAGGTCAAGGGGCTGGCCGACATCGTCAAGCTCACAGCCCCTTCGCCGCGACCATCTTCTCGATGACTTTGGCCTTGTGATCGACCACAAGGTGCGAATAGCGTTTGACCATGGCGAGCGTCTTGTGTCCAAGGACGTCCGCGATCTCGAGTAGCGAGGCGCCCTGCGCAGCGAGCATGGACGCGGTGGTGTGGCGTAGGTCATGGAAATGAAAGTCGCTGATACCCGCTGCTTCGAGTGCCGCGTACCAATGCGCATCGAAATGCTCGTACGGTCCCGGAAGGCCTGACGGTTGCGCGAATACCCATTCGCTGCGCGCCGAGTTCTGTAGCTTGAGCTCGCGCAGCGCCTCGAGCGCCTTGCCGGCGAGCGGGAGTGTGCGCTGCTCGTCGTTCTTCGTCTCGCGCACGAGCGCCCTGCCGTTCTTCAAATCAATATCCAACCACTTGAGGCGGATCAGCTCACCCTTCCTCGCGCCGGTCGTGATCGCAAGGAGAACCAGGGTATGCAAGGCCGGCCACGCGGATTTCCCGCAGGCATCGAGCAGCGCAGCCCGATCCTCGTCGGTCAAGAACCGCGTACGCCCGCGCGGCTCCTTCTTGCGGCTGATGTCGCTCACCGGGTTGCGCTCGAGGAGCCGGCGTTCCTTCACCGCGAACGAGAGCGCGTGCGAGAGGCAGGCGATGTAGCGGTTCACCGTGCCGCCGCTGCGCTTGTGGGCTTTGGGTGCGATCACTTCGCCGGTCTTCTTGTCCCTGTGCGGCTTGCCCCGCGTGAACGTCTCGGCGCCGAGGCGGTCGCGAGCCTGGGAGATGCGATCGGCAGTGATCTCGGCGAGCGCGAGGCCGGCGAACTGCTCGGCCCACCAGTTGAGTTGCCGCATGCGGGTCGCCCTCTCCTTCTCGTCGAATTCCGCGAGCACGGTCTCGGTGTAGTCCGTCGCGAGCGCATCGAAGCTCGTGCGCCGCGCCGCCGCATGAGGAAAGTGCCGGCCCTCGCGGATCGCGGCCTCGATCGAGGCCGCCCAGGATTGCGCCTCCTTGCGATTGGGGAATGTTTCGGACTGCGCGGGGCGGCCTTTGACTCGCACCTGCGCACGGTAGGAGACCGACTTCGTGATCGGGCTGACGATACGTTGGATCGAAGCCATGCGTGCCTCGGTGCACCGGTGTGCAGCGATAAGCAGGTTTACTGCACTGAGTGTGCACGAACTGGCCGCGACACTGAAGCTCGCGGCGACAGATAGCGCGTAATACGCTGATATATAAGTGTTTTAATTGGGGCGTGACGGATTCGAACCGTCGACCAGCGGATTAAAAGTCCGATGCTCTACCGACTGAGCTAACGCCCCACCGAGGGTGGCGGCGCGGGACCGGCAGGGTCCCGCGGGGTGCGCATGATACCCGGATGCTAGAGCGGCTGGTAGCGCGTCGGGTCCGCAACGCCCGCCGCCTCGAAGCCCGCCCGCCGCAGACGGCAGGAATCGCACCTGCCGCAGGCCCGCCCGTCCCCGTCGGCCTGGTAGCACGAGACGGTGAGCCCATAGTCCACCCCGAGCGCCAGGCCTTCGCGGATGATGCGCTCCTTGCTCCAGTCGATGAGCGGCGCGTGAATGCGGCTCGCCCTGCCTTCGACGCCCGCCTTGGTGGCCACCGCCGCGAGATTCTCGAACGCCTCGATGAACACCGGCCGGCAATCCGGGTAGCCGGAGAAATCGACGGCGTTGACGCCGACGAAAATGTCCCGCGCCTCGAGCACCTCCGCCCAGGCGAGCGCCAGAGACAGGAGCACCGTGTTGCGAGCGGGAACATAGGTCACGGGGATGCCCGAGGTCGGCTCCTCCGGCACGGCGATCGACAGATCGGTGAGCGCCGAGCCGCCGATGCCCGCCAGGTCCACCCGCATCACACGATGGTCCCGGGCGCCGAGAGCCGTCGCGACACGGGCTGCCGCGGTGAGCTCCGCGGAGTGACGCTGACCGTAGGAAACCGACAGCGCATGGCATTCGAACCCCTGAGCGCGCGCAATGGCGAGGGTGGTCGCCGAATCGAGTCCGCCGGAGACCAGCACGACGGCCCGAGGCATGCGGGAGCCGCTTGCGATCGGCGTGTTCATGGCCTCATCCCCTGGCGATCCCATCACTTGCCCGGCACATTGCCCCAGAGCACCTTGTGCAGCTGCACCTGGAAGCGCACCGGCAGGCGATCCTCGAGAATCCAGTCGGCGAGCATCCGTGCGGGCAGCTGCTCGAAACTCGGAGAGAAGAGCACCGAGCAGCGCGCATCGAGCCCCAGCTCGGTCACCTTCGCCCGACTCCACTCGTAGTCGGCGCGGTCGCAGATGACGAACTTCACCTGGTCCTGGCCCTCGAGCCGCGAGAGCTCCGCGTAGAGGTTGCGGGCCTCCTCGCCCGAGGCCGGAGTCTTCACGTCCACCACCCGCACGACCCGCGGATCGATCCCTGCGAGCGGCATCGCGCCACTGGTCTCGAGCGAGACTCGAAATCCTTCATCGCACAACCGGGTGAGCAGTTCCGGGCAGCTCTTCTGCGCAAGCGGCTCGCCTCCCGTCACACACACGTAGCGCGAGCCCAGCTCGCGTGCGCGCTCGAGCACCGCTTCGAGCTCCCACCACTGTCCGCCATAGAAGGCGTACTCGGTATCGCAGTAGCGGCAGCGCAGAGGACAGCCGGTGAGACGCACGAACGTCGTCGGCACACCGGCGGTATCCGCCTCACCCTGCAGCGAATAAAAGATCTCGGTGATCTTGAGGCGCGCCATCCTCTCCCTTCTTCCTCGCCCGCGACGCGGATCAGCCGGACTTCTGCTGCAGCAGTTTCTCAGCCTGCGTGGCCGCACCCGTCCCCGGGAACTGCTTGACGACCTTGCGCAATGTCTGGCGCCCTTCGCTCGTCCTGCCCTGTGCGAGCAACACGTTGCCGAGATCCAGCATGGCATCGCGCGCCTTGCCGGAATCCGGCCAGCGGCTGAGCACGGAGCGGAAAGCCCGCTCGGCCTGCGGATAGTCCTGGTTCACGAAATGCGCCTCGCCCAGCCAGTACTCGGCGTTCGGCGCGAGCGGGCTCGTGGGGTAGCTCTTGACGAACCCCTCGAAGCCGCTGATGGCCACCGAGTAGCTGCCGGCCTTGAGCGCATCGAAGGCCTGGCCGTAGATCGACTGCTGAGTGGAGCTGACCCCGGGCAGCGCCGCAAGCTGCGACGCGTCGTTCGCTCCACTCGTGCCCGCGGGCGCCCCGGCCGCGCCCGGCGCGCCGGCATTGGAGGACTGCGCGTCGGCGCCCGAGCCACCACCTTGTCCGGGGGCGGCGACTCGTTTCTCGAGGTCCGCATACTCCTGGCGCTGCTGCTTCTCGAGCTGGCTGTTCGTTCGCTGCAGCTCATCGACCTGCCCCTGGAGCTGGCGGATCTGCGCCTGCAGGCTGGTTTGCTGCTGGGCGAGCTGCACCAGACTGCCGTTCGAGACGAAGCGCTCGATCCTCGACACCCGCGTATCGAGATTGTCGAGCCTCATCTGCGTCGGATCCGGACCCGAGGCGCAGCCGCCGAGCAGCACGGCGAGCGCCGCGGCCGGCATCAGATAGCGAAGTGAACCCATGGGCGAACTCCCGAGGCGCTCGTGCCTCACTGCGCCGGCTGCATGGGCGTCAGATAGACGATGTCCACGCGCCGGTTCTTGGCCCAGGCCGTCGGGGTGTTGGCCGGGTCGACGGGACGCTCCATGCCGTAACTCACCACCGTGATCTGGTTGGCGGAGACGCCCTGGAGCAGCATGGCCTGGCGAACGGACTCGGCGCGGCGCATGCCGAGGCCGATGTTGTACTCCGGCGAGCCCCGGTCATCGGTGTTGCCCTCGAGGCGCACCCGTGCGGCCGGATGGCCCGCCAGGTACTTCGCGTGTGCCGCGACGATATCGACTCCTCTGCCCTGGATCTGCGCGCTGTCGAAGGAGAAGTGAATGGTGCGGTCGGCGAGCAGGCCCTGCTCGGGTCCGGCCACGGACTGCTGGCTGCCGAGGGAGCCTTCGTTGGCATTGGCGCCACCGGCAGCACCCGAGGACTCGGCGCCGGCGCCGACGGCCGACTGCGAGGCGGCGGGTTTGACCGGCTTGCTCGCACAGGCGGCGAGCCCCAGCACGGCAGCAAGTGAAATCACGGCAAGAAAACGACGCATCGAGCAACTCCTATGTAAGCCGGCACCATGCCGGCCGTTGTTGAGCTTCGCGCGGGACCTCTCGGCCCGCACGTCTGAAACACTTCCGAACGGTCACTTCGGCGGAAACGGTCCCCAGACCGGATCCTGCACCGCCCCCTGAGAGGGCTTCAACGTGAGCCCGGTCAACCCATCGATCGAAATGGTGGCGAGAGTGCCAGGATCCCCCTGCACCGAGCGCCGGGAATAGATGATCGCGGCGCTGTTCGGCGCAAAGCTCGGCGTGCTGTCGAGCGGGCCGGAGGTCAGCACCTTGAACTGGCCCGTGGAGAGATTCTGGATCGCGATGCGGTAGCCGCCATCGGCGCGCGTGACCATCGCCAGCCACTTGCCGTCGGGCGAGACATGAGGGCCGGCATTGTAGTCGTCCGTGAAGGTGATGCGCTGCGTGGAGCTTCCGGCCTCGACGCCGACGCGATAGATCTGAGGCTGCCCGGCCCGATCGGAGGTGAAGTAGATCGACTGGCCATCGGGCGCCCAGTCCGGCTCGGTGTTGATCGCAGGCGTATGGGTGATACGCGTGAGATGCTGGCTGTGCAGGTCGAGGACATAGATCTGCGGATAGCCGCTGACGCCGCTCAGGGTCAACGCGAGCCTCCGTCCACCCGGGGAGAAGACCGGTGCGCCATTTTCCCCCGCCCGCGCCGACACGCGGTAGCGCCGCCCGGTGCGCACCCGTTGCACATACACGGCCGAGAGATGACTTTCGAAAGAGACGTACGCCAGCCATTTCCCATCCGGCGACCACGCCGGTGACATGATCGGAAAACGCGACTCCAGAATCAGATGCTGATTGTAGCCGTCGGCGTCGGCCACCACCAACTGAAAGCGCTGGGCCGCGCCCTTGCCGATCACGGCCACATAGGCAATGCGGGTGTCGAAGGCGCCGCGGATACCCGTGATGGCCTGATAGATGACATCGCTCGCGCGGTGCGCGGCGTTGCGCAGCGCCGAGGGCGGTCCCGTGAAGCGCTTGCGCGCCACGCTCTGCCCGGTGAGGATGTTCAGCAGATTGAAGTCCACGGCGAGCTCGCCGTTGCCGAGCGCCTTCACGCGCCCGACCACCACGTAATCGCTCCCGGTCCCCTTCCAGGCGGGGAACTGCACCTGGGCGGCATGGGTGGGGGTGCCCGGCATCTGCGCGCGCGCCAATGCGCTGAAGCGGCCGCTGCCGGTGAGGTCATGTTGGATGACGTCGGACACGTCCGTGCCGGCCGATGCCGGCTCCGCAAACGGCACGACGGCGATCGGCACCGGGTGGGTGACGCCCGAGGTGATCTGGATGGTCAGTTGCGCACGGGCCGGTGCCGCCAGGAAGGGGGTGAGCAGCACCCCGAACACGGTGGCGCGCGCGATGGAGGTCAATGCCGGTTTCATCCTCTCTCCGATCATTTGGGCTTGAACTCGATGATGAGCTGGCGCTGGAAGAGCGACGGGTCGGGCAGCGGCGGGAGCGGCGAGGCGCGGTACACCGCCGCCTCGATGGACTCCTTCACCGCCCCGTCGCCATTGCACCGCCCGATGCTCACATTCGTCACGGTGCCCCCAGGATCCTGAGTGATGTCCAAAATGCAGTCGAGGCCGGATTTTGCCGTCGGGGGCTTGATCCACGCGTCTTCTATACGCCCTTTGACCTCTCCCACCCAACTCGCAAGCCCAGCCTGGGCCGCGGCATTGCTCTGCTCCTCCTGCTGCAGGTTGTGCTGCAGCTCGGCGAGGGCGGCCGCCCGAGCGGCCTTCTGCTCGGCGGCACGCTCGGCCGCAAGCTTCTTCTTCTCCTCGGCTTGCTTTTTCGCTTCAGCGAGCTTCTTTTCCTCGGCCCGCTTCTTCGCCTGCGCGAGCTGCCGCGCCTTCTTTCGGGCCGCCTCTTTGACCTTTTGCTCGGCCTGGGCCGCCTGCCGGGCTGCAGCCTTCTGCTGGGCCTCCTCGGCCTGTTTGGCCGCCTGGCGCTTCTTGAGCTCCTGCTGGACCTCGGCCTGGTGCTGCGCCTCGGCCTGGGCCGCCTGCTCGCGTAGCGTCTGCTCCTGAGGCGTGGGGACCGGCGGACCCTGAGGCACCGGGGCCGGTTGCGCCGGCGCCGGCTTCGGCTTGGGTTCAGGCGAGGGCTGCGTGGCGAAGCCCACGCCCTTCAGCGTGCGGGCATTGACGACCGTCGCATCGATGGAGAGGGTCGGCGGCGGGGCCTTCTCCTTGAAGTGCAGCCAGCCGAAGACGAGCAAGCCGATGAGAGCGCCATGCAGGAGCACGGACAGTGCGATGGACAGCCAGCGGTCGCGCCGGGACTCGGTCACTGGGATGCGGTTCCTTCTAATGGCCCGGCTGCCGCTGCGCCGGCGGCAGCGTGATGAAGCCGACTTTCCTGGCGCCCGCGCTCTGCAGCACGACCATGGCCCTCATCACCTGCCCGTAGGAGACCGAGCTATCCGCCTTGAACAGCACCGGTCGGTCCGGATTGGAGGCCAGGGCCGCCTCGACGCGCGAGCGAATGGTGTCGGCATCGGCGGGGCCGATGGCGTTCTTGCCGACGCGCAGGTACAGGCCACCCTGAGCATCCAGCCATAGCTCAATGGGATTGTTATTCATCTTCGCCGGCAGCGTCTTGGCAGCGGCTTTCGGCAGATTGACCTTCACTCCCTGGTTCAACAGCGGCGCGGTGATCATGAAGATGATGAGCAGCACCAGCATCACGTCGATGTAGGGAACGACGTTGATCTCACCCATCAGTCTCCTCCCGCGCGACACGTGCGCCATGGCTCGCTCCTACCGGGTCCTCGGCGCGGCGCCCGGAACGACGCCCGCGGTCATGAGGCCGGGCACCGCCTGCGGGTTCGCGGCCGCGGGAGCAGCTGCGGGCACCGTGGGCGCGGCGGCGATGCCTCGGGTGGCATTGCGCTGCAGGATGGTCGAGAACTCCTCCATGAAGGCATCGAACCGCACTTCCAGGCGTCCGACCTGATCGGCGAAGCGGTTGAAGGCCACCACCGCGGGGATGGCCGCGAACAGGCCGATCGCGGTCGTCACGAGCGCCTCGGAAATGCCCGGCGCGACGGCGGCAAGGGTCGCCTGCTGAACGTCCCCGAGGCCCGAAAAAGCGCTCATGATCCCCCAGACGGTGCCGAACAGGCCGACATAGGGACTCGTCGAGCCGACGGTCGCGAGCGCCGCGAGGCTGTGCTCCAGGCGGTCGATCTCCTTCAACTGTGCCACCCGCATGGCGCGGCGCGCGCCCTCGAGCATCAGGTCGGGAGATCCCGAGCCGAGCTGGCGCTGGCGCGCGAACTCGCGGAACCCCATCTCGAAGATGCTCGCCATGCCGGTCGCCCCGCCGTGCGACTCGATCGCGCGATACAGCTGCGCCAGGTCCCCGCCCGACCAGAAGTTGTTCTCGAACTGCTCGGCGTCGCGCTGCGCGCGCCCAAGCAGCAGGCGCTTGCGGAAGATGATGGCCCAGGAGTTGAGCGAGGCGAGCATCAGCAGGCCGATCACGATCTGCACCGGCACGCTCGCCTGCACCACCAGCTGGATGAGTGATAGGTGTCCGTTCATGATGGACGTCAAGGCTCCTCGTTATTGCAACACGTTCAACAGCGCATCCGGCAGCTTCCGGGGACGCATCGTCTGCGCGTCCACGCAGGCGACCCGCACCTGCGCCGTGACCAGCGGCTTCTCCTCATGCGCCCGCAGGATGCTCTGCCCGAACCGGATGGCCACCATGCCGTCCACGCTCGGCTCGCAGGTGACCTCGAGCTCATCGTCGAGCCGCGCCGGCCTGCGGTACTCCACCGCTATGCTCACGACAGCAAACAGCACGCCGGGTTCCCTCGCGAGCGCCTGCTGCGAGAAACCGAGCGAGCGCAGCCACTCGGTGCGGGAGCGCTCGAGGAATCGCAGGTAATTCGCATAGTAAACGATCCCACCGCCATCGGTGTCCTCCCAGTAGACGCGCGCCGGCCAGCTGAAGACCTTCATCGACCCTCCTCGAAAAGCGGCAGCGCGGGCGCCACACGCTCGGGGGGATGGAGTCCGAAGTGCTCATAGGCGGCGCGCGTTGCCATCCGGCCGCGGGCGGTGCGCGCCAGGAATCCCTGTTGGATGAGAAACGGCTCGATCACATCCTCGAGCGTGCCACGCTCCTCACCGATCGCCGCGGCGATGCTGTCGATGCCCACCGGGCCCCCGTCGAAGCGCTCCATGATGGTGGTGAGGAGCTTGCGATCCAGGGTGTCGAAGCCCTGAGGGTCCACCTCGAGCAGCTCGAGCGCCGCATCGGCCACCGCGCTGCTGATGCGCCCGTCGGATTTGACTTCAGCGTAATCGCGCACCCGGCGCAGCAGCCGGTTGGCGATGCGCGGCGTGCCGCGCGAGCGCTGCGCGATGCGCAAAGCGCCCTCATCCTCGATCGGCACACCGAGGATGGACGCCGAGCGGCGCACGATGTGCTCGAGATCCTCCACCCCGTAGAACTCGAGTCGCTGCACGATGCCGAAGCGGTCCCGCAGGGGCGATGTCAGGAGTCCGGCGCGCGTGGTCGCCCCGACGAGCGTGAAGGGCGGCAGGTTCAGCTTGATCGAGCGCGCCGCGGGGCCCTCCCCGATCATGATGTCGAGCTGGCAGTCCTCCATGGCCGGATAGAGCACCTCCTCGACCACGGGCGAGAGCCGGTGAATCTCATCCACGAACAGCACATCGCGCGGCTGCAGGTTGGTCAGGATGGCGGCTAGGTCCCCGGGCCGCTCGAGCACGGGGCCGGAGGTCTGGCGCAGATTGACGCCGAGCTCGGCGGAGATGATGTGGGCGAGCGTCGTCTTGCCGAGACCGGGCGGGCCGAACACCAGCACGTGATCGAGCGCCTCGGCGCGCTGTCGGGCCGCGCCGATGAAGATCTCGAGTTGCGCCCGCACCTTCGCCTGTCCGACGTAGTCCGCGAGCCGCTTCGGACGGATGGCCCGCTCGGCGAGCTCGTCCTCGCGTGTCGCCTCGGCGCTGATCGGTCTGTCCAATGGCACGCTGCTCACTCCCGTACGGCGCCCTTCAGGGCGCGCCGGATCCACTCTTCGGTGGAGTGCTCACCGGGACCGGCGCTCTTCAGTAGCCTCGAGGCCTCGGCCGGCTTGTAGCCGAGCGCGATCAGCGCCCCGAACGCCTCCGATTCGGAGCCGCCACCGGGCATCCCCACGGGCGTCACTCCATCGTGGGCGGCCAGCCGGTCGCGCATCTCCACCACCAGCCGCTCGGCGGTCTTGCGCCCGATGCCGGGTATCTTGGTGAGGGCGGTCACGTCCTGATTGTGCACGCATGCGGCGAAGGCCTCGACACTGATCCCCGAGAGCAGCGCCAGGGCGATCTTCGGTCCCACCCCCGAGACCTTGATGACATTGCGGAAGAGCCGCCGCTCCTCCTCGGTCCCGAATGCGTAGAGCACGTGCGCATCCTCGCGCACCACGAGATGGGTGAGCAGCCGCACTTCCTCGCCCACCGCCGGAAGATGAAAGAACGTCGACATCGGCGCTTCGAGCTCGTAGCCGAGCCCCCCCGCCTCCACGGTCAGCTGCGGAGGGGTTTTCGCGAGGATGTGTCCGCGAATCGAGCCGATCATCTCGGCAGATCGCCTGCGGCCGCCGAGAGCGCCGCGTGCTGCGCTGCAAGGCGCCTGAGTCCGCGCGAGTGGGCGTGACAGACGGCGATCGCCAGGGCATCGGCGGCATCGGCCTTCAGGCGCCCCTCGAGCGCAAACAGGGCGCGGATCATGTGGGCCACCTGGGGTTTCTCAGCTGCGCCGGAGCCGACGAGCGCGAGCTTGACGGCCCGAGGGGCATACTCGAACACCGGCAGGCCGCTCGGAACGGCACACAGCGCCGCCCCACGCGCCTGGCCGAGCTTGAGCGCGCTGTCGACATTGCGATTGACGAACACCCGCTCAATGGCGACCTCCCCCGGCTGGTGGATCGAGATGAGCTCGGCCAGGCGCTCGTAGATCGCGCGCAGGCGCTCGGCGAGCGATCCGGTCGGAACGGCAATGCAGCCATGCGCCACGTGACCCCACTGCGTGCCGCCCCACTCGATGACCCCGAAGCCGGTCGTGCGCGATCCCGGGTCGAGCCCGAGGATGCGCAGACGCTCCTGCGGCGCAAAGCGCTCCGGCGCGGCCACCGTGGCCGACCCAGGATCAAATGAGCGCCAGGACCTCGTCCGATATCTCGACATTCAAGCACACGTCGTGAAGCATGCACCAGCTTATTATTCAATAAGTTAACGTATGGTTAACGGGGAAATTCGCCCCGGGGCGCCCCACACGGGCCGCCCCGGGGTCAATGCTCTACCAGGGTCGGGCGCGGGGTTGCCGGCGCGGAGCATACTACCGCGCGAGCGGCCCCGGAGCGTAAATCATGGACCGTGTCGCGGGAGCCGGGACACACCTCATCCCCCGCTCTCGCCAGCGCATCCTCGCTGAGCGAGGCGCCGTCCTCTCGACCCCTTACATGAGATGAGCGCCACGTCCTGGCGCCTGGCGTCGGACTCACAGTGCTACGCCAAAGTATACGCTATGCGCCGCCGACGCTTGGTGTTGGGCTCGCACTCCATTAGCGGTAGAGTCGCCTCGCCTTGCTACGGAAATGTAGCGGAGAATCTCGTGCAACGGATCACAGGCGAGGGGGCCCAGCAGGACCGGGAGTTCCACGAGGAGGCGACATCCCTCGCAGGGCCGGGGTGCTGGCCGGGAGGATGGCGCGCGGCGCTCGAACGGCGCCCCGCGCCGGGACTTTCCACCGCCCACGCACCAGGCGGTCAGATCATCGACGTCCATACCGGGGTCCCTGAGGAAACCCGGAGCGCTCGCCCTGCGCTGATCGAATCCCGTCCGCGCAGCCGCACTCCCCTGCACCTGCCCGGCACAGCAGCGCCCGCGCGAGTGCATCGCGCCAACCGGAGAGCCACTCGATAAGACCAGGCCCGCTGCGGCGAGCGTCGGAGCCGCCCACGGGGTGGCGATGCGCCAAGGATCCAGGAAGAAACAGGACATGAAAACAACTGATACGCTGCAGTCCTTCATCGAGATCTGCGGGCAAAAGGACGTTTCGGTCGACTCCCTCGCCACCGCCTTCCGCAAAGCCATCGAGCGCCTCGGGTTTCGCTATTTCGCCTGCCTCTCGCACGTCGATCCAGTGCATCCGCCGGCGCATGCCATCATGCTGCACAACTACCCGGCGGCGTGGGTCAGGCGGTTCAGCGAACAGAAGCTCTACGCGATCGATCCGGTCCTGCGACGCGCCGAGCGTGAAGAGGAACCGTTCTTCTGGGACAGGGCGTTTCGCACCTCACTCACGCTGCCGCAGCGCAAGATGCTTGCCGATGCCGCTGCGCTCGGCATCGCTCACGGGTTCACCTTCCCCGTCCACCCGATGGCCTCCCCGAACCCCCTGCCCGCCTCCTGTTCCATCGTGCCCGGCAACACCCGAATCGGGCTCGGCAGCTACTTCGTCGTCGAAGGACTGGCCAACCACCTGGTGTCGGTGCTGGGTCGCATCCGGGTCGCGCACGAGCCCATTGCGACATGCAATCTCAGCCACCGTGAGCGTCAATGCGTGCTGCTCATCGCGCAGGGCAAAACCGATGCCGAAGTCGCCTCAGCATTGGGAATGATGAAATCCACAGCGCACACGTACATCGAGCGTCTCAAGATGCGATTGGGTGTGAAGAGCCGCACCGCCGCGGTTGCGAGGGCACTGATCACCGGCCAGATTTCCCCGCACGATCTGCCGGCGCCGCGGCGCTGATCACCGACGCCTGCACTTCCCTGTCCTCTGGATAGACGACACTGATTAGTGTCATCCAACGAGAGACTTTCGCCGCAGCCGCACATTGTTGCATCCTGTGACCTTCGCGCCACGGAGGTCATCGGATGATCCTGGTCGTCAACGCAGAAAACCGCCGACTATTTGCGGCGGACCTCGCGGACATGCACCGCCAGCGCAAGATCGTCTTCGTCGATGGCGCCGGATGGACGGTTCCGGTGATCGGGGATCGGGAAATCGATGCCTACGACCGCGAGGACACCCTCTACCTGCTCGCCAAAGCGCGCGTCGATGGTCCGGTCCTCGCCTCCCTGCGGCTGCTCACCACGACCGGACCGCACCTGATGTGCGATCTGTTCGACGCCGCGGATCGAAACAAGATGCCCCGCGGCGAGACGGTGTGGGAGGCCTCGCGGTTCTGCACATCCCCGGACATTCGCGGTCCACGCCGGCGGCATGCGCTCCTGTGGGAGATCATCTGCGGGATCCTCGAGACAGGGCTCGTGTACGGGATCGACGAGGTCATCTTCGCCGCTGGCCACGCCCTGCTGCCCCTTGCGCTGCAGTGCGGCTGGGATGCGAGGACGCTGGGCCCTCCTGTGCGCGACGGGCAGGACGAGGTAACCGCCGCCGGCGCGACGATCACCGCGGCGAGCTTGCGCACCGTGCGCGAGCGCCACGGTATCCGGATCCCCGTCACCCGGATCCATGCGGCCGAACCACCGCCTGTTCGAGAGCGGATCGAGCGAAGAGCCCCCGAGGCGATCGACTCGCCTTTCACAGTGCCCGAGCAGGACCCCCGGCCCCGGGCAGAGCCGCCGAATCGCCCGTCTCACGGAGAGTCCCGCCATGGCTGACGCCCCATCGTCGATCCGCATTGACGCCTCTGCCGCGAGCGACCCTGGAATCACACCGCTCGAGCTGCTGCGCGCGAACGGCTACGTCATACTCGACAGGCTGCTGCCGGAGCAGACCGTAGAGCACCTGTGTGAGGAGCTCGAGCCCTGGTTCGCGGCGACGCCGCGTTGTCAGGGTGATTTCTACGGCTGGAGTACCACTCGATTCGGCTCCGTGCTGCTCAAGTCTGCGAGCACTCACGCCCTGGCGCTGCATCCCCTGATGCTGTCCCTCATGGACGGTGTGCTCGGACCGCACTGTGACTGGTATCAGCTCAACCTGACTCAGGCGGTGCGGCTGCATCCGGGAGAGCGGCAGCAGGTGCCCCATCGGGATGAGGAAATGTGGCCCTGCCCGAAGAGCGGTATCGAATACCTGGTCAACGTGATGTGGGCGCTCACGGACTTCACCGCCCGAAATGGCGCCACGCTCCTCTGGCCTCACGCCGCGATGGACGGGCCCACGCGCGAACTCGACCTTGCACGGGCCACGGTGGCGGAAATGCCCAGAGGGTCGGCACTGGTCTACCTGGGCTCACTCACCCACTGTGGCGGCGCCAACCGCGCGGACGCGCCGCGAACCGGGCTCATCGTGAGCTACTGCCTGGGCTGGCTGAAGCAGTACGAAAACGCCTTCCTCAGCTATCCCCCGCAGCTCGCCCGGCAGTTCCCGAGCGCGCTGCGCGACCTGCTCGGTTACCGCATCCATCGGCCAAACCTGGGCGGGTACGAGGGACAGAATCCCGCAGTGCTCTTTGAGAGCACCTCGCACACCCTCCCGGCGCTTGACGCCCTCCCGGAGGCGATTGCCGAAGAGCTGAAGGTCTTCTATCGGGCGGGCGCGTGAGTGTCGGGGCAGAGCGCCTGATGCGCGGGGCATCTCGGCAGGAACCAACGGCCGAGCGCCGCGGAGCGCGCCGGATCGTGAGCCCATTCCGCTGCCGTGTATGGATCCAGCACAGCCGTCCCGAGGAGCAGCTGACCGACGACGCCTGCAAATCGCTGCGCGAGTCGATTGCCCGCAATGGCCAGCATCAACCCGCCTTGGGTCGCCCGGTGAGCGAGGACCCCGAGTGCGACATCGAGATCATCTGCGGTGCGCGGCGGCACGCCGTCGCCCGCACCCTCGGACGCGATCTTCTCGTGGAAGTTCGACAGATGAGCGATGCCGACGCCTACGTCGCGATGTACGAGGAAAACCTCCTCCGGGAAGAAGACAGTCCGTATGTGCGCGGACAGATTCTCTGGCGGGCGTTCCGCTCGGACACCTATCCCTCCCAGGAGGACCTCGCCCGGGCCTTCGGTCTCTCCCACTCCGCCGTCTCACGGCTGCTGATGCTGGCGCAACTGCCGAGCCTCATCGTCAGCGCCTTCCCATCTTCCGCCGACATCCGCGAAGGCTGGGGGGTCGAGCTGTTCAAGCTGTGGAACGAGGACGACAGGCGAGATGTCATCTCCGCCCGGGCCCGTGCAATCTCAAACAGGTCCTCCCGCCTTTCAGCCCGGGCGATCTACGAGCTGCTCATCACCCCATCCGGAGGAAAGCCAAGAAATCACCGCTCGTACCGCAACATCCCCGTCCATGGCGCCGCCCATGGCGTGCTCTTTCACGAACAGGATCGGCTCGAGCATGTCCTGTACATCATCCCGAAGACCCTCCTGAGTCCGGAGCGCCGCGAGGCGCTCAAGCGAGCCATGGTGCGGATCCTCGAAGCAGGAGCCGTCTAACCGACCTCAAAGACGTCTTCCTGATTCCGCTCGCGCCACTGCCGCGCCATCTCGCTGCGCCCTCCATGAGGCGGCATAGCGTCCGTTCTCCCGCAGAAGTGACTGGTGAGTGCCCCGCTCCGCGATCCGGCCCTGCTCGAGCACGAGGATCTCATCAGCGTGCACGACCGTCGAAAGTCGATGCGCAATGACCAGCGTCGAGCTGCGCCTGGAAATCACTCTCAGGCTGCTCAGGATCCCCTGCTCGGTTCGACTGTCGAGCGAGGACGTCGCCTCATCGAACACGTAGATTCGCGGCGACTTGAGCACGGCGCGGGCAATCGACACGCGCTGCCGCTCCCCGCCGGAGAGTTTCACTCCCCTCTCGCCCACCACCGTCTCGTATCCCTCGGGCAGCGTCACGATGTACTCGTGCAATCGCGCCATCCGGGCGGCCGCCTCGATCTCCTGCGGTCCGGCTCCCGCGCGCCCCAATCCGATGTTGTAGCTCAGCGTGTCATCGAAGAGCGTCGTCTCCTGCGGCACGACCGCAATGGAGCGGCGCAGGTCCTCGAGCCTCAGGTCCGCAATCTCCACGCCATCGAGCAAAATACGCCCGGAATCCGGCTCCAGCAGCCGGATCAAAAGACGAACGATCGTCGATTTTCCCGACCCGCTCGCACCCACGATGCCGAGTGTGCGCCCCGCGACGATCCTGAAACTCACCCCGTTGAGCACCGCGCGCCCGGGCCCGTACGAAACGCTCACGGCCTCGAATTCGAGGGAGCCCGCACCCGCGGGGGCACCGGACCCGGACACGGACCCAATCTGAAGCCCCGCCTCCGTCGGCTCCCGCAAGAGCTGCACCAGCTTCTCGAGCATGGCCACCCCGTGCGAGAGCCCCTGCATGGCGTAACCCAGCATCTCCACCGGACGCACGATCTGAAGCATGTAGGCATTGATCAGAACGAAATCGCCCACCGTCATACGCCCGCGCAGCACCTCCACCGTGGCATAGAAGACGGTGCATGCCATGAAGGCGGCGAATATGCCCGCGATCAGGACCCCGTTCAGCGCATAGCGGCGGTAGAACCCGACCCACTGGGCCTCCGACCGTCCGAGCGCGCGGGACACGCGGCCCTCGACCAGCGCCTCGGCGGTGAAGCACTTCACCGTCTCGTAGTTCAGCAGACCATCCGTCATCGCCGCCGATGCTTCCACCCGCGCCGAGGACGCCCCTCGGGCCGCGGGGGTGATCGTGGCCGCGGAGTATGAAAACACCGCCAGGTAGCACAAGAGCGCGGCGCAGAACAGGAATAGAAACGGCGGCGTCACCACATCGACGAGCACCACCAAAATGGTGCCGAGTTCCACGGCGACCGGGACGTACGTGAAAACCAGGTGATGCAGAATGATGCGCATCCCCTCCAGACCGTTGTCCAGCGTCTGGGTGACAGCACCCGTCTTCCTGTCGAGGTGATACCGCAGCGGCAGGCGCATCAGGTGCGAGAACAGCCGCTCGCTGAGGGTCCGGAAGATGCGTTGCTCCGCCTGGGCGAAGAACAGTCTGCGCACCTCATTCGAAGTCCTCCCAAGCCATAACGCGATCACGTACAGCGTCACAAGAAGCAGCGGAGAAACCGACCAGCCGCCTCTTTGACCGGTCAACCGATCGACGACGAGCTTCAACGCCACTGGTGCGATCGCAGTCAAGACCGACGCGGTGACCACGAGCGCCAGCACGCCAAGGAGCCGCGCCTTGACGGGCGGCGCAAGCTCCGAGCCCACCATCCGCACGACCTCGCGCAGACCCACTCGCGCGCTCTTTCGCCCGCATTCCATCACGCAAGCCCTCTTCACCCAGGCGATGCCACCCAGGTTGGGTGACGCCAAGCCAGTGATATCTCGTAAGAATTTCCCACGCAAGATGGATCCACGCGGCGGACCATCCGCACCCTCTATCGAGTGCCTCGTCCGCTCGCATCATGCGTGAGCACAGCTTGCACAACACGCAGGCCCCGTTGACGCGATCTCCAACTCTTCGCATGCTGACTCGCACCATCACGGGAGCCGGCGCCAACCCGTGAGTGGCAGGCACAACCAACCATCATCTCGTGACAGGAGAAGACCATGATTCACTACGAAGGCAGTGTGAAGCAGGAGACGAAGGGGTTCATTCCCGCGCTCGTCGAAGCGGGCCAGCCGGGCCAGCAGGTGGGCTAGCCTCGAGACTGGCGGTGCGTGGCGTCAGCCGCGCACCGCCTTCTCGATCAGGAATGCTCGGTGGAAACCAAGTACCACCTTTCTCCGCAGGTATTCGCCTGCCTCAGCGGGCGCCACTGCATGTTCCTAGACTTGCAACGTGATAGCTACTTCTCCGTCCCCCGCGAGGACATTGAAGCACTCACTCCATGGATCCAGAATTGGTCATTGACGCGGTGTGGTCCATCACCGAGCACTCCACCCCCAGACTCAACGGTCACACTCGCCGCCGAGTTGCTGAGAGCAGGCATCCTGACCGAACGCGCCCCCACAACCATTGAATTGCCGCACAGAGCTGCAGCGGCCGCTCAGGATCTCGCATCAATATCACCTGAAGCCCTAGAGGGAGGATCTGTCCGCCCTTTTTTTCTCGCGACGACCGCGCTATCTCGCGCAAGCTGGGAATTGCAGACGGCATCGATCTCGAGAATCGTCAGGGCAGTGCAAAAGACTAAGTACTCGGCCGCCATCTCGGGCCCGACGGACTGCAACGAGGCCGCCCGCCTGACAGCGGCCTTTCTGAAGATCCGCCCGTTCTTTCCCCGCAACTATTGCTGCCTATTCGACTCCCTGGCACTACTCCGGTTTCTGTCTGGGTTCCAGTTATTCCCCGACTGGGTGTTTGCGGTTCAGGCGGATCCTTTCAATGCGCACTGCTGGGTCCAGGCCGGTACCTTGGTTCTGAACGATCACCTGGATCACGTCTGCGGCTTTACGCCCATCATGACCGTGTGAGATCCGCGCATGGAATACCCCTACGTTGCGCTGCTGTGGACGCCCAGCGGCCCAGAACATGCGAAATTTGCAGAGCGCCTGGCGTCCGGAATCCACTCCAGCGGACACTGGCACCAATCGCTGCAGCGCGACGGTCTCATTGCATTTATACGAACTCCTCATACACATATTCTGGACGCCTTTCCGCTCCCGGACCAACTGGGCCTCGTGCTCGGCGCTCTCTTCCGGCAAAACGACAACAGTCCAATCAGGCCGCGAGATATTGTTGAGAACAGGTATTTTGGTAATTCTTGCCAAGCCAGCTGGGGAGCACATCTAACCCAGCACTACTGGGGAGCCTACGTGGCGTTTATGGCGGGCCCTCGCCCAGGAGACTGGCTCCTCATGAGGGACTGCTCTGGAATGATTCCTTGCTACTACATCACCGTCGAAGGGATCACTATTGCGTTTTCCGATGTTCGGGATATAGAGCCACTATGTGAGATTTCGACTCCGCACGGAGCGCTCATTTCGCTCGAGATCAACTGGAGGTACATCGTCGGATTCCTCGCCTCCAGCCAGATGCAGATTCGAGAAACCGGCCTGAAGAACATTTACGAGCTGCTGGCAGGGGAGTCTCTGGAATCCAACGGAAGCACGCCAACTGTTCGCTCACTCTGGGATCCCATAGCGCTTGCCCAACACCATCGTGGGGCTTGCCTCGAGGAGGCGTCGCGCGACCTTCGTCACATCACCCAGTCTTGCATCAACGCCTGGGCTGGTGTTCAGGACCGTGTTCTACACCGACTGTCCGGTGGATTCGACTCCTCACTTGTGCTGGCGCTGCTCACGCGGGCTCCTCGTCGGCCAAATGTCGCCTGCCTCAACGCATTTGCCTTTGGACCAGGAGAGGACGAGCGGCGCTACGCCCGCCTGGTCGCCGACACGACCGGCACCACGCTTATCGAGCACGCATGGGATACGCCTGCTCTCGACGAAAGCTGCCTCGCGCTACCGCTCACGGCCAAGCCCACTATTCCTCATCTGCTCAACGGCCTAGACGCGCCTGTCTACAACACCCTGTGCAGAACAGGACCAGTGGATGCAATATGGACCGGACAGGGCGGTGATCACCTGTTCTGGGCAGCCCAAACCACCCTGGGCGCGGTGGATTATTGGCGCCATCACGGCTTCGAGCGAGGACTGTTTGCCGCCCTCTTGGAGGCGACAAGCCTGACAGGCCGCTCCGTACCGCATATCGTCGTCGACATATTGACTGACACGTTCGCCCGGGATTCCTCATCGGCGCACTTTCTCGATACCATCAAAATGACCGCTCAGTCGCTCTTCCTGAGCTCGGACGCCTATTCTGCGGCCTTGCCGGAGTACATTTGCCACCCCTGGCTGACGGCCTCCGCGCACCTCCCGCCTGGGAAGCGATATCAAATCGTCCTCCTTGCCGAAGTCCTGAACCGCCACCGGCCGCTCTACGGCCTGCAAACAGTGCAGGAATTCCATCCATTACTCTCGCAGCCATTGATAGAGCTATGTCTTCGAATCCCGGTATACCAGCTGTCTACTGGCGGAAAGACACGTGGATTGGCACGCATCGCCTTCCGCGACATACTGCCCGCGCCCATCGTCGCCCGGGAGCAAAAGGGCCAGACCACACGCTTCACCCTTGAACTCCTCCGCCGCAGCGCACGGTTTTTGAGTCCCGCGATCCTGGAAGGTCATCTGGCGAACCACGATTTGCTGAATCTGAACGCGCTGGCCCCCATCCTGCGGACGGATGCTCCAATTGCCGTAACAGCTATTTTCCCCCTGTTAGCCTGTATCTCAGCCGAAACCTGGGCGCAGGGATGGCTAAACCACCGCCCCGCCGCCGCACAGAAGTCCTCTATTTCGCTCGATGACTCCACCACCCATTCTCAGGCACCGTCAACCCCACCTTGCGCAGCTCTGCCGGCGATACGGACTGCGGACCAAACAGATTCAACTTCGCCCAATCTAGATTTCGTGCCCGGGAAATTTTAGCCTCAGCGGGTACATTGAGCCAGTGGACGCTATGGCGGTACACGAACGCCTCGACCTGCGTTCCGTCCGCGCGCCACTCCTGCAAGAGCTGTCCGGCATCCGGATTTCGGCTCACGAATTCCAACAAAATCGGGCCATTGGAGGGTCTGCCGTCAGCGGCCGGATCCAGCGTCAGGTAATGATCGATATACCGTCGGGTAGGCGGCCCACCCAGGGTCCAGTCGATGGCATTATCCAACAGCCCGCCTGCCAGAGCATACTCAGTGCTGTTAAAAGCCGCTGGATCCCCAACCTGGGCCGCCACGTATTCGTGAAGCCGCTGGATCGCATGAGCCGCATAAAGCCCTCCAAAACTCCAGCCCATGATCATCGCTCTGGTGACCCTCACTCCCGTAGCCCGCACCGCGGGCACGGCATCTGCGATCAACGACACGATCGTATTCATGCCCCTTAGTGTAGTCTGAAAGCTCTCGCGAGCCGGGTCCGGACTGTAGGGCCAATTCAGCAGTAGCACAGCGATGCCGGAGTGCACCATGCGGGCCACAGGATAAGACGTGATCCACTGGGCATCTCTTGAGTATTCCTTGTCGAAGCCATACAGCATTACCGCCAACGGCACAGCGGCGCTGCGTGCCGCGCGCGGTAGTGCCAAAAATCCCGTGGCCATCTCGTTTCGGCGGGCTTTGACCCGAATGTCCTTGAAATGAAGAGCCAGCCTATGCTGTCCGGGGTTGACTTTCTCGAGAGTCCGCATCACCCCCGTATGCAAATCAACGCGCACCAGCCGGGGCGGCGACGACAACGTCTGCGCAATACAAACCGCAGTAGCGCGATCCGCACTCAGGCTACATGGGGAATCCAGCGTTCCCAGATCCCCATTTGACCACCGAAAGGCCCGGATCAGCGCATTTCGTCGCCAATCGACTTCCACCACCTTCCAGTACAGGGCGCCGCCCGGTGTATCGGCACCCAGAATTTGCGCGAAAATCCGATTCTCCCCGGCCCACCAGAGGCGACTGATGTAGTCGATTTGGCCCGAGGCCAGCGCGGTGACCGCATGCACCTCACCCCCGTGCCCCAGTACGTATAGTCCCCACCGGCCGCTGCATCCGCACATCGGTCTTGGCCGATTCTTCCAGAGCCGCATCGAGGTCACTGCAATGCGCCCCTTGGGGGAAACCGCCATCGATCCCACCCGATACAGCGGCCACCGGTCTGACAACACGCGCCCCGTGGCCGCATCCACGATATCCGACTTGAAAGATCCCCGCGATGAGCGCAATACGACCAGGCGATTCCTTCTCCAGGCTATTTGCGACACTGGGAATGCCACGGAGGAGACTGGATACTTCCTGTGCAGTCCGCGATTTCGACCACCCTCGAGGCGCAGCGCCCTGACCGTAACCCTCTCCTGCTGTGCCCATTTGGGTGAAATGAATTGTAGCGGCCATTGGTCTTTCCCTACGCGGACCGACACCCGGCCGTCCCACCACCAGGGAGCCACATGCTCGTAGGCCAGCGACTGCGATTGACGGTCGAACAGCAGATTTGCGACCCCGGTACCATTTGGCCGCAAGATCGTCAGCTTTCCGGTTTGCGTATTCTGCTGAAATATGCCCCCTTTTCGACCCGGCACGACGAACGCAATAGACCGATTTGTCAGCCAGATGACGCTTGACACGCCGGCTCTCGAGTAGATCTCTCGGCCCGCTCGGCCGGAATCCACCAGATTTAGAATGACGATAGAGGAGACGGACCGGTCCGCAACCGTATTGGACACGACTTCAGCCAAATTTGTGCCGTCCGGCGAAATGGAAAATTCCTGAATCACCCCGCGGTGCAGGGTAGTCTCTTGACGAATGGCACGACCGTTCGCGCGGACCATCGGACCACCGACCATCCACATTGCCGTGACGGCAGACAGCAAACCCAAAACTCTTCTCATCAGACTCACACCCCAAGCAGCGTTTGACGGCTCATCGCTGAACACCATTGCCTTATTCGCTTGCAGGGAACTACCCCGTTACCATCTTTTCCGCAAAGTCAGACTCACAAAGCGCCCCAGCGGATTGGCGTTAGCCGGGTCGTATCCGAGCAGGTATGTCGTCGTCCTCAAAGACGGCGGATACCTGTTCATGCAATTCTGGCAGCTAAGAGATGCCGTCAATCCTCCGAAGGATCGATACACCGGTATCCGATACGCAACCTGCAGATCGACAGTCGTCCATGATGCCACCCTCACCGGAACCGATTGCGTCGTATCGGTATAGTGATTTGTATAATTCAGCGCTGAATTTCCGGAGACCCTGCCGAGAGTGACCCCCGCCATGAGTCTCGCGCGGAAGTTAACGGGATTCTGAAATGTGCTCAGGACGTTGTTCGGAAGCGCGCCTGGAACGAAAATGTTCTCGTATCGGAGTAGATAAGTCGTCTGGGCGCTCAACCGATAGGTTGCCCCAGCGAACTGCCCCACCTGGCTCACATCCGCGTCGATCCCGCTGACATTCGTGACACCAACGTTTTGCAGCCGGTCGTCGGCGATGGCCACGGCATCCGAAAGGGAGCGCGCCGGACCAAAACCGGGATATTGCGTTATATTGTAGAACTGTTCGGCCGAGCTCGCCGATGACTCCAGTTGGCTCAGGGGAGGATTCCACTGGAGATAGGGAGCGAATGTCCGCCCCTGGTCTAGGGCGCTCAGCAAAGGTATGTTCGGAGATGCAATGCGATCCTTGAAGTGAACGTGAAAGTACGTCAGTTTCATGTCCATTCCGGTCCGCGCCGGCAAAATATCCGTGCCGAGTGTCCATTCCGTGGACTTTTCGGGCCTCAAAGCCGGGTTCGCCCCAACTCGGATCAAGACGGCCTCCGTGCCGCCCTGGCTTCCCGGATAGGGCGAATTGAACAACTCCGCCTGACTCGCGCCGTACAGCTCATAGAAGT
This sequence comes from Pseudomonadota bacterium, assembly GCA_021777555.1. Classification (GTDB taxonomy): domain Bacteria; phylum Pseudomonadota; class Gammaproteobacteria; order Steroidobacterales; family Steroidobacteraceae; genus 13-2-20CM-66-19. Next base: position 57,818 of record JAJYDK010000012.1, on the reverse strand, counting down.
TTGGCGCCCTGAATGACGAGCTGACCGTCCCCCGAAAACGCAGACCTCGTGTCGGTTTCCACGCCAGCCCAGCCATGGGATTCAGCGACGACCCGAAATCGCTGTAATGCTCGAATCGACCCGCAAGATCCGCGCTGAGCAGAGGGCCGCGACTCGTGCCCGGTCTCCGCGCCAGAAGCGGTATCCTGGTTTCCGCATAAATCGCATCAACTGTCCGCTGCTCGTCCAGATTGTTCTCGGAGACGAATACGCCCGTGTAACGGCTCGAAAATGACTCACGACGCACCTCCGTGCCGATTGCACCTCGTACGGCTCCAGATCTCGTGTGGAATAGCGACCCGTCCGCACCGACGGATGCCGTCAGCAATCGAGAGTTGCCCTGCTCCGTGCCGAAAACGTCCTCAAGCGAATTTCCGCTTTTTCCGTACTGGAGCCGCAGATGTCCGTGCCACGTGTTTCCCAGTGTTCTGATTGCCTCAAATCCCGCGGAATATTGGTGCGAATGCGCGCTAGAGCCGACCAGAAGGCCGTAGTACGGGAATGCGTTCTGGTTACGGCGCTGCTCATAGAACAGGTCACCCTCCAGACTCGTCTTTCGCCCGATGTTCTGGGTTGCCGTGACATAAAGGTTGTTTTGCGTCGAATCGGGCGATAGAGAATAGGGCCCGGCCGAGCTGCTGAAGGACCTGTCGCCAGCGGACAGCGCCGTGCGCTTGTGGAATTCGTATGCGGCAAACAGATTTCCGCCCGTCCAGCTCATCCCGGCGGACTGGGAGGCGCGATAATCCCTGAGGCCGCCCTGAGTCACCGATCCATATTCCAAGTCGGTTTCCGCGCCCTGCTCGTGCGAGCGAAGCACGTAGTTCACGACCCCACCGATCGCGTCCGCTCCGTATATGGCCGAGGCGCCGCCTGTCAACACGTCGATTCGCTTGATGGCGCTGATCGGAATGACGGATATGTCCGTGAACGCCCCTCTGGTTCCACTGGGCGCAAGACGATGCCCGTTCACCAGCACGAGGGTGGAGTCAAACCCCAGGCCGTCGAGATCCACTGCCGCGCCATTCGATATATTGCCCGAGTCGTTTTGAGCGGCGAGATCAAAGGTCTGTCCCGACCCCACCGACGCGAAGTTCTCGGGCAGCGCATCCATCACCTGCTCGACGGATTGGTAGCCGGACTCCTCGATGTCCCGGCGCGTGATGGTGATGATGGGCGCGGACGGGGGCGGACCGCCGCGGATGTGGGAGCCGGTGACCACCACTTCCTGCAGGGCAATCGCCTGCGCGGCATGGTGCTTGTGCGCAGGGTGAGTCTTCGATGCAGGGTGTGCAGCGTCGCTGCCCTCTTTCAACGCCACGATCCTGACGGCGGCACCTTGCCGGACGAAGCCCAGCCCTGAGTTCTTCAGGAGCTCCTGGAGCGCCTGATGTTCGGTCAATTTCCCGTGCAGCGCTGGTGCGCTCAGGCGCCGCGTCAGGGTCGAGGAGAACATGATGGGCACGTGCGCCTGGCGGGCGAACTGAAGGAGAGCCCGGCTCAGGGGCTGCGCGGGGATGTCGAAACGCACGGCCCGGCTCGGATCGCGAGCCAGAACGGCGTGACACGGCATCCAGCCGGCGATGCCGAGCATCACGGCACATGCTGCGCGGAAATGGTTCTTTGTACGTGTTCGATCTGCGCGAGATCCTCGCCGAGCGCTGCCGACAGATGTCATACCCATCACCCCCGTTGTTCATGGACGAGCCGCACGCCGCGAGCGGGTGCGGCGCCAGCTGTTGTTTCGATCGGATCGAGTCGATCAGATCTCGATCTGATTTGTAGACGGGTGATTTCGGGAAATGTGAATCAGTTGGCGTCCGGACTGGACGTGAGCGGCTGACGTCTCAGGACGCGCGAAATTCGAACGCGGTGTCGTCACGCAATTGCAGCGTCAGCGTCGCGATTGCGGGCGTGTGGCTTGGTCGGATTGCGCGTCGCTCGGGGTGCGCAGGTGAATGCGGATGCAAGAGCGGGTTTCCTCGACCGACACCGGAAAGATGGTGCTCAGGCCGCTCAGCCAGTCCTCGATGCCGTTCTCGTAGATCAGACCGCTGAACTGAAGGCGTCCGGCCCGGGGGCCGATGGTCAGGCGCCGGGACCAATAGCGGCCGACATTCTCGACGACGTCGCGCAGAGGCACGCCGTCGAAGATCAGGCGTCCCTGGGTCCAGGCGGTGGCGGCGTGAGCGCTGGCAGGGATGAGGGGCCCGAGGTCGCCGCGGTCGCTATAGCTGAGTGCCTCTCCTCGGGCCATCCGGACGGCGGACGGATGCCGTGTCCGTGTGCCCGGTGCGATGGCAGGCCTCCGCGAAGGTGCCCGCACGGTGGAGACTTCCACTGTGCCCGCGGTCACCGTGACGACGACTCGATCGGCATCGCGATTGACGACGAATGAGGTCCCGATGGCGGTGATTGTTCCGTGCCCGGCGTGCACGCTGAACGGCCGGCCCGGAATGTCCTTGTCGCGGAACCACGCCTCTCCGTGGAGCAATCGCATGACGCGCCGCTGCGCTGTGATATCGACCGTCAACCGGGTTTGGGCGCCGAGCGTCACCGTCGATCCGTCGCTCAGGTGGGCGGTTTCCAGCTGTCCGACGCCGGTCTGATACACGATCGCGGGGGGCGGGTGAGCTCCGGTCCCCGACCATCGCACTCGAAGCACGAGTCCCGCGCACGCCAGGGCGGCACCGGCGAGCAGCATGCCCGCGGATGCCTTGATCCACGCGCCCCGGCGGGTGTTGCCTCGGCGCACGTCCGGGTCGCAGGGGTCGGCGTCGGCCTCCCTCGGGCGCCGATGCGGTTGGCGATAGGCGTGGCGGTCATCGAGCAACTGGCAGACCTGCTCGAAGACCTGACGATGCTCCGGCTCCGCGTACCAACGCCGCCACTCGGAGAGCCTGGCGTCCGTCCACTCCGTATCGGAGGCCTCGTGCAGCGTGATGTGCCACTCGAGCGCCTCCAGCCAGGGGCCAGCCCGCAGCCCTTGTGCCATGCCCTCGCTCACCGGCGTCCCGCCGGTGCATCGGCCGCATCGAGACGGCTCTGCAGGAATTGCAGAGCGCGTGCGACGTAGGTCTTGGCCATTCGGTCGCTGATTCTCATCTCGCGGCCCACTTCTTCGAACCGCAGACCATTCAGCACCCGAAGCTGGAACGCCTTGAGGCACCGGGACGGCAGTTCCTCGATGGCGCGCTCCACGATGGCCAGCCGCTGACGCGCCTCGACCACCCGCTCGGCCGAGGGCTCGAGCCCCTCACCGTCCTGACCCTCGCACCCCGCGAAGCGCTCACGGACCGCACGCCGACGCTTTCCGTCGATCGCCAGATTGGCGGCGACGCGCCAGAGGTAGCCCGCGAGAAAGCTGATCGGCCCCTGCGTGTCGAGCGCCAGGAGCTTGGCATAGGCCTCTTGCGCGACCTCCCGGGCCTCCTCCTTCGATCCGGTGCGCGCCATCAGGAACCGCACGAGCGCCGCATGATGATTCCGGGCGATATCCGCCAGGGCCTGGGCGCGGTCTTCATGGGCCACCGAGACGTCCACGCCCACACTCGCCCGCTCGGAACTCTCCGGCACGACCTCACGCTCGACGCTCGAGTCAGCGCTGCGCATGCCCTTCCCACCGCCGCAAGGGACGCCGGCCCGGAAATCTTCTCGTGTGGCCCTCCGCCGGCGCCCCCCGATCCTTCACCATCACCGATACCCTTCCTCGGCCTCCCGAAGAATGGCCCAGAGCGGCTCCTTCAATCCCTTGGCCACCCGCTCGAGCGTCGTCAGCCGCAAGTCCCTTCGCCCTCGTTCGATGAACCCATACTGTGCGCGGTGCATCCCGATGTGATCCGCGAAAGTCTCCTGACTGAAGCGGGTCGCTTCACGGTGACGCCGGATGACCTCAGCGAGACGCATCTGCAGCCGGGCGCGGTTGCCTTCCATGATACGACTCTGACAGCAGCTCGTTTCCATGACCATGCTCAAGTTGGCAGGCGCAAACGACATCGCCTACTTACTTGTCTCCTGACGGACAACTGCCATGATCGATGCTCCCGCTGCGTTTCATCTCTCAACGGTATACAACTTCACCAACAGACTCAACAGTCATGCTGAAAACATGGCTGACCTACGGACGTGCGAGACGCGTTGCGCGATCCTCGGAGCCTTCGCGAGCGGCGCCACAGGCTTGTCCCGCCTCGATCATCGACGTAGCGCGGCCACGGCCAGGGAAGTGCGCAGAGGCATAAAATGACCCGCAGGTCAAGCCGCAAAATGACACAAATTGATCACATATGCGGGGTTATCTTGCCGCCCGGTTCGAACTACATTCGCCGGAACCTGCTGAAGGGGACTGATGTTGTGCGGCCAAACTGCGATCATCGGCGTGAAGGAAATACACATGGGACGGGAAACATGAGCAAAAGGTGGCGCCGGAACCTTCTCCATCTCCCGGAATGGGAGTTGCCACGATTTGATGACATCGAATACGAGCTGATCGAGAAGCTCGCGGCCATCGCGCGCCGCAAGGGCACGGAAACGGAATCCCTCGAGAACGGGTTCTCGTTTTTCCTCCACGGCCGTCTAAGGAAAATGGTGGAGTTCGCCGTGGACGAGACCATCGAGTATTGGCTGAAGGGCCTCGGCGACGGGAACAACGGCGATTGGCCGGAGCTTTGCGTCGAGCTTCCCTATCTCGAGCGCGGGGAGAAGACCGAGCCGCTCACACTCACCTACTGCGTTCAGACCAGCCGGGATGTGCGCACGGAGCTGAACCGGACGACGTTCGAAGACGTGTTGTCCCGGATCCTCGAGTGCGCAATCCCTGGGGACCGATTGCCGTCCCGAGCAAGAATCGTCGCGGCCCGGTTGCGCGAGCTCGCTCAACAGCTCGAGGCGCTCTAGCCCGGCGGCGCACCGATCAGCTCGGCATTCGTGTAGACATCACAGACGTCATCGAGCTCGGTCAGCGCCTCGATGAGCCGCACCATGTGACGGGCCGCCTCGCCGCCGAGGGGCGCCGTGACCGCTGCGCGCTCGGTCACCTCGGCGGTGAGCGGCGCGAAGCCTCCTCGTCGCAGCTCGGCGCGGATGCCATCGAAATCCCGGGGGTCGGTCAACACCTCGATCGAGCGCTCTGCACCGATCACGGCTTCGGCGCCGGCCGAGAGCGCCGCCTGGGTGAGCCATTGCGGACTCGGTCCCGAGCGATAGCGCAACACGCCGACGTGATCGAAAAGGTAGCCCACCGAGCCCTCGGCCCCGAGATACCCGCCGTGCTCACGGAATGAGCGCCTCAGACGTGTGCGGGTGCCCTCGGGATCGTCCGTGCAGCAGTCGACGAGCAGCGCCGATCCGCCCGGGCCATAGCCCTCGTAGCGCACGCACCTCGAGCGCTCGGCGCGAGGTGTCCCGTCGCGCAAGCATTTGACGTGCTGGACATTCGCCCACTGTGGATCGCTGGTCATCTCAGCTGGACCGCCGCCAAACTCGCGCTCTTTCGCCGGAAACGACCGGTATGATAGCCGCAAGGCGCCCCTTGAGACATTAGATTAATCAGGCACTTAGCCCCGTGGAGACGACGCAGCGCTGTCCGCCCGAGATTCTCGAGTCGATCTCCGCCGCCCGGCGCGAGATCCTGGACGGCGCTGCGCTGGCGCCTGAGGCGCTCGCCGAAGCCGCCGAGGCGGCCGAAATCCTGGGGGCGCTCACCGAGGATGTGGATCTCGCCAAGGCCGTGTTGGTCCAGGCCGCCCTCGCCCGTGGCCTCACCGCAGAGTCGCTTGCCGCCCGGGTGGGACCCGCGGCGAGTGAGATCGCCGGAGCGCTCTCGAGGCTCGGCGAGATCGGCCTCGGACCGCGCTGGTCGCCGGCGCAGGGCCTCTCGGCGCGCCAGGCCGAGACGCTGCGCAAGATGCTGCTCGCGGTCGTGAGCGATCCAAGGCTGATCCTCGCCAGACTGGCCGAGCAGCTGGTGAGCCTGCGCCATGCCCGCGAGGCATCGCCGGAGGCGCGCGAGCGGCTCGCGCTCGAGGCGCGCGCCATCTTCGGGCCGCTGGCCAATCGCCTCGGCGTCTGGCAGCTGAAATGGGAAATCGAGGATCTGTCGTTCCGCTACCTCGAGCCCGAGGAGTATCGGCGCATTGCCGCCGCGCTCAACGAGCGGCGCACCGACCGGGAGCGCTACATCGAGGAGCTCTGCCGCGCCCTGCGGGCCGAGCTCGAGAAGGCCGGCATCGAGGCTCAGGTGACCGGCCGTCCCAAACACATGTACAGCATCTACAGGAAGATGCAGCGCAAGCACCTCGAGTTCGAGCAGCTCTTCGATGTGCGCGCGGTGCGCATCATCGTCGAGTCGATCCCCGATTGCTACGGCGCGCTCGGGGTGGTGCACGGCCTCTGGACCTACCTTCCCGGCGAATTCGACGACTACATCGCAACGCCCAAAGGCAACTTCTACCGCTCCATCCACACGGCGGTGATCGGTCCCGAGGGCAAGAGCGTGGAGGTGCAGATCCGCACCCGCGAGATGCATGAGCACGCCGAGCTCGGCGTGGCCGCGCACTGGACGTACAAGGAAGGCGGCGCCGCGGATACGCAGTATCAGCGCAAGATCGAGTGGGTGCGCCGCCTGCTCGAGCCGAGCCGCGAGGGCCTCGATGCGGATCGCGAGTTCCTCGAGCAGGTGAGCGCGGAGCTCTTCCAGGACCGCGTGTACGTGCTGACACCCAAGGGCGAGGTCATCGACCTGCCCCATGGCGCGACCCCTCTTGACTTCGCCTACACCCTGCACACCTCGCTCGGCCATCGCTGCCGCGGCGCGAAGGCGAATGGCCGCATCGTGCCCCTGACCCACGTCCTCGCCAACGGCGAGGTGGTCGAGATCATCACCGCCAAGCAGGGGGCGCCGAGCCGCGACTGGCTCGCCCCCGAGCTCGGCTTCCTCGTCTCCGGGCGCAACCGCGCCAAGGTGCGTGCATGGTTTCGCAAGCTCGATGCGGCCGACAACCGCGGCGCGGGACGCCTCATCGCGGAGCGGGAGCTCGGCAAGCTCGGTGTGGGGGCGCAGCAGCTGCCGCGGCTCATCGAGGAGCTCAAGGCGCGCGATGCGGATCACCTTCACCAGCTGCTCGGGGAAGGCGAGATCACGGTGGCGCAGCTCGCGCATGCCGTGGAAAGGCTGCTGGGCTCTCTCAGGGAGCCCCCGACGCCCGCTCCGAAACGCACGCGCAGCGCACATGGGGGCTCACCCGTCGAGATCGAAGGCGTCGGGGACCTGCCGATCACACTGGCGCGGTGCTGCTCCCCGCTGCGGCCGCAGCCCATCGTCGGCTACGTCACCGTGGGGCGCGGAGTGACCATCCACCGCGCCAACTGCCCGGGTTTTGCGCGGATGCGCTCGGTCAGGCCCGAGCGCGTGCTCAAGGTCGAGTGGAGCGCGCACGAGGCGGAGCAGCTGCCCGTCGAGATCTCCATCCAGGCCTACGACCGCCGTGGACTGATCCGGGACCTGACGGATGTGCTGGCCGTCGAGCGACTGAGCATCCAGGCCATGAACACGACGACCGATCCTGCCGCTGGAGTCGCGAACGTGCGCCTGACGGTGGGCGTCGGCGATCAGGAGCAGCTTGCTCGTGTACTGCACCGCCTCGCGGCGGTGCCGAACGTGACCTCGGCCCGCCGCGCGCGGTGAGCGATTGACGCTGACTCAGCGATTGAGGGAGTCGATCGCGCGCTTGTCGGCGGCGAGGGCGGCCTCGTGCACCGCCTCGGACAACGTCGGATGCGCGTGGATGGTGCGCTGCAGGTCCTCGCTGCTCGCCGAGTACTCCATGGCGAGCACCGCTTCGGCGATCAGCTCGCCGGCCATGGGACCCACGATGTGCACGCCCAGGATCTCGTCATCATCCTGCGCGGCGATGACCTTGGCGAAGCCCTGTGCCTGCTCCATCGCGCGAGCCCGGCCGCTGGCGAGGAACGGGAACACGCCGGTCTTGTAGGCGCGGCCGCTCGCCTTGACCTGCTCCTCGGTCTCCCCCACCCAGGCGATCTCGGGGGCGGTGTAGATGACCGAGGGAATGGTCTTGTAGTTGACCTCGCCGTAGCGCCCGGCAATGAGATCGGCCACCATGACCCCTTCCTCCTTGCCCTTGTGCGCGAGCATGGGTCCGCGCACACAGTCGCCCACCGCCCAGACGCCCTCGGCGCCCGTGCGGCACTGGTGGTCGACCTTGATGAAACCGCGCTCATCGAGTTCGACGCCGGTGCCGTTTGCGAGCAGATCGCGCGTGAAGGGCCGGCGTCCGACCGCGACGACCAGGCGGTCCACCGTGAGACTGTGAGAGCCCTTGGCATCCTCGTAGCTCACCTCGACGGCATCTCCCACGACCTTGGCGCCGGTGACCTTGGCGCCCAGGCGGATGTCGAGCCCTTGCTTCTTGAAGTGCCGCGCGGCCTCCTTCGCGAGCTGCTGGTCGGCGATGCCCAGGAACTCCGGCAGCGCCTCGAGGACCGTCACCTCGCTCCCCAGGCGTCGCCAGACGCTTCCGAGCTCGAGGCCGATCACGCCCGCGCCGATCACTCCCAGGCGCTTCGGCGCCGAGTCGAACTCGAGCGCGCCCTGGGAATCGACGATGTGTGGGGCCTGGAAGGCCGCGGATTTGAGCTCCACCGGCACCGAGCCCGAGGCGAGAATCACCTGCTTGGCGCTCAACTCGCGGGTGGCGCCGTCGGCCCCCGTGAACGCAACCCGCCTGCCCGGCAGGAGCTTGCCGTGACCCTGGAGCGGCGTGACGCCGGCCCCCTTGAACAGCGCCAGGATCCCCTGGGTGCTGGTTTTGACGATGCCGGCTTTGCGCTTCTGCATCTGCGCCACATCGACGCTGACGCCGCTCACCTTGATGCCGTGCACCGCGAACTCCTCGCGGGTGCGGTGGTAGAGCTCGCTCGACTCGAGCAGCGCCTTGGAGGGGATGCATCCGGCATTGAGGCACGTGCCGCCGAAGGCGTAGCTGCCATCGCGGTTGCGCCACTCGTCGATGCAGGCGACGGAGAGCTTGTTCTGGCCGGCGCGGATGGCGGCGGGATAGCCCGCGGGCCCCCCGCCGATGACGATGACATCGAAGGATTCAGCCATGGTGTGCCCTTATCAGATTCCCAACAGCATGCGGCCCGGATCCTCCAGGCACTCCTTGACGGTCACCAGGAACTGCACGGCTTCGCGGCCGTCGATGATGCGGTGATCGTAGGTGATGGCGATGTACATCATGGGGCGGATCCGGATCTCCCCGCCGACCACCATCGGTCGCTCCTGGATCTTGTGCATGCCGAGGATGGCGCTCTGCGGTGCGTTCACGATGGGGGTCGACATCAGCGAGCCGAACACCCCGCCGTTGGTGATCGTGAACGTGCCGCCCGTCAGGTCCTCGATCGCAAGCGAGCCCGCGCGCGCCCTCTTCGCGTACTCGCCGATTTCCTTCTCGATGGCGCCGAAGCCCTTGACGTCGGCATCCCGCACGACGGGCACGACCAGGCCGCGCTCGGTCGAGACCGCCACCCCGATGTCGTAGAACTCGTGGTAGAGGATGTCGCTCCCGTCGACGGAGGCGTTGACCACGGGGAACTTCTTCAGCGCCTCGATGGAGGCTTTCACGAAGAACGACATGAAGCCGAGCTTCACTCCGTTCTCCTTCTCAAAGCGATCCTTGTAGCGGGCGCGCAGCTCATTCACCGCGGTCAGATCGACTTCGTTGAACGAGGTGAGCAGCGCCTGGGTCGACTGCGCCTCGACCATGCGCTGTGCGATGCGTTGGCGGAGCCGGGTCATCGGCACGCGGTGCTCGGCTCGCGCGCCGGCGGGCAGTGCCGGCTTGGCGGCTGGCGCAGGCTTGGCCGCGGGGGCGCCTGGCGCGGCCGTCGGTGCAGGCTGCTTGCCGAGGAAATCCACGACGTCGGACTTGGTGAGACGTCCATCGCGGCCGCTCGCCGGAATCGCCCCCGGATCGAGACGGTTCTCCTCCACCAGGCGGCGCACCGAGGGGCTCAACTTGTCTTTCGAGGCCTCCCCGTCGGCCCTGGCTTCACTCTTCGCCTCCGCCGCGGCGGGGGCGGCCTTGGGTGCCGCGGCCGCCTGGGCGCCGGCTTCGATCACCGCGAGCAGCTGCCCGCTTCTCACCACGGTGCCGCTCTCGACCTTCAGCTCCCGCAGCACGCCATCGGCGGGGGCCGGCACTTCGAGCACCACCTTGTCGGTTTCGAGGTCGGCCAGGTTCTCATCGCGCTTCACGGCATCGCCCGGGCGCTTGTGCCAGGCGACGAGGGTGGCGTCGGTCACGGACTCCGGAAGCTGGGGGACTTTGATTTCGGTCGTCATTAAGAGCTCTTTCTGATGGGAGTCGCTGCGGTCTTTCGGCCGCGCGAGGCGGAGGCGCTGCCCGAGAGGCGGCTCGTCTGCCGCGCGGACTTCTCGGCGACCGTCGAGTGCAGCGCCGCATCGACCAGCGTGCGCTGCTCGGCGTCGTGGATCTTGCCGATGCCCGTAGCCGGCGCCGCGGCGGGCGCACGGCCCGCATAAAGCACGGTGAGGCGGTTCTCGAGCGGCTCCTGCAGCCGGTGACGGATCTGGTACCAGGCGCCCTGGTTCTGCGGCTCCTCCTGACACCAGACCACTTCGCGAAGACTCCGATAGCGGCCGAGGATCGCCTCGTACTCCTCCGAGGGGAACGGATAGAGCTGCTCGATACGCACCAGCGCCACATCGCGCAGACCGTCGTTGCGGCGCGTCTTGAGCAGATCGAAGTAGACCTTGCCGCTGCAGAACACGACGCGGCGCACCTCGGCCGGCTCGATCTCGTCGGTCTCATCGATCACGCGCGCGAAGCCACCGTGGGTGAGCTCTTCGAGCTTCGACACCGACAGATCGTGGCGCAGCAGGCTCTTGGGCGTCATGACGATGAGCGGCTTGCGGAACGGTTGCAGCATCTGCCGGCGCAGCATGTGGAACATCTGCGCCGGAGTGGAAGGCACGCAGACCTGCATGTTGTTCTCGGCGCACAGCTGCAGGTAGCGCTCGAGGCGCGCCGAGGAGTGCTCGGGCCCCTGCCCCTCGTAGCCGTGCGGCAGGAAGAGCGTGAGGCCGCAGTAGCGCTCCCACTTCGCCTCGCCCGAGCTGATGAACTGGTCGATGATCACCTGGGCGCCGTTGGCGAAGTCGCCGAACTGGCCCTCCCAGATGGTCAGGCACTTGGGCTCGGTGGTCGAGTAGCCGTACTCGAAGCCCATCACGGCCTCCTCCGAGAGCACCGAGTCGATGATCTGCACCCGCGGCTGACCCTCGGCGAGGTGTTGCAGCGGCAGGTAGAGGCGCGGGGAGGCCTGGTCGTGCAGCACCGCGTGCCGATGGAAGAAGGTGCCACGGCCGCTGTCCTGCCCGGAGACGCGAATCGAGTAGCCGTCCTCGATGAGCGCGGCATAGGCGAGCGTCTCGGCGCAGCCCCAGTCGAGCGGCAGCTCGCCGGCGAGCATCTTGCCGCGGTTGGCCATCACCTGCGCAACGCGCGGATGCAGCTTCATGTCCTCGGGCAGCCTTCCCAAGCGCTCCCCGAGGGACCTCAGGCGCGCGAGCTCGACTCCGGTGATCACCTGCTCGGTCCAGTCCGCCTGCGCGTAGTGCGTCCAGTCGACGGTGTACTGGTTGCCGATCAAGCCGAGCGCGGCGCGCGCGAGCGGCTTGCCCTGATCGAGTCCGTCGCGGTAGCGATCCGCGAGGGTGGCGGGCTCAGTCTCGGCGATGACCCCTTCGGCCACCAGGCGCTCGGCGTAGAGCTTGCGCGTGGTGAGGTGCTGGCGAATCACCTGATACATCTGCGGCTGGGTCGCCGCCGGCTCGTCGGCCTCGTTGTGGCCGAGACGCCGATAGCAGACGAGGTCGATCACGACGTCCTTGTGAAAGCGCTCCCGGTACTCGAGCGCGAGGCGCATGACCAACACCGCCGCTTCCGGATCGTCGCCATTGACGTGGAAGATCGGAGCTTCCAGCATCTTGGCGACGTCGCTGCAATAGAGTGTCGAGCGGGCGTCGTCCACCGCGGAGGTGGTGAAGCCGATCTGGTTGTTGATGACCAGGTGCAGCGTGCCACCGGTGTAGTAGCCGCGGGCCTGCGAGAGCTGCATCGTTTCCATCACGACGCCCTGGCCGGCGAACGCCGCATCGCCGTGCACCAGGATCGGCAGCACGTGCTCGCCCCTCGCATCGTTGCGCCGCTCCTGGCGCGCGCGCACCGAGCCCTCCACCACTGGGTTCACCACCTCGAGGTGCGAGGGGTTGAAGGCGAGAACGGCATGCACGTTGCCCGCCGGCGTGCGCAGGTCGGCGGAGAAGCCCTTGTGGTATTTCACATCGCCCGAGCCCTTGAGGTGACTCAGGTCGTAGTTGCCCTCGAACTCCGAGAAGAGCAGCGAGGGGGGCTTGCCGAGCAGGTTCACCAGGACATTAAGGCGCCCGCGATGGGCCATGCCGATGATCACTTCCTCGATCGAGGAGGGCCCGCAGCACTGGATCAGGTCATCGAGCATCGGGATCAGCGTCTCCCCACCCTCGAGCGAGAAGCGCTTCTGGCCGACGAACCGTGTATGCAGGTAGCGCTCGAGTCCCTCGGCGGCGGTGAGCTGCCAGAGGATGTTGCGCTTCTCCTCGGTGCTGAGGCGCTGGCGCAGCCTGCTCTCCTGGAAGCGGTCCTGCAGCCACAGGCGCTCCTCGGAGTTCGACACGTGGGTGAACTCCGCCCCGACCGTGCCGGAGTAGATCGCCTCGAGCTGCTGCAGGATGTCGCGCAACTTCATGCGCTGTGGCACCGCCTCGGTGCGACTGCCGGTGAAGTACTCCGCCTCGAGGTCCGCATTCGAGAGGCCGTAGTACTCGAGATCGAGCACGTGCGGTCGCGGGCGCTGGGTGAGCCCGAGCGGATCGAGCTTGGCGACGAGGTGTCCGCGATTGGTCCAGATCTGGATCAAGCGCGAGACGGCCGCCTGGCGGGCGTCCCCCGAGGCCGCCGGCGCCGCCGCGAGCGCGCGGGGCTGCCTGGCTCGCTCGGCGAGCTCGGCCTCGATCGGGCCCTGCGCCTGCTCGTGGCCCGTCGGGCCCGGCAGCTGCTCGAAGTAGTTGCGCCAGCGTTCCTCTACGCTCGCTGGATCGCGGAGATATTGCTCGTAGAGAGTTTCCAGGAAGGCGGCGTTGCCGCCGAAAAGGGGTGTAGGTTGAAGCATGCTGGAGTAGGAAGCGCGAGCGGCTAGTGTAACGGAAAGGGGCGAGGCGCGAAATATTCAATTCGTGCATCAAGCCTTGGAAATTAACGGGAATTCAGTTTGGCGTCCCCACGCGCTCTCTCCAATTGCGTAGTCAGCGCTCTCACAGCAGAGTGAGAAGCTTCAGCTCGTAGGCGATAAGTACGACGTATCCCATCAGCACCGCGTAGAAGAGCGCTCTTGCGGGAATACGCCCGAAGGCCTTCACTCTGGCGAGCAGCGTCAGACACACGATGCCGAAACCGGTGAGGCCAACCTTCACCAGGATGAAGGCGACGGGCGAGTCTCTCACGAGGGGCGCGAGCAGCGGGTTGATCTCGAAGGCGCCGCGGCCGATCAACACCAGGGTGAGCGCCGCATCGGTGCACGAGAGCAGCAGGATGAGGATCGCGAGCGCGAGCCACCACGGGTGATGCCAGTCGAAGGCGCCCAGCCGGTGCTCGCCGGCGCGCCGCGGCCCCTGGCGCCGGGGACGAAAGCCGCCGTAGAGCAGCGCCTTGGCGACGCTCGCGCGCCGGTCGGCCCCGAGTCGGCGCTCCGGCCCCGGGGGTGGGCTCGCGGAGCGGCGTGAGCGGCGAAAGAACTGGGGCACGGTGCGGGGCTTCGGCTGTGGCGGCACGGGGATTGTAGGGCCGCGCGGGAGCGCGGCCCGGCCGGCACGGGTCGAACTGTGATGCCCATCGCAGCGGGGGCACCCCGTCCCGGGGCCGGATCCGGCCGCGCCGGTTCCGGCCCCGAGGATAGCGCGTCCCGGAAGCGCGGGTGAGGCGGGGTCCTCTGCCCTCAGCGCCCCGGCTCGCCCGTCCTCTGGTCGAGGAAGAGCTTCGGATCGGGACGATGGCCCCTGGAGAAATCGAAGAAGCCGCGGATGCTGCCGGCCGTGGCATCGAAGGAGCCCCCGCCCAGGCGCTGCCCGTGCAGCCAGTTGTCCTCGATGAAGCGCACCACCGAGGCCTGGGAGATGCGCACGTGGCTCACGTAATTGACCTTGGCGTACGGGGAGATGACGAAGAACGGGATGCGCGTGCCCGGCCCGCAGCGGCCGTTCACCGGCCGGCCCGCGAGGCCCGCACGGGGCGTGCCCGTGCCGCACACGCCGATGCCATCCAGCCGGTCCGCCTGCTTGTTGTACGAGGAATTGCTCGGGGTGGCGAAGGCGTGATCGTACCAGCCGTCCGAGTCATCCCAGACGATGATCACCGCCGTGTCGCGCCACTGCGGCTGGCGCTCGAGGAAGTTGATCACGTGCGTGATCCAGGCCTGCTCATCGAGCGGATCGGAGTTGCCGGCATGGCCGTCCTGGTACGCGCGCGCCTTCAGATAGCTCACCGCCGGGAAATTGCCCGCCTTCACCGCGGCGTAGAAATCCCCGAGGCCGTACTCGTGGTTCGCCGGATCGCGCTTCCCGCTGGCATTGAAGGTGTGGCCGATGGCCGTGATCGAGGCCGGGCGCGCATGTGTCGGATTGGCCGTCGACTTGAAGTACTGGAACCAGTTGTGGTGCGGGGCGTAGTCGCGCACCCTGGCCTCGACCACCCGCGAGTAGATATCGCGCTGACAGCCGGTGGTGCCGTTGCGGTTGGTGTGCTCGAGATTGAATCCCCCCATGAACCCGCCCCAGCTCACCCGATGCGCGCTGAGCAGGTCGCCGATGTTGCGCCCGAGCATGCGCACCTGATACCGCGGGTTCGAGCACACATCGTAGGCCGGATCGATGTCGCTGATGAGGGTATGGCCACCGGCGCCATCGGGGATGATCTGTTTCGAGACCTGCGGTCCCTTGATCGCGAGCACGCCATTGGTCTGCCCGGAGACCACCTCGAGCGCACCGGGCGTCGAGGGTCCGTACGTGTCGGTGTACGCGTTGTCGCTCATCGCGAAGTGCTGCGCGTAGTTCCAGAGCGCGGTGACGGTGTTGCCGTCGAAATAGCCCATCACCTGTCCCGGGGTCCCGAAGGTGCCCGCGCCGCCCGGGGTGCCGGCCCCGGTGTAGCGCGGAAAGAGATCCGCCCTGCCGTGGTCATAGGCCTGCTGCTCGGCCATGTAGCCGTGGTTCTGATCGGCCGTGTTCGCCTGGGTGCGATCGAGGCGGAAGGGGTTGGCCGCCCCTTTGCCGTTCAGGCGGTTGGTGAAGTTGGGATTGCGGGTCAGCAGGTGCGCGTTGCGCAGGTTGTTCACCCGGGGCGTACCGGGCGCGGCGATGAAGCGGGGCTCGCCCGGAACGTTGGCCGCATGCGGATAGGTGGCGAAGTAGTGATCGAAGGAGACGTTCTCGTCGTAGATCACCACCAGGTGCTTGATGGGCGTGGCCGTGGGCAGCTCATCGGCGCGGCGGCCGCGGCCATGGGCTTGCGCGGGCACGCCGCAGGTGGCGAGGACGGTGGCGCACAGGGCCAGCGGCAAAACGATACGCATGCGATCTCCCCTGGGTGATGTGGCGGATGGCCGTGACGGGCGCTCCGGGACCTTCCGGCGGCGCTCATCGCGGTCGCAGCCGATCATTGTAAAGGTCCTTGTGTGGCGCCGCGATGACAGCGGCGGTGCCCGGGGTGAGCGCGGTGCACACCTCGAGCCCGTGCATCGGCATGCCACCTCGTTTCGTCGCGCCCGGCAGGCCATCTGCCGCAGAACCGCCGCCTCGCCCGCCCCGCGCCGTCTCGCCCGCGCACGACCCTGGCATCATAGCCGCGGCCCGCGCCCCGCAACTCTCGAAGTCCCGGACAGGGGCGCGCGCAGGAGCACCCCGCAGATGAAACAGCTCGTCGTCCTGGCCGCCGGTTTGCTGGCGTGCGCAGCCTCCATCGTCCCGGCGCTCGGCGCCGGCAAACCCAAGCCGGCACACGCCGCGGACCACGATCTGTTCGTGTCCCGGGCCGTCACGACAACCGGCTCGGTCACGGTCGAGGGACACACGATCGCCTACCAGGCGGTGGCGGGCACGATCATCGTGCACCCGAAGGGCTGGGACGATGCGGCGCCGCCCTCCGGCAAGGCGACTCCAGGCACGCCCGAGGGCCCACCGGTCGCCTCGATGTTCTACGTCGCCTATTTCAAGAAGGGCGCCGCTTCGCGCACGCGCCCGATCATGTTCCTCTACAACGGGGGCCCGGGCTCATCGAGCATCTGGCTGCACATGGGCGCCTTCGGCCCGGTGCGCGTCGAGACCCGCAACGACACCCACACCCCTCCCGCCCCCTACGGGATGGTGCGCAACGCCTACAGCCTGCTCGATGCCAGCGACCTCGTGTTCATCGATGCCCCCGGCACCGGGTACAGCCGCATCGAGGGCAAGGGCAAGGACAAGGCGTTCTACGGAGTCGACCCCGACGCGCATGCGTTCGCCTCGTTCATCACGCACTTCCTGACGAAGTACGATCGCTGGAACTCTCCCAAGTACCTCCTCGGGGAGAGCTACGGCACGCCGCGCTCGGCGGTGCTCATCAACGAGCTCGAGACCAGCCGCGATGTCGATTTCAACGGCGTGATCCTGCTCTCGCAGATCCTCAACTTCGACCTGAGCGCCGACGATCCGGGCAGCAACCCCGGCGTCGAGCTGCCCTACGAGGTGGAGCTGCCGAGCATGGCGGCCACCGCCTGGTATCACCACCTGCTCGCGAATGCCCCGCCGCTGCCGGAGCTGCTGAAGAAGGTGGAGCACTTCGCGATGGGTGAGTACGCCGATGCGCTCGCCGAGGGCGCGAGTCTTCCGGAGCCTGAGCGCCAGGCCATTGCCGAGAAGCTGCACGAGTACACCGCGCTTCCGGTCGGCTATCTTCTCAAGGCCGACCTCGAGGTGACCGGTCCGCAGTTCGAGCATGAGCTGCTCAATGCCTCGGACCTGACCACGGGCCGCCTCGACACCCGCTTCACCGGTCCCTCGATGGACCCGCTCGGCGAGAACGCCGAGTACGACCCGCAGGGGGCGGCGATCAGCTCCGCGTACGTCTCGACTTTCAACGACTACGTGCGCCGGGTCCTGCATTACCGGACTCGCCTCAGCTACATACCGCTGTCCTACCAGGTGAACGGCGCGTGGGACCTCGGCCATCAGGCGCCGGGCGCACCGATGAAGATGCCCATCGCCACCAACGTGATGCCGGACCTCGCCGCCGCCATGAAGTACGATCCGGACCTGAAGATCATGCTGAATGGCGGCTACTTCGATCTCGGCACGCCCTTCTACGAGGGCATCTACGAGATGCATCACCTGCAGATCCCGCGCAGTCTGCAGGCGAACATCTCGTATCACTACTACGCCTCGGGACACATGATCTACGCCAACCTCCCCTCGCTCGAGCAGCTGCACGACAATGTCGCGGCCTTCGTCCGTCAAACCGACAACGTCGCGAGGCACTGACCATGACCACCCGGGCCCGCGCCACGATCGCAAATCGCCTCCCGGCCGCCGCCGCGGCCGCCTCGCTGACCTTGCTCCTCGCCGGATGCGCCACAGGAGCGCAGCCGGCCCATCGGAGGGGCGATGAAGCCGCCTACGCCGACTCCTTCGCTCCGGCACACAGCGCACGGCGGCCCCGGCACGGCCACCCGATGCACGCCGGGAACGCCTACTTCCGCACGACGACCCGCACCACCGAGGGATCGGTCACGGTCGAGGGCCACACCATCCGCTACCGCGCGGTCGCGGGCCTGCTGATCGTGCACCCTGCCGGTTGGAATGACGCGGAGCCAAAGGCCGGCGGACAGCTGCCGGGTTCCGCATCGACGCACGGCAAGGCCGCGAAAGCGGTGCCGAACGAGGCGTCGATGTTCTACGTCGCGTACTTCAAGGAAGGCGCCAGGCCGGCCCACCGCCCCATCACCTTCCTCTATAACGGGGGCCCTGGCTCATCGAGCGTCTGGCTGCACATGGGGGCCTTCGGGCCGCGCCGCGTCGTCACGTCCGACCACACGCACTCCCCGCCAGCGCCCTACCAGCTGCTCGACAACCACTACAGCCTGCTCGATGCCAGCGATCTGGTGTTCGTGGACGCCCCCGGCACGGGGTTCGGGCGGGTCAGGGGCCGGGAGGGCGCCAAGGACTTCTATGGCGCCGACCAGGACGTGCACGCCTTCTCGCGCTTCATCATGCGGTTCCTCTCGAAGTACGGCCGCTGGAACTCCCCGAAGTACCTTCTCGGGGAGAGCTACGGCACGCCGCGCACGGCCAACCTGATCAATGTGCTCGAGACTCGGGACGACACCGACTTCAATGGTGTGATCCTGCTCTCGCAGATCCTCAACTTCGATGACATGACCGAGCTCGCCCCGTTCAACCCCGGCATCGATCTGCCCTACGAGCTGGCGCTGCCCTCCTACGCCGCGACGGCCTGGTACCACCACCGGCTGCCCGGGGCCACCCAGCCGCTGAAGCCGCTGCTCGATCAGGTCGAGCGCTTCGCCATGACCGACTACGCGCAGGCGCTGCGCGAGGGCTCGACGTTGAGTCGCGCCGACCGCGAATCGATCGCCGAGCGGCTGCACCGGTACACGGGGCTGCCCGTCTCGTACATCCTCAAGGCGAATCTGCGCATCACCGGCCCACAGTTCGAGCACGAGCTGCTGAGCCCCCTGCAGGAGACCACGGGCCGTCTCGACTCGCGTTTCTCCGGCCCCACGCTCGATCCGCTCTCGGAGAACGCGCACTACGATCCGCAGGCCGCGGCCATCAGCTCCGCCTACGTATCGGCCTTCAACGATTACGTGCGCAAGGATCTGCATTACGGGATGGGCATGCACTACAAGCCCGAGATCTCACTCTTTGAGCAGTGGAGCTTCCGGCACAAACCGCCCGGGGAGTCACAGCCGCTCGAGCAGGCACTCAACGTGATGCCCGACCTCGCCAACGCGATGAAGTACGACCCCAGACTCAAGGTGATGCTGAATGGCGGGTACTTCGATCTCGCCACGCCCTTCTACGAGGGGGTGTACGAGATGAAGCACCTGCCCATGCCGCGCAAGCTGCAGGCGAACATCCAGTACCACTTCTACAGGTCCGGCCACATGGTGTACGCGCACCTGCCCTCTCTCGAGCGGTTGCACGACAACATCGCCGCGTTCATCGCCGAGACCGATCAGCAGAAGTAGCGCAGCCGCCGAAGATCCTTACTTCCCGCTCCCATGCCGGTCCCGCCCGGGCGGTGGGATCGGGGGAGCGATCGCGCCACAGCGCTCACCCCGGTATCGCTCGCCAGCCCCGAATCCGCCGGTCGCCACTTACGGTGTATGGCGCACACGGCAACCCGGGAGAGCGACTGATCGGCGCCTCGACGAGCTCGAGGAAATCATCGTAACTATTTGATTTTATGGCGCCCCCGGCCGGAGTTGAACCGACGACCTACCGCTTAGGAGGCGGTCGCTCTATCCACTGAGCTACGGGGGCGCCGAGGGCGGCAAGTGTACCGATCCGAGGCGCCCCATGCTCGGCCGTTTAGCCGCACACCCCGGAGGCCGGGTAACCCTCCGGCGCATTCGGAGTATGCTCGATGGCGCCACGGCGGCCGGCGCCGGGCCGGGGCGCGAGCCCGGAACGCAGGCGGACCGATGTGGCCGGCAAGGTCGCGGCGCACCGCGCGGGAGTCGCTCATGGGTACATCCATCACCCTCGGAAAGCATCGATTTCTGCACATCGAGCTGCGCTCCGTCCCGATGAGGCAGCCTCTTGTCTGGCTGCGGCGCGGCTGGGACGATCTGTGGAGCCGGCCGGGGGCGAGTCTTGCCCACGGAGTGCTGATCTCGGCGCTCGGCGCGGTACTGCTCGCGATCGGCAGTACACACCCTTACTTCGTGGCCGCGGCCGTGAGCGGTTATCTGCTGGTCGGACCGTTGATGACCACGGGCGCGTGCGAGCTCTCCAGGCGGCGCGCCGCGCGCGAGCCGCGCGGGTTCGATGAATCCCTCTCGGCCGTCAGCCGCAATCCCGAGGGGCTGTTTCAGTTCGGCGCCATCCTCGCGATGGTGGCGGCGCTGTGGTTCCTCGTCTCGATGGCGCTGCTCAGCTCGACGCTGCACCTGAGAATCCCCTCCCTGGCGGTCGCCCTGTGGGGCGGCGCGGGCAACTTCGCGGATCTGCGCGAGGTCGTGGCCTACTTCTCCTCCGGCGCCGTATTCGCCGTCGTCGCCTTCCTGATGTCGATCGTCGCAGTGCCCCTCATCATCGACCGGCATGCGACTGCGACGGAGGCGATCGGCATCAGCGCCCGGGCCTGCCTGCACAACATCCCGGCCACGATCCTGTGGGCCGCGCTGATCGCCGCGCTCACGGCGCTCGGTTTTCTCACCGCGCTCATCGGCATGATCGTGATTGCCCCGCTCCTCGGACACGCGACCTGGCATGCGTACCGGGATCTGATCGGCTAGAGGATGCCCGCGCGCGGCGGCCGCCTCAAATCGGCCGGCGCAGTGCCTCGAGCTCGAAGGGGCTGGGCTCTGGCCGCGGGTCGGCGCTGCGTACTTCCACTCTGCCGCGACCCGCGTTCTTCGCCGCATAGCACGCCGCGTCCGCCACCCGCAGGAGCGCGGCGGCATCCGCCTTGCCGGCCGCCGCGCACGCCACGCCGATGCTCGCTCCGACCCGGAAGTAGTGCCCTCCCTCCCAATGCAGCACGAACTCCTGGATCGCTCTGAGCACACTCTGCGCCACCCCTTCGGCGCGCTCGCGCGGACAGCCCGGCAAGACGACGGCGAACTCGTCCCCGCCGATTCGCGCCGCGGTGTCGCTCGAGCGCACGTGCTCCTTCAGGATCAGGCCGACGCGCCGCAGCGCCTCGTCCCCCGCCGCATGTCCGCCCTGATCGTTGACCTCCTTGAACCGGTCGAGGTCGATGAAAATGAGCGCACAAGGCTCATGGGCCGTCACCGCGCGCTCGGCCACATCGACCAGGCGCGTGTTGAACTCCCGATGGTTGACCAGGTCGACCAGAGAATCGTGGGTGGCCTGGTACTGCAGTGCCCGGGTGAGCTTGGCGTTCTCGGCGGTGATCTCGAGTGCGCTGCCGACCGTGCGGTCGGTCTTGAACGCCGAGTACATGACGACGCTCACGAACAGCGCATTCACGAGCGCCAGGGGGTAATGGAGCGGCGTGCGCTCGAACAACAGCCGCAATTCGACAAGAGCCTCGAAAGGTATCAGGAACGTCATGTAGGCACGCCACATCACGCCATAGGAGGTCATGGCGCCGGCGGCCACTCCGGAGAACACGAGCACCGTGAACAGCTGGTGCGAGAGATCGTCGGAGGCGAGGAACACGATCCCGCCGATGCCCCAGAGCAGCCCCGACACGCTGGTGCCGAACTGCAGCCGCCGGATCCACGCCCGCGCATCGCGCTGCGCCGGCGCGCGTTGAAAAGCCCGCCAGTCGAGCAGGCGCATCACCGAGGCCGCGAACACGACGAAAAGCCATGCGAACAATTTGGCGAGCGAGACCTCCCCGTAAAGCAGCGCCACGAGGACGCATCCCGCGGTGTTGCTGCCGGCCAGCATGAGCGGGAAATTGCCGTAGACGAGCCGCAGCCGTTCGATGTCGGCTGCGCAGTGGGCGGGATCGGGCGGGCTGTCCGACATTCAGGTGTGACCAGCGTCTCAGAGCGGCAACACTCAGCCGCCATGGGCTGAATGCGCCATCTTAGCCTCAACGCCCCCCAAGTCCACGCGTCGCATGTGACACGCAGCGCCATGCAACAGCTGTAGCGCTACCTGGGCTGCAATGGATCCCTCCGGTGGCCCCGCCACGGCGAAGCGGGCGGCGCCTCAGCGCCTGAGCTCCGACAGCTCTCCCTTGGCGAATACGCCCGTCACCATGAGCCGGTATTCACTGTCGTCCATCAGCTCGATGCGATTGCGCCCCCTGGACTTCGCCCGATAGAGCGCCTCGTCGGCGAGCTGCAGCGCGCCAAAGGCATTGCGCCCGGCGGTGGGTGAAACCACGGCCGCTCCGATGCTGATCGTCACTACGTTGCCTGACGCCGATTCCCGATGTTCGATCGCGAGCTCCTCGACCGCCCGGCGCATGTGCTCCGCAGTGCCGCCGGCCCCTGCGGCATCCGTGTCGTAGAGAATCACGGCGAACTCCTCGCCCCCGTAGCGCGCCACGAGATCGAGCGGCCGGCGCGCCTGCTGCTGGATGGCGAGCGCCACGCGGCGCAGCACCGCATCGCCGGCCTGATGGCCGTATCGATCGTTGTAGGGCTTGAACTGATCGACGTCGATCACCAGGATTGCGAGCAATCGCTCATCGCTCACGGCCTGGCGCCACAGCCGCGGCAGATACTCATCGAAAACCCGCCGGTTCTTGGTCCAGGTGAGCGCGTCCTGCTGCGCGAGCTCGGCCACGACCCGGTTTTCGAGAAACGCCTGGCGCAGACGCTTTTCGATCTGCCGGGCGGCGATCGCCAGCACCACCGTCGAGACGAGAAGCAGCGTGCCGCCGCGCAAGGCCATGGCCAACGGCAGAGGAAACACGATGGCCGCGCCCACCAGGCTCGCCAGCGTGCACACGGCCGTCAGGAGCGAGGTGTGATACTTGAGTCCGAGGAAATAGAACGGGCCGATGAGCAGCATCGGCAGCAGCATCAGCAGGTCGTACTCCCCTGCCGCGGCGACGTGGATGATCTGCGCCGCGATCAGGCAGTTTCTGAGGGGCACGAGCACGGTGGCCCAGGGCAGGTAGCGCTGCTCGTAGGAGCGGCTCCAGGCAAGCCACGCGAGCACGATGCTGCACCCGAGCGCCACGGCGAACACGGGCAACACGCTCGATGAGCGCAGCGCGGAGGCCAGCGATTCCGACCCTCGCAAGGCCATCAGCAGCAGCGCCAGGGTGCACGTGAACCGCACGAGTGCGCGGTCCTCGCGCAGCCTGCTGCGCAGATATTCGCCTTCCACCGGCGCGGCGAAGCGCGCCCCTGCGGGCTGCTTGCGCAGCTCCGCCGCATAGGGCGAGTCCGGCAGCGCTTCGAGGCTCGGCCAAAGCGAAATCATGATTGACAATAATGGGCTGCACCCGCCCGCCGCTGTGACCGGGCGCAAGAAATGCCGCAGCGGGATTGCGATCGCCGCGCAGTTTTCCGCTATGCCGGCCGGCGGGAGCGGGCTCCCCCGTCAATAGGTCGCGACTTCGACGTGCTCGACGATGAACGGCGAGCGGGTCTCGCCGGCGCGAGTGCGAAAGGCCAGGTACTGCGAGACCGCGGCGGCACCGGCGCGCCGGACCTCTTCGGGAACCCTGGGCAGGCGTCTTCGGCTCGACAGGCGCGATTCGATCACCACCGTGTCATCGAGCGTAATCTCCACCGTTCGTGTCGTGCCGGGCATCACAGTCACTTTTCTCCGAGTAGCTCAAGGGCCGCCGATCGGATCATCGGCCGTTCATACCCCATACCCCCGCCTTAACGGTCCGGTATCGGTCAACTTGAAGCCCGAGTCGAAAACTGCGCACGACCCCACAGGGCCGGCAATACCCTGCCGCGGCACGGGGCTGCCCCGTGCCGCCACCGCTTGGGCGCCTGCGGGTACGCTCAGGGCAGCAGCTGGCCACGGATCTCCCCGGCCGGATGCTTCAGGCTGTGCACGTTGATGTACAGCTCGCCCGCCAGGAAGCTCTTGTACTGTGCCGCGGTGAGCTTCGCGCCCGAGGGCACCGCCCAGGTGTCATGCGGACCGCGCTTCAGCCAGATGATGGGCGGGCCGTTCGAGTCGACCGGCCCGATGTGGATGTGCGCCATGGTCACCTTGAGGCCGAAGGTGGTGATCGCCCCACTCACCTTGCCGTTGGACTCGACCCTGACCACTCCCGTGCCGCGAGCCGATGTCTGCACCGGAGGCACCTCGTGCGCGCCGGTCAACATCACGTGCACGGTGGTGGCGTTCGCGAGGCCGAGACTCCCGGCGAGCAGCGTCGCAATCATGCCTTGCCTGAGGGAAGAATTCATGCTCCGTGCCCTCCTTCGATCGATCAGTGACTTGACCCTAGCACCGGTCGGCGCGTGGCGTCACCCTGACGCCACGCGCCGACAACCACCAGGCGATCGATCAGGCAAACACCCGCGCGCGCCGGGAGCGGTGCTCAGGAACTGGCGGGCGGCAGTGACGGCGCGGCGCGCAACCGCACCGGGCCTCCGGTGGGCAGCGTGCTCACGCCGGCGGCATAGGCGGCGGCATTCCAGGCTTTCACCTTTCCGACCACCTGCCCGTTGTAATGCGCCAGCAGCCGCCCGACCTCGGCGCGATAGGCCGCGCTCAGCGACTGCAACTGCGCATCGGGCCTCGCTCCCCACAGACCCGAGGCGAACTGATACATCGTGTCGACGTGTTGGTGCAGGCGACTGAAGTGGCGCAGGAAGTCCTCCTCGGCATGGTGCTGTGTATGCGGATTCCACAGCACGTCCTCGTACGCGGCCAGCACCTTGTCGAGCGCCTTGCCCTGGCTGATGAGGGACGCATGCCGCTTCGCCCACCCCGCATCGCCCCGGCCGCGCGCCAGCACGCCGCCGAGCGTCTTGCGCATCGCGGCGACATGATCGAGCAGGCGGTTCATCGCCGAGAGCTCGGTGCGTGCGCTCAGCCCCGCCTGGGTATCGGCGCGATAGACCGACTGCGGCACGGCGTAGCGGGGATCGGCCTGCGCGCGCACTGTCACCTTCTGAGCATCGGCGCCGGCGTATACCGTCGCGGTATAGGTGCCCGGGACGACGCTCGGGCCGGGCTCGCGCCCCTGCGGCCCGGGTTTGCCGAGCGGCGGATCGAGTCTGGCGGGGCCGCTGTAGCTCAGATCCCACTCCACCTCGTTGATGCCGGCCTTGCCGGGCGCATGGAGCGTGTCGACTTTCGTGCCGGCGGCATCACGGATCACGATGCGCACCGGTCCGTGGTGCGCCGCCTTCTCGGCCGGGGTCGGCTTGATGGCCTTCACCAGGCGGTAGCTGATCAGCGCGCCGAGCGGCGCATTGGAGGCCACGAAGGCGCCGGGCCCGACTCCATTGGTATTGCGGGTATAGAGGAGCACGCCCGGAGCAGCGGTGAACACATGGAACGGCGCGCGCGCCACCGCGGCGTCATATTGCTCGAGGGGCCGCAGATTATCGAGCGCCCAGATGCCGCGGCCGTGCGTGGCCAGCAGCAGTCCACGATGATCCGGGGCAAAGGTCAGATCCCACACCGACAGTCCCCGCGGAAGGTTGGCGTGCAGCGGCTGCCAGTGCGCGCCGTCATCGAACGAGACGTACACGCCCGCGGACAGCGTGCCGGCAAAAAGCAGTCCGGCGTGGTGGGGATCCTCACGCACCACTTCGACGCTGCTCAGCGGCAGGCCCTGGGTGATGCGTGTCCAGCGCTTCCCGTAGTCGGTGGTCCGATAGAGGTAGGGGTGGTCATCGCCGAGCTCATGCGCATCGAACGCCGCGTAAGCGGTGCCGGCGGCAAATGGCGAGGGCGCCACGTGATAGACGCGCGCCCACTGCGGAGCGCCCCTAGGTGTCACCTTGCGCCAGTGCGCGCCGCCGTCGCGGCTCACCCACACCCAGCCGTCATCGGTCCCCACCCAGAGGACGTGCGGGTCGCTCGGCGCGAGCGCGAGTGACTGGATGGTGTCATAAGTCTCCGCGCCGCTCATGTCGCGGTTGATCGGCCCGCCGCTCGGCTGCTGCTTCGCCTTGACGTTGCGCGTCAGGTCGGGACTGATCACCTGCCAGTGCCGGCCGCCGTCGGTGCTGTGGAACACGACGTTGGCCCCGAGATACACCTCGTCCGGGTCGCTCGCGGACACCGCCACCGGCGTCGTCCAGTCGAACCGGTACTTCTGCTTCGCCATCGGCTTGCCGGTGAAGTACAGGCCCGCCAGCACATCGCGCAGGTAGGGATTGATGAGCCGCTTGCGCCCGCTCGCGAGGTTGATTCGCTCGGCGTAGCCGTCATCGGTGGTGGAGTAGATCACCGCGGCGTTGCTCGGAGCCGGCACCACATATTGTCCGTCGCCGCCGGCGAGGTCGTGCCAGTCCTGGTAGCCGGTCACACCGCCGCGCTCGTAGTCGCTGCTCGCGCCGCACCAGGAATCGTTGTCCTGCAGACCTCCGCACACCCGGTACGGCCAGGGCTTGGCCGATGCGCTCGCGGCCACCTGGTAGAACTGCTCGATCGGCAGGTTGTTGAGGTAACGCCAGTGCTTGCCCGTATCGAGCGACAGGTAGAGGCCGCCATCGTTGCCCTGGATGATGCGGCGGGGATCCTTCGGATCTATCCAGATCGCGTGATGATCGACGTGCACGCCCTTGTCGGCATAGAACATGTGGCGGCCGCCGTCCCGGCTCTCCATCATCTGCATCGAGAGCAGAAACAGCCGCCGCGGATCGTTCGGCATGACCGCGAGCTGCGTGAAGTAGAACGGCCGCACGTCGCCGCTGTGATTGTTGCTCACCTTCGACCAGTGGCCGCCCAGGTCGTGCGACACCCACAACACCCCGCCCTTCGCCTGCAGCACCGCATACACCGTCTCGGGCTCACTCGGCGCGAAGGCGACTGCGCTGCGCCCGATGTCGCCCTTTGGCAGGCCATGCTTCAGGCGTTGCCAGTGCCGGCCGCCGTCGGTCGAGCGGTACAGTCCCCCCGATTTGCCGCCGCTCGTGAGCATCCAGGGCCGCCGCTGCAGGGGCCACATTCCCGCGATCAGCACCTTGGGATTGCCCGGCTCGAAGGCGATCGTGCTGCAGCCGGTATGATCGTTCAGATACAGCACGCGGCTCCAGTGCGCACCGTCGTCCGTGCTCATGAATACGCCGCGCTGCGGCCCGCGCTTCCACACATCACCCTCGGCGCAGACGAACACGGTGCTGGTGTCGCTCGGATCGACGGCGATGGCGGCGATCTGTCCGGCCTGATGCAGGCCCTTGTCGACCCAGGTCTTGCCACCATCCGGGGTGAAGTAGACGCCCTCGCCATCGAGGATGTCATTGCGCGGATTGCCCTCGCCCGTGCCCACCCACAGCCAGTTCGGATTGCCGCCGGCGAGCGCGAGCGCCCCGATCGACTGGGTGGGCTCGCGGGCGAAGATCGCCTTCCAGGTCGTGCCGCCATCCTGCGTCTTCCACACGCCGCCGCCGGCGCTGCCGACGTAGTAAAGGTCCGCATCGCCCGCCACGCCGAGCACGCTCGTCACGCGCCCGCCCGCGACCGCCGGTCCGAGCTCGCGGAATTTGAGCCGGTGAAATGGGTCGTGAGCGGCCGGTTTGACGGGCGCTGCAGCCGGGGCGGCAGCACCCATCAGCGGAATGCTGAGCAATATCGATGCGGTCAAAGCGGGCAGGAGACGCATTGCAGTCCTCTACGCAAACAGCTTGGGGCGATAACCGCCTAGTCTGCGCTCCATCGAGCCCGGCGCCATGCGCCTGACCGAGCAATACGGTCGCCTCGTCGCGGCGCTTCGCCGCGCGCGACGCTCCCGGCTAGAGCGAGACGGGCTCGATCAGGCGCGCATCATCGGCGGTCTTTCGCGCATACAAGCCCCGGCCGACCTGCCAGGCCCGCATCCCTTCGGGCTCATAGGGCCGCAGCGCCGCGAGCGCCTCCCCGGGACTGCCGGTGAGCCACGCGCCATGGTCCTCCTCGCGCAGGACCGCCGGCATCCTCGGCTTTTCATTGTGCACTTCGGCGAGCAGCCGGTTCGGCGGCGTCGTGATGAGTGCGCACGAGAGCACCTCGGCGCCATCCTCGGCGCGTCGGCGCTCCCAGAGTCCCGCGACGCCGAAGATCGGCCGATCGGTGAGACGCACGACGAAAGGCTCCTTGCGGCCGCCGGGAAAGACGTGCGGCTCATAGAAGCCGGCCATCACGAGCAGGCACCGCTGGCCCTGCTCCCAGGGATGGCGCCAGCCGTACCAGCTCGCGAGCTTCTCGACCGTGGCATTGATCAGCGGGTAGCGAATCTCGCCCCGGTACGGAATGAGTCCCCAGCGCATCATCCGCCCCGTGACCGCGCCGTCGATGGCGAGCACCACCGGAACCTGTTGGGTCGGCAGCACGCGCCAGCTCGCGTGGAAATGCCACAGCGGGGAGATCGTCCGCCAGTACCGCTCTGCGGCAGCCTGCTCGGGAGTCAGGTAGCGGGCGCACATGCACCATACAGTACCCGAAGCGCCTCCGTCCTGCATGGACAGCGGAACCGATCGCAACCGATCATGATCCCATGCCCCCACGAAAGCCGCGCCTGGGTGTCGGGATCCGCACGGGCCATCCGAGCGAGCCGCTGCGGGCCTACATCGCGCTCTATCGGCTCACCGCCTGTTGTCGCCGCCCCGGCTGCCCGCACCGGCGCGAGCTGCATACGGAGCTGTTGCTGCGCCTGTTCGGTGCCGAGGCCGCTCTCGGGAGCATCGCCGCGCGTCTGCGTTGCCATCGCTGCGGCATGCGCGGCGCGCGCATCGAGGTGACCTACATCGGTCCGGCAGAGGAGCTCCGCTAGAGAGTTCTCAGCTCCGCGGCGGGTGCCACGCAATCGTGACATGTAGCATTTGTGTAACAGTCGGCGAGCAAAGGATATGCCAGGAAACCCGCGAGACGCGCCTGTCCGGCAAAAAATGCCACTGAGGGATTCGCCCCTCCTCAACACTCGCGCCAGCGCGCAGCGTTAGGTACAATTCCGAACTGCTGGCCCGGATCATAAGCCTATAGCCTACGACCTTCGTGTCGCAGCGCGCCAAGGGTGGGGCATGTCTCGGGGCGTGATCGTTCTGCAGGCAGCCGAGTCCATTGCTGATCTCGGCCTCTTGCTTGCAGCCCATCACTGGCGGGTACAGCGGGCGACCCAGCCGGATCAGGTTCACGAGGCGCTGCTGCGAGGCGATTGTCACGTCGGCATCGCGGTATTCGACCAAGCGCTCGAGTGCTCGCCGGAGAGCCTTGCCGAGCTCGTCGAGAACTCCGGCACGGAGTGGATCGCCGTGCTGCCGCGCGACTGCGCCCGTGACCGACTCACTGCGCGCGCCCTCGCATCGAGCTATTTCGATTTCCACACGCTGCCGGTGGACGACGCGCGACTGCTGTATTCAGTCGGCCACGCCTACGGCAAAGCCGTGTTACGCCATACGGCGCTCGCGCCCGCGGAGCCGGCGCATGGTCGCTACGGGATGATCGGCGAGAGTCCCGCCATGATCGTCCTGCACGCCCGGCTCGAGAGGGTGATGCGCGCCAACGCCCCGTTGCTGCTCACCGGGGAGAGCGGGGTCGGCAAGGAGCTCGCCGCGCGCGCCGTGCATCTCGG
Organism: Pseudomonadota bacterium; assembly: GCA_021777555.1. Taxonomy (GTDB): domain Bacteria; phylum Pseudomonadota; class Gammaproteobacteria; order Steroidobacterales; family Steroidobacteraceae; genus 13-2-20CM-66-19. The sequence goes on along the minus strand of JAJYDK010000012.1, from coordinate 28,248 downwards.
CTCGAGCCGCTCGAGCGGGCCGTTCGTGCCGGTCAACTGCGGCGCCCTCCCCCAGACGCTCATCGAGAGCCTGCTGTTCGGTCACGAAAAGGGCGCCTTCACCGGCGCTCACGAGCGGCAGATCGGCTCCATCGAAGCCGCTCACCGGGGCACCATCTTCCTCGATGAGATCGGCGATCTGCCGCGCTCGGCCCAGGCGAGCCTGCTGCGCTTCCTGCAGGAGTCGACCGTGATGCGTGTCGGCTCCACGCGGGAGATCCGGATCGATGCGCGTGTCATTGCCGCGACCCACATGGACCTGAATCAGGCGGTCCACGCGGGCCGCTTCCGCGAAGACCTGTTCTACCGCCTCAACGTGCTCAGCATCGAGATACCGCCGCTGCGGGTCCGTGGCGAGGACAGCGTGCTCCTCGCCGATCACTTCTTCCGCCACTCCGCCAATGGCCGTGCGCCCGGCGTGCGCGGCTTCTCGCGCAATGCGCTCACCGCCATCGAGCGGTACGGCTGGCCGGGCAACGTGCGCGAGCTGCTGAACCGAGTGCAGCACGCCATGGTCATGTGCGACGGCCCGCTCATCACGGCCGCCGATCTGCAGCTCGGCGCGCCCGTCTGCGCCCGGCCCAACGGCTCGCTGGCGCATGCGCGCGCCGGCACGGAACGCGGACTCATCGAGGCCGCGCTCGAGCGCACCGGCCACAACATCGCGGCCACGGCCCGCGAGCTGTCGGTCTCCCGGGTCACCCTCTACCGACTGCTGAAACGGCTCGGCATCACGCCCCGCGGCCAACCTCCCGCCACCCCACAGCCGGAGATAGAAAAATGAACGCACCACGAAACCTCCCGGCACTCGCACTGATCCCGACTCTTCTTGGGGGAATGGCCTGCGCCTGGGGCGGGGAAAATCAGTCCCCCCCGCTGCCCGCGCCGGTCGGACAGGCGCCCGAGGCGCCGAAGGCGCCCGCCCCGGCTGCGCAGATCTTCGCCGAGCCGACCGTGCTCACCCCCCGCGGCACGCTCGTCATCGAGCCCGACGCCCAGTACGTTCACTCGACCAACAACCAGGTCGCGCTGGTCGGCTACACGGTGCTCCCGGCGATCACCATCGGACTCATCGACATCCAGAGAATCGAGAGCAATCTCTCGACATTCAGTCTGACCGCCCGCTACGGCCTCTTCTCGCGTCTTGAGATCGAAGCGCGCGTGCCGTACGTCGTCGAAAACACCACCACCGAGACCCGGCCGCTCGCGACTGCCGCGACCACCAACTCCTTCTTCGACTCCTCCGGCAGCGGGCTGGGCGATGCCGAGCTCGCGCTTCGCGTGCAGCTCAACCAGTTCCACGGCAACAACATGGTCTGGATCGGCTCGCTGCTCATGAAATCGCGGACCGGGACCGATGTCTTCCAGCAGCCCATCGATGCGAAAACGGGGCTGCAGACCCGGCTCGCGACCGGCTCGGGCTTCTACGCCGTGCAGCCGGGCATCACCTTTCTCCTGCCCTCGGACCCCGCCGTATTCTTCGGCGGCGTCGACTACACCTACAGTTTCGCCCGCAACGTGGGCTACGGGTACGGCCATATCCACCCGGGCGGCATCCTCGATCTGACGCTCGGGATGGGGCTGTCCCTCAATTCGCGCGCCTCATTCAGCGTCGGCTACCAGCACAGCGTGGTCGCACAGACGACGCAGGCGGCCACCGCCACCGGGAGGGCGCTTGCGCGCCTGGGAACCCTGCAGCTCGGCACCCTGCGCTTCGGTGTGACCTACCAGGTCAACCGCAGAACGCTGCTCAACGTGACCATCGGCATCGGCGTCACCCGCGACACGCCGGATCTCGAGGCGACGGTCCGGCTGCCGCTCACCCTGTGAAGGATCCCTGCGCCATTCAGTGGCCGACGGCGCTCGCGACCTGCGCTTGAATCGCGCTCGCGAGGGCCAACGAGTTGACGACCGGTAGACTGTTCAGCGTCGCCGAGATCGTCGTCTGCGTCTGAATGGTGGTCGCGCGAACCTCGTTCTGCACCGCAGTCGTGATCGATGTCGCGTTCGGCAGATCGCTCACGACGATGATCGGGGTCGGGATTACCACCGTGTTGGCCGCCGTCGCCGGCGTGCTTGCCGGGCTCGCCACCGGACCAGCCGCAGTGGACGGCGCGCTCGCGGCGCTCGAGTTCGCCTGCGCCACGGGCTGAGCGCTCGCGAGCGACGCCGCAGAGGCGGACGGTGTCTCAGCGGTCGCATTACCCGCGCCCGTTGCGGAGGTCGCACTCGCCGCCACTGCGACGGCGCTCGAGAGCGCACTGCCAAACTGAGCCATGGACCCGCTCTGGGTCCCGCCGGAGGAAATCGTGCCGTTGGTGTGCGGGGCCACGCTCGTGGGTGCCGCAGCGGGGCTGTGAGCCGTGACGGCGAGCGTGGGGGGAGTGCTCACCGGAGCGCTCGAGGCGATTTGCGCGGCCACCGGCGCCGCACCTGGGGTCGACGGCGCCGCGACGGCCCCGGAGCTCGGGGCGAGGGTGGCGCCCGGGATCCCTCCCCCATTCATGATCTGAATCACCTGGGCGAGGGGCCCGGAGACGCTGATCGTCGGCATGCCGCCCGAGGCGAGCCGATCGAGATTGGAAATCACGATCTCCGCCCGGGCCACCACCTCACCGTCCACCTCGACGATGCGTTCGATCGCGAAGTAGGCCACGAGGTTGCTGAGATCGATGCCACCGCGCATCCGCCCGAGGACCGTGTCCGGCACCGCCGGCCATGCGGCCACCGCGCGCTTGGCCGAGGGGGAGGTGGGGGCGGCCACGGCGGCGCCGGTCGCCGCCAGGCAGAAACCAAGCATCAGGGGTTTGAGCGTGTGCATCTGGCTCTCCTATCGCTCAGAAGACACTCGCATTCGGAATTTCGAGGAACTCCGTTGCGAGAGAACGTCGATTGACGCCCGCAAACATCGGCGGGGCGGTGGAACTCTCCCAATCGGACGCCAGGTTGAACCGCGCCGCATGCAAATCGCTGCGGATGACGAAGAACAGGTTGCCGACGCGCGCGGCCTCGAACGCCCGCCGCGAGAGCACACGGCGACCGAGCGCCGGATCGCCGATCACCACCTGGGTCGCATCCGCGCCCTTGACCACGACGAAGTGGCGGTAGCCGTGATCGGTGATGAGGGCGATCGCGGGAACGCCGACCTTGATGAGCGTACTGAGCGACACGCGCACGCCGTCGGCCGTGTAACCGAGGCTCTGCAGGTAACGCTTCATGTCGAGCAGCGAGAAGCCCTTGGCCCGGATCTGCGCCTGATTGCCGACGGCATACATCGCCTTGAACACCGACATCTCGCTCGTCGGGCGGCCGTACTGGTAAGTGAGGAGCGTTGCCACCGCGGCCGAGCCGCAACTGAAGTCGTACTGCTGATGGATGGTGCGCCTGAAGGCCTGCTCGAGCCTCATCTGCTGGAAGGTGCGCACCGGAATCGACAGCGACTCGCTCGCGCTCGTCTGGACGACGGCCGCGGCGCTGCGGGCGCACGCCACGCCCGCCGCCACGACCGCGGTCCACAGCAGCAGTATGCCGAAGCGTCCGCCGGTCATGGCGCTTGGGGGTTGGTCAGCTGCAGGTTGAGGATGGTGGAATTCTGGATGAGTACGTTGTTCCCCGTGTTCTGGATCACGATCGGAATCCCGGAGGTATTCGAGAATGATCCCTGGCTGATGGTGTTCGAGCCGGTCGTGAGCTGCGAGGCGACGTTGCCGCTCACCGTGCCGGTGGCGTTGCTCGTATTGTCGACCGCCGTTCCGCCACGATCGCCGGCGAGCTCCTTGTCGCTGATGACTGCCGCGCTCAGAAGATCCGCGGCAGTGCTGTGGTGGACCGCATCCGCACGTTTCGGCTGGCCGTGCGCGGCTCTCGCCGGGCTGCGCTGCGCCGCCACCGGAGCGCTGCGCTGTTGCGCGCTCGCCCGGGGCGCGCTCACCTTCGCAGTCTGCACATTCTTCGCACCATGCGTGCCGGAAGGTGGCGCGGCGGCGGCCTGCCCTCCTGCGCTCAGTGCGCCCAAGGCAACAAAAAACACGGCAAAGGCACCGCGCGTGTTCATATCGGCCTCCCGCATCGTCCGGAGCGGGCGCGCTCGCGCGCCGCGCCCCGGACTTTGCCTTGTGCTAATGCCCTGTCGCCGACAACGACAGATTCGCTTGCACGTTGACGCTCTGCTGGACCAGGGACGAGATGCCCGTGTTCTGGCTCGCGACCGTGATCCCGGCGCCGTTGGTGAAGGCGGCGCTGATGTTGTTGGCCAGGTCGAAGGTTCCGGCCGTGACGGTGTTCGCACCGCCCGCGCCACCGGCACCTCCGGCGCCGCCCACCGCACCATTGCCTACGCCACCGGTCCCGGTAGTCGTGCTTTGCGTTCCTCCAGTGCCCGCGCCACCACTGCCGCCATTGCCGCCGCTCCCGCCTCCTCCGCCGCTGCCGAGGGAGGCCGTGGCGCTGCCGTTGGACGCGCTGCCGTTGGTGGCCGAGCCACCCGCGCCCGTCGTGCCGCCGGCATTGGATGCGAGGCCGCCCGCCCCGCCACTGGCGCCGCCGCCGTTGCCGCCGGTGCCCTGGTTGGGTGTGAACGAGCCGCCGGAGCCGCCGGCGCCACCTGCGCCACCGGACCCGCCGCCACCGCCCGAGCCGCCACTACCGGCGGTCGAGCTGCCATTCGAGGCGCCGCCGTTGGTCGCGCTGCCGTTGGTGGCCGTACCGCCGGCACCGCCCGCGCCACCGGTCGTGGTGCTCGCGACCGAGTTGGCCGCACCGCCGCCGGTACCGCTGCCGGCGGTCGAGCCGCCTCCGGTGCCGCTGCTTCCGCCCGCACCGCCGCCACCGCCGGTGCCGGTCGACCCGTTCGAGCCGCCCGCGCCACTGCCGCTGGCGCTGCCCGAGCCGCCCGAGCCACCACCGGCGGCTGCACTCAGTCCACCGAGCGCCGCGCCACCCTTGCCCGAGCCGCCGCCGCCGCCGATGGTCTTCACGAGACCGGCGTCTCCGCCGAGGCCGCCGTTGCCCGCGGTCGCGCTGCCATTGCTCGCGCTGCCATTGCTCGCGCCACCGTTCGAGGCGTCACCGCCGGTCGCGCCCACGGCGCCCATGCCGCCATCGGCCGTCGCACCCGCGCCACCGTAGCCGGTATTGTAGGAATCTCCTGCGTTGCCGCCATTCGCATGGCCACCGCGACCACCGGCACCGCCGCGCGCGCCAATGGCATTGGCGCCGTCACCGCCGTTGCCCGCGCTCGCGCTGCCGTTGCTCGCGCCGCCGTTGCTGGTATCGCCATTGCTCACTGAGCCGCCCGGCGCGCCGACCGCGCCCTTGGCGCCGTTGCCGCCGCTGGTGTTCATGCTCGCAGCCGAACTGCCGCTCGCCCCGCCGTAGCCCGCGCCACCTTTGCCACCGTTTCCGCCTGCGGCGCCATTGGCATTGCCGGCGTTCGAGGCGAGATTGCCGATGCCGGAAATGGAATTTCCGGAGACCGTTCCGCTGAGGTTCGACGTCGCGGCGACCGTGGTATTCCACGTATCCGTCGTGGCCGTATTGGTCGTGGTATTGGCCGTCGTGTTCGTCGTGGTCGTCGTATCCGTCGGCGTGATGGTCTTGGTGATGGTCACCGTCGGGTTGTAGCTGTTCGTATTCGTGCTGGTGTCCGTGCTCGTGCTCGTGCTCGTGTTCGTCTTGTTCGTCGTTGCCGTCTGGGACTGGTTCGGAGAGCCGCTCCCGTTGTTACTGAGAGTGCCGGTTCCGTTGCTGGCGATGGCCAGTCCGGACGCCGACGCCAGCGCCAAGGCGACCGCCATGGCTATCATGCGATTGGTCGTCATGGAAATTACCTCCGCAATTGGATTGTTGAACGCAGCGCTGCGCGGCTTGGCCACTCACCGATGCGTGGCGCCGGTTCCTGGCTGCGCATCCGAGGAAGCAATGACCGTGCCAGCCGGCTGCGGCCGCGCAAGCGCATGATTTGCGGAGACAAGGGAGAGCCCACGGCGCGCAGCGGACTGCAACGGTTTCGAAACATGTTTCGCGAACGCACGCGCGGGTGCGCCTGGACGGGCACAGCGAGCGGCCCGCTCCGACTCCGGGTGCCGCGGGCTCGCGCCATCAAGCGGCGAACAGCTTGGACGGGTGCGTCTCATCGCGGTGTTACACTCGCGGCGGTGCCCGGCAGGATCGGATTTCGTCCATGCAGATCGACCTCGCGAACACGAACGTACTCGTCACGGGCGCAAGCCGCGGCATAGGCGCCGCCATTGCCCGCGCGATGGGCAAGGCCGGCGCGCGGGTCGCGGTCCATTACCACCGTCAGCGAGCCCACGCGGACAGCCTGGCGGCGGAAATCGGCCACGGCGCGGCGGCGTTTCAGGCGGAGCTCGCCGATGCCGAGGTATGCGCCTCGCTATGGGAAGCCGTGACCGAGCGCTTCGGACGGATCCACACGCTCGTCAATAACGCCGGGATCGCCCTCTCCTGCCCGCTCGAGAGCGATGTCCCCGGCTGGGTGGAGGGGTGGGACACGACGATGGCGGTGAACCTGCGCGCGCCGGGCATTCTCTCGAAACTTGCCGTCGCGCACTTTATCGAGCACGGCGGCGGCCGGATCATCAACATCTCCTCGCGCGCGGCCTTTCGCGGCGATCAGCCGCCCTACCTCGCCTATGCCGCATCGAAAGCGGGACTCGTGGCGCTCACCCGCTCCGTGGCCCGCGGCTTCGGCAAATCCGGCGTGCTCGCCTTCAATGTCGCCCCCGGATTCACCCGCACGGAAATGGCGGAGGATTTCATCCGCCAGTACGGAGAGGATTATGCCCGGGGCGACATCGCGCTCACCCGCCTGACGGAGCCGGCGGATATCGCCCCGATCGTCGTGTTCCTCGCCAGCGGCCTTGCCGATCACGCCACAGGCTGCACGATCGATGTGAACGCCGGCTCCTACGTTCACTGACTGGCGGGATCGGTTCCGGCCTTCGTCCAGATCCTGACGTTCAGGCCGAGATCCTCGACGATCCCGGTGATCAGCCGCAGATTGCCTTGAATCTTGCGCACCTGGTCGGAGTCGGCGAGCGATCGCCTCATCGAGGGCTCGAAGGCGTTCCAGGGCATCTCGAGCGCGAGAATGAGCTGCCCGAGAAAGAACGACGCCCGAAAGGCGCCCGCCTTCGAGCGCAGGACCTTGAATTTTTCCATCAGAGAGGCGGTCATGATGTAGCGCGCCTCGATCTGGTCGGTGGAATTCACCGTGAAGAGCTCGTTGAATTGCGGATCCTCGAGCGCCACGTGCGACCCGAACAGCCTGCTCATGAAAGTGACGGCCTTCGGCCTGACCAGGGTGCGGCCGGAGAAATGTTTGTTGAAGTCCGCAACGAAGAACAGTCCGCGGAAAATCGTGCGGTATTGCGTCTCGGAGCGGCGATTTCCATCGGCATCGGTGCTGGTCTCCTCGTACTCCTCCTCCGCGTGAATGAGTGAAAACCTCACCGCGGTCTGCCCGATGCGCCCCTCGATGAGGTCCTTGCCGCGATAGCGGTCCGGCCGCATGAATAGGCCGCAGTGGCGGAAATCCTCCTGGCTCACGCAGCCGCCCGCCTCGTACTGCAGCGAGGGATCGATCTCCTCAAGGAGCGCCGGCATGATTTCCTCCTTGAAGGCGCGCTTGACCTTCCTGAGAAGGTGGATCGACACTCCGGAGGCCACAATCAGGCCGATCGCCAGCGTGACCAGCGTGCCGGCAGGGCTCGAGGCGAGGTAGAAATACAACGCCACCGCCCCCGCAGAGGCCATGACCGCGCCAATCCAGATCCTCATCCTCGAGAGGCTCTCCTGGCGCGCCGCCTCGAGCCTCAGGAGCGACCTGGCAAGATCGGCCTCGACCGCCATGCTCACCTCCAGGCCCCGTCGACCCGGTACGTCTCGCACGCCATCTCGCGCGGTTCTCTCGGCCCGCACCCCATCAGCGCGGCCGCCGCGCTCGTCGGGAACCTCCTCACCACACCGTTGTAGGTCCTCAACGCGGCGTCGAAGGCCCGCCGGGACGCGGACAGCCGCTCCTCGACCTCGTTGAATGCTCTTCGCAGCGTGGCGCAGGTCTCTGCGACCTTGGGATCCGGGTGTCTCTCGGCGTCGGCGAACACTGAATGCAGTTGCGCCGCGAGTCGGCGCTCCACTGCAACCTCATCGTCGCCCTGCAGAATGCGCGTCCGCGTTGCGCTCAGATCCTCGATGGGGATCTTTTTGCCAAGCTGCCCCGCGGCGCATGCGTGGACGATGCTCTGGATCAGCTCATCGCGCCGCTGCAGCTGCGCGCCGATCGCCGAGGCCGCGAGATCGAGGTGCCTCTTCCTCACGATGACGAAATTGAATACGGCGATCAGCAGAAGCGTCGCCGCACCGAGCCCGCCGATCAAGCCCCAGCTGCCCACCTGACCGCCCTCACGATAAACACCGTGTTGCAAAGGGAATGGCGCCCGAATGTACCCCAGCGTCATCCGTCGGCGTTGAAGCCATGTCACGATTTGGGCATGCGCGCGCCGGCCGATACCGGTCCATTCCCGCACTGGCGGGCAGCCGGGTCGATGAGAGCCGCGCGATTGTCCCCGAGCGTCTCGGGGGGACTGTGGCCGGTTTGGAAGGATATTGGTCGGGGCGCCGAGATTTGAACTCGGGACCCCTTGCACCCCATGCAAGTGCGCTACCAGACTGCGCCACGCCCCGACCCTGAGCCTTTCGGCCGACTGACTGACGCGAGTGGGGAAGGTCTCGCGCGGACGGGCATTCTACCCTGATTCCCCTCGCCTGCGGGAGGGGATCTTTGCGATCTTCAGCGCCGCAGGATCTTCAGCAGCTCCTCGAGCTCGAGGCGGATCTGCTTGGCGACCTGCTGGCTCTGGAACACATCCGTGCGCGCCTCCTCGCCGGTCAGGTGATTGCGGGCTCCGCCGATGGTGAAGCCCTGCTCGTAGAGGAGGCTCCTGATCTGGCGGATGACGATCACGTCCTGGCGCTGATAATAACGGCGGTTGCCGCGGCGCTTCACCGGCTTCAGCTGCGGGAACTCCTGCTCCCAGTAGCGCAGCACGTGCGGTTTGACCCCGCACAGCTCGCTCACCTCGCCGATCGTGAAGTAGCGTTTGCCGGGGATGACCGGCAGCTCGGAGTTATTCTTGGGCTCCAACATACGCTTCGACCCGCGCCTTGAGTTTCTGCCCCGGTCGGAACGTTACCACCCGCCGCGCGGTGATGGGGATTTCCTCGCCCGTCTTGGGGTTTCTGCCCGGGCGCGAGTTCTTGTCCCTCAGGTCGAAATTGCCGAATCCCGAGAGCTTCACCTGCTCGCCGCTCGAGAGCGCCGTGCGTACTTCCTCGAAGAACAGGTCCACCAGCTCCCGCGCCTCCCGTTTGTTCAACCCGAGCTGGTTGAACAGCGCTTCGGCCATTTCGGCTTTGGTCAACGCCATCTGCTTATTCTCTGATGCTCGCGTTCAGGCTGGTCCGCAATTCCGTCACCACGGCGGAAACGAGGCGACCGACGTCTTCATCCGTAAGAGTGCGAGAAATATCCTGAAAAATCAAGCCCAAAGCGATGCTTTTTCGACCTGCTTCGATGCCGGGGCCTCGATACACGTCGAAAACGCGAAGATCACGCAAAAGGCTGGAAGCCGCCAAGGTTACTCGCTCGGCGAGGCGACTGAAAGACACCGATTCGTCCACCACCACGGCGAGGTCCCGCCTCACCTGCGGCAGACGGGAGATCTCCCGGTAGGCGGGCCGGGCGATCTTGAGCGACTCCACGTCGAGCTCGAACAACACCGGCGCGTGGACCGAATCCAATTCCTTGACCAGCGAGGGATGCAGCTCTCCCAGCCAGCCGACGGGGTGGCCGTCCCGCAGCACCCGCGCGCACCGGCCCGGGTGCAGGCTGGGCAGCGTCGCGGGCTCGAAGGTGAAGGCGGCCTCGGCGCCGAGGGAGGCAAACAGCGCTTCCAGGTCCCCCTTCACATCGAAGAAATCCGTTGCTTCGCGCATCTCGCGCGGGAGGCCCCACTGCTCGGGCATCCGCGCTCCACAGGCGATGCCCGCCAGGGCATCGACCTCGCGCGTCGCACCGTCGGCGCTCTCGAATCTCGCACCGTGCTCGATCAGCCGGATCCGCTCCTGCTGCCGGCGTTGATTGTCGAGGGCGGCCTTGATGAGCCCCGGCCACAGCGACACCCGCATGACCGACAGGTCGCTCGCGATCGGGTTGGCGAGCGCGACACCGCTGCGATCCGGGAACAGCCGCGACTGCAGCTGCGGATCGACGAAGGCGTAGGTCACCGCCTCCTGGTAACCGCGCAGGGCAAGCGTCTCGAGCAATCCCCGTTCCTCGGGAATGGACTCGGGCAATGCCCGGAAATGCTCGCTCGAGACGGCATCGCCTGCGGCGATCGCTCCGTACCCGATGATGCGCGCGACCTCCTCGATGAGATCCGCCTCGGTCGAGATGTCGAACCGGTGCGCGGGGGCGGTCACGGACCAGCCCTCGGAGGTAGGCTCCACGCGCATCTGCAGCCCCTCGAGAGCGGCCTGCACGCGCGTGTCTTCGAAGCAGGCGCCCAGCAGCCTCGTCAGTTGTTTGCGCCGCAGGGGCACTGCCGGGCGCGCGGGCATCTGCGCATCGGCACGGCTCACCTCGACGGGGCCCGTCTCACCCCCGGCAATCGACTGGATCAGCTCCACCGCGCGCTCCATGGCGCGTTCCTGCTGTGACGGATCCACTCCCCGCTCGAAGCGCTGGCTGGCGTCTGTCGTGAGACCCCAGCGCATCGCGCGTCCAATGACGGCATCCGGAGTGAAGTACGCGATCTCCAGGAACACATCCGTGGTGTCGGCGCTGACGGCGGTGCGCTCACCGCCCATGATGCCGGCGATTCCCACCGGACCCGAGCGATCGGTGATGAGCAGCACATCCGGCTGGACCTCGACGGATTTGCCATCGAGCAGCGTGATCGTCTCGCCGGCGCGGGCCTGGCGGACACGGATCTGCCCATCCAGGCGGGCGAGATCGTAGGCGTGCATGGGCTGGCCGAGCTCCAACATCACGTAGTTGGTGACATCGACGAGCGGACTGATGGATCGCAGTCCCGCGCGTCGCAGCCGCTCGCGCATCCAAAGCGGTGTCGCCGCCCTGTTGTCCACACCGCGAACCACGCAGCCGGCGAACTTCGGGCAGCCCGCCGGCGCATCGAGGTGCACCGCGAACGTATCCCCGAGAGCCGCGGCCACCGGCCTGCGCTCGGGACCGGTCACCTTGCTCCCGGAAAGCGCCGCCACTTCGCGGGCAATGCCGAGCACCGACATCGCATCACCGCGGTTCGGCGTGATATTCAGATCCAGGATCGTGTCATCGAGGCCCAGGTACTCGCGGACCGGACGGCCCACGGGGGCATCGGCGGGCAGCTCCACGATGCCGCTCGAGGTGTCCGCGAGCCCAAGTTCCCTGGCCGAGCAGAGCATGCCGTGGGACTCGACGCCGCGGAGCCTGGCCGACTTGATCGTGAGATTCCCGGGAAGATCGGCGCCCACGACCGCAAGGGCGGTCTTGAGGCCCGAGCGGGCATTGGGCGCGCCGCAGACGATCTGAAGCGGCTCGCCCTGACCCATCGATACGCGGCAGACTTGAAGCTTGTCCGCCTGGGGATGCTTCTCGGCGGAGAGGATCTGCGCCACCACCACGCCCGAGAAGGCGGGCGCGGCGCCCTCGACGGACTCGAGCTCGAGACCCGCCATGGTGAGCCGCTCGCCGAGCTCAGCGGCCGCCCAGGGCACCCGCACCCACTCTGTCAGCCAGGAATAGGGAACCTTCATGGGTTACAGCGTCCGGAACTGCTCGAGGAAGCGCAGATCGTTCTCGAAGAACAGGCGCAGGTCATTGACTCCGTAGCGCAGCATCGTGAGCCGATCGATTCCCATGCCGAAGGCGTAGCCGGTATAGCGTTCGGCATCGATCCCGCTCGCCATGAGCACATTGGGATGCACCATGCCGCAGCCGGCGATCTCGAGCCAGCCGGTGTGCTTGCAGGTGCGACAGCCCTTGCCCTCGCAGAAGACGCATGACATGTCGACTTCCGCCGAAGGCTCGGTGAACGGGAAGTACGAGGGCCGCAGACGCATGGCGAGGTCCTTCTCGAAGAACGCCTGCAGGAACCCGTGCAGCACCGCCTTCATGTTGGCGAAGCTCACGTTCTCATCGACCTTCAATCCCTCGAGCTGATGAAACATCGGGGAATGGGTCATGTCCGAGTCGCACCGATACACCCGGCCCGGGGCGACGATGGCGAGCGGCGCGCCCCGTTGAAGCATGGCGCGCACCTGCACGGGCGAGGTATGCGTGCGCAGCAGCCTCCCGTCCGGGAAATAGAACGTGTCGTGCATCGCCCGCGCGGGGTGATTCGGCGGGAAATTGAGCGCCTCGAAGTTGTGGAAATCGTCTTCGATTTCCGGGCCGGTCGCCACATCGAAGCCGGCGCGACGAAACAGCGTCTCGATGCGCAGCCGCGCCTTGGTGACCGGATGCAGTCCGCCGCGGCGCTCACCGCGCCCCGGCAGGGTGACATCGATCCGCCCGGCGGCGAGCTCGCGCTCGACCTGCGCGCGGGTGAGTTCGTCACGGCGGGCATCGATGGCGCTCTGCAGCCGCTCCTTGGCCTCGTTGATGCGCTGTCCGGCCGCGGGCCGCTCGGCGGCAGGCAGGCCGCCGAGGGATTTCAGCTGCTCGGTGAGCGCGCCCTTCTTGCCGAGCCAGCGCACGCGGGCCTCATCGAGCTCGGCGAGGCCGCCGCAAGCGGCCACCTCGCCGAGCGCCTGGCTCACCAGGGACTCAAGGTCCTGCATGCCGCAAGGCCCTAAGCCCGGTCAAACGATGCCGAGTGCGGCTTTCGCCTGCTGCGCGATCGCACCGAACGCCGTGACATCATGCACGGCGAGGTCCGCGAGCACCTTGCGGTCAACCTCGACACCGGCCTTCATGAGGCCGTTGATCATGCGGCTATAGGACAGGCCGTACAGGCGCGCCGCCGCATTGATGCGGGCGATCCATAGGGCGCGGAACTCACGCTTCTTCTGCCTCCGGTCGCGATACGCGTACTGTCCGGCCTTGATGACCGCCTGCTTGGCGGTGCGATAGACCTTGCGCCGGGCGTTGTAGTAGCCCTTCGCCTTGCCCAGAACTTTCTTGTGACGGCGCCCGGCCGTCACGCCACGCTTGACTCTTGCCATGTGTAATCTCGCCCGAAATTATTTGTGGTGGGGAAGGAGCTGGACGAGACGACCGACATCCGTCTCGTGCACGAGGCTCGTTCCGCCGGAGCGAGCATGGCGCTTCACCTTGCGGTCCTTGTGACCGAGGTTATGGCGGCGCTTGGAAGCGTACTTCTTGAAGCCTTTGGCCGTCTTGCGAAAGCGCTTGGCCGCGGCCCGGTTGGTTTTCAACTTAGGCATGACAAAACAACTCCTCGACTGTTGAGTAGCCCCGGTCACAACACTCCCCTGGGGGAGTGCGCTACGGGCGAACGAACCTGCCACCGTCCCGGTGGCGGGTTCGTCACTTCTTCTTGGGAGCGAACACCATGACCATCTGCCGGCCCTCCATGAGCGGGTTCTGCTCGACCACACTGTGGGGGGTGAGGTCGGTGACAACCCGATCGAGGAGCCTGCGACCGATTTCCTGGTGCGCCATCTCCCGGCCGCGGAACCGCAAGGTAACCTTGGCCTTATCGCCCTCGGTGAGAAAGCGGACGAGATTACGCAGTTTGATCTGGTAATCCGCCTCTCCCGTACCGGGACGGAACTTCACTTCCTTGACCTGGATCTGCTTCTGCTTGCGCTTCGCCGAGTGCGCCTTCTTGTTCTGCTCGAACAAGAATTTGCCGTAGTCCATGATGCGTACGACCGGGGGCTCCGCCGTCGGCGAGACCTCCACCAAGTCGAGCTCCGAGGACGACGCCATCTGCAGCGCCTCGGCGCGGGACATCACTCCTGCCTGCGACCCGTCGGCCGCGATCACGCGCAGTTGCGGCGCGAGGATTTCCTCGTTGCGCCGGACCCGCTTGCTTACACTGGCTATGCGTCAATCCTCCAAAGTACGGCGCCCACGGCTGTCGAGCTCGATGCGGAGGCGTTCGGCGAACGTCTCCGGGCTCATCGTGCCCAAGTCCTTGCCGCCACGGGTGCGCACAGACAAAAGATTCGCGGCCACTTCCTTGTCGCCCGCGACCAGAAGATACGGAACACGCTGGAGCGTGTGCTCGCGGATCTTAAAGCCCACCTTCTCGTTGCGCAAGTCGGACTCGACCCGAAAGCGCTGATTTTTCAGGGATTCCGTTATGGAACGGACATATTCGGACTGCCGCTCCGTGATATTCATCACCACCGCCTGCACGGGAGCGAGCCAGGCCGGCAGCCGCCCGGCATGGTGCTCGAGCAGAATGGCGAAGAATCGCTCGAGCGAGCCGAAGATCGCCCTGTGCAGCATGACGGGCGTGCGCTTGGTGCTCGCCTCATCGATGTAATGGGCGCCCAGGCGCCCCGGCAGGTTCAGGTCCACCTGCACCGTGCCGCACTGCCAGTCCCGGCCGATGGCATCGCGCAGAACGAATTCCAGCTTCGGGCCGTAGAAGGCCCCCTCCCCGGGGTTCAGGGCGTACTCGATCCCGGCGGCCCGGGAGGCGGCCTTCAAGGCCTCCTCGGCCCGATCCCAGACCTCATCGCTTCCGACCCGCTTCTCGGGCCGGTCGGAGAACTTGATGCGCACGTCCTCGAAGCCGAAATCACGGTAGATCTCGAGGATGAGCCGGGTCACCGCCACGCACTCCTCGGTGATCTGCTCTTCGGTGATGAAGATGTGCGCATCGTCCTGGGTGAAGGCGCGCACGCGCATCAGGCCATGCAGCGCCCCGGAAGGCTCATAGCGGTGCACCTTGCCGAATTCCGCGAGGCGCACCGGGAGCTCGCGATAGCTGCGCAGGCCGTGCTTGAAGATCTGGATGTGCCCGGGGCAGTTCATCGGCTTGATGGCGTAGAGCCGCTCATCGGGCGTCTGCGTGAGAAACATGTTCTCGCCAAACTTCTCGAGGTGCCCCGACTGCCTCCAGAGCGAGGCGTCCATGAGCTCCGGCGCGTTCACCTCCTGGTAGCCGGCCGCACGCTGCCGCTCGCGCATGTACTCGATCAGGCTCTGGAAGACGGTCCAGCCCTTGGGGTGCCAGAAGACCGCCCCCGGCGCCTCCTCCTGAAGATGAAAGAGATCGAGCTCCTTGCCGATGCGGCGGTGATCGCGCTTCTCGGCCTCCTCGAGGCGATGCAGGTACTCCTCGAGCTGGCCCTTGTCGGGCCACGCGGTGCCGTAGATGCGCTGCAGCATCTCGTTGCGCGAGTCGCCCCGCCAGTAGGCGCCGGCGACCTTGGTGAGCTTGAAGGCTTTCAGCTTCCCGGTGGAGGGCACGTGCGGGCCGCGGCAGAGGTCGACCCACTCGCCCTGGCCGTAGAGACTGATCTCATCGCCCGCCGGGATGCTCGAGATGATCTGCGCCTTGTACTGCTCCCCGAGGGTCTTGAAGTAGGCGATGGCCTCATCGCGCCCCATGACGCGCCGGGTGACCTTTTGGTCCGCCTTGGCAAGCTCGGACATGCGCGCCTCGATGGCGGCGAGATCCTCGGGCGTGAAGGGGCGCTGGTAGGCGAAATCGTAGTAGAACCCGTCCTCGATCACCGGTCCGATGGTGACCTGCGCCTCGGGGAAGAGCTGCTTGACCGCCTGGGCCAGCAGGTGCGCGGTCGAATGGCGGATGATCTCGAGCCCCGCCGGATCCTTGTCGGTGACGATCGAGAGCCGGGCATCGCCCGAGATGACGAAAGAGGTGTCCACCAGGTTGCCATTGACGCGCCCGGCGAGGGCGGCCTTGCGCAGGCCCGCACCAATGGCGCCCGCCACCTCGTCCACCGTCACCGGCTGATCGAAGCGGCGCTCACTGCCATCGGGCAAGGTCACGACGGGCATCTAGACACTCTCCCCATCCATTTTCGCAGGCCATGCCAAAAGGACGCCCCCGCCCGTACTGGCCGGAGGCGTCCCTTTGAGATTGGTAGGCGCGAGTGGGATCGAACCACCGACCACCACCATGTCAAGGTGATGCTCTACCACTGAGCTACGCGCCTGTAGAGGTTCTCCCCAAGGAGGGCCGCGAACGATACAAGAGTGGGGCGGGCCGCGCAAGCCGATCCAGGCCCCGCCAGGCGCCCGGCGGCCCAGACCCAAGTGCTTGGCGGCTCAGGCAATTCCCAGCTCGAGGCGCTTCAGGCGCGCGATCTCATCCCTCAGGCGCCCGGCCTCCTCGAACTCGAGGTTGCGGGCCCGCTCGAGCATCTCGCTCTCGAGCTTCTTCATGCGCCGGGCGAGCGCCTCCGGGTGCAGATCGAGCGGCTCGGCCTCCCCCGCTCCCCTGCCCCGGCCGCGGCCCTTGCCTTGACCCTGGCCGGCCCGGCGCCCCCGCGCCATGGGAGCATCGGATCGCGCGCCTTCCATGATGTCGGCCACGGACTTGCGGATGCCGCGTGGCGTGATGCCGTGCGCGGTATTGAATTCCACCTGCTTGCTGCGGCGGCGCTCGGTCTCCTCCATCGCCCGCCGCATCGAGCCGGTGATCTGATCGGCGTAGAGAATGGCCCGGCCGTGAAGATGACGCGCGGCGCGCCCGATCGTCTGGATGAGCGAATTGTCCGAGCGCAGGAACCCTTCCTTGTCGGCATCGAGGATGGCCACCAGCGAGACCTCGGGCATGTCGAGTCCCTCGCGCAGCAGGTTGATGCCCACCAACACATCGAATCTGCCGAGGCGCAGATCACGGATGATCTCGGTGCGCTCCACGGTCTCGATGTCGGCATGCAGGTAGCGCACGCGCACCCCGTGCTCGTGCAGGTACTCGGTCAGGTCCTCGGCCATGCGCTTGGTGAGGGTCGTGATGAGCACGCGCTCGTCGCGCTCGACGCACTTCTTGATCTCGGACAACACGTCATCCACCTGGGTGCCCACCGGGCGCACTTCGACCTCAGGGTCCACGAGCCCCGTGGGGCGTACGACGAGCTCCACGGTCTGACCCGCATGACGTCCCTCGTAGGGCCCGGGAGTGGCCGAGACGAAGATCATCTGCGGCGCGAGGCGCTCCCATTCCTCGAATTTCAGCGGCCGGTTGTCGAGCGCGGACGGCAGGCGGAAGCCGTATTCCACCAGCACTTCCTTGCGCGAACGGTCGCCCCGGTACATCGCCCCGAGCTGCGGGATGGTCTGGTGGCTCTCATCGATCACCAGCAGCGAGTTCTTCGGCAGGTAATCAAACAGGCAGGGCGGCGGCTCGCCCGGGGCGCGGCCCGAGAGATAGCGCGAGTAGTTCTCGATGCCGGCGCAGTAGCCGACCTCCTTCATCATTTCCATGTCGTACATGGTGCGCTGCTCGAGCCGCTGCGCCTCAAGGAGCTTGCCGGCATCGCGCAACTCCTTCAGGCGCACACGCAGGTCGTCCCGGATCTGATCGACCGCCCCGATCAGGCGCTCCTTGGGCGTGACGTAGTGAGTGCCCGGATACACCGTGAAGCGCGGCACCTTGCGCGAGATCGCGCCGGTGAGCGGATCGAAGAGCGAGAGCGACTCGATGGTGTCATCGAAGAGCTCGACCCGCAGCGCCTCCCGATCCGACTCGGCGGGAAAGATATCGATGACATCGCCGCGCACCCGATACGTGCCCTGCGTCAGATCGAGCTCGTTGCGCGTGTACTGCATGTCCGCGAGCCGCCTGAGGAGCGCGCGCTGATCGATGCGCTCGCCCCGGACCAGGTGCAGGATCATGGCGAGGTAGGCCTTGGGATCGCCGAGGCCATAGATAGAGGAGACCGTGGCCACGATGATGGAATCGGGACGCTCGAGCAGCGCCTTGGTGGCCGAGAGGCGCATCTGCTCGATGTGCTCGTTGATCGAGGCATCCTTCTCGATGTACGTGTCCGACGATGGAACGTAGGCTTCCGGTTGGTAGTAATCGTAGTACGAAACGAAGTACTCGACCGAGTTGTGCGGAAAGAAGCCTCGAAACTCCCCGTACAGCTGCGCAGCCAACGTCTTATTGTGGGCAAGCACGAGCGTCGGGCGCTGCACACGTGCGATCACCTGGCTCACGACGTAGGTCTTGCCGCTGCCGGTCACCCCGAGCAGCGTTTGCGCGCTCAAGCCATCACGGAGGCCCTCGACCAGCTTATCGATCGCCCCGGGCTGATCCCCCGAGGGCTCGAATTCGGACTCCAGTGTGAAGGGTATCTGATCCATGCGCTTCAGCTCTGTCGCGTGAGCGCGTCATCGGCCGGATGGTGGCGATGAGCGCGATGCCTTACTATAGCGGCGCCAGTGTCTTTGGCACATCGCAAGGATCCCTAGTGACCGTAACCGTTTCTCGACGCGTCCAGCGCGTCAAGCCCTCGCCGACGCTCACCGTCACCGCCCGCGCCGCCCGCTTGAAGGCGGAGGGCAAGGATGTGATCGGCCTCGGGGCGGGCGAGCCGGACTTCGATACGCCGCAGCACATCTGCCAGAGCGGTATCGACGCCATCAGCAGCGGCTTCACGCGCTACACCAACGTCGAGGGCATCAACGAGCTCAAGGATGCCATCATCGCCAAGTTCGCGCGCGATAACGGTATCCAGTACGAGCGATCGCAGATACTGGTTTCCTCGGGCGCCAAGCAGACCATTTACAACCTGTGCATGGCCGTGCTCGACAAGGACGACGAGGTCATCATCCCGGCACCCTACTGGGTGTCCTATCCCGACATGGTGCTGCTCGCCGACGGGCAGCCCGTCATCCTCACCTCCGGCGCCGCCCAGGGCTACAAGATCACGCCCCGCCAGCTCGCGGCGGCCATCACGCCCAAGACCCGACTGGTGCTGCTCAACAGCCCCTGCAACCCCACCGGAGCCGCCTACACTCGCGCGGAGCTGCGGGCCCTGGGCGAGGTGCTGATCGATCAGCCGCGCATCATCATCGGCACCGATGACATGTACGAGAAGATCTATTGGGGCGCCGAGCCCTTCTGCAGCCTGCTCACCGCGGTGCCGGAGCTCTACCCGCGCACCGTCACCATCAACGGCGTGTCAAAGTCCTATGCCATGACGGGATGGCGCATCGGGTACTGCGGTGCGCCGAAGGAGCTCATCGCGGCCATGGCCACCATCCAGGGCCAGTCGACCTCGAATGCGAGCAGCATCTCGCAGAAAGCGGCCGTGGCGGCGCTCTCGGGCGATCAGGGATGTGTGGCGAAGATGAACGAGGCATTCAAGGCCCGGCACGACTTCGTGGTCAGCGCGCTCAACGCGCTGCCCGGGGTCAACTGCCTGCCGGGCGCCGGGACCTTCTACGCCTTCGCCGACGTCTCTCAGGCCATGGCGGCCGTCGGCTGCGCCTCGGACACCGATTTTGCGGAACTCCTGCTCACCCAAGCCGGCGTCGCGGTGGTGCCGGGCTCGGCGTTCGGCACGCCGGGCCACATCCGCCTGTCCTTCGCCTGCAGCCTGGAGACGCTGAAAGAGGCGCTCGCACGCATCGGGAGAACCCTCGCCAAGGTCGGCGCCGCGGCCGCGTGAGCGTCACGGGCGGCTGAGCCATGATCTGGAGGGCGCTGGCCGATGCGCTGGTCGTCTTCCACCTCGCTTTCGTGGTGTTCGTGATCCTGGGGGGCTTCCTCGCCTGGCAGTGGCCGCGGGTCGCCATTGCGCATCTGCCGGCGCTCGCCTGGGGGGTGTGGATCGAGGTCTCGGGGTGGATCTGCCCCCTCACCCCGCTCGAGAACGACCTGCGGGGCCTCGCCGGCGAAGCGGGCTACCGCGGCGGCTTCCTGCACCATTACGTGCTGCCCGTCCTCTACCCGCCCGGCCTCACCCGACCCAATCAATGGGTACTGGCAGCGCTCTTGCTCACGATCAATGCGGTCGCGTATGGGCGGGTTCTCGCGCGGTGGAGGCGCAATCGATCGCTCCCGGCGCCGCCCCGACGCCCCTGAGCGGCCTGCGACCGCACCGGGCATGGGCGGATCGATATTCTCGATACGGATTCCTTGACGGGGGCGGGCCCGCCCTTCAAAATTCGCGCCCTTTCGCGCATCACGCACGGTTCCCCGGTAGCTCAGTCGGTAGAGCGTCGGACTGTTAATCCGTTGGTCGTTGGTTCGAGTCCAACCCGGGGAGCCAATAAATCAAAGAGTTGCGCGAGCGAATGGGACATGGCGCGCTTCAGATCCTTCCCCCGATCGTACGCTTACCCCCGGCTACCCTAATCTTGCTCGAAATTCGGATAGCCCCATCCAGATTCCCAAACCCGAGGCAGCCGGGATGAGGACGTACAACCGCGCGGGGCACAATCGGCCAATCTCCCGGCAATCTGCCAGCAAATAGCCCGCACCAGGCTGGTCGATCAACTGGCCGAGCACATCGTGCTCACCCGATTCTCGGCAGCCTCGAGTCCCAAAGCAACGACGGAGTCAAATCCCTTGATCTTCATGGCCTCCAGCGCCGCCGCTGTGCTGCCACGATAATCCATGAGGTTTTCCACGATTTCGTGGGGCGTAAGAGCGCCCCCCCCAACGAGTTCTGCGGCACCCGCTATTGCGGCTCGCACCGCTTCGAGCGCAAATTCGGATTCAAGCCCGTGTGCGATCGCATGGGCCAGCATCGCCTCTGCCAGCAAGGCAACGAAAGCCGGACCTGATCCCGTCAAGCCCGTCATGTAATCCAGTTCGGCCTCGGATTGAACTTCGGCTGACTTACCTACTGCGTTGAATATTCGAGCCACCCATTTCTTCTCATCAGAACCCACGGCTGGATTCGCATAGAAGGGCGTATATGAGCGCCCGATGCCTGCGGCGGCATTCGGCATTGCCCTTATCACCCGCACAGCTTTGGTCTTCTCCGTGAGCACTGACGCCGGCACCCCCGCCATGACAGAGATCAGCAGGCAGTCTCTCGCATCCATCCAAACCGAGGGAAATTGTTCCGGTCGGACGGAAAGAATCACCACTTCTGATTCAGACGCGAGCCATGCATTATCGGAGGTATAGCGAACACCCGCCGGACGATCCGGGGGCGCGCTCGCCCTCGCGGAGATAATGAGATCTCCCGGGCGCACGATCTCTTGAGCCAGGATGGCCTGCACGAGGGCGCGGCCGATGACGCCAGCCCCTCCAACAATCCCGATCGTACCAATTGCCACCTCAGTTGTTTCCGATCTGCTCAGGCCGAAGGAAGATCGATCCGAGAACGCTCGAGGGCGTTCGACCCACCCAACGCCCCACTCCGGTCGCCCCATCAGGCCCCTTCAACGGAATACTCGGACCGGTCAGCATGTTGAGGCTGGCGTGTACCCTTGCCGCTATCAGCTTGCGCACCGCCTTTCCAATCGTCCAGGATCGAGTATTCGATATCGTTTCCATGCACGCCCTGCCCTGCATCTCTTGGATTAGGACTCGCTCTGACGGTCATGCGAACGAAAGTCGCCGCTCAAGCAGCAGTTCAGCGCAGGCATTTGTGTCCGCCTCAGCTCCCGCAATCCGCGAGCATTGGAACATTCTCTGCGGCAATCTCATTACCGCTCGCTGGCTCTATCCGAACTCCTATGAACCGAGCGCATATGCCTAGACGTCGGACTGCGAACCTCGGTATGGTGACGGTATCGCATCAAAAGATGAGGGTCAACGGTGACTGTTTCGCAGACGATCCGGGATTTATTCTCCGACCGGCGACCGGGATACTCGCTCCCGCAGGGTCTTTATCTCGATCCCGGAATGCATGAATTTGACCTGCAGGCGATCTTCTACCGGCACTGGCTCCAGGCGGGTCTCGAAGCCGAAATTCCGAAACCCGGAGACTACCTCACCCTGAGTGTTGGACGATCATCCGTAATCGTGCTTCGCAACACCGAAGGAGCCGTCGGAGCATTCTTCAATACCTGCCGTCACCGCGGAGCACAGATCTGCCGCGAGGTGCGTGGCCATATGCGGCGCTTGATCTGCCCTTATCATCAATGGAGTTATGATCTTTCTGGACGCCTCGCCCACACCCCATTCATGCACAAGATCGACACCGATGCACACGGCTTGATCCCTGTGCGGGTCGAGACGGTAGCGGGCGTCATCTTCATTTGTCTTGCACACGACCCTCCAGATTTCACGCCGTTTCGCGCGACGCTCGAACCCATGCTCTCACCTCATAACCTCCGTGATGCGAGAGTGGCCCATACCGCGACGTGGATTGAGCGCGCCGACTGGAAGCTCACCATGCAAAACGCCCGCGAATGCTACCACTGCAGGGCAGGACACCCACAACTTCTCTTGTCCTACAGTGACTTTACGGGATCGGATGTCTCCGGCGACCGGGAAGCCCGCATTGCTGCGCTTGAAGCTCGATGCGAGGCTCGAGGCCTCAAGACCGGCTCGGCCATCGGCCCTTGGTACGAGATTGGCAGATTCCCCCTCTTGGAAGGAGCCGTGTCCTACACGACGGACGGCAGGCCGGCGGTGGCCAAAGAACTTGGAGCGGTGGGCGACGGGGATGTCGGCGTGATGTGGTGGGGGCTGCAGCCCAATAGCTTCAGCCACGTCGTCAGCGACTATGGGTTCTTTTTCCAAGCCTTCCCCACCGGACCTCTGGAAACCACTGTGACGGGAAAATGGATCGTGCACAAGGATGCGGTGGAGGGGGTCGATTATGAGCTCTCACGCTTGGCCGAGGTCTGGACTGCTACCAACGAGCAGGATCGGGCCCTCGTTGAGAACAATCACCGCGGCATGGTTTCAATCGCCTATGCGCCGGGACCCTATTCGCAGTTCACCGAGCAGATGACCATGCGATTCGATGAATGGTATTGCTCGGCTGCAGAAGCCTTCATGAATGCCGAAGATTAGGCCGCCTCGCTCGCCGGACTTCTCCTGCGTACATCGATCGGTCGCATCCCAAAATGATTCCGAAAAGCCGTCGCAAATGAGGTCGGGTGGGCATATCCCACGGCCTCTGCTGCGTTCTCGACCGACCAGCCTCGGTCACGCATCATCATGAGCGCGTGTTGCATCCGGCAGCGCACGCCGAAGTCAAAGATGGTTTCCCCGTAGACCGCCTTGAATCCTTTGGTAAGCGCCGTCTTTGACATGCCCACCGTGCGCACCAATTCGGCGATCGTGGGCGCGGGGGCAAGCTGTCGCATGAGAATCGCCCGTGCCATCTCTAGGCGCTTGACTTCTCGATCGGCACAGCCCTCTGGGGCCGCCTGGGACAACGAAGCAAGTCCTGCCGCCGCGTGACACAACAGCTCGGTCGACAAAGCTTCGATATAGGCGAGTCCAAGCGCCCCCGTGTATGGACTGTTGATCATTCTTCCCGCAACCTCGAAGGCCTGCGACGAGAGCGGGTATCGGCCGAAATTTATCTTCTCTCCATTGTTCCAAAGGAAATTCTTGATGGACTCCGGCACTCCGGAGCGCGAACCGAAGAAGTGATCCGCAAGATGCTCCGGACGCATGCTGAGGATCACGAAACGCTCATACGCACTGGGCGCGGTCCACTCGCTCGTATCGACGCCGGGCGGTTGCGACCACAAGAGCAGTGACGGCCGATTCCAGCGCAGGGTCTTGGCATCGCCCACCGCCAACGACATGTCTCCCGAGATCTTGAAGCTGAAGCTGATCAATCCCTCTCCCGGCACGATCTCCAGCCGTGGTTCCTTGTACGCGAGATTGGCGATGACCACGTATATGTCCCGGCGTATTCGAATGAAATCCCAATGACCTTTGCCTTCGTGTGGCGCGACCTCCACCCGAACACCCATCAATTCGCGCGTCGGATTCCGCGCGATCCTCTCCACATAGGGTGCCCGTTCCAGGCTCTGGAACGCATCTTCCAGGGTATGGCCGCGGCCGGCCAGAATTGCCCTGAACAGGCCTGGATCGCTGGACCGACCCCAGCATGGCTCCTCAAGCTGGCTAGTTGGGTGTCGAGACACCTGCCCCCGGAAGGGACTCCCCCACAACTCTGGAGCGGGAGTTTGGCTAGAATGGGTAACTGAGTTGATCGGCACCATATTTGACCCCCAAATCGCTATCGCATGGGCACCGGGAGCTCGACCGTGCGCTCACTGTCTCCACGCCAGCTCGTATCCCCAAAGCGCCTGTTGCACAGGCACGGCGCAGATGAACATGCCGCCCCCCCCTCATTGAGTCGTTCCACGCGGACGACATGGATCTATCCGCCCCCGCGGCCCATCGCGATGACACGGACGTCCGGGGATTTTCCACGGATGCTTCACACGGAAAACTCCTGCTGCAGATACGGAAAGCTCGATACAAAGCGCCCGAACTTGTGCGCGCCGCAACTGACGGGCGCATAGCGGGCCGGATTGTCATCAGTCACACAGCTTTCCAGCGGCGCAAAAACAGCGTCATCATCGGCATCGATGAAGAATGGGATGGAATAGCGCTCCCGCCCGGATGTATTCACGACCCGGTGCAAGTTGGCGAGATATCTATTGTTCGTCAACTTCTGAATCAAATCGCCGATATTGATGACGAATGTCCCCGGAATTGGCGTGCCGTCGATCCACTGGCCGTCGCGATTCATGACCTGAAGCCCGCCCACATCATCCTGAGCCAGAATGGTCAGGTTTCCGTAATCGGTATGGGCACCAACGCCGATCGCGCCTTCGTCGATTCTGCCCGACTGCGGTGGGTAATGCAGCAGGCGCTGGATGGTGACGGGGTTTCGCATCTTGGCTTCGAAGAAATCCGGAGCCAGAGCGAGCGAAATCGCCACGCCGCGCAGAATCTGGGTCGCGAGCGTCTTCATCACCTCGTGGTAGCCATAGATCGCCTCGCGCAAAGCCGGCGTCCCGGCTGGCCACTGATTCGGACCAAAGAACGGGCTGAGCAACTCCGGCACTTCCTGACCGATGTCGAAGCACTCCTTCAGATCCATCGTCATCGTCGGGTTGGTGTTCTCTCCGAAGATTTCTATGTAGCCGCGCAGCGCGGTACCCGAATTTCGGATGTGCAGCTTCATCTTCTCGTCAAGTGGCAACTCGAAGAAAGCCCGGGCCTGCTCGAAGACGATATCCACCGTTCGTTGGGGCACACCATGGTTCTTCACATACACGAAGCCCACATTGGCCAGAGCCCAACGGATGTCCCCGGCAACCTTCTGCGGTCGCTGCCATCGAGGAGCGGAGCCAAATCGACCACGGGAAGCTCATCGAAGGATTGTCTTTCGGCACGCAGCGTGTCGTTCAGCACGGTGATGGTGGATTGGGTCAATTTCGCATTCCAGGATGTGCTGGCGGTGGCAATGCCGCCACGCACAAATCCTCATAGATCCTTGAGCAGCCGCAAAGCGTCATAAATCGCGGCATGGGTATTGCGGGCTGCAACCGCATCGCCGATGCGGAACAATCGAAACGGCGACTGGTGGTTCGCCGCCAGGATCTGTGGCCTTCCCGCAAGGAGAGCGCCGTAGTCGACTGCTCCCCCATTTCGGGACATTGGCTTGAGGGCGAAATAGAGCTCGTCCAGCGGAATGGTCCCGTGGTTCACGACGACTTGGTCAACGACCCGCTCCTGCTCCGGGCCGCCGTAGTCGCTGCCGATAATTGCGCGCAATGAATTGCCGATGCGCTCCACCTTTTGCACTCGATACGTCACGGTAAACGTGACATTCGCTCTCTGGAGGGTTCGCATGTACGGCACCAGGTTCATCGCCATGACCTCTGGCGCAAAAGTCCGGTCAGGAGTCATTATTTCCAGGCGCGCATCACTTTGCGAAATGAATTCGGCAGCCTGCAGAGCGCAGTGGTCTCCGGCATCGTCGAAGAGCAATACCCGTGCGCCGGGCTTCACTCCACCGGAAAGAATGTCCCAGGTTGATACGACGTGTTCGTTACCCGAGACAAGGATCTCCGTATGCGGCAGCCCTCCGGTGGCGATGATGACCACGTCCGGCCTCTCCGCGAGTACATCCTCGGCCTCGGCTAACGTATCGAACCGGAAACTCACCCCGTGTGCAGTGCATTGAGCCATCCGCCAGTCGATGATTCCGAGCATTTCCCGACGCCGCGGGCTTTGCGCCGTGAGCCTAATCTGGCCACCCGGGTTGCTGGCCGCCTCGAACACCACGACCGTATGGCCTCGCTCGGAAGCGACCCGCGCTGCTTCCAGACCGCCCGGGCCCGCACCGACCACGACGACCTTGCGCTTCACCCCGGCAGGTTGAACTTCATGCGGCATCTGAAGTTCGCGGCCGCTCGCGGCGTTGTGAATGCAATAGGCGGAACCGCCCTGGTAAATGCGGTCCAGGCAATAGTTGGCGCCCACGCAAGGACGTATCTCCTCTTCCCGGTGCTCAAGGATCTTCCGAACGATGTGGGGATCGGCAATGTGTGCCCGGGTGAGGCCAACCATATCGAGTTTGCCGCTCGCGATGGCATGGCGCGCGGTCGCGATATCCTGGATTCTGCCCGCATGAAACGTGGGAAACTGTGTGGCGGCTCGAATTTCCCCGGCAAAATCAAGATGAGGCGCGCTCCCCATCCCCTGAACCGGGATGACGTCCGTCAGACCGGCATCGGTGTCGATGTGCCCGCGCACGACATTCAGAAAATCCACCAGACCGCTGTTTTTGAGCTTTCTGGAGATTTCGAGCCCATCCTCCCGCGATATTCCTCCTTCAAGAACCTCATCCGCCGTGTATCGAACGCCCAGGATGAAATGCGGACCCACCCGCTTGCGAATATCCGTGAGAACCTCGAAGGTGAAGCGCAAGCGGTCGTCCAGCGATCCACCGTACGGGCTATCGAGATCGTTGGTCAGTGCCGACCAGAACTGATCCATCAGGTGCCCATAGGCCTGCAATTCCAGGCCATCAAAACCGGCGACATGGACACGCTCCGCCGCATCGACGTAATCCTTGCGGATCCGCTCGATATCCCAGTCTTCGATTCTCTTTGGAAAAGATCGATGCGACGCCTCCCGGCGGTGGGAGGGCGAAACCGCTGGAAGCCAATCCGCCTTGTCCCATCTCGTGCGCCGACCGAGATGCGTCAGCTGGATCATCACCGCCGTACCATGCTCATGCACAGCATCCGCGAGCTCTTTGAGCCAGGGTACGACCTCGTCCTTGTACAGCAGGAGGTTACTGAAGACTGGCGGGCTGTCCCGCGATACCGCCGCCGAACCCGCGGTCATGGTCAATGCGAGCCCGGCACGTGCCCGCGCAACGTGATAGGCCCGATAGCGGGCCTTCGGCATTCCGTCCTCGGAATACGCGGGCTCATGCGAGGTCGTCATGATCCGGTTGCGAAGCATCAGATGCTTCAGGCGAAAAGGTTGTAATAGTGGATCCGAGGACACCGCCGACACCCCTCACTGATGACCCAGCTTTTGATCGTATTCTTACTGTACTGTACTGTCAAGTCTCCGGACGCTTCCGTACAGTCCGGCACTGGCTTGCGCCAATCGCGCGGCTTGGGTTGCGCCGGCACGACGCCGGCTCTATCGGCCATACCTCTCTCCTCATGCAAGCAGCGGCACCGATCGCGCTTCTCATACGCGTCTTTCCAAGAGACAGGAAATTGACGTGGCCGTTAATTCAACGCAGGCGTGAAAATTAGTCATATTGACAGGTAGAGCGTAGTTTCGATAATTTTTAGGGGCGATCCCTATCGGCGTGAGATATTCCGTGCACGACACAGCATAAGTATCGCGTGCGTATTACGGGTGGAAAATCTGTTTAACATCTCAGATGAACATGTGTTATGGCTGTCGAAAGCGGGTCGCGCCACCCATTCAACCCGATGGTGATACGCATACTTATTTCTCCATCCGAATTCGAACGTCGTCCATAGGTGCTTACTTGACTTGCCCGGGCCATCAGCGCCTAGACATTATCTGACCGAGGCGACGCGCAACGTGTCGCACAAATGCGGCCCGCAGATATGCCTTCAATCCGGAGCAGCCGACATGACTGACGACAGCGACTTCAATCTGCGCGACCTGAACGATCAGGAACTGACCGAGCAGGTTCACGACGATCTGTACAACGGGCTGAGGGACGAGGTCGCCGAAGCGACCCATATCTTCCTTGAGCGCGGCTGGGGCGCGGAGAAGGTGCTGAACG
>JAJYDK010000088.1 GCA_021777555.1 Pseudomonadota bacterium | reverse complement strand
GGCATTCCGGGCGCGCTGCGCGTGGATCATTCTGAAACAGGTTGCCTCGCGCGTGAAGACTGCCCGCAGTCTCGGCGGCGCGGACGGCTCAGCGGCCAACAGCGAGAACTTCACGCTGACGGCGCATCAGGACATCGGCGCGACAGTGACGCTGCATGGGCTGCTCGCGAAGTGCCTGGAGGAAAACGAGCGGCGCATGGCACGCTACGACGCGCGCCTGCTGCGCCCGCGCCTCGTGCCGGCCCTCGCCCGGGGGCTGTACCGAGTGTTGCCGAAGCGCCTCTGAGGCCTAGGCGCTCACTCCGGCGGGTCCCCCTGCCCGACCAAGTGATGCGCCCGGCCGGCCACGTACTCGTAGATCGCCTTCAGGTCGTGCGGGGAGAAGAACCCCGCCCAGGCCGGCATGCCCTTGGCCTTGCGGCCCTCCATGGCAATCTGGGTCATCTGCGCCTCGGTCATGCCGTTCAGCACCGACTGGCGCAGGTCCGGGGCGTACTCCGAGCCCGTCGCATCCTCGCCGTGGCAGCGGAAGCAATACGAGTTGAACAACTCGTACCCGCGGAACACCGTCGGGGTCACCTTCTTCGTTCCGGGCCGAAACACGGGAAAGTCGAGCGTGACCGCCTGGCCGTTCACCGTATAGTGGTAGGTCTTCGCGACCGCGGCCGCCGCCGGTTTCGCGCCCGAACGGATCGAGAGCACCCAACTGACGACCTCATTGAGCTGCTGCGCGGTGAGTTCCGGATGCGGCGGCATCGGAATGTTGCCCCAGGTGCCCACATGCCCGAACTTCACCGCGTGCACCAGCGTCGCCTGGGCCCCGGGCTGATGCGCAAAGCGCTTGGCCACCGCGACGAACGCCGGACCCACCACTTTGTGACCGACCGCGTGGCAGGAGAAGCAGTTGCTGCCCCGGGCCACCTTCTCACCCGGGGGCATGGCGGCGATGGCCGGTAGCGTCAACCCGAGCGTGCACACCCACAACAGCACCCGACGCGCCCGCAGGATCGAACCCCTGCCTCGCCGTGGCCGGACGGAGAATCGCTTCACATTCACTACGTTTGGCATGTCTTGCATCGAATTACATCGTGACCGTAGGGCCTCTGTCGGCTCGTCATGGCGCATCCCGCCCTCAGGGCAGGATGCCGACGTCGTAGTCGTCCATGACCTGCTTGATCTGGGCCTTGTGCGACTTGATCACCGCATTCAATTGCGCAATGAGGTGCTTGTGCGCCGGAGCCACGCCGAGCGACATGAAGAACAGATACCGCTCCGGTGAGCCGAGGGCATTCGTATCCGGCACGCGCGTCATGGTCAGATCCGGATAATCCTTCTTGATGAAATATCCGACGGCCGGCTCCCAGGTGATCAGAACGTCGACCTTGCCGTCCTGCACGGCCTGCAACGTCGCCTTAGGGGACGCCGTTGGCTTCTCAGCCGTGTCGAACGGTGTCGCCTTCAGGAGCAGTCCGCGCATCTTCAGACCCATCTCCGGCGGCGTGCCCATCTCGAACCCGATCTTCACGTGCCGCAGGATCGGGGAATCCATCCCGCCGGACAGATCGTACGGACGGCCTTTCTTGTAGACGAACACGTACGTCGAGCCGTAGTAGGGATCCGTGTAATGCTCCTCCACGTCCCCGTAGGGCAGATCCATGATGATGTCGCAGCGGTTCTTATCGAGATTCAGAGCGAGAAAGTTGTCGAACCCGCCCGGCTGGCGGTAGCTCGACCACACGTACTTGACCGGCCGCCCGAGCGCATGGCCGATGACCTCGGCCACTTTGTTCTCAAACCCCTGTCCCATCCGATTCGAGTACGGCAGGTAGTTCGGATCGGCGCACACCGTCAGCGGTCGCGCGGCCGCCGCGGCGGCAGACCCGCCGATCAGCAGCAGTACCGCCAAGCCCCGCAGCATCCCCACAATGGCTCTTTTGCGTGACATACGTCGTTTCCCCTTCACGTTAAGTGATCGCTGCGGCGCCTTGCACTCCGCCGACTGCACCGACAAAGTGGGCCGCGCCGGTGCCCGGCGCGGCCCATTCCAGCAATGGGCGGGGCAACCCCACATCATCCTCGCCCCGCCCCATCCGCTCAACCCTTCGGCAGCGCGAACACCATCAACGTTCCGCCGAGTTGTGTGTACTGGTTAAGACTCTGGTCAAGTCCCACGGCACCCAATCCCGCCGTTCCCTTGTGCAGGTTATTGGTCATGCCGATCGCCGCCCAGCCGCCCACACCGGTCAACACCGCGACGTACTGATGCCCATCATGCATGTACGTGACCGGGTTGCCGATGATCCCCGAGGGACAATGGAAGCTGTACAGCACCTTCCCGGTGTGCACGTCCACGGCGCGGAAGTCGCCCTTGAGCGTGCCGTAGAAGGCGAGTCCACCGGCGGTGGTCAGCGCTCCGCCCCAGTCCTGAAATTCCGAGTGAATCTGCCAGTTGGTCCGTCCCGTGACCGGATTGATGGAAATGAAACGACCACGGTAGCCACCCGGACCGGGGTGCATGTTGACGATCGCACCGACGAACGGGAAGCCCGCCATGTACTTGACGTCGAACGCCTGATAATCCATGCACAGGTGATTCAGCGGCACGTAGAAGTCACCGGTCTGCGGGTCGTACGAGGACGGCTGCTCGTCCTTGTCGCCCTGCGCCGCCGGGCAGATGCCCGTGACGTTGACGCCGGCGCGGGTCATGTACCGCTCGTTGACCTCGGGCATGCCGGTATTGAGGTTGAATCCGTTTGCCCAGTTCACCGATGAGTCGTATTTCTGGATCCGCACCGGCTTTCCCGTGATGCGGTTCACGACGAACATGAACCCGTTCCGATCGAAGTGCGCGAGCAGCGGCTCCTCGCGGCCCTTCACCTTGGCGTTGAACAGCACCATTTCATTGACGCCGTCGTAGTCCCAGCCATCGTGCGGGGTCATCTGCAGCACCCACTTGGCCATGCCGGTGTGCAGATTGCGCGCGAAGATCGTCATCGACCAGCGGTTCAGACCCGGGCGCTGCGTGGGATTCCACGTGCCCGGATTGCCGCTGCCGTAGTAGATCATGCCGAGCTTCGGATCGTACGAGTACCAGCCCCAGGTGGTGCCGCCGCCTTCCTTCCACTCATTTCCGCGCCAGGTCTTCAGGCTCGAGTCGACCCCGACGGGCTTTTGGGTGTACCCGTTGATGGTATGCGTCGGACTGAACAGCAGCTGGTTGTCCGGGCCCTCGCTGTAGGCGCGCCAGAGCATCTTGCCGGTGTTCGCATCGAGCGCGGTCATATATCCGCGCACGCCGAACTCCCCGCCGGACACACCGATCAGGGCCACCCCGTCGTACACCTGAGGCGCGGCGGTGACGGTCTGACCGAGTTTCGGATCGGCATTGTGAAACTTCCACTCTACGGCACCATCGCTCGCATTCAACGCATACACCATGCCGTCGAGTGCGGTCATGATGATCTTGCCGTTGTAATAGCTCACGCCGCGATTGACGACGTCGCAGCAGGCTACCGGCGGCGCATTCGGATCGGGCGGCGGGGTGAATTTCCAGCGCACCCGGTGGTTCGGATCGTTCAGATCCAGTGCGAACACGCTGTTCGGGTAAGGCGTCTCGAAATACATCGTATTGCCGACCACGAGCGGCTGGCCCTCATGGCCGCGCAGCACGCCGGTCGACATGGTCCACGAGACCTGCATCTGGTGGGCATTGTGAACGTTGATCTGATTGAGTCGGCTGTAGCGCCAGTTGTAATCATTGCCGGACGGCTTGATCCAATTGGCACCGGTCGGCCCGGTGTCCGCGGCATGCGCCGGTCTCAATCCGGCACCAGCGCCGGTGATGACGAGCACGGCAGCGGCGCCCGAGAGCAGCCATCCCCAGCGCTGCCGATCCGCCCGCCGTGGCGTTTTTTCAGTCAGGGTATACACGGTAATGTCTCCTGAAGTGGCATTGTCGGTACTTACAGGTGATTCGGACGGTCCGGCACCTCGACGGAGCACGCTCCGCCGGGGCGACCCACGGGCCGGCACCGGTTGACTCGCCGCGAACTCATCTGTCGCACCCGTGCGCGGCGGCACTGGATAGGCTTGGTTTTTGTTGGTGAACTCACCCCCTCTGTTACGCCTCGACAACGACACTCAGCTCGTGCTCGTCTCCTCGAAGTCTTCGGCCCGCGCCACCGTCATGCGCTGCGTGCAGCGCAGGCGCGGCGTCTCGCGCTCTTTATGCGCGCTACTATGCGCGCATTGAACCGCCGCGGCATAGCCTGCCGACAGCGCAGACGCGAGCCCCGCAGCGGAGTGATCACTTTTCGGAACACTCCGGCGACGGTCCACGCGGGGCCCGCACCGCACGGCGAATGCCTCGATCCTAGGAAACACGTCGATTCGCACCTGCGCACTCACGCCGCGAGCGTTCCCTTCTTCTTCGCCGCGTGCGTGGCAATCGCATCCATCAGCGCCGGGGAGAGCGAATCGTAAGGTTCCAGACCGAGTTGCTTCAGACGCTCGCGCACTTCGCTCATCCGCCCCGGCGGGAACCCGGATTCGATGATGGAGGAGACGAACGCGGCGAACTCCGGTGCCGCCCAGCCGTGCTCCTGCAGCAGCTCCGGATGCACGAAGTCAAAGCCGTAAAACGGATGCTCCTTGTTCTCGATGCGCCCGTACATGTGCACGCCGCAGCCGGTGCACGCATGACGCTGAATGGGCGCAGTGACGTCGACGATCTTCAACTTATGGCCATTGGCCACGACCGTCAGTTTGTCGCGCGAGACGACCGCAACCAGCGAGAACAGCGCACCTTTGGGCTTCCAGCACTTGCTGCAGCCGCAAACGTGATCGAACGCGACGTTCGCGCCGATGTGCACCTTGACCGGATCCGTGGCGCAGTGGCACACCAGCGTGCCGCCCGCAAAGTCCGCCTTCCCCGGTTTTACACCGTGGTCGACCGCCGGATGAATCGAGATAGCCATGTTTAGATCCTCAGCGAGTTGTAATTGCCATGGAGGTCTTCAGAACGTCACGACCGTACGGATCGACTCGCCGCGGTGCATCAGGTCGAACGCCTCGTTGATGCGCTCGATCGGCAGCACGTGCGTGATCAGCTCGTCGATGTGGATCTTCTTGTCCATGTACCAGTCGACGATCTTCGGCACGTCGGTGCGCCCACGCGCCCCGCCAAACGCCGTGCCCTTCC
>JAJYDK010000046.1 GCA_021777555.1 Pseudomonadota bacterium | reverse complement strand
GAGGAATGCTCCCGCTGTGCGAGATCCGACTACCGTGGCGAGGTGCTCGCGCTTGATGAGGGCCGCGACGAGTTCCGTGCCGCTGCGGGTGCCGTGATCAATCAGTACCCCCTTGTAGACATGACTGAAGTACGGATCGTGCTGGAGCTTCGCCCGGTAAGGGGGGCCTGCGCCACCGTAGTCGCCGCGCAGATCGAGGGTTAGCGCGGAACATGCTGCTGTTCGAACTTGGTCAGCGCGTCGTTTAGCGCCGCCAGAAATAGCGGGCTTGTTCCAGCCCAGAGATGCCTGTACCTGAAGTGGTGGTGATGTCCAGCCCATCGAGCCCGACCTCTTGAGCCTGGGGCGAGCGGTGTGTGGCGCAAATCCTGTCGCGGGACACCCGAAGGCGCGGACGGTGCCGCGAGAGCACCTATTGGGCGACGCCCACGCGCGGCCACGCGTGAAGTGGTCCGAACCATTGGGCCGCAGAGCGTGATCGATCTGTTCAGTGCAGCAGATGCGGTCCACAGGAGCGGTGTCGGCGAGGAGACGTGGCAGTCTCGAAAAGAAGGACGTTCGAGACTCGACGTCACGGGGATCGGTGCAGGACGAAGGTTGCCGGGAACGTGAACGTGACGGAGCCGCACGGCTGCCGTTGCGGCTCTCGTCGAGACAACGCGTAGATCGTGTCGCGGCGCTCGACCGAGGCCCCGTGGCTGACGAACCCAGGTCTGCCTATGGCGATTCCAGAGCACCAGGCTTGACGTCGTGACGTGCAATCTGGAAAAATATTCCATGGCATGAAAAATAGTTCCAGATTATCGGCGCGAGGGTCGATGATCGGGCGGGGTAGCGCGGGGCGTCCATCCCGAGCGGTGGGGAAGGTAGAGGGGCGAGGGAGCGACTCGAGAATCCGCGGCAAAAAGTCGCGGCACCTCGAGCGCAGGTGAACCGACTGGGGAAACTCGGCGGTTCTCGGCGAGATTCTCCCCTTCGCAGACCCTACTCGGGGATGGGTGCACGAGCGCGCTGAATCAATTGGCTTGGCGAGACATCCAGAGAACGCATATGGCCTATACGACATCTTTTCCTGCAGTTTCGATCCGGGCGATGGGCAGGCGCTTTGCGCCAGTAGGACGACATCGCAGAGCGCATGAGGCCGGGGCGCGCACCACACTTGTTTTGATGCTGCTGCAGGCACTGGTGTGGTTCGGGATCGGTTTAGCACCG
The DNA here is from genome assembly GCA_021777555.1 of Pseudomonadota bacterium. GTDB lineage: Bacteria > Pseudomonadota > Gammaproteobacteria > Steroidobacterales > Steroidobacteraceae > 13-2-20CM-66-19. The sequence continues at coordinate 23,735 of JAJYDK010000046.1, read as the reverse complement.
ACGGCCAGTGCCGCCGGCGTCCTTGCGCCGACCCCGCCGATGGGCTGGAACGATTGGGCTCACTACCAGTGCCGTATCGATTCCCATGTGATTTTGGACAATGCCCGCGCCCTCGTAAAATCGGGTCTGGCCGCACGCGGCTACGACACCGTCACCATCGACGACTGCTGGATGCGCAAGCAGCGCGATAGCCACGGTAATCTGCAGACGAATCGGCACAAATTCCCGCAGGGGATGCATGCCGTCGCCAATAGCATTCATGCGCTCGGCCTGAAATTCGGCATTTATGAGGATGCCGGCTATGCGACCTGCGGGGGCTTTGCAGGGAGCGGCGTCCCGAATGGTGGCGGAGCGCCACATTTCCTGGAAGACGCGCGCCTGTTTGCGTCCTGGGGAGTCGATTATCTCAAACTCGACGGCTGCAACGTCTATGCCGCGAAGGGCGAATCGGCCCTTGCGGCCTATCGGGCGGCATACCGGGCCGAGAGTGAGGCGCTGAAGCAGGTCGGCCGTCCGATTGTGTTTTCCGAATCCGCCCCGGCCTATTTTCAGGGACAGCCCCAATGGTATGACGTCCTCAGTTGGGTGCGCGGCTATGGACAGCTCTGGCGCGAGGGTTCGGACATCGAGATCTTCGATCCTCGCCGGCCGCATCGCTCGCGCTGGGCGAGCGTGATGTGGAATTACGAGTACAACCTGCAGCTCGGCCGATTCCAGAAGCCCGGTAACTGGAACGATTCAGATTTCATCATCGGTGGCGACCGTGGTCTGACGCTCGCAGAAACACGCAGTCAGCTCGCACTGTGGTCGATGATGTCCGCACCGCTGATCCTCAGCTCAAATCTCAATAGGCTCTCCGCGGCGAGTATCCGCATCCTCGGCAACCGGGCCGTTCTGGCCGTCGATCAGGATCCGCTCGGCCAGATGGCGACGCTGCTGCGCCGCAGTCCGGCCCAGGACGTCCTGATGAAGCCTCTGCGGGGCGGGCGATACGCCGTCGCAGTGCTCAACCGCAGCACGGCGCCCCTGCAAGTGCTGCTGCGTCCGCGCACATTGGGCTTCTCTTCCGGCACCTGCCGCTTCGCGAGCGTCGACCTTTGGACGGGCGCGCGTCGCTCTGGAGCACAGGATCTCGCGGCCCGCATTGGGGCGCACGACACGCAGATCTGGACCATTCAGCCGAGCGCAGCATGCGGTGTCCCGGCGCGTATGGGCGTCATCACGAGAATTCTCCCGAACGTTGCGCACAATGACCGCACAGCCGAGGCGTATACCCGCTGCCTTGCCGCACCCGGCGCGGTGGACAAGTGCACCGACTCGGCCGCGCAGCGCTGGCGGGTGCTGCCGAGCGGCGCGTTGCGCTCCGGCGGTCAGTGCCTTGCGCAGGTCGGTCACCGCGCGCGTCTTGGCGCCTGCGTGACGAGTGCTCTGCAGCGGTGGCGCTACACTCTGCCGGGAAACCTCATCAATCGGAGCACCCATGAGTGTCTGACCGGGCGGGCGTCCGGCGCTCTGACCGTGCAGACCTGCGGGCACAACATCGCCTCACAGGTCTGGAGTGTGCCGGCTTCCATGCGTGACCGCCGAGCCGCGCAGTGAGGGCGCAGTCGTCCGATTCGAGTGCGGAGCGAGGGTGTCGTTGCCGGTTACTGCGCTCGAGTGTCGCCAGGAGCCGGCCGACCGACTCCTCGGCGGGCCTCGCTTGCGTGCATCCTCGGCGAACTGACGAGAGGGGACGATGAACTCAACCCCCACCGGCACCGATCGGCGGGCACTGGCGCTCATGGCTGGGCTCTTCGCTCTGTTCGGCTGCGTGACTTGGCTCAACGGCGTGCTGATCCCGTTTCTGAAGCTGGTGTGTCAGCTCGATACCTTCGAGGCGCTCCTGGTCGCATTCGCGTTCTACATCGCCTATTTCGTCATGGCACTTCCTTCGGCCCGGGTTCTGGCGATCACCGGATACAAGCGAGGCATGGCGCTCGGTTTGGCGGTGATGGCGGTCGGTACTGCGCTCTTCGTGCCGGCGGCGCTGCTGCGCTCCTACGGTCTCTTTCTGACGGGACTGTTCGTGCAGGGCACGGGACTGTGCCTGCTGCAGACGGCCGCGAATCCCTACGTGATCATTCTCGGACCGCACGAGAGCGCGGCGCGCCGAGTGTCCATCATGGGCGTATGCAACAAGCTTGCAGGCGTGATCAGCCCGATGCTGCTCGGTGCGCTGGTATTCGCCGGATTCGGTCAGTTGCAGAAGGCCGGGCGGACAACGCTGGGTGGCGCTGAACTTGGGCAGCTGGCACACCGGCTCATTCCCCCCTACCTGGGCTTGGCCGTGGGGCTGCTGATTCTGGCGTACCTGATCGCACGATGCGGCCTGCCCGAACCGCAGGAGCCGGCGGCAGAGCTCGACCAGAGCGAGCGCCGACATGGCTTTCGCTGGTCGCATCATCCGCTGCTGCTGTTTGGCTTCTGGGCGTTGTTCTTCGAGATGGCCGTGGAGGTCATTGCCGGGGACACCATCGTTCTTTACGGACAGGCACTGCACTTTCCGATCCAGACTGCGCGATTTTTCGCGAGCCTGACGCTCGGAGCGATGGTGGTCGGGTATCTGCTCGGCATCGTGCTGGTGCCAAAGCGGATCAGTCAGGAGCGCGCGCTCGCCTGGTCGGCGGCACTCGGGATCGTACTGACCATCGGCATCACTCTCACGCATGGCATGCCGAGCATCCTGTTCGTCGCCTCGCTCGGATTCGCCAACGCAGTCCTTTGGCCGGCAATTTTCCCGATCGCGCTGACCGGTCTCAGCGAGCACACCAAGACCGGTGCGGCGATCATGATCATGGCCATCATCGGTGGCGCCGTGGTGCCGCCGGCGTATGGTCTGCTCGCGCGCGTCATCGGCAATCAACTGGCGTATATTTCGCTCGTGCCTATGTATGCAGTCATTCTGGGCTACGCGCTGTTTGCGCAGAAGCGCATCAGCACGAGCCGCGCACGGATTGGAGCGCTCTCATGAGTCCGCAAATACGACGAGATCCAAACGGACCTGCACCGGCCACTAGGGAGGATGCAGGCGAGCGAGTGGCGCGTGGCGATCTGCTCGATCGAATCCGCGCCGACATCGGTCATCTGTCCAAGGCGTTTGGCCGAATCGGCAGCTACCTGGTCGCCGATCCGGATTCGTTCATGCATGCGCCGCTGCGCACGATTGCGGCCGGGGCTGGTGTCAGCGAGCCGAGCATTGTGCGCTACTGCAAGCACTACGGCTGCAAGGGCGTTCCCGAGTTTCGTATCGAGCTCGCTAAAGCGTTGGCGCGCGAACTGCCCGATTTCCGCCTCAATCTGATTGCGCCCAGCGTCTCGGATCGAGAGCAGGTCAACGTCAACAAGAAGCGATCAATCGCGCGGTACGCTGCCGGGCTGATTGAGCGGGAGCGCTCGATCATCATCGACTCCGGTTCGACGTTGCGTATGTTCGCGACCCAGCTGGGCGAGACCCGCGGTCTCTCGATTCTCACTGCGGATCTCGAGGTGGTGAACTTGCTGCGTCATTACAAGCAGCATGAGGTCATCGTTCCGGCCGGAACGGTCCGTTACGACACGATGGCAATCGGTGGCCGGTTCCTCGAACGATTCCTGACCGAGCTTCATTTCGACACGTTTTTTCTCGGCGCAGATGCCATCGATCTGCGTCTTGGCTTGAGTACGTTCAACGAGGAGGAGGCGCAGAAGAATGCGGCCATGATTCGTGCCAGTGACCGAGTCGTGGTGCTCGCGGATTCCTCGAAATTCGGCACACCGAGCCTGCATCGAATTTGTGACATCCGCAAAGTGCACATGATTGTGACGGACACTGACGCAGATCCTGCCGCGGTGGAACAGATCGAAGAGCTTGGGGTCGCGGTGCATTGTGTCGATCCGCGGACCGCAACCCGAGCCACGGGGCGGCGCAAGGCGCGTAGATAGGACGGGAGAGGATCAGAGCATGTCCCAAGGCAGGCAGGGTGGGCCGATTGCGGCGTCCTCGGGTGATTCCCAGACGTACCGAGAGATCCTGCATCAACCGGCCGTCTGGCGAGCGGTGAGCCGCGAGATCGCGGTCATGGCGGCCGAGGCTCGTCAGTGGGTGCACGCGGGGCGGTTCGAGGAAGTGTGGTTTTGCGGCGCGGGTACTTCGGCGTTCATCGGGGAGTCGCTCAGCGTCTATCTGAATGAGCACCAATCTGCGGTGCGCTATGTTCCGGTGCCGACGACGGAACTCGTGGCGTATCCGCAGCGTCTGCTGCGTCGAGGTACGCGCCGACTGGTGGTGTCCTTCGGACGCAGTGGAGATAGTCCCGAGAGCGTCGCAACCCTGGCGCTGCTCGAACGTGCCGATGCCGCCGGCTTGCACATCACATGCAATGCTCACGGTGCGCTGGCGCGCGCTGAGGGTTCCCGGCAACGCGCGATTGTGCTGCCGGATGAGACCCACGATGCGGGTTTCGCGATGACCTCGAGCTACAGCACGATGCTGCTGTACGCGCTTGCCGTATTCGATGAGGTGCCGATCGATGCGCTCGAGGGGCGCATGAACGCGCTCGCGGATGCCGCCGACGGACTGATTGAAGCGGTTGCGCCGCTGGCGAGCGACCTTGCGCCCCCGCAACGGGTGGCATTTCTCGGCGGCGGAGAGTTGCGCGGCGCCGCGCATGAGTGTGCGCTGAAGGTGCTGGAATTGACCGCCGGCCAGGTCGCCTCGTTCTGGGAGTCCCCGCTGGGTTTTCGACATGGCCCGAAATCACTGGTGAATGGCGGCACCCAGGTCGTTGCGCTGTTGTCCTCGGACGCGGACGCGCGGCGCTACGATGCCGATGTCGTCGATGAATTGCGCAGCCAGTATGCAGCGGACCAGGTGCTGACGGTCGGGGTGGCGCACGCCGATGCAGACCTTGCGTTCACTGAAGTGCCGCGCGGCTGGAACATTCCGCTCTACGTGCTACCGGCGCAGTTGCTGGCGGTGGCGTGGTCGCAGAAGTTGGGCTTGAACGTGGACAATCCGTTTCCCGGTGGCAATTTGTCCCGGGTCGTGCAGGGAGTGCGGCTGTATCCGCCGCCCGCTCCGAAGGCCCGGCTGTTCGGGGGCATGGACGTCGGCGGCAGCAAGATCGAGACGTGCCTGTTCGATGAGCAGTTCCGGCCGTTGCAGCGGCGTCGGGTCGATACCGCCTGTTCGAACTACGAGGAATTGCTCGGATGCATCGCCGAGGAGGTCCGATGGCTCGAATCTCAGGCCCAGGCGCCGGTGGATCTCGGGATCGGATTGCCCGGCCTGGTCGATTATCACAGTGGTCGGTCGCTCACCTCGAATCTGCCGGCGACCGGCCGGCCGTTGCGTGAGGATCTGGTCGAGCGGCTCGGGCGCACCGTAGTGATTGCCAATGACTGCAAGTGTTTTGCGCTGTCTGAGGCCAATGGCGGAGCAGGCGAGGATGCGGAAACCGTCCTCGGTCTGATCATCGGCACCGGGGTCGGCGGCGGCGTGGTCCACCGCGGACGGCTCGTGCTCGGCCACAACGATCTGCCCGGTGAGCTCGGTCACTTGGGTATTCCGGGGCGGTTCGTGCGGGAGTGGAATCTGCCGCTGCTCGCCTGCGGGTGCGGGCGTGTCGGGTGTTACGAGACGCTGGTTTCCGGTCCGGGTCTGGTGCGACTGGCAAGTCGTCACGGTGGGCCGGAATGCTCACCGGCACAGATCGCCGAGCGGGCTCGTGCGGGCGATGAGGCCATGGGTGTTGCGATGCGCGAGTGGGCCACTCTGCTGGCGGAACTGATCTATACCGCCCAGTGCACCATCGACATGGACTGTGTCGTGCTCGGGGGCGGGCTGTCGAGAATTCCCGGCGTGGCAGAGATGCTGGCCGAGGCATTTCGCGAGCAACGCATGGCGGGCCGGGAAGTGCAGTTTCGCGTCGCCCGCTTCGGCGATGCGAGTGGCACCCGCGGCGCAGCCATGCTGCTGATTCAGTCGTGAGCACCGTTGGACACACCGCATGATTCGCAGACTTTCTGATCTGATCGCGCGCAATCGAGCCGGGAGCCGTGAGGTCGTGCCGTCCGTGTGCACGACGCAGCCCGAAGCGCTGAGCGCCTCTTTGCTCCTCGCGCGTGAGCAGCGAGCGTTATTGCTCGTCGAGGCGACGAGCAACCAGGTCAATCAGTTCGGTGGTTACACCGGCATGACCCCGGCGGATTTCCGTCAGCGCGTTGACGCAATGGCGCAACGGCTCGAGGTCGATCCCGGGCAGATCGTGCTCGGGGGCGATCACCTTGGGCCGCAGGTGTGGCGGCGCGATGGCGCCGCGGCGGCCATGAGCGCTGCCCGCGATATGGTTCGCGCCTACGTACAGGCCGGCTTTCGCAAGATCCACCTCGACTGCTCGGAAGCCTGTGCGGGGGATCCGCAGCCGCTTGCACAGGCTCTGTGCGCGGAGCGCGCCGCGCAGCTCGCGGCAGAGTGCGAGGCGGCGGCTCCAAATCCGAGCTCGCTGGCCTATGTGATCGGCACCGAGGTGCCTCGGCCGGGTGGCGCACTCGAAGAGGAAGAGGTGCTGCGCCCCACGCGGCCACAAGACGCCCGAGAGGTCATCGAACTGCACCGGGAGGCCTTTGCACGCATCGCTCCGGCGGCGTGGGAGCGAGTGGTGGCGCTGGTGGTGCAGCCGGGAGTGGAGTTCTCTCCACAGCATGTGGTGCACTACGATCCGGCGCAGGTGGGCGCGCTCGAGACGGCGCTGCACGGGCAGGCGCAGATGTGCTTCGAGGCGCACTCGACGGACTATCAACGCCCCGGTGCGCTGGCCGCGATCGCAGCGAAGCATTTCGCGATCCTGAAGGTCGGTCCGGGACTGACGGATGCGTTCCGCAGCGCGCTGTACCGGCTCGACGGACTGGCGACAGACGGCGAGTCGCTCGGCCGACCGGGTGACCTGGCGCAGGCGCTCGAGCGACTGATGGTCGCCGACGATCGCCATTGGCGCGAGCATTACCGCGGTGCGGCGCCAGAGTTGAGGCGGCTGCGTCACCACAGCTACGCGGACCGCATCCGCTATTACTGGCCCCAGCCGGCGGCTCAACAGGCCGTTGCGGCGCTCTATGCGCGCATCGACGCGGCGGGTGGGCCCCGATACGTGCTCAGAGATCTCTTCACGGATTCGGTGCTCGAGCGTGCCGAGGCACTTGCGGCGGTGGCGGGCGGTCCAGCTCGCGCTCTGGTGCTCTCGAGCATTCAGGATGCCTTGATGCCGTACTTCCGGACGCGCGACTTGTGAGCGTGAATCGAGTGCCGCATCACCTCGGTGCGCCGCCTGCAGCCGGGGCGTGGTGGCTGCATCCGACATCGTGCTTCGACGGCGAACAGATCCGCCGCGATACGGCGCTGCGCATCGTAGATGGCCGGATCGAGGCGCTGGCGCCGGCGGGCGAGGTCGGCCGGGACGGCCTGCCCGTCTGGCGCTGCGAATCCCTCGCCTGTCCGGCCTTCGTCGATCTGCAGGTCAATGGGGGCGGTGGAGTCCTGTTTACCCAGAATCCCACGCCCGAAGCGCTCGCGGCGATTGCGGACGCTCACCGCCTCGGAGGGACCGGCACTTGGTTGCCTACGCTCATCACGAGCACCCCTGAGGTCATGGAGCGGGCGGTGGACGCCGTGCTCGCCGTTTACGGCCGTTGCGGCGTCGCCGGTATGCATATCGAGGGGCCGCATATCGCCCCGGAGTATCGCGGCGCACACGCCCTCGAGCTGATCCGACCCTTCAGCGACCATACGCTCGGGCTGCTGCGCCGCCTGCGCGCGCACTCCGTTCCGGTACTGCTCACGTTGGCGCCGGAACGCCTGCCGGACGGCGTACTGGCGCGACTCGTGGACATGGGCGTGCGCGTCGCAATCGGGCACAGTGGAGCCACCGAGCAACAGACGCGTGCAGCCCTGGCCGACGGCGCGAGTCTGTTCACGCATCTCTTCAATGGGATGCCGCCGCTGCAGACCAAGAAGGTCGGGATGACCGGGGTGGCTTTGGATAGCGCCGCCTGGTGCGGCGTGATCGCCGATGGCTACCATGTCGATGACACGATGGTGAGGCTCGCGGTGCGCGCCAAACGCGAACCGAATACGCTGTTCGCGGTCACCGATGCCATGCCCACAGTCCACGGACCGGCGCATTTCGAGCTGTACGGTGCGACGATTCGGGTCCGCGACGGCCGATTGATCGACGCCAGGGGATCCCTCGCCGGTGTTCACATCGACATGGTGGGCGTGCTGCAGCGCCTGGTGCAGCGGGTCGAGCTGCCGCTCGAGTGTGCGCTGGCCATGGTCACCTCCATTCCGGCCCGCGCTGCCGGAATTCATCCGGAGCATGGTTGTCTGCGGCCGAACGCCCGCGCCGATATTGCGCTGCTCGACCCGGACCATCTCGCCTTGAACTCACTGCTGATCGGCGGGGCTCACCGCGAACCTGCAGGAGCACACCCACTCGCGACGCCCTGAATTTCCGCGCGGCTCCCCACGTGGAATGAAAGTAACTTACATTTCGGAGTCTGCTGTAGCGTGAGTGCAACAAATGCAGCGCTACCACGGCAGGTGCCGCAACCGCTTGGAGCTCACGTTGAGCCCATATTCCGATCGGGCAGGCTCGGAATTCGGCGCGGACACTAAAAAGCACACTAATTCGCGCACCTGAGGAGCCGTTGATGGCCTGCGTCGGGGTGCGCTTGCGCCAGGTCCTCGCCCCGGAACGCCCCAAGCGCTCGCCAGGTCAGCGCCATTGCAATCCGTATGCGGCCCACAACGATGGGACCCCGATGCGCCCTGGCTTGATGCAAAAATCTTGTAAACTTTCATCGAGTATCATATAACTACAATTAATGTGGCGCGCTGATCATCGCGAAACAAGCCCTGCATGAGCGCGGTGAGCGCGGTCAGCGGCGCAGATACCGATTCAATGCGGCACGGGACGACGGGCCGCGCACGTCTGTCAAATAACTATTGGGGAGTACTGTTGTGAAAGTGATCGAACGAACTACCGTACGCTCGACCCAGACGAGGGGCGCTCAGCACGTCGGGCTCGTACTGGGGCTGATGGCGATTTCCACGCCGTTCTGTGCCGCCCGCGCAGCCGAGGCGCAAGCCGCTCATCCGCTGCTCGCCAGGAATTCGGCGCAGCGCGCTGCCGACGCGCATGCCTCGCGCGGTGCCACCGCGCAGACGCTGCACGAGGTGATCGTCACCGGACTGCGTGCGAGCTTCGTGCAGTCGATGCAGCTGAAGGAAAATGCCAATCAGGTGCTCGACGCGATCAGCGCGCAGGACATCGGCCAGTTCCCCGATTCTGATGTGGCCGAATCGCTCTCGCGCCTGCCAGGCGTAGCGATTGATCGCGATGGCACCGGTGCCGGCAACAAGATCACGGTGCGCGGATTCGGACCGGCCTTCAACGTCGTGCTGGTCGACGGGCAACAGCTGCCGACCCAGAGCGGAGGACGCGAATTCAATTTCGACTCTCTGCCGTCCGATTTCATCACCAAGGCGGTCGTCTACAAGACCAGCGAGGCGTGGCAGCCAGACGGCGCCATCGGTGGACTGGTCGAATTGCACACGGCGCTGCCCTTCGACTTCAACGGACCGAAGGCGATCGCCAAGCTCAGTGCGAATATGGGCTCGCAGAACACCAAGGTGGAACCCGCCGGCTTCCTTCTGCTGAGCAATACCTTCGATCACAAGAAATTCGGGGCCCTCGTTTCGATCGGCGAGCAGGAACAGGCCACCACTGCGTACCAAATGGACTCTGGCGGTTGGTGGCAGATGCCGGTCAACGTGCCGGGAGCGCCGACCGCCGTATGGCAGAATTCGAGCGGTCAGACCGGGCTTCCGACCAGCGTTCTGATGCCAGATACGGTGCAGATTCAGAACAATTCCTACAACGTCAAACGGCTCAATCTGACTGCCGCACTGCAGTGGCACGTCACCTCGAACATTACGGCGACTCTGGATGGGCTATACAATAAGTTCACTCAGACGAACTTCGATCAGAATCTCGGTCTGTACGTCGACGGAAATCCGATCAGCAATGGCGTGGTCGTGCGTCCGGACGGCGTGGTACAGAATTTCACCGTCGCATCTCATGCCGATTTGATTGAAAGCACGCAGGCCGATCAGATCAGCCCGCAGTACATGCGTTCGCTGCGTTTCAAGCTCCAGGGCCGGTCTTTGCACGGCAAGCTGCTGTGGAACCTTGAGGCGTCGGATGCGAGCAACAGCGCGAGCGACTATACGAACCCGTCGCAGTTTACGGTAGCCGGCTATCCGATCCCGGTGACCTATACGAGCAACAACGGTCTGGGCGTTCCCACCCTGGCGACACCGAGTGCTCTGACGAACATCAGTCTGCCCATGGCGCACTACATTGCCATTCAGGGGAATTTCAACGACAACAAGATTCGGCAGTTCACCACCGATGAGACGTGGATTAATCCGCACGCCTGGGCGCCGCTGACGGATGTCCGATTCGGGGCGTACTGGCAGCGCAACAGTTTCTACACGTTCAGCTCCTATAATGCCGGGGACGTCTGTGCCTACTGCGGCTATCGAGCGCAGTTGCCGAGCTACTTGTTCACCCCGACCAGCATTCCGAGCGGATTCGTTGGTCCATATTCCGGATCCTTCCCGACCACCTGGCTGACGTACAATCCGGCCCAGTACCTCGCGTTCCTCGACAGTTCGGCTGCGTTCGCGGAACAGGACGCGGCGGCGGGGCTTGCGCCCGGAACGACTCAGGCGGCGGTGCAGGGATCCGGTGGCTATACGCCGCAAACCCTCGGCCAGTCCTTACAGTCGCTCGCAACCGTCGTGGAGAAGACGACCGCGGCGTATGTCCAGGGCGACTTCAACGGTCACGTCTTCGGATTGTCATGGGGTGGAAATCTTGGAGTGCGTTTCGTGCACACCCAGGACTCGTCAGTAGGATATGGACAAGTCCTTCAGGACATCACTCCGATCCCGAATGACCCGACGGGCGACTACGCGATTTATGCAAACAGCGGTGCGACGCTCGCGGTTGCCCGTAATCACAGCTACAACTACGTTCTGCCGAGTTTGAACGTTCGGCTGAATCTGCCTCGCCACGTGGTGCTGCGCGCCGCGGTATCGAAGAGTCTGGCGCGGCCGGAGCCGAGCATGCTCTCGCCCGTGATCAACTACGGTGGCGGCATTCTGGCGCCGACCGATCTGGCGGCATCGGGGGGAAATCCGGACCTGAAGCCGTATACCTCGATGAACTACGACTTTGGCGCAGAGTGGTATTACAGCCACAGCGGCTACGTCGCCGTCGATGGCTTCGTGAAGGATCTGTCGAATTTCATCGAGTACCAGCAGTCGAACCTGCAGGTGCCGATCACCAATTCGCAGCACTTGGCGCAGTTTCCCAATAATGTCGCGACATTCGCCTTCACCGGCCCGACGAACGTCGGTACTGCGAACGTGCGAGGTGTGGAGATTTCTGCGCAGCACATGTTTACGTATCTGCCAGCGCCGTTTGATGGACTTGGGGTCAATGCGAACGCAACGATTCTCTCGACCAACGCCGGGATCAATTCCTCTGGCACGTCGGCCACGGGTACGCAGGCGTTCGGTTTGACCGGGCTCGGCGACTATCAGAACGTGACGCTGATCTATCAGAAATATGGCATCGGAATCCGCCTGGCCTACAGTCACCGAAACGCGTACATCTATCAGATCGGCGACGGCTACAATCTGCTGGCTCCGGTGTACATCAAAGGCTATGGAGAGCTCGACGGGCAGATCAGCTATCGCATCAGTCGTCACATTATCGTGGCTCTCTCGGGCACCAACCTCACCAAGTCGGTGTTGCAGGAGTACGATACCCGCACGGATCAATTCCTGAGCCTGTTGAATTACGGCTCGCGGTACGAACTGAGCGTTCGAGCCGCCTTCTGAGGAAGCGGGTACCTGAAGGGGCGGCGGTGGTTGTCACCGCCGCCCTTTTTTTAATTTGAGCTCGGATTGAGATGCTCTGTGGGGTGCGATGTGTCCCGGACGAGCCTATGGTGCCGCGAATAGTCGCAGGATCATTTCGGGGATGACCGAGGGCGCACCGACGGTTGTCGCCTCGAGCGGCCAGTTCCTCCGGCGAAGCGGGAGTGGTTGCGGGTTGACCGCACGGTTCCTCTCGGCACTAGGCCAAATGTCGGGGTGTCAGTGAATGGCGTGGATCTCCATTCTGCGCACACCGTCTGCCATTCTCACTTCGTGCAGCGTCATGCGGCAGCTGACCGCGAGCAGGACGATGGCGGAGATCCATGCAAGTGCTGGAAACCAGATGAATTCGGGGGCGAGTGGTTGAACGGCGATGAGAATGCTCAAATAGGAGACTGCGATGACGGGGGCAAGGTAATGTGCCATCCAGGCCGGTTCGCGGGCGCGACGCATGTTCATGCGCGCGAGCGCATTGGCCATTCCTACCAGCGCGACGGTTCCTGCCGGTATCCAACCGGGTATCGGGATTACCGCGCGTGGCGCGAGTCGGCCGAGCGCCCAGGCTGCGCTGAGGGTGGTGAGCAAGGGGATCAGCTGCATTCCTTGAATGAATAGCGTCGCGCGGCGTGCCGTCAGCGGCAGGCAACGCCACATCCACAGTGAACGTGTCCATCGCTGGGCGGCGAGGGTGGACCAGATCGAAAGGGCGATCAGATAAGGCCAGAGCAGTAACTGCGCGGCGTGGGGATACAGTAGCCTCAGGAGAGCGCTTCCACTCAACCCGACGCCGAGCATCCACGCGGTGTGACTTTGCACGGATGAAATGAGTGGGCCCCGGTCAGGGGCATTGGCCCTAGAGGCATTCGCAGTATTGCGAGCGCGGGCGCCGTCGGCGTTCGGTGCCTCCGCGGGCAGATCGTGTCCGCGGTGGGCTCGCAACAGCGAAAACAGCAGCAGTGCCCAGCCGATGGAAATGATGACGGTGGAAACAACGCGTGCCTGGGGATGCAGTGGGTAGCCGTATCCGGCGAATAGGACAGGAATGCCCCAGGTCAATAGGAGCATCAGTGCGCGCCGAGGACTCGCATCGAGCGGCATTCGCAAAGGGAGCCAGGCGAGATAGCCGAATGCCGACCAAATCCCGGCGAGCTGCAGGAGGAGCGATGAGGGCGCGGGCACGGACCAAAGGGAGCTGCGGTTGCTCAGGTCCGCGAGCAGCAGTGCGCCGCTCAAAGCGATTCCGGGCAGGAGCACCGCGGCGCACCAGCGGGCAAGCGTGATTTCGCGTCGCGAGGTCGGCAGAATCTGCCAGACCATTTCGCGCGCCGGCGCCGTCTGCGCTCCGGCAACGGCGAGCAGCAATACTCCGGGGAGAAATTCGCGGGAAGTGCCGACGGCCCAGGTCGCGGTTGTGATCAGAAATTGGACGGCCGCGGCGGCCAAGAGCCAGACGCCTGCAGAACCGCGCAGATGTTGACGCAGGAGGCGGGCGACGTTACCGGCCATGAGAACTCTCACCGTGGTCGCCATGGACGGCGGGCGTCGTCCGCTCGAATCAACGTCAGGAAAAGTTCCTCGAGACTCATGGGGGTGCTGGAAATGATGTCCAGACCGCGCTCGAGCAGCATCTGCGGCGTTGTGACACGCAGATCGAGGAGCAGCCGCTCGCGACCTTCGCCCCGTTCGAGCACGGTGGTGCCTTGAATGACGGCCGCCTGTGACTCGCGGGCGGCGAGTTCGACCCAGCGGTAGCGTTCGAGCAATTCGTCAATCGGACTTGCGGTGAGCAGTGTGCCGTGATTGAGCAATGCGACGTGGTCGGCGATGCGCTCGACGTCCGAGAGTTGGTGCGAGGAGATCAGGACGGTACGCGATTCGTTCTCCATGAATCTCAGTAATTCGATGAAAATCACGCGTTTGGAGACGGGGTCGAGCCCGATCGTCGGCTCATCGAGGATCAGCAGTTCGCATTCGCGCGACAGCGCCATGATGAGGGCAAGCTTGGTGCGCTGTCCGAACGACAGCTCGGCGATGCGCTGGGTCCGGTGGATATCGAGGAGCATCTGTAGCCGCTCGGTTCGCGATTGCACCCAGTCCGGATAGAAGCTGCGCACGAAGTCGATTGCTCTGCCGACGGTCCGCCACGCGGAGTAATCGAGTTCGGGGCTCACGAAGCCGATGCGCTGCTTGATGGCGGCGTCCTGTGCCGGGAAGGGAAGCCCGAGCAATTCGATGGTGCCCATCTCTGGGCGTTTTGCGCCCATCAGCAGGTTCAGAGTGGTGCTCTTGCCGGCCCCGTTGGGACCGATCAGGGCGTAGATCGAGCCCCGGGGAACGGAGAGGTTGAGCGGTCCGAGTGAAAACTCCCGGCCGAACCGGGTGCAGACGTGTTTCAGGTCGACCGCCGTACTCATCATCATTCTCCCGATGTTTGATCCGCAGGCTGCGGGGACCCCGCGAGCTCTCGCTCCAGGATGTCCAGGAGCTCGCGATCTTTAAGTCCGGCGTCGCGACCGGCCCGAACTGCGCTGCGCAGTGCGTGGACGGCGGCGATTCGCCGATCGCCGCGGGATCGGCGTTCGCCGTCCGGGGCGACAAAGGTCCCGAGGCCCTGGTGCCGCAGGATGATCCCGTCGCGTTCAAGTTCCTCATACGCCCGTTTGACGGTAATCAGGCTCACCGCCAGCTGCGCCGCGAATGTTCGAAACGAAGGCATCGGACTTCCGGGGGGCATGCGTCCACTGGCGACTTCGCGCCGGATCGCCTCGACGATCTGCTGATACAGCGGGGCGGAACCGCCCGTGGAAAGGGGCGGGAGACGCAGGGTTGAGGTCTCTTCCGGCACCGCAACTGTATATAGTAAATATACACACTATGCAAGTGAGAGTGAGCGGCTTGAGCATCGAGGTCCGATGATGGGAGCCCACCGCACGATGCGCTGCGCCCGGGCGAGGTCTTCTGAGCGCGGACGGCGAAGTGATCTTTGCCGCACTGATCACGGTATCGGGGCCGACTGCAGGGAGATCTTCCGCTCCCATCGCCGGCGCCAAACGGATGTGCGAGTGACGACGTCAGACGGTTCGGGATAGGACCGATCCTCTGCGCCAGTGATGACATGAATCGCCTGCTTTGGCTGCTACGGAGCGGCCGCTGGCGGACGCACCGTCATCCGCTCCGATCCTGACAATCCGGCGGCCGCGATCGCATCTCGTTGATCTTCACACCGCGACGGCGATAATGATCTCAGGTCGCGGCGCCGCACCGCGTGGTGAGTGCGTGGAGTGTCCCTGATTGGGGGGCGAACTCAGATGCGGAGCTGCGCCGGGTGAATCCTGTGGCGGTTCGAGGCTGACGGTCCGGCTCTACTGCGGTGCGGAGGAGATTCAACGATGGCGCGGGTTGCTGTACTGGGCATTACGGGTCGCGTGGGGTCACGCATCGGCGCGGAATTGCTGCGGCGCAAACATCTGGTCAGCGGGTTTGCGCGCTCGGTTACCGGGGTGGTTCGAACGACGGGATTGACGCTTGCAGCGCTGAACGGTACTGATACCGAGCGGTTGGCAGCAGCACTTCGCGGGCACGACGCGTTCGTGAGCGCAACCCGATTCGTGGACGGTATTGGTGCGCGGGAACTGATTGCGGCGGCGCACCAGAGCGGCGTGATGCGCGTGCTCGTGGTCGGCGGTGCCGGCAGTCTGCGCAACGGACCGGGCGGTCAGACGCTGGTCGATGCGCCGGATTTTCCGCTGGCCTACCGGTCCGAGGCGCTCGCGGGTCGGGCGTTTCTCGAGGTGTTGCGAGGCGAGCAGGGTCTCGAGTGGACCTTTCTCTCCCCGTCGGCGGAATTCGCCCCCGGGGCGCGCACCGGGCACTTCCGTCTGGGGGGCGAGGAATTGCTGGTGGATCCGCAGGGCCACAGCCGAATTTCGATGGAGGATTTTGCGGTCGCCCTGGTCGACGAAATCGAAAATCCGGCCCACGTGCGGCAGCGATTCACCGTCGGGTATTGATGCGCGGACCGCGGGCACGGCGCGCGAGCGTAGCAGCGGGCGGCGGCTTTCGGTGGGGCCCGCCGGCTTCAGAGAGGCTCTCAGGGCGGCTCGAACCGAAGCGTTCGAGAAGAAAATCGATGAACGCCCGGACCCGCGCGGGCAGATGCTGGTGGCTCAGGTAGACCGCATACAGATCGAAGGCGGGCGCCTGCAGATCCTGCAGGAGCCGAAGCAGGCGGCCGTGGCGCAGATCTTCCTCGACGATGAACGTCGGTTGCAGGATGATCCCGCCGCCGGCGACGGCCAGACGCCGCAGCAGATCGCCATTAGTCGCATGGACTGCCGGACGCACCCGCACAGTGAGTTTCCGACCGGTCTCCTCCGTGAATGCCCATTCATCACCCGACCAGAGATACTTGTAACTGAGGACTTCATGGTCCGCGAGGTCAGCGGGCCGTTTCGGGGTGCCGTGCCGTTGCAGATACTCGGGCGAGGCGCACAAGACCATGTCGATCGGTGCAATTCGCCTGGCGATGAGCCGGCTCTCCAGAGTCGTGGCGATGCGCAGGGCGACGTCAAATCCTTCGTTGGTCAGGTCCACGACCCGGTCCGAGAGGTCAATATCCAGCTTCAGCTGCGGGTACCGAGCGCGAAACAGCGGCAATTCGTCGGCGAGGCGCAGCACGCCGAATGACAGTGGCGCGGAGAGTCTGAGCGTTCCGGTTGGGCGGGCCGTTCCCCTCGCTGCGCTCGACTCGGCCTCGGCGATCTGTTCGAGAATGGCTCGCGCGCGTACGCAGTACTCAGTACCCGCCTCGGTGAGCGACAGGCGGCGCGTGGTCCGGTGGAGCAATCTCGCGCCGAGATGCTCCTCGAGGGCGCTGACCTGCCGGGTCACGGCTGCGTTGGACAGACCCAGCGCATCGGCCGCCTGCGCGAAACTCCCGGAGTCGACCACCTGGAGCAGGATCCTCATGCCGTATGCGATATCCAAAGCGTCCCCAATTGATGCAAAAAACGCAATAATGAATTGAGTTTAGCGCTATTTAATTGCGTGCGCAGAAATTATAGAGTGGCCGCGCCGTCGTGGTGATGCGCTGGGCGATGGCACGAGGTTCGGCGGATACGCCGCGCCCTCACGCACCGGCTCCTCCAGCGACGACCTCTGAAATCACGTGGGAGATCGAGATGATCAAGACCAATACCGCTCCTTACGGCATCGCACTGTTGCGTGTGAGCCTGGGCATTCTGTTCCTCGCACATGTCGCACTGAAGATTTTCGTCTTCACCGTACCCGGTTTCGTGGGCTACTTCGCCTCGCTCGGGCTGCCCGCCATCGCCGCGTATGGCGTGATTGCCCTGGAACTCGTCGGAGGGCTCGCACTGGTGCTCGGGATCTATGCCCCCTGGGTCGCGGTGCCGCTCGCGATCGAGATGTTCGGCACCATCGTCATGGTGCATGGCCACAACGGGTGGCTGTTCACGGACAAGGGCGGTGGCTGGGAATACCCGGCGTTCTGGACCATCAGTTTGGTCGCGTTGACGCTGCTCGGTGACGGTGCGTTCGCACTGCGCCCGACGACTCGCACAGGCTGAACGGTCGGCCCGAGGGCAGCGCACCGGCACGGCGCTAAAGCGCGACCGTGCCGGTGTCGCCGGTCAGGCTAAGCGGGATCCTCGCCGGTGAGGAATTCGCGCATCAGCGTCAGCAGAGTCTCGGCCCGGATCGGCTTGCTCAGAATCCGCAATTGTGGATCGGGTGCAAGGCCGCGGATCGCGCTCGACGTGTCGCCCGTGACCAAAATCGCCTTCAACTGCGGACCGAGCCGCTCGCGAAGCGCGCTGATGACCTGGATACCGGTTTGATTCGGGCCCAGATGATAATCGGTCATCAGCAAATCGAGCCGTGCGCCGCCCTTGACCGCTGCAAGCGCTTCCTCTGCGGAACCGACCGGGATGACCTGATAGCCCTCGACCCTGAGCAGCATGCGCGTCGCATCGCGCACGCTCGGATCGTCTTCGACGAGCATCACACTGGGCCGACCGCCGCTCGCTTGCGGAACCGCGCCTCCGGAGTTCTCCTCACTTTGCGTCCCCGCAACGGTTGCCTGCGGTCCGGCGGCCGGCAGCAGCAATGAGAACGTCGAGCCCGAGCCGACTTGCGAACTGACGTCGATCCTCAGGCCGAGCAGTTGAATAATCCGCTTGACGATCGAGAGCCCGAGTCCGTAGCCGTCGCGTGAGGTATTGGCTCCTACCCCGACCTGGTAGAACTCGTCGTAGATCAACGTGAGTTGGTCGGCTGGAATTCCAATGCCCGTGTCGCAGACATCGAGGCGAACCGCCGTCTCCCCGAGCGGCATGCAACGCAGGGCCACCGTGCCAGAGCGCGTATATTTCACAGCATTCGACACTAAGTTGCGCACCACTTGCTCGACTAACGCCGGGTCGCTGCGCACCCAAACGTTCGCAGGGTTCGTCTCCAAGGTCAGGCCCTTGCCAGCTGCGACGCTGGAGAACTCCCGGCGGATTTCCTCGCAGATCCGCGCCAGTGAGAAATCGATGATCTCCGGTTTGATCGCACCGGACTCGAGCTTGCTGATGTCGAGCAGCGCATTGAGCAATCGCGACATCGCGCCGATCGCCTTCTCCTGCTGCGAGAGCGCCTCGGTGAGCAGAGGATCGTGGACGGTTCGGCGCAACGTGCCGTTGAGCAGCGCAAGCGCCTGCAGCGGTTGGCGCAGATCATGGCTCGCCGTTGCCAAGAAGCGGCTCTTGCCCTGATTGGCACGATCGGCGCTCTCGCGCGCCAAATCGGCGAGCTCGCGAGCCTCTTCGGCTACCGCCCGCGCGGCAATCAATTCCTTCTGAATCCGCTGGCGATCGCTGACGTCACGGATCGCGGCTACAACAAGGGTCTCGCCACCGTCGACGACGGGACTGAGACTGATCTCCACGGGAAACTCGGAACTATCACGTCGCAGCCCGTAGAGTTCGAGATTCTGACCCATGGGGCGCGCCCGCATATGGGCGCGGTAATCGGCTCGGTGCTGGAGGTGACGGATCCTGAAGCGCTCGGGAAGCAGCGTCTCGATGGGCCTTCCGACGATTTCCTCGCGGGCATATCCGAAGAGTGCAAAGACCTGGCGGTTGACGAACCGCACCAGTCCGCTGGCATCGACGATGAGCATGGCGTCGGGTGCCGCTTCGAGTGCACTGCGCGCAAGTTCTGGCGGCGTCAAGCGCATGAGGAGCGCTTCCTTTACTGTTCCCTGAAATGACCTGATGAGTCCGGCGTCTGTGCTGTGGCGGCCGGCATCGCCGAGAACCACTGCGACGCGCAGTCGCGGCGCTTCCGTTCGATTCCCCTCGGTGTCTCCGTGGGTCGATCGTCGAAATCTACCGATACCGAGCATACGTTTTTTCGATCCGGCTGCGCAAATGCGATTTGGACACACTCTTGCGCAGACCACTCATCGCGGGCACAAACCGGAACTGCGGTCGGACCCAGGAAGCACCCTGCCGAATGAACCCGTCTCTCACCGGCGGTACGCCCTAGGGGGTCGGCGTCGTTGCGAATCTTGCGTTTCGTCTGTTTTAGCGCCGCGCATGGTCACAAACGAGCCTGCCATGCGAGTTATGGTCCGTACATCTACGAAGACGAACCCGCGTACCTAAGTGGCAGCATGCCAAGCCTGCACGGATCGAGGGATATGCGGTGGGAAGCTCGATCGTCCTTGGACTCGGCAACATTCTGCTCAGCGACGACGGCGCCGGAGTGCATGCGGCACAGACGCTGATCCAGCGTTTACCGGAAGCATCCGCCGTTCGTGTCCTCGATGCCGGAACTCTCAGTTTCACGCTGCTCGGACTCCTCGAGGACGCCGATCGCCTCATCGTTTTCGACGCGGGGGACTTCGGCGCCGACCCGGGTGCCGTCCGCTGCCTGGAATCCGACACGCTCGATGGCTTCCTCGCCGATGTGAGCCGCAAGCGTTCCGTCCACGAGGTCGGACTCGCCGATCTGCTCGACATGGCACGGCTGCGCCAGATCTTGCCGCGCCAGCGCGCACTCATCTGCATCCAGGCGTACGACCTCGGCTGGGGTCTCGAGCCGAGCGCGTCCGTTCGCGCGGGGATACGGCAGGCCACTGATGAAGCACTGCGCCTCCTCGAGCAGTGGCAGTCATGAGCGCTCTGGGGGACATTCCGATTCATGTCGAGCCGTCAGCCGAAAAATCGGTTGGACGCGAGTTCGGCGTCGGGTTGGGGGCGATTCTCTCGGAACTCGCTACGCTGCTCGAGGCGCTGCGCTCTACGGGTGAGGAGGGTGCGATCGACCTGCGCAGCCTGCCGTTGGGTCCGAACGACCTAGATCGCCTGCGGCGCCTTCTCGGCAGCGGCGAAGTGGACATTCGCATCGACGCCAACGGCGAAAGCCGCATTCGCGAGACGGCGGTATCCGGACTCTGGTGGACGGAGCATCGCAATGCCGCGGGCGAGCCGCTCGCCGTCCTGATCGAAGTCGCCCGCGTACCGAACATCCTGTTGACCGCGGACGATGATCTTGCGCGCGGAGCAGTGCGGCTTCGAACCGTCGCTTCAGCGCAATTCTCAGCACCCGGGGAGACCCCGCATGGCACGACCTGATACCGAGCTCACGATTGGCGAGCTGCTCGATCGCAATGGCGTCAGCCGTCGCAGCTTCATCAAATACTGTACCGCGATGGCCTCGCTGCTCGCGCTGCCGCCGCTTGCCGCTCGCGCGATGGCCGCGCAGCTGCGCGCTGCCCGCCGACCATCCGTCATCTACCTGTCGTTCCAGGAGTGCACCGGTTGCCTGGAGTCTTTGACCCGATCGTTCGCTCCGACAGTCGAAAACCTGATCTTCAACGTCATCTCCCTCGACTACGATGACACGCTCATGGCCGCTGCCGGAGCGCAAGCCGAGCAGGCGCGCGCGCAGGCCATGGAGGCGAACTACGGCAAATACTTGCTCGTGGTCGACGGGGCGGTCCCGACTGCCGACGGTGGTGTGTATCACTGCGCTGCCGGCCGCTCCGGCCTCGACATTCTCTCCGAATGCGCCAAGGGCGCCGCCGCGATTGTCGCGGTCGGAACCTGCGCCTCATTCGGCGGCTTGCCATTCGCAGATCCGAACCCGACCGGTGCCCGCGCAATATCATCGTTGGTGCCGGGAAAGCCCGTGGTCAATGTATCCGGCTGTCCGCCGATTCCGGAGGTCATTGCCGGGACACTCCTGCAGTACGTCACTACGGGGCGGGTACCAGACCTCGATGAGCATCTGCGGCCGACGGTGTTTTACGGCAACAGCATTCACGACCGCTGCTACCGACGTCCATTTTACGATCGCGGTGAATTCGCCAAAACCTTCGACGACGAGGGCGCGCGCAACGGTTGGTGTCTGTACGAACTCGGCTGCAAGGGGCCGACCACTTACAACGCCTGCGCTACGCTGAAATGGAACAACGCGGTGAGCTTCCCGATCCAATCTGGTCATCCCTGTCTCGGCTGCGCGGAACCGGATTTCTGGGACAGAGGCAGCTTCTACAGCCCGATCCCCACCGCGCGCTGGGGCAAAGCGGGCGAGGTGAGCCCTGCGCAAGCCGGTACGCTCGCGGGCGTTGCGGCGCTCGCGGGGGCGGCGATCGGCGCCGGCAGCGTGGTGTTGGCCCGCAAACGCATCAATCGAAACAAGCGCACCAAGAGTCACGATTCCGAAAAAGGCAACGAGGAGTAGCACCATGGACCTCGTCGATTTCGCACGTGGACCCGCCTTGAAGGTGGCGTTCGTGGTTTTCTTCATCGGGGTACTCTGGCGCCTCGTGAACGTGATCCTGCTGCGGCACGGTCGAATGCTGAGCGAGCCGCGCCGCAGTGTCGGTGCGGCGCTCCTTGGCGGGATAAAAGGGATGGGCTCTCGCTCCTGGCCGCATCCGGAATTCATCAAGCGGACTGTGACGGGTGAGGCCCTCGGATACTCGTATCACATCGGTCTGTTCATCGTCATTCTCTTCTTCGCGCCTCACGTCATCTTCTTCGGCAGTTTGGTCGGAATGCGCTGGTCGACGCTGCCGAACAGCATCATCACTATTTTTTCCGTGATCACTCTTACGCTGTTCGTTGCCGTGCTTTCGCGCCGCGTTGGACATCCGGTGCTGCGCCATTTGTCGAATTTCGACGACTACTTCAGCTGGTTCGTCGTAGCGCTCGTGCTGATCACCGGCCTGATGGCCACCGCCCACGTCGGTGGTCCGTACCAGACGATTCTCGGCCTACACATCCTCAGTTTCGATCTGCTGCTCCTCTGGTATCCGTTCGGCAAGCTCATGCATGCGTTTTATATATTCCCGACCCGGGCCATAGACGGGTATCTGATGACACGAAAGGGGGCGCCATCGTGAATTCCTCATTTGTGGAACTGCGCGCCAATCTGGCGCCGGAAGAGGCGCGGATCACGGATCGAGAGCGGGTGGCCGGGGCGATGCGCGGCTTCGCCCGCGAATTCGGGGCACTGAGTGCGCTGCGGCTCGAAGCGTGCGTGCATTGTGGCATGTGCGCAGATGCGTGCCATTTCTATATCGCGACCGAGGACCCGCAGTACACACCGGTGCTGAAGGTAGAGCCGTTCAAGCAGGCCTTCAAGCGCGAGGCGGGCGCGTTTGCGCCGATATTTCGGTGGTTCAATCTGAAGCCGAAGGTTACCGCCGCGGAACTCGACCAGTGGCAGCACCTGCTCTATGACAGCTGCAATCTCTGCGGGCGATGCTCCTTGATGTGTCCCATGGGGATCGACATCGCTGACCTGATCGAGCAGGCACGGCGTGGCATGTTCGAGGCCGGTCTTGCCCCGAAGGAGTTGTACGAAAAGGCGGCCTATCAACGGCAGACCGGACAACCGGAGCCGACGAGCGAGCCATACCGGGACCAGTTGCTCGCGATCGGGCAGAAGTTCGGCGTCGAGATGCCGCTCGACAAGCCGCAGGCGGAGGTGATGTTGACCGTGCCGAGAACGGACATCGAGCACTATCCGGCGGCGGTTGCCGCGATCGCGCGAGTCATGGCGCACATGAAGGTCGACTGCACGTTTCGCACCGACGGATTGATCGCGGAGAACTACGGATACTACGCCGGCGGGCGTGATTGGCAGCGGCGCATCAGCATGCGTCTGGTCGACGAGGCCGTTGCCTGCCGCGCCAAGGTACTCATCGTGCCGGAATGCGGGCATGCGTACTCGGCATTGCGCTGGGAGGCCGCTGAGTTGCTCGGCCGGCCGCTCCCGTTCAAAGTTCAGCACGTCACGGAATACCTGGCAGACGCGCTCGAGGCGGGGCGGCTTAAGCTTCGTCCTGCCGAGGCAGGTGTGACGGCATTTCATGACCCCTGCCAACTGGTTCGCAAGGGCGGCGTCACGGATGCTCCGCGGCGACTGATGCGAGCGATGGGAATTGAGCCCACCGAGACCGTTCGGCACATCGGCTACAACATCTGTTGTGGCGGTGGCGGCGGAGTCTTCGATATCAAGCGTGCGGCACCGCTGCGCTACCGCGTCATCGAAGAGAAGTTCAATGAAATCGACCGTACAGGAGCGCAAACGTTCCTCACCAGTTGCTCGGATTGTCGGCGGACCTTCGATGATGGCAAGCAGCACTTCAACTGGCAGCAGACCCCGCGCAGTCTGGTGGAGTTGCTCGCCG